>NZ_JBIASM010000008.1:0-361848 GCF_042890765.1 Streptomyces sp. NPDC002032 | reverse complement strand
GACGGGGTATCAACTTCTGGCGTTGATTTTTGGCACGCTGTTGAGTTCTCAAGGAACGGACGCTTCCTTTGTACTCACCCTCAGTAACACTTACTGGGGCTTTCCTCCGGGCTTTCGTTCTGTTCTGTTCTTGCGTTTCCGACTCTATCAGACTCTTTCGTGTCCGATTTCCTCGGTGCTTTCGAGGTTCTGCGCTTTCGCGCTTTCCCTTTCCGGCGATTCAGACTCTATCAGAAGCTTTCCACCGGATTTCCCGGCTTCGATTCTGGAGGAAGAGTCGAATGTGCCCCACTGGAATTCAATTCCTTGGGGGCGAGAGAGATGTTAAACCATCGCTGCCGAACTTGTCCAGTTCGAGGCAACCGTTCGAATCTACCTCCCCACAGCGACCGTGTCAACGGTGTTTGCGGGACGATGAGGAGACTAGCAGCTCAGCGGGGCCGGACGCACATCAGGCACGTCAGGCCGCGGTGGGCAGTGTGGCCGTGCGGTCGGCTTCCTCCACGTCGCCCGCCTCGCCCTCGCGGGAGGCCCGGCCGCCCAGTACGTAGACGTACGTCAGGAAGGCGGCCTCGGCGGCGACGCCGATGGCGATGCGCGCCCAGGTGGGAAGGCCGGAGGGGGTGACGAAGCCTTCGATCAGGCCCGAGACGAAGAGGACCACGGCCAGGCCGATCGCCATGCCGAGGGCGGCGCGGCCCTCTTCGGCGAGGGCCGTCCGGCGGGTGCGGGGGCCCGGGTCGATGACCGTCCAGCCCAGCCGCAGGCCCGTGCCCGCGGCGACGAAGACGGCGGTCAGTTCGAGCAGGCCGTGCGGGAGGATCAGGCCGAGGAACACGTCGAGGCGGCCGGCCGAGCTCATCAGGCCGATGCCGACGCCGAGGTTCGCCATGTTCAGGAAGAGGATCCACAGGACGGGCAGGCCGAGGAAGACGCCAAGGACCAGACAGATCGCGGCGGCCTGGGCGTTGTTCGTCCAGACCTGGGCGGCGAACGAGGCGGCCGGATGGCTGGAGTAGTACGTCTCGTACCCGCCGCCCGGCTTGGTGAGGTCCTTGAGGTGGTCCGGTGCGGCGATGGCGCTCTGGACCTCGGGGTGGGTGGCTATCCACCAGCCGATGAGGATGCCGAGGGCCGTGGAGAGCAGGGCCGTGGGTATCCACCAGCGGCGGCTGCGGTACACCGCCGCGGGGAAGCCCGCCGTGAAGAAGCGCGCGGCGTCGCGCCAGCTCGCCCGGCGGGTGCCCGTCACGGTGGCGCGGGCGCGGGCGACCAGCTGGGTGAGCCGGCCGGTGAGCACCGGGTCGGGGGCGCTCGACTGGACGAGGGAGAGGTGGGTGGAGGTGCGCTGATAGAGCGCGACGAGCTCGTCCGCCTCCGCTCCCGTCAGCTTCCGGCCGCGGCCGAGGAGCTGCTCCAGGCGCGCCCACTGCGCCTGGTGGGCCGCCACGAAGACGTCGAGGTCCATCCGGTTTCCGCTCCCCTGCCCCTGGCCGCCCGATTCGGCTTACTGCTCCTGTGGTCAGCTTGGCAGACTGGAGCGCACAGGGGCGGGTCAGGTCGGTGAAAGGTGCACGCGGTGAGCGGTCTGGTGACGGGGGACGCGGTCGTCCTGGGCCTGCGGCCGGCGCGGCTGCCGAGCCGGGCGCTGGCGATCCTGCTGGACCTGGTCGTGTACGGCACCGGTTTCATGATCGTCTCCGTCGCGCTCGTCTTCGCGACGGCCGACCTGGACGATGCCGCGCAGGCCGCGGTCACGGTGGCGAGCCTGCTGCTGGTGCTGGTCGGGGTGCCGATCGCCGTGGAGACGCTGACGCACGGACGCTCCCTCGGGAAGCTGGCCTGCGGGCTGCGGGTGGTGCGCGAGGACGGCGGGCCGATCCGCTTCCGGCACGCGCTGGTGCGCGGGGCGCTGGGGGTGGTGGAGCTGCTGATGACCTTCGGGACGGTGGCCTGCGTCGCCTCGCTGGTCTCGGAGCGGGGACGCCGGCTCGGTGACGTGTTCGCGGGGACGCTCGTGGTCCGGGAGCGGGTGCCCGGGGCCCGGGTGATGCCGGTGCCCCCGCCGCCGCCCTGGCTGGCCGGGCGGTTCACCGCGCTCGACCTCTCGGCGGTGCCGGAGGGGCTGTGGCTGGCGATCCGCCAGTACCTGACGCGGATGAACCAGCTCGACCCGCACACGGGTGCCGCGATGGCGGCGCGGCTGGCGGACGACGTGGTGGCCCGGACCGGGACCCCGCCGCCGGCCGGGGTGCCGGCGGCGGCGTTCCTGATGGCCGTGGTGCACGAGCGGCAGACGCGGGACGCCGCCCGGGCCTTCGCCGCGACCGGGCCGGTGGGTTCGTACCCGTCGGGAGCGGGCGTACCCGTCGTGGCCGACCCGCCCGTGGTGGCTCCGCCCGTGGTGGCTCCGCCCGTCGTGGCCGTCCCGCCCGTGGTGGCTCCGCCCGTCGCGCCGCCCGGGCGCGGGAGCGGGTTCGCGCCGCCCGGTTAGGGCGCGTGGGGCTCGTCGGGCCCGTCGTCCGGGCCGTCGCCTTCGGGGAAGGCCGAGGGCGGGGTCTCCAGGTGTTCGAGTTCGATACCGGGGGCCGACAGGACGACGTCTCCGGCGATGTGGACGGTGTGGACCTCGCCGGTGTCGAGCGCGGTGACCCGGTACTCGTCCACCACCAGCGGGCCGCTGTCCGTCGGGTGCTCCGCGCGGGTGAGCAGGGCCCACGCCTGGTCGACCGTACGGGCGGCGAGGACCGGGTCCGTGAGGGCGACCAGGCGCACCCGGGTGGCCGGGGCGCCGGGGGCCAGGCGCAGCAGGCGGGCCGTGGCGACGAGGAAGGCCGGGGAGGCGCCGGTGAAGCCGGGGGCCCGGACGTTGCCCTCGGTGGCCTCCGCGCCGGCGGGGTCGGTGCGGACCCAGGTGACGCCGTCGACGGCGGCGCCGCGCACCTGCCAGCCGGAGGCGTTCAGTTCGAGGCGGATGGGGCGGCCGAGTGCGTCCACGGCCAGGTCGACCGAGCCCCGGTGGCCGCCGTCGGGGTGGGTGAGCTGGGCGACGTAGCGCCAGCCGGAGGGGCCGGGGGCGCAGTGGAAGTGCTCCTCGCCGAGGGGGGCGTGGTCGTGCGGGTCGTGGAGCGAGTAGCGGCCGCGGGGCATGGGGCGTGGTCCTTGCGTGCGTGCGGGGTTCCCGTACGGGGGTACGGGGCAGGCCCCCGGCGCGGTCGCCGGGGGCCTGGCTCGGTGCTGTGGATCCGCGGGGATCAGTAGCGGTAGTGGTCCGGCTTGTACGGGCCCTCGACCTTGACGCCGATGTAGTCGGCCTGCTCGGGGCGCAGGGTGGTGAGCCTGACGCCGAGCGCGTCGAGGTGGAGGCGGGCGACCTTCTCGTCGAGGTGCTTGGGCAGCACGTAGACGTCGGTCGGGTACTCCGAGGGCTTGGTGAAGAGCTCGATCTGGGCCAGGGTCTGGTCCGCGAAGGAGTTCGACATCACGAACGACGGGTGGCCGGTCGCGTTGCCCAGGTTCAGCAGACGGCCCTCGGACAGCACGATCAGGACCTTGCCGTCGGGGAACGTCCAGGTGTGGACCTGCGGCTTGACCTCGTCCTTGACGATCCCGTCGACCTTGGCCAGGCCGGCCATGTCGATCTCGTTGTCGAAGTGGCCGATGTTCCCCACGATGGCCTGGTGCTTCATCCGGGCCATGTCGGCGGCCATGATGATGTCCTTGTTGCCGGTCGTGGTGATGAAGATGTCGGCCGTCTCGACGACATCGTCCAGCGTGGCGACCTGGTAGCCGTCCATCGCCGCCTGGAGCGCGCAGATCGGGTCGATCTCGGTGACGATGACGCGCGCGCCCTGGCCCCGCAGGGACTCCGCGCAGCCCTTGCCGACGTCGCCGTAGCCGCAGACCACGGCGACCTTGCCGCCGATCAGGACGTCGGTGGCGCGGTTGATGCCGTCGATCAGGGAGTGGCGGCAGCCGTACTTGTTGTCGAACTTCGACTTCGTCACGGCGTCGTTCACGTTGATCGCCGGGAACAGCAGGGTGCCCTCGGACATCATCTCGTAGAGGCGGTGGACACCGGTGGTGGTCTCCTCCGTCACGCCGCGGATCTCGGACGCGAGCTGCGTCCACTTCTGCGGGGACTCACCGAGGGTGCGGTTGAGGAGCGTGAGGATGTACGCGTACTCCTCGGAGTCCGCGGTGGACGGGTCCGGGGCCGCGCCGGCCTTCTCGAACTCGACGCCCTTGTGGACGAGGAGGGTGGCGTCGCCACCGTCGTCGAGGATCATGTTGGGGCCGCCGGTGGGGGTGTTCGGCCAGGTCAGCGCCTGCTCCGTGCACCACCAGTACTCTTCCAGCGTCTCGCCCTTCCAGGCGAAGACGGGGACGCCCTGCGGGTCCTCCGGGGTGCCGTTCGGGCCGACGGCGATGGCGGCGGCCGCGTGGTCCTGGGTGGAGAAGATGTTGCAGGAGGCCCAGCGGACGTCGGCGCCGAGGGCGACGAGCGTCTCGATCAGGACGGCGGTCTGCACGGTCATGTGCAGGGAGCCGGTGATGCGGGCGCCCGCGAGGGGCTGGGAGGCGGCGTACTCGCGGCGGATCGACATCAGGCCGGGCATCTCGTGCTCGGCGAGGGTGATCTCCTTGCGCCCGAAGGCGGCGAGGGAAAGGTCGGCGACCTTGAAGTCCATGGGTGGTGCTCCTCATGGGTCGAGAGGGTGGGTACGGCTGAGCCTGGCACCGGCCGCACATGGGCGGGTCGGTGCGTCGAGCACAGTCCGTCGGGGGCCCTCTCTCCCCTCGGCCGGTCACGAGGACCGCCCGACCGCCATCAGCAGCGACGCCTGACACTGGGATCGAATCTACACCGATCGGCCTAGCGGCCGCAGGCGGGCGGGCTGCATGTCGACCGCCGGTTTCGGGCCCTCCGGCGGAACGGTTCGGGGCCTTTCGGACTTTTGATGCGCCGCTTACCTGGGGCAGGATGCCAGGTGGACCGGGTCGTGTGCGCGGTCCCGCAGGATCCATGGCTGAAGGAGATTCCAGTGACCAGTCCAGCCGGCCCTCCCGGTGACGTCGGCGCGAGCGGGCCCGGGCGCCCGAAGTTCGTGGCCGTCACGGCCTGCCCGACGGGGATCGCCCACACGTACATGGCCGCCGAGAAGCTCCAGCAGGCCGCGGACGAGCTCGGCGTGGACATGAAGGTGGAGACGCAGGGGTCGATCGGGGCCGAGAACGTACTGTCTGACAACGATGTCAGGGAGGCGGACGGCGTCATCATCGCCGCCGACAAGGAAGTCGACCGGGAGCGGTTCGCCGGAAAGCGGGTGCTGTCGACGGGCGTCGCCGACGGCATCCACCGGCCGAAGGAGCTGATCGAGCGCGTGCGGAGCGCGCCGGTGCAGACGGGCGGCGCGGCGGCCGCCTCCGGCGCCGGGGGCGGCAAGGAGCGCAGCCTCGCCTACAAGGCGCTGATGAACGGCGTCTCGTACATGATCCCGTTCGTGGTGGTCGGCGGTCTGCTGATCGCCATCGCGCTGGCCCTGGGCGGCCACGCCACGGACAAGGGGTACGTGGTCACCCCGGGCACCTTCTGGGACCACCTCTTCCAGATCGGCGTCATCGGCTTCACCCTGATGATCCCGATCCTGTCCGGCTACATCGCGTACGCCATCGGGGACCGGCCGGCGCTGGTGCCCGGCATGATCGGCGGGTTCATCGCGAACACGGGCGCGCTCTACGACTCGAAGTCGGGCGCGGGCTTCATCGGTGCGATCGTGACGGGTTTCCTGGCCGGTTATCTGGTCCTGTGGATCAAGAAGGTCAAGGTCCCCAAGACCGTCCAGCCGATCATGCCGATCATCGTGATCCCGATCGTGGCGACGACGGCGCTCGGCCTGTTCTTCATCTACGTCATCGGCAAGCCCATCTCGTGGGTCTTCGAGACCCTCACCACCTGGCTGTCCGGCATGACCGGCACCAGCGCGATCCTGCTCGGCGCGATCCTGGGCCTCATGATCGCCTTCGACATGGGCGGTCCGGTCAACAAGACGGCCTTCCTCTTCGGTACGGGGCTCATCGCCTCCGGCAACTACGCGGTCATGGGCATGTGCGCGGCGGCCATCCCGGTCATGCCGCTGGGCCAGGGCCTGGCGACGGTGCTGCGCCGCAGGCTGTACTCGGACCAGGAGCGCGAGACGGGCATGGCGGCCCTCTTCATGGGGATGTTCGGCATCTCGGAGGGCGCCATCCCGTTCGCGGCCGCACGGCCGGCGATCGTCATCCCGTCCAACATGCTCGGCGGCGCGCTGGCCGGGGCCATCGCGGGTGTGGCGGGGGTGGGCGACCACGTGCCGCACGGCGGCCCGATCGTGGCCGCGCTGGGTGCGATCGACGGCGTCGTGTGGTTCCTGATCGCCATCGTGGCGGGCACCGTGGTCACGGCGCTGACGACCAACGCGCTGATCGGGATCAAGGAGCGCGGCAACGGCCGCCCCGTGCCCGCGGGCGCCCCGGCCGCGGCCCCCGTACCGGTGCCGGCGATGGTGGGCGCGGGAGCCGGCCCGGCGGCGATGACGGCCGCGCAGGCCGCGCCCGTCGCCGCCGCGGTCGCCGCCGCCGCGGGGGGCTCCACGGCTTCGGAGGCGAAGGCGGAGGTGCTGTCGGGCTACCTGACGGAGCGCACCGTCAAGACGGAGCTGGCCTCCGGCTCGAAGGAGGCGGCGATCCGGGAAATGGCCGAGATGCTCGCCACCACCGGCAACGTCCGTGACGTCGACGAGCTGGTCCGGGTGGCCCTGGCCCGCGAGGCGCAGGGCACGACGGGGCTCGGTGAGTCGATCGCGATCCCGCACGCGAAGACCGACGCGGTCGCGCGCCCGACGGTGGGCTTCGCCCGGTCCGGCGAGGGGATCGAGTGGGGTGCGCTGGACGGTACGAAGGCCCGGCTGGTCTTCATGATCTCGGTGCCGGAGGCCGCCGCCGGTGACGAGCACCTGCGGATCCTGGCGCTGCTGTCGCGCAAGCTGATGGACACCGGTTTCCGCGAGCGGCTGCAGTCCGCGCCGGACCGGGCCGCGATCCTCGACGTGCTGCGAGAGATCCGCTAGCGCGCCGCGCGCCGCCCCCCGCGTCGGGTCCCGTACCGCTCCGGTACGGGACCCGACCGCGTGTGCCCGGTGTCCGAATCGGTATGTCCGGAGTTGGCACAGCGGCCCCCCGGCGGCATCGGGGGCGTCCCCGTCGACCTACGATGCAAGGCAGGTACATCGGAAGGGACGAAATGGAACACAGGCCAGGACGCAGACGCGGGATCGCGGCGATCGTCCTGCTGGTGCTCGGAGCGGTCATCCTCGGGGGGGTGACGGTGGCGAAGACCGTGGACCCGCCCGCGCGGTACACGGAGGGCCGGCAGGCCGGCTGGACCATGACGCCGACGTACACCAACGGGGAGAGCATCTACCTGGAACCGGTCGCCAAGGGGAAGCTGCGGCGGGGCGACGTCGTGCTCGCCTCCGTGCCGTGGTCCCTGCAGAAGACCCAGATGAACCGGGTCGTCGCAGTCGGCGGGGACCGCATCCGGTACAAGCCCAGCAGCAAGGTCGCGGGCCAGTACCGGCTGGTGCTCAACGGTGCGCCGCTGGACGAGCCGTACCTGGAGGACTGGAAGCACCCGTCCGGTGTGGCCTTCGACGTGACGGTGCCCAAGGGGTACGTCTTCCTGATGGCCGACCACCGGATGAACTCGGACGGCTCCCAGTACCCGAACAACGGGCCGGTCCCGGTGGGCAAGGTCACCGCGAAGGTCGTGTCGTACCCGATGGCGAAGCTCGCCGTGTGGGGGCAGCTGGCGGGCGCGCTGGTGATGCTGATCGGCGCGGCGCTGGCGGCCGTGGCCCGGCGGGCGCGCGGCCGGGCGCGGGCGGCGGCCGCGACGGCGGCTCCGGCGGCGCCCGCGGTGGCGGCCTCGGTGCCGGCTCCGTCGGGCGGCGAGGCGCAGGCGCCGGTGGCGCCCGGCGGGCGCGCGGACGTGTCCTCGTAACCCGGGCAACCCGGGCAACCCGGCTCACCACACGTACGAAGGCCCCCGCGGCGCGCGCCGCGGGGGCCTTCGGGTGTCCGTGGGGTGCGGGTCAGTTCGCCCCGGCGCTTCCGGCGGGCCCGCCGGCGGCCTCGGGGTGGTAGATGTCCGGCTCCAGGTAGATCACGCGCGCGATCGGGACGGCCGCGCGGATGCGGGCCTCGGCGGCGTTGATCGCGTTGGCGACCTCGGTCGCGGTGTCGTCGTGCTGGACGGCGATCTTGGCGGCGACGAGGAGTTCCTCGGGGCCCAGGTGCAGGGTCCGCATGTGGATGACGCGGGTGACGGTGTCCCCGTCGACGACGGCGGCCCGGATCTTCGCGACCTCTTCGGTGCCCGCGGCCTCGCCGAGGAGCAGCGACTTGGTCTCCAGGGCCAGCACGATCGCGATGACGATGAGCAGGACGCCGATGCAGAGCGTGCCGATGCCGTCCCAGACGCCGTTGTCGGTGAGCAGGGCGAGGCCGACGCCCGCGAGGGCGAGGACGAGGCCGATGAGCGCGCCGAGGTCCTCCAGGAGGACCACGGGCAGCTCGGGGGCCTTGGCGCGCTTGATGAACTGGCGCCAGGTCTGGTTCCCGCGGGTCTCGTTGGACTCCTTGATCGCGGTGCGGAAGGAGAAGCTCTCGGCGACGATCGCGAAGAGGAGGACCCCGACCGGCCAGTACCAGGCTTCGATGGGGTGCGGGTCGTGGATCTTCTCGTAGCCCTCGTAGATGGCGAACATGCCACCGACGGTGAAGAGCACGATGGAGACCAGGAAGGCGTAGATGTAGCGTTCCCGCCCGTATCCGAAGGGGTGCTGCGGGGTCGCCTCGCGCTTTGCCTTCTTCCCGCCGAGGAGCAGCAGGCCCTGGTTGCCGGAGTCCGCCAGCGAGTGGACGCTTTCGGCGAGCATCGACGAGGATCCGCTGAAGATGTACGCCACGAACTTGGCTACAGCGATGGCGAGGTTGGCGGCGAGTGCCGCCACGATCGCCTTGGTACCGCCCGACGCGCTCATGGGTGCCGTTGTCCCTTCCTAGCCACTGACTCCGGCCGCACATTGTTGCAGCCGGCTGTACGGCCGACGGTACGTCAGACCACCACAGTGGCGCGGAAAACGGTACCGGAACCGGACAGTTCGACCTTTTCGCCCGCCGGTACGAAGACGGACTCTCCCGGGGCCAGGACCACTTCACCGGCCGTGGGGGCGCCGGCGGTGCAGAGCAGGATCTGCGGGGCGCCGTCCGGGAGCACGTGGGGGGCGCCGCCGGGGGCGAGGACGAAGCGGGACAGCCGGAACTCGTCGATGGGGGTCTCGTAGACCTCCTCGCCGTCGGCCTCGGGGCGCAGGACGCCCGGGGCGCTGGGCTCGAAGAGGACGACCTTCAGCAGTTCGGGGACGTCCACGTGCTTGGGGGTGAGCCCGCAGCGCAGCACGTTGTCGGAGTTGGCCATGAGCTCGACGCCGAGGCCGTCGAGGTAGGCGTGCGGGATGCCGGCGCCGAGGAACATGGCTTCGCCGGGCTGGAGCCGCACGTGGTTGAGGAGCATGGCCGCGATCACGCCCGGGTCGCCCGGGTAGTCGTGGACGAGCGTGGCGTACGGCGCGTAGGGGCCGCCGAGGCGTTCGGCGGCGGCCGCGGCCTCGGTGACCGTACGGGTCATCTCGGCGCGGTCGGCGGTGAGGACGGCGGTGAGGACCTCGCGCAGGGCCGCCTCGACGGGGTGGGCGCGCAGCAGGTCGGCGTAGGGCTTGAGGGAGTCGACGCCGAGGCCTTCGAGCAGCTCGGCGGCCTCCAGCGGCGGGCGGAAGCCGCACAGGCCGTCGAAGGGGGTGAGCGCGCAGATCAGCTCGGGCTTGTGGTTGGCGTCCTTGTAGTTGCGGTGGCCCGCGTCTATGGGGACGCCGCGGCGCTCCTCGTCCTCGAAGCCCTCCTTCGCCTGGGCCAGGTCGGGGTGGACCTGGAGGGAGAGCGGGGCGCCGGCGGCGAGGAGCTTGAGGAGGAACGGCAGGCGGGGGCCGAACTTGGCGACGGCGGCGGAGCCGAGCTGGCCTTCGGGGTCCTCGGCGATGACGGCCGCCAGGGTGGTCTCGCCCGCGCCGCGGTCGAGGCGGGAGGGGGCTCCGGGATGGGCGCCCATCCACATCTCGGCCTGGGGTTCACCCGTGGGCTCGGCGCCGAGGAGGGCCGGGATGAGGGTGGTGGATCCCCAGGCGTAGGGGCGGATCGTGTTCGTCAGGCGGTCCATCGTGGTCTTCCGTCGTTCTTCCTGGATCTGTGGATCTTCGGGGCGGGCGCGGGTGCGCGCCTCAGCTGTGTCCCCTGGAGGCCAGCGCCAGGTAAGCGGTGGCGAAGTCGGTGACCGCGAGGAGTTCGGCGAGCTGTTCCAGCTCGGTGCCCTCCTCCGGTTCGAGCTCGCTGACGGCCGTGTCGTGGCCGAGGGCGAGCTCGCGGGCGGCGGGGGCGGCGGAGAGTCCGCCGGTGGGCCGGTCGCGCAGCAGGACGACCCGGGCGCGCAGGGCCTGGGGCTCTTCGACGCGGTCGCGGAAGAAATCGTCGGGGTCGGCTCCGGCGGCGAAGGCT
This sequence comes from Streptomyces sp. NPDC002032, assembly GCF_042890765.1. Lineage (NCBI taxonomy): Bacteria > Bacillati > Actinomycetota > Actinomycetes > Kitasatosporales > Streptomycetaceae > Streptomyces > Streptomyces sp. NPDC002032. Next base: position 351,198 of record NZ_JBIASM010000008.1, on the reverse strand, counting down.
CCGGCGAGCAGGACGCCGTGCGCGGGCAGCGCCTCGGGGAGGTCGGCGGCGAGCGCGGGGCGGCCGGCGAGTTCGGCGAGGGTGGCGGCGAAGCGGCGCCCGGCGGGACCCGCTCCGGCGCCCTCGCTCCAGATGAGCGGGAGGGAGTCGGCGAGCTCGGCGGCGAGGGTCTTGGCCGGGTTGGAGTAGGTGACGATGGCCGGGCCGCAGCGCTCGGCGGTGCGGTCGAGGCGGTCGGCGACGAGCTGGAGGGTGGCGGGGGCGGCGGCGACCAGCCCGAGCTTGTCCAGCAGGACCAGCAGCGGGGTCAGCAGCGCCCACAGGGCGCCGGGGCCGGCCGCGGCGGATTCGTCGTACTCCTGGTACGGGGCCTTGGCCATCGGTACGAGGACCCCGTGCGCGCCGTCCACCGCCTCGCTCAGCGGCGAGCGCTCGGGGGCGACGGCGACGACGGTGCAGCCGCGCCGGTAGGCCTGCTCGGCGAGGACGGCGAGGCCGGGTTCGGTGCCGTCGGTGGTGGCGATGAGCAGCAGGTCCACCGGGCCCGCCCAGCCGGGCAGCGCCCAGCGCAGGGCGCCGGCGGCGTGCGCGACGCCGGTGGGGTGCAGGCGGATGACGGGAGCGCAGGCCCCGGCGAGGGCGCCGAGGAGGTCGGCGACGCCGGTCGCGGCGGTGCCGGGCCCGGCGATCAGCACGGCCCGGGGCCGGCCGTCGGGGCGCAGGTCGGCGAGGCCCGCCTCGGTCGCGTGCCGGGCGGCGGTGCGCACCCGCGCCCCGGCTTCGGCGGCGCCGCGGAGCAGGCCGCGGCGGTCGGCCCGGGCGAGATCGTCCGGTGCGTCGAGGAGCGGCTCGTCGAGCATGGCGGCCTCCGGCGGAGTTGACGGCGTCTGCGGTCTGCGTCTGCGGTGCGCTGGTCGGGCGGTTGCCCGGGTGGGGCGGTTGCCCGGGTGGGGCGGTGGTGCGCGGGGCGGTGGTGCGCGGGTCGGGCGGTGTTACGCGGGGCGGCGGGCCTCGTCGACGAGGAGGACCGGGATGCCGTCGCGGACCGGGTACGCGAGGCCGCAGTCCTGGCCGGTGCAGATCAGCTCGGGTGCCGTCTCGTCCGCCGAGTTGTCCTGGAGGGGAGCGTGGCAGGCGGGGCAGGCGAGGATCTCCAGCAGGCCGGCTTCGAGCGGCATGGGGCGTTTCCCTTCGGGGGTGCGGATCGCTTGTCGCGGATGGGCGTGGTCAGCGTACCGCCGAGTCACCCGCGGTGCGGTTTCCGGTGGGCGGGGCCCGTCCGACGGGCCGCGCCACCGCCCTCGGGGGGCGGTGGCGCGGGCCGTCGGGGTGGTGCGGGTCCGTTGCCGGGGGCGCTGCCCCCGGGCCCCCGCGCCGCGAACGCCGGCGGGGCTGGATGGTGGCCGGTCGGCGCCGCCGTGACCGGCGGGGCCGGGCCGGGCCTCAAGTACCGGCTGGGGTTCGGCCGGGTCAGGCGCGGACGAGGTCGAGGACTTCGTCGCGGACCTTGGCCAGGGTGGCCTCGTCGCGGGCCTCGACGTTGAGGCGCAGGAGCGGCTCGGTGTTCGAGGGGCGGAGGTTGAACCACCAGTCGGCGGCGGAGACGGTGAGGCCGTCCAGCTCGTCGAAGGTGACGTCCTCCAGATCCGCGTACGCGGCCTTGACGGCGGCCGTGCGGCCGGCCTGGTCGGCGACGGTGGAGTTGATCTCGCCGGAGCCGCGGTAGCGGTCGTAGGAGGAGACCAGCTCGGAGAGCGGGCCCTCCTGGCCGCCCAGGGCCGCGAGGACGTGGAGCGCGGCGAGCATGCCGGTGTCCGCGTTCCAGAAGTCCTTGAAGTAGTAGTGCGCCGAGTGCTCGCCGCCGAAGATGGCGCCGGAGGTGGCCATCTCCGCCTTGATGAAGGAGTGGCCGACGCGGGTGCGGACCGGGGTGCCGCCGTTCTCGCGGACGACCTCCGGGACGGACCAGGAGGTGATCAGGTTGTGGATGACCGTGCCCTGGCCGCCGTTGCGGGCCAGCTCGCGGGCCGCGACCAGGGCGGTGATCGCGGACGGGGAGACGCCCTCGCCGCGCTCGTCGACGACGAAGCAGCGGTCGGCGTCGCCGTCGAAGGCGAGGCCGAGGTCGGCGCCCTCGGCGAGTACGCGGGCCTGGAGGTCGACGATGTTCATCGGGTCGAGGGGGTTGGCCTCGTGGTTGGGGAAGGTCCCGTCCAGCTCGAAGTACATGGGGACGAGGTCCAGCGGGAGGCCCTCGAAGACGGTGGGGACGGTGTGGCCGCCCATGCCGTTGCCCGCGTCGACGACGACCTTGAGGGGGCGGATCGAGGTGAGGTCGACCAGGCCCTTGAGGTGCTCGGCGTAGCCGGGGAGGCTGTCCAGCTCGGTGACGGTGCCCGCGGTGGTGCCGGCGGGGATGGCCGGGGCGCCCTCGTCGGTCCACTTCTCGGCGAGTTCGCGGATGGTGGCGAGGCCGGTGTCCTGGCCCACGGGTGCGGCGCCGGCGCGGCAGAGCTTGATGCCGTTGTACTGGGCCGGGTTGTGGGAGGCCGTGAACATGGCGCCGGGCAGGTCCAGCTTGCCCGAGGCGTAGTACAGCTGGTCGGTGGAGCACAGCCCGATCAGGGTGACGTCCACGCCGCGGGCGGCGGCGCCGCGGGCGAAGGCGGCGGACAGGCCGGGCGAGGAGGGCCGCATGTCGTGGCCGATGACGATCGCCGTCGCGCCGGTGACCTTGACGAACGCAGCACCGAACAGCTCGGCCAGGGGCTCGTCCCACTCGTCCGGTACGACGCCCCGCACGTCGTATGCCTTGACGATGTTCGAAAGATCTGCGGCCACTGCCTGCCCTCCTGAAGGTTCTGTGCGGTGGGGCAAACCTACCCTGTGCGCAGAGTGGCCCTTCAGACGATCCGGATGTCAGGAGTCCGGCGAGCGCAGGACGCGCAGGTGTCCGCGCCGGGTCTCGCCGGTGACCTGGGGGCCGGGGCCCGCGCCGCCGGCCTCGGCCGCGCGCTCCGGCGGACGGGCCGCCTCGCGCACCGCGTTGGCGAGTGCTTCGAGGTCGTCCCCGCTGGGCCGGGACGGACCGGACCCGTCGGAAAGGCGTACGACGTCCCAGCCGCGCGGGGCGGTCAGGCGCTCCGAGTGCTCGGCGCACAGGTCGTAGCAGTGGGGTTCGGCGTAGGTGGCGAGCGGGCCGAGAACTGCGGTCGAGTCGGCGTAGACGTACGTCAGTGTGGCGACGGCAGGGCGGCCGCACGCGGTGCGCGAACAGCGACGTACAAGGCTCACGACGTTGGACGGTACCGCACTCTTGACCGGGCCGCGACGACTCACCCCCCGGCCGGCCCCCCGTGTCGCCTCCGGCGGCGGCCGCGGCGGGGGGCCGGCGGGGCGGTCCGGGGGCCCGGCGGGGGCCGGATCGTTCGGGATGTGACACCGCCGCGACACCAGCTCGTGACCGGATCGCGGCCCTTCCCGCCGGTCGGGTGAGGGCTACCCTGCGGGGGTGACGGACAGTTCCCTTCCTCCCCGCCCCGCGCCTCCCGCCGACACCCCGCCCCCGCACGAGCCGAGGCCGCGGCGGCGCGACCGGCACGGCCGGGGGATGCGGGGGCCGCTGGCGCCGCCGCAGGTGCCGCTGTCCGCGAGCCGGGCGGAGCTGTTCGGGGACCTGGTACGGGATTCGGTGGAGCGGCTGGAGCGGCGCTGGGCGGCGCAGCTCGACGAGGTGGAGTTCGTGGTCGCGGACGTGCCGGGGCCGCCGGGCGGCCCGGACGGCGGGTGGAACGACGAGGCCGTGCCGCTGGGCGGGCTGGTGGAGGCCCGCGACGGGCGCCCGGCCCGGGTGGTGGTCTTCCGGCGGCCGGTGGAGATCCGGGCGAAGACGCGCGACGAACGGGCCCTGCTGGTGCACGAGATCGTGGTCGAGCAGGTGGCGGAGCTGCTGGGGCTGTCGCCGGAGACCGTCGACCCCCGGTACGGCCAGGACTGATTCCGTACCGGGGCCGGCCGGTCAGCGGATCAGGATCGAGGGGTCCTGGACGGCCTTGGGGACGGAGACGGCCGAGCGGTCGTCGGCGAAGGTCTGGACGGTGAACATCGGGATGCCCTCGTGCGGGAGGGTCAGGGTGCGGGCCGCGTGGACGGGGCCGCCGGAGAGGGTCTCCAGGGTCAGGGCGTAGGCGCCCTTGCCGCCCGTGGGGGCCGGCGCGGGGTTCACCGCGAGGGTGGTGCCCGCCTTGACGGTGACCTCCTTGACGGCGGCCTCGCCGCCCTCGGTGCCCGCCGAGGCGGTCACGCGGACCTTGGCGTCGGCGCCGGTCGCGGTCAGCGCGAGGACGGTGGCCTTGTCGTCGGTGCGGTTGTCGCTGACGGTGGCCCGCGCTGCGACGGGGGCGCTCGCGGGGATGAAGCCGAGTTCCTGCTTGGTGCCGGTGCCGCGGACCACCCGCAGGGCGGCGACCACCGGGACGGCCTTCTTCGGGTCGGCGGGTGTCAGCAGGAGGGAACCGGCCTCACCGCGGGTGAGGTCCTTGAGGTCCACGCTCGCCGTCATGCCGGCCTTGAGGTGGAGCTGGTCGTTGCCGGCCGGGCTGATGGAGCCGGCGGGGCCGGCGAGCTTCAGGCCGAGGTCGGCGTCGTCCTCGCCGGGGGCGAAGGCGACCAGCCGTACGGAGGTGGCGTCGGCGGGGATGCCGGGCAGGACGAGCGAGCCGGCCGGACCGGCGGACGCGGGCAGCCAGTCGGCGCCGACGCCGTCCTCGCCGACCTGGGCCGAGGCCCCGACCCGGCCCGAGCCGGTGGTCACGTGCGCGGTGACGTCGGCGAGCTGCGCGTCGGGGGCCAGGGAGGACAGCAGCACCTTGGTGGTGGAGCGGGGGTCGACCGCGATGACGGCGTCGGCGGTGCCCGGCTTGCCCTTGACCAGGCCGTCCGGGCCGTACAGCTTGATGTCGACCTCGGCGACGCTGTCGTCGGGGTTGGTGAGGTGGAGGTAGTCCTGGCGGCCCTTGGCGGTGCTGACGCCCGGGAACCAGAAGTCGGTGCCGGGGGCGGTGCAGGCCGCGCCGAGCAGGCCGCGGGCCTGTCCGACGGCCACCTTGGTGGTCTGCTGGGCGGTCCAGCCGGGGGCGAGGACCCCGTCGGCGGCGCCCGTGAGCGCGGGCGCCTCGGCGCCGGAGGCGGTGGCCGCGACGGGCTTGCCGGGCTGCTTGGGCTCCAGGACCGCCTTGCCGTCCTTGGTGCGCAGCCGGGCCGTGCCCTTGCCGGTGCCCTTGCCGGGGGTGAGGGAGGTGTACGTGGTCTCGGCGATGTCGGAGGCGCTGGGCGAGGGGCACACCAGCACGGAGCGTTCCACCGGCATCCGGGCGGCGGCCGGCCCGCCGCCGCCGGCCGGGGTGGTGGCGGGGGCGGTGAGGAAGGCCAGGCCGCAGACCGCGGCGAGCGCCGCCGTCACGGCCGCGAGCGTCAGGGGGGCGCGCTGCTTCACTGCTGGGGGCTCCCGTCCGGACGCGGGTCGTGCTGTCCGTAGGTGTCGTACCGCGGGTCGTACTCGTACGGGTGGGGCTGCTGCTGCTGCGGGAAGCCGAACTGCTGGGCGTCGTACGGCTGCTGCGGGTCGGGGTGGTACGGGGCGGCGGCCGGGTAGGGCTGGGCGTACGGGCCCTGGTGGGCGTCCGGGTAGGGCTGCTGCTGCTCCCGGCCGTGGGGGGCGTAGGGCTCCTGGTAGGCGTAGGACTCCTCGCCGTACACCTGCTGCGCGGGGATCTGCGCGTACGGGTCGACGACGGCCTCGGCCGGCTCGGGCTCGGGGGCCTCGGGGGCGGCGAGGCGGCGGGCGCGGCGGCCCTGGCCGGCCCCGGCAGCGGCGGGGGCGGCGGGGGCCTCCTCCTCGGGGAGGTCGTCGTCGAGGCGGGCGCGGCGGCCGGGCAGGGCCATCACCAGCAGCACCAGTGCGAGCAGGCCCTGCGCCCAGTGCCAGGCGTCGCGGACCGGCGAGTCGGTGTGGACGAGGTCGAGGCGGCCGCCGCCCTTGGGGAGGGCGAAGCCCTGGGCCCAGCCGTCGACGGTCTTGGGGGTGAGCGGTTTGCCGTCGAGGGTGGCGCGCCAGCCCGGGTCGGCGCGGTCGGCGACGCGCAGGGTGCGGCCCTCCTCGCCGGCCGGGATCTCGGCGTGGGCCGTGACGGGCCCGGCGTCGACGGCGATGGGGGCCTGGCCCTGCCTGCCGGGGACGATGGCGACGCGGGCGGGCAGCCGCTGGACCTCCCAGATGGCGGTGCCGTCGTCCTGGTGGCGCTGGCGCAGGCCGGGGGTGCCGTCGAGGGTCTGCCGCATGGCGGGTGAGCCGCCGGGCGGGATCATCACGTAGCGGACGGCGAAGGCGCCGAGCTGTTCGGACTGGTCCGCGCCGGAGCCGGAGACGAGGCTGGAGACGGCCTTGGCGAGGCGGGGTTCGGAGCCTGCCTCGGCGAGGAGTTCGCCGTCGCCGAGGCGGACGCCGGAGCCGCGGACCAGGGTGTAGGAGACGGTGGCGGGCGAGGCGCCGCCCAGGACCAGGGTGCGGGTGCGGTTGCTGTCCTCGGACTGGGCGGCCACGAACGCGGGGACCTGGACGGGGTCGCGCCGCTTGATCGGCCCGTCGGCGCCGGCGGCCGCCCAGGCGCCGGCGAGGAGCAGCGGGCCGGCGGCGGCGGCGAGGGCGACGAGGGCGGCGAGCGGCTGGCGCCAGCCGAAGCTGCGGGCGGCGACGCGTTCCTTCGCGCCGTCCGCGCCGAGCACGGCGGCCGCGAGCAGGGCGAGTCCGTAGACGAGGGTGGCGGGTCCGGCCCAGCCGTCGTGGTTGAGCAGGACGGCGAGGAGCAGGGCGGTGAGGGCGGTGGCCCAGGCTGTGCGGACGGCGAATCGGCGGTCGGCGCGGAGCAGGGCGGCGAGGGCGGCGAGGACGGTGCCGGCGAGCAGGACCGCGGCGGCGGTGCCGGGGCCGCCGGGGTTGGCGGCGAGCAGGCCGAGGGGGGTGGCGGAGCCGCTGCCGTAGGGCAGTCCGGCCTCGCGCAGGAAGCGGTCGGGGTGCGTGAGCAGGCCCAGGGACCAGGGTGCGAGGACGGTCAGCGGGACGGCGAGGGTGGCGAGCAGCCGGGGGGCGTACGCCTTCCAGCGCGCGCGGCGCGCGAGGAGCGCGCCGGCTCCGAGGACGGCGGCGAGCGGCCACACGACGGGGGTGAAGGCGCTGGTCAGGGTCAGCAGGAGGGTGTACGTCCACACGGCGCGCCAGGATCCGGTGGCCTCGCCGTCGGCGAAGCCGAAGGCGGCGACGGCGGAGCGGGCCAGCAGTGGCAGGAACACGGCGAGCACGGCGGTGCCGAGGCGGCCGCCGGCGAGGGCGCCGGTGACGGCGGGCAGGAAGGCGTAGGCGACGGCGGCCCAGGCGCGCAGCAGCCGGGATTCGACCAGCGGCCGGGAGGCGAAGTAGGCGGTGAGGCCGGCGAGCGGGACGGAGCAGACGAGGAGCAGGGTCAGGGCGGCCTGGGTGGAGCCGAGGAAGGGGGCGGCGAAGGCGGCCAGGACGGCGAGGTAGGGGGGTGCGCCGGCGGTGGTGCCGGTGCCGACGGGCTGCCAGTCGCCGGTGTAGCCGTGCCACAGGTCGAGGGCTCCGGCCGGGGCGGGGAGCAGGGCGCCGCCCATGAGGGTGCCGCCGGCGAGGAGGGCGCGGCAGGCGGCGAGGGAGACCAGCAGGAGCAGGGCGAAGAGGACGGGGGCGGGCTTGCGGGCGATCCGCCTGAGCCGGCCGGACTGTTCGATGTCCAGGTAGTCGGCGTCCTCGCCGCCGGGTCCCGATTCGACGGCTCCGCCGTGGCGCCCGGCGGGGGCGCTCTCGGCGGTCCGGTCGGAGCCGAAGTACCCGGCGAGCTGTTCGGCGTTGGCGCGCAGGGTGGCGCCGGGCGGCGGGAAGAGGGGGCGCAGGTCGGCGGCGGGAACGGCGGGCCGGCGCCGGGCCCTGCGCGCGGCAAGGACGCGGCCGGGGCGCAGCAGGGTGGCGAGGAGGCCGGCGAACTCGTCGACGGCCTGGCCGGGGGCCTTGCCGATGAGGTAGCCGAGGGTGCGCAGGAGGGTGCCGACGACGAGCCGGAGCAGGACGTAGGGCAGGGCCCGGCCGGAGGAGTTGGCGAGGACGGTGTAGACGGCGCCGGCCTTGTCGACGCGGTGGGGGTCGACGGCGGAGCGGCCGGCGCAGTCGACGGTGCGGCGTTCGCGGGCGGCGGCCTCGGCGTGGCGCAGGACGGCGTCGGGGGCGACGAGGACGGTGTGGCCGGCGCTGTGGGCGCGCCAGCAGAGGTCGACGTCGTCGCGCATGAGGGGCAGGCGGCGGTCGAAGCCGCCGAGGGCCTCGTAGACGTCGCGGCGCACCAGCATGCCGGCGGTGGAGACGGACAGGACGGTGCGGACCTGGTCGTGCTGTCCCTGGTCCTGTTCGCGGCGGTCCAGGCCGGTCCAGCGGCGGCCGCCGCGGGCGATGGTGACGCCGGCTTCGAGGAGCTGCTTCCTGTCGTACCAGCCGCGCAGCTTGGGGCCGATGACGGCGGCGTCGGGGTTCTCGTCGGCGACGCGCAGCAGTTCGGCGAGGGCGTCGGGTTCGGGGGCGCTGTCGTCGTGGAGGAGCCAGAGCCACTGGACGGGTTCGCCGTGGGGGAGTTCGGGAAGGTCGTAGGCGTCGTCGCGCCAGGTGCGGCTGACGGGGTCCCAGCCGCTGGGGCGCTTGAGGTACGGGAGTTCCTCGGGGGTCAGGACGCCCGCGGAGCGGACGGCCTCGCCGACGGCGGCGCCGAAGCCGGTGCGGCGCGCGAGGTGCAGGACCCGGTCGTCGCCGAAGGCCTCGGTGAGCAGCCGCGCGGAGTCGTCGGCGCTGCCGGTGTCGGCGGCGACGTACTGCTGCGCGGGGCGTTCCTGGGCGAGGAGACCGGCGAGGGTCTGGGGCAGCCAGCGGGCTCCGTCGTGGGCGACGAGGACCGCGGTGACGACGTGCCGGGGGAACTCGGGGGTGGCGGCTGCCTGGTGGGAGGCCGTCGAGTTGCTGTGCAGGGACATCGCGGTACGGGCCCTCCGGCCGGGGATCCGGGGGTGGTGTGCCCTCGGAGGCTGCTGGACAGCGCCCCACCCTAACGGCTGGCGGGGGGCGGGTCCGCCTCCTGTGCGGAAGGCCTTGAAGCGAGCCGTCCGCTTGTGCCGGGGAAGGCCGTGAATGTGCCCGGGACGGCCGTGGACGCGACGGGGCGGGCCGTGAACGCGACGGTCCGCCTCCTGCGGGGAAGGTGCGGGAGGCGGACCGTTTGCTCTGTGGTCACTCGTGGGGCGTTCGGTGCGGGCCGGGCCTTCGGTATGTGGTGGGTGGTCGGGTAGGTGTCCGGGCGGGTGCGCCGCGGCCGGTTCAGACCGCTGCCTTTTTCAGCCGGCGGCGCTCGCGCTCGGACAGGCCGCCCCAGATGCCGAATCGCTCGTCGTTGGCGAGGGCGTACTCAAGGCATTCGGAGCGAACTTCACAGGCCAGGCAGACCTTCTTGGCCTCGCGGGTGGAGCCGCCCTTCTCGGGAAAGAAGGATTCGGGGTCGGTCTGCGCGCACAGTGCGCGCTCCTGCCATCCGAGCTCCTCGTCCGCCTCCTCGACCAGCAGTTCCTGAAACAGCTCGGTCATGTGCGCCCCTCGCTCTGTCTGTGCGTCCCCGTGGTGTTGCCGTTACCCCGTCACCGGGGAACGACACGAGTGAAATTACAAGTGTGTGGCTCCTGCGCAGTCAAGCCGAGATCTGCTATTGGGCCCCTTATTCACTCTGCGGAACCAAGGGTATGCAGAAAGTGTTCATATCGCCAAAAATCGTGACACATGCCACCGGCACCCCGCGATGATCATCCCTCTCGTTAGCCACGCGCCACCCGGGAGCGGGGTTGCGATCCGGCCGAAGATGCGGCGCGGATCACATTCCGGTCACGAGTGGGCGCGGCTGGTTTGAGGGCGGTTCGGGCGGGACTGAGCGGCACATCCCCTGGTGCGGACTGCACAAACCTTTCTCCGCACACGGTAACCGGATGAGGTGAAACTTTTCCCACAAACCGGACATTGGGTTGACAGTCCACCCCTTTCCCCGTTCTCCTTGTACGCATGTCAGCGCCCGCAGCCGCCACCTGGACCCCCATTCGTGGGTTCCTGCGTGCTGCCCAGGTTCGCTGTTGCTGTTGTAGCTGTTGATGCCCCCGGAGCCCCGGCTCCGCCGAGCACCGGCTCCTCCCCCACAGCAACCGCCCCGCACGACTGACATCCGTCGAGGACACCCCCACGATGAACAGCGCCTCCGCCGCCGCACCCACCACCGCTCCCGCCTCCGACGCCGCCACCGCGGCCTCCGCCGCGATCGAGAGCGACCTCCAGATCGCGGGCGACATCCTCGCCGTCCAGCACCTCCTCCAGCCCGCCCGCGAACACCCCGCCACCGTCGCCGAGTTCGCCGGCCTCGCCCGCTCCATCGCCGAGGACCGCGCGAGCTGGGAGCACCTCGTCCAGTACGACGCCACCACCCGCTGGTACCACCGCCTGCGCACCGGCCCCGGCTACGAGGTCTGGCTGCTCAGCTGGGTCCCCGGCCAGGGCAGCGGCCGGCACGGCCACGGCGCCTCCTCCGGCGTGCTGACCGTGCTCGACGGCGAACTCACCGAGCACAGCGCCCGCGGCTCCCTCGCCCTCGGCCCCGGCTCGCAGCGGGTCTTCGCCCCCGGCTACGACCACGCGGTCGTCAACGACGGCCTCGACGGGGCCGTCAGCCTGCACGTGTACTTCCCCGGTCTGACCGAGATGCCCATGCACAGCTGCTCCCCGGCCCGCGGGGAACGCGTACCGGCCTGACACACTGCGGGGCATGCGCATTGTTGTTCTGGCCGGCGGTATCGGCGGCGCCCGTTTCCTGCGCGGACTCATGTCCGCGGTCCCCGACGCGGACATCACGGTCATCGGCAATACCGGTGACGACATTCACCTGTTCGGGCTGAAGGTCTGCCCCGATCTGGACACGGTGATGTACACCCTCGGCGGTGGCATCAACGAGGACCAGGGCTGGGGCCGCACCGACGAGTCCTTCACCGTCAAGGAGGAACTCGCGGCCTACGGCGTCGGACCCACCTGGTTCGGCCTCGGCGACCGCGACTTCGCCACCCACATCGTCCGTACCCAGATGCTCGGCGCGGGCTACCCGCTCAGCGCCGTCACCGAAGCCCTCTGCGACCGCTGGAAGCCCGGCGTCCGCCTGCTGCCCATGTCCGACGACCGGGTCGAGACGCACGTCGCGATCACCGACCCCGAGTCCGGCGAAAGGCGCGTCGTCCACTTCCAGGAGTACTGGGTGCGGATGCGCGCGGCGGTGGACGCCGAGGCCGTCGTCCCCGTCGGCGCCGAACAGGCCAAGCCCGCGCCCGGCGTCCTGGAGGCCATCGCCGCCGCCGACGTCATCCTCTTCCCGCCCTCGAACCCCGTCGTGTCGGTGGGCACCATCCTCGCCGTGCCCGGCATCCGCGAAGCCGTCGCGGCCGCCGACGCGCCCGTCGTCGGCCTCTCCCCCATCGTCGGGGGCGCACCCGTGCGCGGCATGGCCGACAAGGTGCTGGCCGCCGTCGGGGTCGAGGCCACCGCGGCCGCCGTCGCCCTGCACTACGGGACCGGGCTGCTCGACGGCTGGCTCGTGGACACCGCCGACGCGGACGCGGTCGCCGAGGTCGAGGCCGCCGGCATCACCTGCCGGGCCGTGCCGCTGATGATGACCGGCACCGAGGCCACCGCCGCGATGGCCCGGGCCGCGCTGGAGCTCGCCGAGGCGTCCCGGTGACCGTCCCCCCGTACCCGGTCCCCTCGTACCCGGTCCCCTCGTACGAGGTGCGCGCCCTCGCCGGGATCCCCGAGGTCCGGCCCGGCGACGACCTGGCGGCGCTGATCGCCGCGGCCTCGCCCGGACTGCTGGACGGGGACGTCCTGCTGGTCACCTCGAAGATCGTCTCCAAGGCGGAGGGCCGGATCGTCACGGCCGCCTCCCGCGAGGAGGCCATAGACGCCGAGACCGTACGGGTGGTCGCGCGCCGGGGACCGCTGCGGATCGTGGAGGACCGGCGGGGCCTGGTGATGGCCGCCGCCGGGGTCGACGCGTCCAACACCGAGCCGGGCACGGTCCTGCTGCTGCCCGAGGACCCGGACGCCTCGGCGGCCCGGATCCGGGCGGGCCTGCGGGAGCTGCTGTCCGTGGACGTCGGCGTGATCGTCACCGACACCTTCGGCCGGCCCTGGCGCAGCGGCCTGACCGACGTCGCGATCGGCGCGGCCGGGGTGCGGGTCCTGGACGACCTGCGCGGCGGCGCCGACGCGCACGGCAATCCGCTGAGCGCGACGGTCGTCGCCACCGCCGACGAGCTCGCCGCGGCCGGGGACCTCGTCAAGGGCAAGGCGGCGGGGCTGCCGGTGGCGGTCGTGCGCGGGCTGGCACACGTCTGCGGCGAGGGGTCCTCGGCCCGGGACCTGGTGCGGGCGGCGGCCGACGACATGTTCCGGCTGGGCACCTCGGAGGCCGTACGGGAGGCGGTCACGCAGCGGCGTACCGTACGGGCCTTCACCGCCGAGCCGGTTGACCCGGGCGCGGTGCGGCGGGCCGTGGCGGCGGCGGTGACGGCCCCGGCGCCCCACCACACGACGCCGTGGCGGTTCGTGCTGCTGGAGTCGGCGGCCGCGCGGCGGGAGCTGCTGGACGCGATGCGGGACGCGTGGACCGCGGACCTGCGCGGCGACGGCAAGTCCGAGGAGTCCATCGCGAAGCGGGTGCGGCGCGGGGACGTGCTGCGCGAGGCCCCGTACCTGGTGGTGCCGTGCATGGTCACCGACGGCGCGCACCACTACGGGCACGAGCGGCGGGACGCGGCCGAGCGGGAGATGTTCGTGGTCGCGATGGGCGCGGGCGTGCAGAACTTCCTGGTCGCGCTGGCCGGGGAGCGGCTCGGCTCGGCGTGGGTGTCCTCGACGATGTTCTGCCGGGACGTGGTGCGCAAGGTGCTCGCGCTGCCGGAGCACTGGGACCCGATGGGCGCGGTGGCCGTGGGCCACGCGGCGCAGCCCCCGCGCGAGCGGCCGGCGCGGCCGGCGCGGGAGTTCGTCGAGGTCAGGTAGGCGCCGGCGGGCGCCCCCTAGATCCGGGCGATGTCGCTGCGGTACATGCGCGGGGCGCGGCGCGGCGGGGTGCGGCCCGCGAGGAGGATCAGGCGGGCGGCGCGGTGGCGCTGGCCCGCGTAGGGGGCGAGCAGCTCCAGCATCCGGTCGTCGTCGGCGTCCCGCTCGCCGGTGAGGGCGTAGCCGACGATGCCGGGGAGGTGGAGGTCGCCGGTGGTGAGCGCGTCGGCGGCGCCGTTGCTGCGCTGGAGGGTCTCGGCGGAGGTCCACGGGCCGATGCCGGGGACGGCCTCCAGCCGGGCGGCGGCCCGCGGCAGGTCCATCGCGGCGGCCTCCTCCAGCCGGGCCGCGACGCGGGCGGCGCGGATGATCGTCGAGGACCGCTTCATGTCCACCCCGGCCTGGTGCCAGCCCCAGGAGGGGATCAGCGCCCAGGTGCGGGGGTCGGGCATCACGTACAGGTCCTGCGGGCCCGGCGCGGGCTCCCCGTACCGGCGCACCAGGCGGCGCCAGGAGCGGTAGGCCTCGTCGGCGGTGACCTTCTGCTCCAGGACGACCGGGACCAGCGATTCGAGGACCAGGCCGGTGCGGGTCAGGCGCAGGCCGGGGCGGCGGCGGTGGCTGGTGTGCAGGAGGCGGTGGCGGGGGACGAAGGCGTCGGGGTCGTCCTCGGCGCCGAGCAGGGCGGGCAGCCCGGTCAGCACCCAGTCGGCGCCGGGGCCCCAGGCCTCCGCGTCGACCGCGCCGTCCGCGGCCCGGGACACGCGCAGGGTGGCGGGGCCCTCGGGGGTGCGGGTGGCCCGCCACACGGAGCCGTCGGGCGTGGTGCGGAAGGTCGGGTCGCCGGGGCCCCGGCGCAGCGGGCCGAGGGTGAGGCCCAGGTCGACGGGGGCGCCGGGGGGCCGGTGGCTGCGGCGGGCCCCGGCGGCGGGCGCGGAGCCGCTGCCCGGGGGCACCTGGGTGCGGCCGCCGCGGACGGCGGCGCGGCTGAGGGGGTCGAAGCGGCCGGCCATCCCTTGAGCGTAGCCCGCCCGACGGCCGGGCCCCGCCCGCCGGGGCGCCGGCCGGGCGGGGCCGCGCCCTGCGCCGGCCGGGCGGGGCGGGGGCGCCTCGGGCGCGGGCGGGCGGGTGGGGCGGTCAGCGGCCCTGGAGTCTGGCCGAGCTGGTGCGGGTCGGGGGGAGCTGGTTGTAGAGCATGCGGCCCGGGCATTCCGTGGCGAAGCCGTCGCGGTGCCCCGAGATGACGTTCATCTTGACGTTCGTGCCCTTCTTGTACAGGTTGCCGCCGCCCGACGTCAGCGTGGTCTTCGCCCGCGGGTCCGCGCCGAAGAGGCCCAGCTTCCAGGCCGTGAGGCGGGCCACCGCGTCCACGGCGGCCTTCGGAGGGGCCGTGGCGGAGAAGGAGCCGATCACCGCGACGCCCATGCTGTCGGTGTTGAAGCCCATGGTGTGCGCGCCGAGCACCGGCTTGGCGACGCCGCCCGCGCGGCCCTCGTAGACCGTCCCGCAGCGGTCGACGGCGAAGTTGTAGCCGATGTCGCGCCAGCCCTCGCTGACCACGTGGTAGCGGTAGAGGCTGCGCAGCACCGCCGGGGCGTCCTTGCAGGCGTAGTTGTTGCCGGAGGCGGTGTGGTGGACGAAGGCCGCCTTGACGGTGTTCGTGTAGCCGAAGCCCGGCTCGCGCAGGCTCTCGTCCGCGCCCCAGCCCCGCCGGGTGACGATCCGGGGCCGCGGGCCGATGTACGGGCGGGCGGCCTCGCTGAGGTTGCCCTCGGCGGCCAGGATCGCGTCGGCGGTGGAGTCGGCCTTGTCGAGCTCGGTGATCTCCAGGGCGCCGAGCGGGGCGTGCGGGACGTTGGCCTCGGAGGACTCGGCCGCCTCCATGCTCATGTCGGGCAGGTTCACCGCCGAGTCGCCCTTGTCGTCACCGCCCGGCAGGGTCGCGTTGTTCTTGCCGTCGACGACCGTGACGGGCCGCGCCGCGCCCGGGTCGACGAGTTCGATGCGCAGGCCCGACGGCAGCCGGGCCGGGGTGCGGGTGTCCGGGCTGCCGGTCTCGGCCTGGACCCGGACCTCGACCCCGTCGGAGGCGCCGACCCACAGGGGGGCGGTGCTGCCGCGGACGCGGCCGGTGCCGCGTTCCACCGCGTCCGGGTCGGCGGCGTGTTCGCGGTTGTGGGTCTCGACGTCCTGCCAGTCCGACCAGGTGCCCGTGCCGAGCGCACGGGTGCGGACCTGGACCCGGCCCAGGAGCTCGGTGGCGGCGTCGTCCCAGACCACTCCGACCAGCGAGAAGGAGGACACGTCACGGGCCGCCAGGCCCCGGGCCTCGGGCACGTCGGGCGCGGCGCTCATGCCGGGGACGCCGGGGATCCGGCCGCCCGAGGGGCCGAGGGGGGCGAGCGGGAGTGACTGGGTGGACCCCGCGGGGGTCACGGGGGCGGCCGCGCCCACGGACGGGGTGGCCAGGGCCGGAGTGGGGAGCGCGAGCGGCAGGGCCAGTGCGGCCGCGGTCGCGACGCCGATCGAGGAAGCAAGGAATCCACGCATGGAAGCGATGCTGGACACTGCCACCACGAAGCGCCATCGGAGAACTGACGATCCGTCCGACGTTCGAGGGGCCGCCCCTCCCCTGGACGGACGAGCCGGCGCCCCCCGTACGAGGGAAGGGCCCGCGTACGCTGGGGCGGGTGAACGCCACTGACCGCACCCCTGCCGACCTGCTGCGATCCGCGCTCGCCGCCGATCCGGGCCGCCCCCTCGTCACCTTCTACGACGACGCCACGGGCGAGCGCGTCGAATTGTCCGTCGCCACCTTCGCCAATTGGGTGGCCAAGACCGCCAATCTGCTCCAGGGCGACCTGGGCGCCGAGCCGGGCGACCGGCTCGCGCTGCTGCTGCCCGCGCACTGGCAGAGCGCCGTCTGGCTGCTCGCCTGCGCCTCCGTCGGCGTGGTCGCCGAGGTGGGCGGCGACCCGGCCGCGGCCGATCTGGTCGTGAGCGGGCCCGACACCCTGGAGGAGGCCCGCGCCTGCTCCGGCGAGCGGGTCGCCCTCGCGCTGCGGCCGCTGGGCGGACGGTTCCCGCAGCCGCCGGCCGGGTTCGCGGACTACGCCGTGGAGGTGCCGGGACAAGGCGACCGCTTCGCCCCCTTCGTCCCCGTCGACGCCGACGGCCCGGGGCTGGTGGTCGGCGGCGAGGAGCTCTCGTACGCGGAGCTGGTCGAGCGGGCCCGCGCGGACGCGGCCGGGCACGGCCGGGGCGAGGGCGCGCGAGTGCTGTCCGGACTGGGCTACGACACCTGGGAGGGGCTGTCGGCGGGCCTGTACGGGCCGCTGGCGACCGGGGGCTCCGTGGTGCTGTGCCGCAACCTGGACCGGCTCGCGCCGGACGCGCTGGAGCAGCGGACCGTGAGCGAGCGCGTCACCCACAGCGTCTAACGGCGAACCCGCGCGATCTGTCACCCGGACGGCCCTTTACAGGGCCCCGCCCCCGGGCCGTCCCCCTCCCGCCGGGGCAGGATCGGCCCCAGGCCGTACTCACCCGTACGGCTGGTGGCCGGTACGGGTGAGGGGACGGAACGCCAGTGACGGACAGCGCGGGCATACCGGGCGGCAGCCGCCCGGCCGGAGGCCCCGGAAGGCCTCCGGCCGGACGCCGGCGCCGGCTGCTGCGCTGGGCCGGGGCGGGAGCCGCCGCGTTCGTCCTGGTGGGGTCGGGCACCGGCTGGTGGCTGTACTCGAAGCTGAACGGGAACATCACGGCGGACACCTCCGCCGAGGCCGAGCTGCGCCGCTACGAGCGGGAGCGCCCGGCGCACCTGGCGGAGGGGGCCCAGAACATCCTGCTGATCGGGTCGGACTCGCGGGCCGGCCGGGAGAACGCGGGCTACGGGCAGGACAAGGGCACGCAGCGTTCCGACACGACGATCCTGCTGCACCTGCCGGCGGACCGGAAGAGCGCCACGGCGGTGTCGATACCCCGGGACCTGATGACGGACGTGCCGAGCTGTCTCACCCAGGACGGCACGCGCACCACGGAGCGGTTCGCCCAGTTCAACTGGGCGTACGAGTGGGGCGGGGCCGCCTGCACGATCCGTACGGTCGAGAAGCTGACCGGGGTGCGGATCGATCACCACATGGTGCTGGACTTCGGCGGGTTCAAGAAGATGGTCGACGCGGTCGGCGGGGTGGAGGTCTGCCTGAGCCGGCCGGTGAACGACACCGAGGCCGCGCTGCGGCTCCCGGCGGGCCGCCAGCTGCTGCACGGGGAGCAGGCCCTCGGCTTCGTCCGGGCCCGGCACAGCCTGGGCAACGGCAGCGACACCGAACGGATGCAGCGCCAGCAGCAGTTCCTCGGCTCGCTCGTCACGAAGGTGCAGAGCAGCGGCGTCCTGCTCAACCCGGCGCGGCTGTACCCGCTGCTGGACGCGGCCACCTCGGCGGTGACCACGGACCCCGGGCTGGCCTCGCTGCGCGGACTGTACGAACTCGTACGGGGCGTACGGGACATACCGTCCGACCAGATCAGGTTCCTGACCGTGCCCCGGCGGCCGTACCCGCCGAATCCGAACCGGGACGAGCTGGTGGAGCCCGACGCGAGCAGCCTCTTCGAGCGGCTCCGGCTGGACCGGCCGGTGACGGTCACCCCGCCCACGCCCGAACCCTCGGGGGCGGCCGGCCGCGAGGGGTCCGCCACCCCCGGGGACCCCTCGGAAGCCTCCGCCGGGGCCGCCGCCGAAGCGTCCCCCGAGGCTTCGGCCGAAGCCTCCGCCGGCGCCTCCCCCGAAGCGTCCGCCGAGGCCGAGCGGACGTCTGTGCGGCCGAAAAGCGGAACCGCCTCCACCCCCGCACCCGTCCCCACCTTCACCGGGACCACCGCGGACACGACGGAATGCCGGTAAAGCAATCCCCAAGCCGGAGATCCAACCGCACGGGATGGGGGCTTTGCCCGTTATCGGGGGAGTGGATTTTGTCACCGGCATGGTTTGCAGCTGACCTGGGCGGATAGGGTGAGCGATCCGGTGCACAGGAAACCAAGAGACCATGCACCAGCAGCCGGATCGTTGACCGCGCGCCTGGGGGGAGGCGCGTCGTGAGGCACCGACGGAGGATTCGAGCAACCGTGGATGCGCAAAGCCGTGGGCGGGCGGAAGAGATCGACCCCGCAGACCAGTGGGTGCTCAATCCCCGCACTGGCAACTACGAACTGCGACTGGGCCATTCCCCTGCGCAGCAGAATTCCGTCAGCGCCCCCCGCAGAACCCGCAGGTCCGCCGCGGCCCCCTCGGCGCCGGCGCCGGCCACCCCCGCCGTTCCCGGTCCGCGCCGCGGCGAGGGGCCGCCCGGCGGCCGCCGCTCCGGCCGCCCCCGCAGGACGGACGGCGGTGGCGGGGCCGCGGCACGGCGCCGCAAGAGGCTGGCCGTCACCGGCGGCACCCTCGCATTCCTGCTGGTCGGGGGCGGGTTGGGCTCGTACCTCTACTACCAGCACCTCAACGGCAACCTGAAGGTCATCGACACCGGTGGCGCGGGCGGCAGTTTCAAGAAGGACCAGCCGATCAACATCCTGGTCATCGGCACCGACAAGCGCAGCGGCGCGGGCAACCAGGGGTACGGGGACGCCGACAGCGTCGGCCACGCCGACACCACGATCCTCTTCCACGTCTCCAAGGACCGCAGCAACGCCACCGCCCTGTCGATCCCGCGCGACCTGATCACCGACATCCCGGTCTGCCCCACGAAGATCAACGGCTCGGTGAAGCAGATCCCCGGCACCAAGGGCAGCCGCTTCAACAACAGCCTGGGCCAGGAGGGGCGCGACCCGGGCTGCACGATGCGCACGGTCAAGCAGCTCACCGGGCTGGACGTCGACAACTTCATGATGGTCGACTTCAACGCGGTCAAGGAGCTGAGCACGGCGGTGGGCGGTGTGCCCGTCTGCCTGGCCAAGGACGTCAACGACCGTGATTCCAAGCTGAACCTGAAGGCCGGCGAGCACCGGCTCCAGGGCGAGCAGGCGCTGGCCTTCGTACGGACCCGGCACGCCTTCGGCAACGAGAGCGACCTCGACCGGATCAAGACGCAGCAGCAGTTCCTCAGTTCGATGATGCGCGAGATGAAGTCCAAGGAGACGCTGACCAGTCCGAAGAAGTTCTTCTCGCTCGCGGAGGCGGCCACCAACTCGCTCACCGTCGACCAGGGACTGGGGTCCATCGGCAAACTCACCGATCTCGCGGGCGAGCTGAAGGACATGAACCTGAAGAACGTCACCTTCACGACGCTCCCGGTGCTCGACAACCCGAACGAGCCGTCCAACCGGAAGGCGACCGTCGTCATCAACTCCGCGCAGGCCGACCCCCTGCTGAAGATGATCCGCGGCGACGTCTCGCTCACGGAGGTGGAGAAGAAGGAGCACGCGGCGAAGGAGGCGGCCGACGCCAAGCAGGACGCGCTGCTCCAGGGCAACCGCGCGCCCGCCGGGGACGTCCGTGTGGACGTGTACAACGGCGGCGGCCCGCCCGGATCGGCCTCCACCACGCTGACCTGGCTGCAGAACTCCAAGGGCGTCTACAAGGCGAGCAACCACGGCAACGCCTCCGCGCGGCTCACCACCACCCAGCTGGAATTCGCCCCCAACCAGGGCGACATGGCCCGGGCCCTGGCGGACATGATGGGGCTGTCCGCCGCGGCCATGAAGGTGGGGACCGTGGACGCCGGGCCGAAGACCCCGATGAAGCTGACCCTGGGCTCCGACTTCAAGGAGCCCGGAGCACCGCTGGGGGCGCCCGAAGCCCCGCAGCAGGCCCCCGAGGGCGTGCAGCGGGTCGAAGCGGACAAGGCGGTCTGCGCCAAGTGACGGGGCTGCGGTTACGGGACCGCTCACCCACCGCCCGCCGCGAGGCGGGCGGTCGCCGGTAGGCCCGGCACCACACCGACCAAGAGTTGAATCTGAGGGGGGTACGCGTGAGGCACAGCAGCGTGCGGGGGGAGGGGGCGCCCGACCAGGCCGCCGGTGGCATATCCGGCGGCGGGCCGGGCGCTTCCGGCGCGGTGCCCCCACCGCGGTCGGGTCCGGGCGGCGCCGCCCGGCCCGGCGGCGGCGGGACACCCGTGCGGCGGCGTCGCCGGCGGGTGCTGTTCTGGGTGTCGTCCGTACTGGCGTTCCTGATCCTGGGAACCTCCGCGGCCGGCTACCTCTACTACCGTCACCTCGACGGGAACATCCGCAGCGGGCAGCGCCTCAGCGGGGAGAGCGGCGTGGAGAAGACCCACGCCAACGCCAAGGGCCAGCGCCCGCTGAACATCCTGCTGCTCGGTTCGGACAGCCGGAACAAGCCGGAGAACGTGGAGCTCGGCGGCAGCCGCGACACCGTCGGCAATCCCCCGCTGGCCGACGTGCAGATGCTGCTCCACGTGTCGGCCGACCGGCAGAACGCCTCCGTGGTGAGCATCCCGCGCGACACCAAGGTCGACGTGCCGGAGTGCACGGACCCCAAGACCGGGGAGAAGTTCAAGAAGGCCCGGATCATGATCAACGAGTCCCTCGCGCGCGGCGGGCCCGGCTGCACCCTGGCCACCTGGGAGAAGCTGACCAACATCTACATCGACCACTGGATGATGATCGACTTCTCCGGTGTCGTGCAGATGGCGGACGCGATAGGCGGCGTGCCGGTCTGCGTCAAGGACAACGTCTGGGACCGTCCGCTGGCCACCTCCGACGGCGGCTCCGGCCTCAAGCTCACGGCGGGCACCACCAAGGTCAAGGGCGAGCAGGCCCTCCAGTGGCTGCGCACCCGGCACGCGTTCAGCAGTGACCTGGGCCGGGCGCAGGCCCAGCACATGTACATGAACTCGATGATGCGCGAGCTGAAGGGCCAGAACGCCTTCACCGACGTCGGCAGGATCACGGCGCTCGCCGAGGCGGGCACCAGGGCCCTGGAGGTCTCCGAGGAGATCGGCTCGGTGAAGAAGCTCTACAACCTGGCCATGGAGCTCAAGAACATACCGACCAACCGCATCACCATGACCACGATGCCGACGCTGCAGGACCCGCGGGACGAGGACCGGCTGATCGTCAACCCCGGTGACGCGGACCGGCTGTGGACGATGGTCCGCCAGGACGTGGCCTTCGACAAGAACGGCGCCCCGCAGGCCACGCGGAGCCCCTCGGCCCCGGCCTCCGCCCCGGCCTCCGCCCCCGCCGCCACCCCGCAGCCCGGCGCCGCGCCGAGCCAGGAGGCCTCCAAGGCGCCGGTCACCTCCCCCGACCGGATCACCGTCCACGTGGTCAACGGCACGGCGGCCGACATGCCGCTGGCGCCCCGGCGGGCCAACGAGGTGGCGCAGGCGCTCGTCTCCAAGGGCTTCACGGGGGCCCGCGCGGACAGTGCGCTGACCCCGGAGAAGACCACCGTGGTGCGCTACCCGACGCCGGACCTGGCGGACGAGGCGCAGAGCGTGGCGGCGTCCCTGGGCATCCCGGCGACCTCGGTGCAGCAGTCCGCCGAGGTCGCGCGGATCACCCTGGTGGTGGGCGCCGACTGGCGCGAGGGCACCGCCTATCCGCAGCAGACGCCGCCCGAGGCCGGTGCGCTGCCGGACACGGCCGACGCCATCAACGGCTCGGACAGCGGGGCCTGCATGGAGGTGTACAAGCCCTACCGCTGGTAGCCGCAGGCGCGGGGAGCACGGAGGGGGTGGCCCGGTCCGCGAGGACCGGGTCACCCCCTTCGCCGCTTTGCCTCAGACCTCGGAGGCGTCGCGGCGCACCGACGGGCGGCGGCTGGCGATGACCTTCGCGGCGAGCGAGCGCGGGCTGGTGAGGAAGCCGAAGCCCCAGCTCATGTGCATGGTGGCGAGGGCGACGGGGATCTGCGCCCGGGCCTTGGGCGGGAGCCCCCGGCCGGCCGGGACGGATCCGGCGGTGATCGCCGCGAGGTAGCCGGCCGGGACCACGAGGGCCCAGGGAGTGACGAGCGCGCCCGCGATCAGGCCGGCCGCGATCGCGCAGAGGGCGGTCGGCGGGGCGAGGTAGCGCAGGTTGATGGAGCCCGGGTGGTAGCGGGCCACGACGTGCCGCCAGCGCCCGTAGTCCTTGTACTGCTTGGCGAGGGCCTTCACGGAGGGCCGCGGCCGGTACTGGACCTTCAGCTCGGGCGAGAACCAGATCAGCCCGCCGGCCTCGCGGATGCGGAAGTTCAGCTCCCAGTCCTGGGCGCGGATGAACTCCTCGTTGTACCCGCCCTGCTGTTCGAGGGCCTCGCGGCGGAAGACGCCGAGGTAGACGGTCTCGGCCGGGCCGGCCTCGCCGCCGGTGTGGAAGGCGGCGTTGCCGACGCCGATCCGGGAGGTCATCGCGGCGGCGACGGCCTGCTCCCAGGCGTTCTCGCCCTCGGCGTGCATGATGCCGCCGACGTTCTGCGCGCCGGTCTCCTCCAGGAGACGGACGGCGGTGGCGATGTAGTCCGGCGAGAGCATGCCGTGTCCGTCGACGCGGACGACGACCGGGTGGCGGGAGGCCTTGATCGCGGCGTTGAGGGCGGCGGGCGTGCGGCCGGTGGGGTTCGGGACGGTGCGGACGCGCGCCCGGGGGTGGGCGGCGGTCTCGCGGACGAGCTCGGCGGCGATCTCGTCGGTGCGGTCCGTGGACGGCCCGAGCGCGATCACCACCTCCATCTCGCCTTCGTACTCCTGGGCGAGGATGTGCCGGACGGATTCGCGCAGATGGCGTTCCTCGTCGAGCACCGGCATGATCACCGAGACTGCGGGCTGCTGGGCGGGCATGTGGTCCTTCACGGTCGGGTATCGGTGTCACGTTACCGCGTACGGGGGAAACGGGTGCGCGGCGGACGAGCGGTACGGACAGAGGCTGATCGTATGGGCCTACTGTTCAGACGAATGTGACGAATGTGCAGAATCCGCCCGGTTTTGCCCGCTGTCCCCCGCGGAGGTGTCCCCCGTGCCCCAGCCGCACCGTCCCATCCGACGCGCCCCCGGCTCCCCGCCGCCCCAGCCGCAGCGTGCGCGCGGCGGCGGCGGACGCCGGGCCGGGCGGCGCCGGGACGACCGGCCCCGGTGGGGCGTGCGGCTCGCGGCGGGGCTCTCGCTGGTGGTGCTGGGCTCCGGGGCCGTCGGGCACGCCGTGATGACGGGCCTGGACACCGGCATCGAGCGGGTCGACCCCTTCAAGGACATGAAGAACCGCCCCCAGGCCGGGCACGGGGTGAACTTCCTGCTGGTCGGCACGGACGGCCGGGACAAGATCACCCCGGAGGAGAAGCGCGACTACCGGCTCGGCGGGGCGCCCTGCCACTGCACCGACACGGTCATGCTCGTGCACCTGTCCGCCGACAAGGAGCGGGCGAGCGTGATCAGCCTGCCCCGCGACAGCTACGCCGAGGTCCCCGCGCACCAGGACCTGGTGAGCGGCGCCCCCCACAAGGCCCACCCCGTGAAGCTGAACGCCGCCTACGCCGAGGGCGGCCCGAACCTGACCGTGCGCACGGTCGAGAACATGACCCGCGTGAAGATCGACCACTACCTGGAGGTCGACTTCACCAGCTTCATGAGGACCGTCGACGCGATGGGCGGGGTCGAGATCTGCACGGCCAAGGCCATGCGCGACAGCTACACCGGCCTCGACCTGCTGCCCGGCACCCACCGGCTGACCGGCGGCCAGGCCCTGCAGTACGTGCGCTCGCGCCATGTGGACGGGGCCTCCGACCTGGGCCGCATGCAGCGCCAGCAGCGGTTCATCGCGGCGCTGATCAAGCAGGCCACCGGCAGCGGGGTCCTGCTGAACCCGGTGAAGTTCAAGGAGGTCAGCTCCACCCTCCTCGGGTCGGTGCGCGCCGACAAGGACTTCGGCTCCGAGCAGATGCTGGCGCTGGGACAGGCCATGCGGGACTTCACCCCCTCCTCGTCGGAGTTCGCCTCGGTGCCGGTCGGGGACGCCTCGTACCCGGTCAAGGGCATCGGCTCGACGGTGAAGTGGGACGAGCCGAAGGCCGCCAAGCTCTTCGAGGCGCTGCGCCAGGACCGCCCGCTGGCCCCCGCCCGGCCCGGGCAGGCCCCGCGCGGGCCCGCCGCCGTACCGGTCGACGTACCGCCCAAGCAGATCCGGATCCAGGTGGAGAACGGCACCCGGATCGACGGGCTGGGCGGACGGGTCGACGCGGCCCTGCGCGCCACCGGCTTCGACACCACCCAGGCCCCGGCGGCCGGCACGAGCCGCGAGGTCCGGCGCACCGTGATCGTGTACGACCCGCGCTGGGACCGCTCCGCGCGGACGGTGTCGACCGCGCTGCCCGGCAGCGAGCTGCGCGCCGTCACCGGGCAGGGCCGCACGGTGCTGGTGATCGCGGGGGCGGACTTCAAGAAGGTCGTGCCGGTGCGGGCCGAGGATCCCTACCAGGGCGAGTTCGGCGTGGTCACCGGCGACCAGGTGGTGTGCCGGAGCTGAACGCGCCACGGCCGGGCCCGCCCGGCTAGTGCCGCGTCAGGCAACGTTCGCCCCGTCGCGGCACTAGCGGGTGCGTTCGAGCAGGGAGACGTGCAGTCCGCGGACGTCGGTGGTCGAGGCGATCCGGTAGTGGGCCTTCAGCGCGCGGGTCTGGTCGGCGGGGAGGCGGTCGTACGGGTCGCGCTTGGAGGTGGCCCGGGTGACGAGCCAGATCCGGGCGGTGTCGCCGAGGCACTGCTCGGCCCGCGGGCACTCCTGCGGGAAGAGGTCGTCCTGCTGCCGCGCCGAGCGGGCGGCGAAGACGTCGCGCGGCCGGACGCCGTCCGGCAGGTAGTACTCGATCTGGTAGTCGACCATGTAGACCCGGTCATCGCCGCGGACGGGGACGAAGCCGTCGCCGGGCCGGTAGCCCTGGGCGATGACCCGCGCGGCCGCCCGGCCGTCGGAGGTCTCCTTGGCCTGCTCGGTGCGCAGGTGGCGCTGGTCGGGCACGCCGAGCAGGATCAGCCCGGCCAGTGCGGCCGCGCCGGCGGGGCGCGGCTTGAGCGCGGCCAGTCCGGCAGCGGCCAGCATCACCCAGGCGGGGACCGTGAAGAGCACGTAGCGGTCGATGAAGTACGAGGTGGCGCCCTGCGAGACCACGTAGACGGCGGCGATCGGCGCGGCGCCCAGCAGCAGCAGTTCCACGGCGGGGCGCCGGCCCCGGCTCCAGGCCAGGGGCAGCAGGGCCACCGCGGCGATGCCGAGCGCGACGAGCGGGGAGGCGAAGAGGTTGTCCCAGAGGCCGGCGAGGTCCCTCATCCGGGGGGTCTTGATCCAGCTGATCTGCCGGCCGACCTGCTGGCGTCCCAGCAGCACCAGCGGGATCACCGCCAGCAGCCCGGCGGCGGCCGCCACGGCGAAGGAGACCGCGGTCCGCCCGCGCCGGTCCCGCCACCAGCGCAGCGCCACGATCAGGACGTGCGGCAGCAGGAACAGCAGGGCCACCATGTGCAGCAGCCCGGCCAGCGCGACGGCGAGGGCGTACGCCGCCCAGCGCGCCGGGCGCGGCCGCGCGAGGGCGCGCAGCAGCAGCCAGGTCGCCGCCGACACCGCGAGCACCACGAAGGCGTAGGAGCGGGCCTCGGTGCCGTACCGGGTCACGACGGGCAGCAGCGCGAACAGCAGCCCGGCGAAGACGGCGGTGCGGCGGTCGAACAGGGCCCGGGCGGTCAGCACCACCAGGGCGGCGGAGCCGGCCATGGCGAGCGCGGAGGGCAGCCGGAGCATCGCGGCGGAGTCCCCGAAGAGCGAGACCCAGCCGTGCAGCAGCAGGTAGTAGAGGCCGGAGACGGCGTCGACGTGGCCCAGCATCGCGAGGAGCTCGCCGGTGCCGCGGGAGGCGGCGTTCCAGCTGGCGAGCTCGTCGCGCCAGAGCTGCGGGGTGCCGCCGCGGAAAGCGGTGACGGCGAGGGTCAGCAGCGCCGCCCACAGCCAGTCGGGCCCGGGCAGCCGCCGCGCGCCGCGCCGGGCGGGGGCGGGCACCGGCACGGCGGTGGTCTGGGTGGCAGTCGGCATCAGGGGTTCTCCGCGGCAGGGCCGGTCGGGGGGCGGACCGTCGCTCGGGCGGAGCAGCCGGACGTCGGCGGACCAGTCTACGGGGCCCCCGTAAGCCCCGGATATGCCCGCCGCCCGCCCGCTGCGGGGCCCGGGGCGGAGTCCGGGGCGGGAGGCCGGACGGGTCAGTCGGCCAGGCCCTCGGCGGTGCGGCGGGCGCGGAGCTCCATGATCGCCTGGCGGCGGGCGAGCCGGTGCGTGCGGCGGATCTGGGCCTCCTGGTAGCGGCGCTCGTCCTGCTCGGTCTCCGGCAGCACCGGCGGGACCTGGCGGGGCTTGCCGTCGGAGTCGACCGCGGTGAAGACCAGGTACGCGCTGCCGACCTGGGTGGCGGGGGTGGACTCGTTCCACCGCTCCGCCAGGACCCGTACGCCGATCTCCATCGAGGAGCGGCCGGTCCAGTTGCACTGCGCCCGGACGTGCACCAGGTCACCGACGCGGACCGGCGCGAGGAAGGCCATCTCGTCCATCGACGCGGTGACCGCGGGGCCGCCTGAGTGGCGCCCGGCGACCGCACCCGCGGCGTCGTCCACCAGCTTCATGATCACGCCGCCGTGCACGGTCCCGAGGAGGTTCGTGTCGTTCGCCGTCATGATGTGGCTCAGGGTGGTGCGGGACGCCGAGATCGGCTTCCCCGCGGGCGCCGCCGGTATTTCTGTCATGGGCCCACCTTAAGTGGGTACGGCAGGCATCAGCTCTGCAACAGCCACGGTACGAAGCGACCACCGGGGTGTCGGGCGACACGCCCGGCCAGGCATCCTTGTCCGCATGAGTGACTGGGACGGCTGGAACGGCGAGCGCGACGCGCGCGGCCGCCGCGATGACGGGTACGGGCGCGGCAGCGGGCAGCCGCAGCCGGAGGGCGCGCAGCGGATGCGCCACGTCCAGCGGCAGCCGCAGCAGCCGCCGCGGCCCCCGGCCCGGCCGCCGGTCCCCCCGCAGGCGCCGCCGCCCGGCCGGCGGCCCGCGCCGGGGGTGCCGCCGCAGCAGGCGCAGGGCCCGGACGCCTCGTACGACAGCGGTTACAGCACCGGCCAGGTCTACGGCCGCCCCCAGGGCCCCGGCGGCGGCGCTCCCGCCGGACCGGGCCGCCCCGGGCGTCCCGGCGGCCCCGGTGGCGGCGGTCCGGCGGGTCCGGCGCCGGACTGGCGCAAGCGGATCAAGGTCGGCTCCCTCGTGCTGGTCTCCGTCCTCGTGGTCACCGGCGTCGGCACCTACTTCTGGGCGGACTCCAAGGTGCGCCGGGAGGTGGACCTCTCCAAGGTGATCGAGCGCCCGAAGGGGGGCGACTGCACGACGTACCTGATCGTCGGCTCCGACAGCCGCGAGGGCATGTCCGACGAGGAGAAGAAGAAGCTCCACACGGGCTCCGCCGAGGGCAAGCGCACGGACTCGATGATGGTCCTGGCGAAGTGCTCCAGCGGGAACACGATGGTCTCGCTGCCGCGTGACTCGGACGTGGAGATCCCCTCCTTCGTCGGCTCGCAGTCGGGGAAGAAGTTCCCGGCGCAGGGACGGCGGGTCAAGCTCAACGCGGCGTACGCGGAGGACGGCCCCGAGCTGCTCGTGCGGACCGTCGAGTTCAACACCGGGCTGCGCATCGACCACTACGCCGAGATCGGTTTCGCCGGGTTCGCGAACATCGTGGACGCGCTGGGCGGTGTGGAGCTCGACATCGAACAGGGCTTCAAGGACGAGAAGTCGGGCGCCGACTTCAAGGCGGGCCGTCAGACCCTCAACGGCGAACAGTCGCTGGCCTTCGTCCGGACCCGGTACGCCTTCGCGGAGTCGGACCTCCAGCGGACGAAGAACCAGCAGAAGTTCCTGTCGGCGCTGGCGAGCCAGGCGGCCACGCCGGGCACGCTCCTGAACCCCTTCTCCCTCTACCCGGTGATGGGCGCGGGCCTGGACACCCTGGTCGTCGACAAGGACATGGGGCTGTGGGACCTCGGCCAGATGTTCTTCGCGATGAAGGGCATCACCGGAGGGGACGGCGTGTCGATGAACATGCCGATTTCCGGTCAGCGCGGCGGCAACCTGGTCTGGGACAAGGCGAAGGTGCAGCAGCTGGTCAAGCAGATCCAGAACGACGAGAAGGTCACCGTCCGGGGGCAGTGAACGGGAGCACACGGGTCCGGATACCGACGTGGGGTCAGCCACGTGTGGTGGACAGTGCGATGGTTTTCTCGTAAGACTGTTGCGGCCCAAGCGTCGGGGGGGATAGCCCGGATGGGTCGTGTCGGGGGCGCGGCCGTCGCACATTTCGGGCACGCATCCGTCCTGCCCGTGGAGCGTTCATGTCGTTGCATCCGTCCCCGCGTGTCCTGACCGACCGCCGGGAGAACGGGAAACCCCCCTTCCCCATGCCCTCATTGCCGGGGCAGCCGCGGCCCGGGCCGGCGACCGCCCGGCCCCGGCTGCGGATCCTGGACGGGCTGCGGATCCTGGCGGCGGTGCTGGTGCTCATGCACCACTACACCCGTCAGGAAGTGTGGGGGCGCGACGCCTTCGGCTGGCTGACCATGGTCGGCCGCTACAGCTGGATGGGCGTCGAGCTGTTCTTCATGATCAGCGGCTTCGTCATCTGCATGTCGGCCTGGGGGCGGCCGCTCGGCAGCTACCTGCGCAGCCGCGTCATCCGGCTCGGGCCCGCGTACTGGTTCTGCGTCCTGGTCACCATGGGGGTGCTGCTGGCGGCCGGGAAGCCCTTCGGCGGCGCCGGGCCCGGGCTGAGCCAGATCCTGACCAACCTGACGATGTTCCAGACCCCGCTGGGCAGCGCCCAGCTGGACATGTCGTACTGGACGCTCTGGTCCGAGCTCCGCTTCTACCTGATCTTCGCGGCGGTCGCCTGGACCGGGCTGACGTACCGCAAGGTCCTGAACTTCTGCTGGATCTGGACGGTCGCCTCGCTGCTGGCCCCCAGTTCCGGGCTGCCGGTCCTCAACGTCCTGGCGAACCCGGACTACTCGCCCCTCTTCATCTCCGGCATCTGCTTCTACCTGATCCGCCGCGAGGGGCCGCGCGCGGGCGAGCCGTGGCTGCTGCTCGGGTTCTCCTGGCTGCTGATGCAGCGCAAGCTGAACGACATCGTCTCCTGGAACACCGTGAAGGGTGACCGGCTGTCCTGGGAGATGTGCCTGCTCGTGGTGACCCTGTGCTACGTGGTCATGGCCGCCGTGGCGCTGGGATGGCTGGACCGGATCGACTGGCGCTGGCTGTCGGTCGCGGGCGCGATGTCGTACCCGCTGTACCTGCTGCACCAGCAGATCGGCGTGACCCTGCTGCACCAGTGGCGGCGCGACGTGGAGCCCTGGACGCTGCTGCTGTCGGCGACGGCCGTGATGCTGCTGGCGTCGTGGCTGATCCAGCGGTTCGTGGAACGGCCGGTGGCGGGCCGCCTCAAGCGCTTCCTGGAGAACCGGCCGGGCCGGCCGGCCCAGGCGGCGCGCGAGACCCCGTAACGGCGCACGCGGGCACGGAGGAAGCGGAACGCCGGAAGCGGAACGCAAGAAGGGGCACCCCCCCCGGGGGGTGCCCCTTCCTCGTGTGCACGGGTCCGTGCGCGGTGGCTACTTGCCGGCGCGGGCGCGGAGCTTCCACGGCATGGCGATGGACTCCAGCTGGACGGCCAGGTTCATCTTGGACTCGCCGACGGTGCGGTCCTCGAAGTGGATCGGGACCTCCATCACCTGGAAGTTGCGGCGCAGGGCCTTGAACTTCATCTCCACCTGGAAGCTGTAGCCGGCGCTGCCGATCGACGCGAGGTCGATCGCCTTCAGCGCGTCGGCGCTCCACAGGTTGAAGCCGCCCGTGATGTCGCGGACGCGGGTGCCCAGGATGGTGCTCGCGTACGCGTTCGCCCAGCGGGAGAGCAGCTTGCGGTGCGCGCCCCAGGCGTCGGAGAGGGTGCCGCCCGGCACGTAGCGGGAGCCGACGACGAGACCGGCGCCGGTGGAGCGGGCGACGCCCAGCATCTCGGCGATCTTGCCGGCCGGGTGGGAGCCGTCCGCGTCCATCTGGAGCACGTACTCGGCGCCGTTCTCGACGGCCTTGGCCATGCCGGCCGCGTAGGCGCGGCCGAGGCCGTCCTTCGCGGTGCGGTGCAGGACGGACATGCGCGGCTTGCCGTCCTCGGTGAGGAAGCCCTCCGCGAGCTCGTCGGCGATCTTGCCGGTGCCGTCCGGCGAGGAGTCGTCGACGATCAGCAGGCGCAGGCCCGGCTGGTCGAGACCCATGAGCAGCTCGACCATGCCCGGCAGGTTGCCCGCCTCGTTGTACGTGGGCATGACGACGGTGAGCGGCGTGTGCGCCCAGGTGTCGGGGAGCTTCGTGGTTGCGACGTCGGTCGTGCGGGGAGTCTGCTGCTCGCCTATCACAGGGTGTGCCTCACTGGAGTTGGTCACAGGGTCAGCGGTCGGAGGAGAAGCGGACGGCGGCGTCGGGCAGTTCGGCCTCGCACCACACCCGCACCCCTGCGCGAAGTTCGTTGTCGGCTCCTACGACGGCACCGTCACCGATGACCGCGCCGTTCACCACCGTGCGCGAACCCACCGAGGCGCCGGCGCCGATGAGGCTGGCGCTCACCACCGAGTCCGCGCCGAGGGTCGCACCGTCCAGGACGATCGAGCCCCGGACGACCGCGCCCGCTTCGATCCGGGCGCCGGCACCCACCACCGTACCGCCCGACAGCTTGGCTCCCTCCGCCACCACCGCGCCCGGGAGCACGAGGGCCTCACCGCGCGGACCGGGGACGGCCGGAGAGGCAACGATGCCGCGCACGAGGTCGGCGGAGGCCTGCACGAAGGACTCGGGCTTGCCGAGGTCCAGCCAGTACGTGTCCTCGGTGACGCCGTGCAGCTTGGCGCCGGAGTCGAGCAGACCGGGGAAGGTCTCGCGCTCGACGGAAACCGATCGGCCGGCCGGGATGGAGTCGATGACGCTGCGGCGGAAGACGTAGCAGCCGGCGTTGATCTGGTCCGTGATGATCTCTTCGGGGGTCTGCGGCTTCTCGGTGAAGGCCAGCACCCGCCCCTCGGAGTCGGTGGGCACCAGGCCGAAGGCGCGCGGGTCTTCGACCCGCACCAGGTGCAGGGAGACGTCGGCGTCGGCCGCCTGGTGGGACTCGACCAGGCCGGCGATGTCCAGGCCGGTGAGGATGTCGCCGTTGAAGACGAGGACGGGCGCGTCCGGGCCGCCGGTCAGCCGCTGCGCGGCGTTGCGGATGGCACCGCCGGTGCCCAGGGGCTCGTCCTCGACGACGTACTCGAGGGTGATGCCGAAGTCGGAACCGTCGCCGAAGTAGGGCTCGAAGACCTCGGCCAGGTAGCAGGTGGCCATCACGATGTGGGTGACACCGGCGGCGGCGGCCCTGGCTATCTGGTGGGCGAGGAAGGGAACTCCGGCCGCCGGAACCATCGGCTTGGGGGTGTTCACCGTCACGGGGCGCAGTCGCGTCCCCTGCCCGCCGACCAGCAGGATCGCTTCCGTCATTGTTTTCTCCCCAACCGGTTCGGGCGTACGAAGGTTCAAATTTAGCCCATCCGGGGACATGCCAAGGCCGTGGACGGCCCGGGCAGGGGGTGCTACGGCCACGTTCCGGTTACGGGCGGGCGCCCTCGCGAGGACGGGCGGATTGCGCGTACCGGACACCGCCGCGCGCGGCTGTCCCCTATACAAGGGGCACACCACGGCCAGCGCCCCGACGGTCCCCGCATCATGGCTGGTCAGAGACGCGCGCCCGGTGCGCCCCGGTCGCGGGGACCCGTTGGCGCACCCGTGTTCTCCCGCACCGGCCGCGGCCCGTGAGGGTGTATCGGCCGGCGCGGTTGACGACGACTTGTTCCGAACCTGTCGGCAAGCCGTTACGAAGACGGGTGCGCGGGAGGCGACCGGCCGACGGCCCCCGGCGCCTGTGCGCCGGGGGCCGTCGGGTGTGACTGTCCGTGGGGACGGGCCGTTACGGCAGGTTGCGCGCCATGACGATGCGCTGGACCTGGTTCGTGCCCTCGTAGATCTGGGTGATCTTCGCGTCGCGCATCATGCGCTCGACCGGGTAGTCGCGCGTGTAGCCGTAGCCGCCGAGGAGTTGGACGGCGTCCGTGGTGACCTCCATGGCGACGTCGGAGGCGAAGCACTTGGCCGCGGCGCCGAAGAAGGTCAGGTCGGAATCGACGCGCTCCGACTTGGCGGCGGCCGAGTAGGTCAGCTGGCGGGCGGCCTCGATCTTCATGGCCATGTCCGCGAGCATGAACTGCACGCCCTGGAAGTCGCCGATCGGCTTGCCGAACTGCTTGCGCTCCTGGACGTAGCCCTTGGCGTAGTCCAGGGCGCCCTGGGCGATGCCGAGGGCCTGGGCGGCGATGGTGATGCGGGTGTGGTCGAGGGTCTTCATCGCGGTGGCGAAGCCGGTGCCCTCGGCGCCGATCATGCGGTCGGCGGGGATCCGGACGTTGTCGAGGTAGACCTCGCGCGTCGGGGAGCCCTTGATGCCGAGCTTCTTCTCGGGGGCGCCGAAGGAGACGCCCTCGTCCGACTTCTCGACGACGAACGCGCTGATGCCCTTGGAGCGCATCGACGGGTCCGTGACGGCCATGACCGTGTAGTAGTCGGAGACGCCCGCGTTGGTGATCCAGCGCTTGACGCCGTTGAGCACCCAGAAGTCCCCGTCGCGCACGGCGCGGGTCTTCATGCCGGCGGCGTCGGAGCCCGCGTCCGGCTCGGAGAGCGCGTACGAGAACATCGCGTCGCCCTTGGCCAGCGGGCCGAGGTACTTGGCCTTGAGCTCCTCGGACCCGGAGAGGATCACCGGGAGCGAGCCGAGCTTGTTGACGGCCGGGATCAGGGAGGAGGAGGCGCAGACGCGGGCCACCTCCTCGATCACGATGACGGTGGCGAGGGCGTCGGCGCCGGCGCCGCCGTAGTTCTCGGGCACGTGAACGGCGTGCAGGTCGCTCGCGACCAAGGCGTCGAGGGCCTCCTGCGGGAAGCGGGACTCCTCGTCGACCGCGGCCGCGAACGGCAGGATCTTCGCCTCGGCGAGCGAGCGGACCGACTCGCGGAGCATGTCGTGCTCCTCGGCCGGGCGGTACAGGTCGAAGTCGGCAGAACCCGCCAAGATCTCTCACTCCCCAAGGTGACGCGTCCCGCCGATGAGCGATGCGCGATGCTAACTACCGTTAAGTAACCCAAATCTTAGTGTCCGGTCACCGGGCAGCGATATGTACGGCGTACGTGAGCTGCGTGACAGCCCGGGCCTCCGCCGGGGAACGTCCCCCGTCAGGGGCCCGACTATGCTCGGTGGCCGCAAACGGCCCCGCACCTCTGGAGCACTCATGGCCCCCCTCAAGATCACTGTGATCGGCACCGGATACCTCGGCGCGACGCACGCCGCCGCCATGGCCGAGCTGGGCTTCGAGGTGCTCGGACTGGACGTGGTCCCGGAGAAGATCGAGATGCTCGCGGCGGGCCGGGTCCCCATGTACGAGCCGGGGCTGGAGGAGCTGCTCGCCGCGCACGTCGCCGGACTGCCGGGCTCGACGGGCCGGCTGCGCTTCACCACCTCCTACGAGGAGGCCGGGGAGTTCGGCGACGTCCACTTCGTCTGCGTGAACACCCCGCAGAAGCACGGCGAGTACGCCTGTGACATGTCGTACGTCGACTCGGCCGTCGCCTCGCTGGCCCCGCACCTGACCCGGCCGGTGCTGGTCGTCGGCAAGTCCACCGTGCCCGTGGGCTCGGCGGTCCGGCTCGCGGCGCGGCTCGCGGAGCTGGCCCCGGCGGGCGCGGACGTGGAGCTGGCCTGGAACCCGGAGTTCCTGCGGGAGGGCTTCGCGGTGCAGGACACCCTGCACCCCGACCGGATCGTGATCGGCGTCGAGGGCGAGCGCGCCGAGAAGGTGCTGCGGGAGGTGTACGCGACGCCGCTGGCGGAGGGGACCCCGCTGGTGGTGACCGACTTCCCCACCGCCGAGCTGGTGAAGACCGCCGCGAACTCCTTCCTCGCCACCAAGATCTCCTTCATCAACGCGATGGCGGAGGTCTGCGAGGCCGCGGGCGGCGACGTGGCCAAGCTGGCGGAGGCCATCGGCCACGACGAGCGGATCGGCTCGAAGTTCCTCCGGGCCGGGATCGGCTTCGGCGGCGGCTGCCTGCCCAAGGACATCCGCGCCTTCATGGCGCGGGCCGGCGAGCTGGGCGCCGACCAGGCGCTGACCTTCCTGCGGGAGGTCGACTCCATCAACATGCGCCGCCGCGGCCACATGGTGGAGCTGGCCCGCGAGGCGGTCGGCGGCTCCTTCCTCGGCAAGCGGGTCGCCGTCCTCGGCGCCACCTTCAAGCCGGACTCGGACGACGTCCGCGACTCCCCCGCCCTGAACGTCGCCGGGCAGATCCACCTCCAGGGCGGCCAGGTCACCGTCTACGACCCCAAGGGCATGGACAACGCCCGCCGGGTCTTCCCCACCCTGGGCTACGCCGGCTCCGCGCTGGAGGCGGCCCGCGGCGCGGAGGTCGTCCTGCACCTCACCGAGTGGCGCGAGTTCCGCGACCTGGACCCGGCGGTCCTCGGCGAGGCCGTCACCGACCGCCTCGTGCTGGACGGGCGGAACGCCCTGGACCCGCAGCGGTGGCGCGCGGCGGGCTGGACGTACCGGGCGATGGGACGCCCGCACGCGTAAGGGAGTTGAGGGCCTCGGGGGGCCGCCGGGGCGGCCCCCCGTAACCCTTTTGTTGGGGCGCCGTCAAGTAAGTGGAATAAATGACTGGGTAGACTTCGCGCCGATGACCACGACCAGCAGCCCTCCGACCAACCCCACCGCATCTGCGACGGCGGCGCCCGCCACGCGTGACCGGCGGGGATCCTTCGAAGCAGCCATGCGAGGACGCGGCGCCCTTCTGGGCATCGCGGGCTTCTGGCTGGCCACGCGGGCCGCGATGCTCTGGATGCTCGTCAACGACTTCTACAGCTCGAACGTCGTACGAGTAGAGATCACCGCGACCTACCACAACTGGTACAACGTCCTCGTCACCTGGACGATGCCGCACAACGACATCATGTGGCAGTACCCGCCGGCAGCCGCGGCGATCTTCCTCTCGCCCGACCTGCTGCCGTTCCTCACCTACTTCCAGGCCTTCGTCGCCCTGACGGTGCTCTGCGACGGCGTGATCCTCGTCGGCCTCATGCGCGCCGCCCGCCGGGGCGACGGCAGCATGGCCGGCGCCGTGCTGTGGCTCGTGACGCTGCCGATGCTGATGGCGACCCCGTTCGCCCGCTACGACGTCCAGGTCACCCTGCTCGCCGTCGCCTCGCTGCTGTGCCTGCGCTACCGCCCGAGGCTCGGCGGGGTCATCGCCGGCATCGGCGCCATGGTCAAGGTGTGGCCGCTGCTCACCCTGCTCGGCACCCCGCGCGGCAAGTCGACGCGCGAGGCGTTCATCGCCGCCGCGCTGTCCTGCGTCGCGCTGCTCGCCGTCTTCGCCGCGCTCTTCCGCGACACGCTCGGCTTCCTGGGCAACCAGGGCGACCGCGGCGTGCAGGTCGAGTCCCTCGGCGGCAGTGCGCTGATGGCGGCCCGGCTCGTGCACCTGTGGCCCGGCAAGATCAACTTCCAGTACGGGGCCTTCGAGTACGTCGGCCCGTACGTCTCCAGCATCGCGCGGGCCTCGCTCGCGCTCACGGTGATCGGCTTCCTGCTGCTCCTGCTGTGGCGCGTGAAGGCCAACCGCTGGTCGCACGCGACGCCGTTCGACGCCGCGCTCTGCGCCATCATGGTGTTCACCGTCACCAGCCGCGTCATCAGCCCGCAGTACATGATCTGGCTGCTCGGCCTCGCGGCGGTGTGCCTGACGTCCCGGCACACCACCCAGCGTCCGATCGCCTGGCTGCTGGTGGCCGCCACCGCGCTCACCACGCTGATCTTCCCGGTCTGGTACGGCTCGGACATCCTGACCAACTCCACGCTCGGCACGATCCTGCTGTGCGGGCGCAACGGCATCCTGCTGTACGCGACCGTGTGGTCGGGCCTGCGGCTGTGGAAGGCCACCGTCCTGCCGAAGGGCGAACTGGCCGCGGCCGAGCCGGCCGCTGCGGCCGCGTCCCGCTAGGGACTTCTGCGGTGCTGGGCGGCGCGGGCCGTGAACTCCGCGTCGCGCAGCACCCGTTGGGCGTTGCCCCAGGTGAGCAGGGCCAGGTCGGTCTCCGGCCAGCCCCGCTCCAGCAGTTCCGCGATGAGCTTGGGGTAACCGGAGGGATCGGTGAGCCCGGCCGGGCGGGGGGCGTCCCCCTCGGTGCCGAAGCCGGCTCCCAGTCCCACGCACTGGGGGCCCGCGAGGGCCCGTACGTGGTCGAGGTGGTCCGCCACCGCGTGCAGGGAGTCCCCGGTCCGCGCGGTGTCGAAGGTGACCATCGCCAGTCCGTTCGCGGCCCGTAGCGCGAGCAGCACCTCGTCGGTGACGTTCCCCGGGTGCGGGTTGAGCGCCGCCGCGCCCGTGTGGGAGACGATCACCGGGGCTTTCGAGGCCCCCGCGAGCTGGCAGGCCACCATCGGGGGACATCCCGTCAGGTCCAGCAGTATCGCGAGCCGGTTCACCTCCTTGACCACCTCGTGGCCGAAGGCCGTCAGGCCGTCCTGGGCCCAGGGGGCCCCGGCGGGCGCGAGGATCCGTACGCCCAGGGCGTGGAAGGCCCGCAGCGCGCCGAGCGAGCCGGTCAGCGCCCGGCCGGGTACGGGGCCGAGGAACGAGGCGATCCGGCCCCGGTTGCGGGCGTCCGCCATGTCGTCGGCGCTCAGCGCGAGGCACAGGCCGTCGGGGTAGCGGCGCACCAGGGCGAGCCCGACGTCGATCTGTTCGAGGGTGTCGGACACCACCTGGTCCGCCTCCCGCGGCGTCCGGTCGTCCCCGCCCGGGGCGCCGGGCGGGACGAGCAGCGACCAGAACTGGGCCCCCACTCCGCCGGCCCGCAGCCGCGGGATGTCGGTGTCCACGCCCATGTCCGGGGTGTCGATGTCGTGGTACGGGCTCTGCCGCAGGGTCCAGACGAGCGTGTTGCAGCCGTCCGCGACGGGGTGCACGGCGAGCAGCGCGGCGGCCCGGTCCAGGGCAGTGGCCGCCACCGCGGGGACGGGTGCGTCGGGAACTCCCAGGGAGCCGGGCCCGCCGGGGAGGGCGGGGGCGGCGTGCGGGTCGTCCTGCAGGTCGGCCATGGCGTTCGCTCCGGTCTCGGCGGCAGCAGGGAGAGGCGGCGGGGAGAGCTGCTGCCACCGTGCCATGTGGGACGCGCTTGCCGCCCGGCGGGTGTGGCGTTCGGGTGGCCGCCCGGGCCGAGGCCGGAGCCCCGGCCGGGGGTGGCCCGGCCGGGGCTCCCGGCGGAGGCCCGGCCGGACCCCCGGCCGGGGCTCCGGGTGGATCAGAGGACCGCGTTGGACGGGCCGCGGGCCGCCGAGAGGTCCCGGGCCGCCGATTCCGCGTCGCGCAGCGCCCGTACCGCGTTCGACCAGGTCAGCTTGGCCAGGTCGGCCCGGGACCAGCCGCGCGTGAGAAGCTCCGCGATCAGGTTCGGGTAACCGGACACGTCCTCCAGCCCGGCCGGGGTGAAGGCCGTGCCGTCGAAGTCCCC
Organism: Streptomyces sp. NPDC002032; assembly: GCF_042890765.1. Taxonomy (NCBI): domain Bacteria; kingdom Bacillati; phylum Actinomycetota; class Actinomycetes; order Kitasatosporales; family Streptomycetaceae; genus Streptomyces; species Streptomyces sp. NPDC002032. The sequence continues at coordinate 313,333 of NZ_JBIASM010000008.1, read as the reverse complement.
GCCGATGCCGATGTGGTCCACGCCCGCGACCTCGCGCATGTGGTCCAGGTGGTCGGCCACCGTGGCCGCCGTGGCGATCGGCCGCGGGTTCGCCGCCTCGAAGGCGCGGTGCAGGGCCATCGCCTCCGCGCCGGTGTCCAGGTGGTGCAGGCCGTGGGCGCGCAGGTTCTCGTCGGCGGCCGCCGTCCAGGCCACCGCGGCCGGGAGGATGAACTTGGGCACGAAGGTCGCCATCGCCACGCCCCCGTTGGCGGGGAGCAGCGCGAGGACGTCGTCCGGGATGTTGCGGGGGTGGTCGCAGACCGCCCGCGCGGACGAGTGCGAGAAGATCACCGGCGCCGCCGAGACGGCGAGCGCGTCGCGCATGGTGGTGGCGGCCACGTGCGAGAGGTCGACGAGCATGCCGACCCGGTTCATCTCGCGGACGACCTCGCGGCCGAAGTCCGTGAGACCGCCGTGCCGGGGCTCGTCGGTCGCCGAGTCCGCCCAGTCGATGGTGTCGTTGTGGGTCAGGGTCATGTAGCGCACGCCGAGCCGGTGCAGGGCGCGCAGGGTGGCCAGCGAGTTGTTGATGGAGTGGCCGCCCTCGGCGCCCATCAGGGAGGCGATCTTCCCCTGGGCGCGCGCCGCTTCCATGTCGTCCGCCGTCAGCGCCCGCACGAGGTGGTCCGGGTAGCGCCGGATCAGCTGGCCGACCGCGTCCACCTGTTCCAGGGTGGCGCTGACCGCCTGGTCGCCCGCGAAGTCGGACCGTACGTAGACGGACCAGAACTGCGCGCCGACCCCGCCGGCGCGCAGCCGGGGGATGTCGGTGTGCAGGTGCGCGGACTGGTCGGCGCCGATGTCGCGCCGGTCCAGGTCGTAGCGGACCTGGTTGCGCAGCGCCCAGGGCAGGTCGTTGTGACCGTCGACGACCGGGTGCGCGGCGAGCAGGCCGCGCGCCTCCTCCAGGCGGTCGGCCGCGCTCACGCGCCGAACCCGAACCCGAAGGACTCCGCGCCCGCGACCTTCGTCCGCAGCCGCTTGCCCTTCTCGGTGGCCTGGTCGTTCAGCTCCTGCTGGAAGTCGCGCATCCGGGCCATCAGCTCCTGGTCGTGCGCGGCCAGCATCCGTACGGCCAGCAGGCCCGCGTTGCGCGCCCCGGCGACGGAGACGGTGGCGACGGGAACCCCGGCGGGCATCTGGACGATCGACATCAGCGAGTCCATGCCGTCGAGGTACTTCAGCGGCACCGGCACCCCGATGACCGGGAGCGGGGTGACCGAGGCGAGCATCCCGGGCAGGTGGGCGGCGCCGCCGGCACCCGCGATGATCGCCTTCAGCCCGCGCCCGGCGGCCTGCTCGCCGTACGCGATCATCTCGCGCGGCATCCGGTGGGCGGAGACGACGTCGACCTCGTACGGGATCTCGAACTCGTCGAGCGCCTTGGCGGCGGCCTCCATGACGGGCCAGTCCGAGTCCGAGCCCATGACGATGCCGATGACGGGACCTGCGGAAGCGGTGCTCATGCGGTGATGGTTCCTCTGAGGTAGCCGGCAGCGTGACGTGCGCGCTCCAGCACATCGTCCAGGTCGTCGCCGTAGGTGTTGACGTGGCCGACCTTGCGGCCGTGTTTCACGTCCTTGCCGTACATGTGGATCTTCAGCTGCGGGTCGTGCGCCATGCAGTGCAGGTACGCCGCGTACATGTCGGGGTAGTCCCCGCCGAGCACGTTGGCCATGACCGTCCAGCGGGCCCGGGGGCGCGGGTCGCCCAGGGGGAGGTCCAGGACCGCGCGGACGTGGTTGGCGAACTGGGAGGTGATGGCACCGTCCTGGGTCCAGTGGCCGCTGTTGTGCGGGCGCATGGCCAGTTCGTTGACGAGGATGCGGCCGTCGGTGGTCTCGAAGAGCTCCACCGCCAGGTGGCCGGTCACCCCGAGCTCCTTGGCGATGCGCAGGGCCAGCGCCTGGGCCTCGCCCGCCAGCTCCTCGGAGAGGTCCGGGGCGGGGGCGATCACCGTGTCGCAGACGCCGTCGACCTGGATGGACTCCACGACGGGGTAGGCGACGGCCTGGCCGTGCGGGGAGCGGACGATGTTCGCCGCGAGCTCGCGGACGTACTCGACCTTCTCCTCCGCGAGGACCGGCACGCCCGCCTTGAAGGGCGCCTGCGCGTCCTCGGGGGTGCGCACGAACCACACGCCCTTGCCGTCGTACCCGCCGCGCACCGTCTTGAGGATGACGGGGAAGCCCCCGACCTCCTCGGCGAAGGCCGCCGCGTCCGCCGGATCGGTCACGATCCGGTGACGGGGGCTGGGCGCGCCGATCTCGTCGAGCCGGGCGCGCATCACCCCCTTGTCCGCGGCGTGGACCAACGCGTCGGGCCCCGGACGTACGGCGACGCCGTCCGCTTCCAGGGCCCGCAGGTGTGCGATGGGCACGTGCTCGTGGTCGAAGGTGATCACATCGCAGCCGCGCGCGAAGGCGCGGAGCGTCTCCAGGTCGCGATAGTCGCCGATGACGACATCGCTCACGACCTGGGCCGCCGAGTCCTGTGGGGTGTCACTGAGGATCTTGAATCTGATGCCGAGGGGGATGCCCGCCTCGTGGGTCATGCGGGCGAGCTGTCCGCCGCCGACCATGCCGACTACCGGGAACGTCACCTCTCCAGGGTATCCGCCGGTATTCCGCCAACCGGACGTGACCCTGGCGCATCCCCGTGTGCCGTGCGTCGCAGGGGGCGCCAAGGCGCGTACGGAGCCCGGGGGCGACACTTAACATGACTGGGTTGACGAAATCGAGTGACGCTCCAGCGGGGGCGACGACGACGGACAGGGACTGAAGGATCACATGAGTACGCCGAAAGCAGCACCGCTGTCCGAGCGCTTCCGCGGTCTCGCCCGGGAGGCGGTCAAGTTCGGCGCGGTGGGCGGTCTGGGCGTCCTGGTCAACTTCGGTGTGTTCAACCTGCTCCGGAGCACGACCGACCTCCAGACGGTGCGCGCGAACGTCATAGCCATCGTGGTGGCCATCGTCACCAACTACATCGGCTTCCGCTACTTCACCTACCGCGACCGCGACCTCGGCAGCCGCCGTCGCGAGATGATCCTCTTCATCCTGTTCAGCCTGATCGGCATGGTCATCGAGAGCGGCGTGCTCTACGTGGCCACCTACGGCTTCGGCTGGGACAGCTCGCTGCAGAACAACGTCTTCAAGTTCCTCGGCATGGCCGTGGCGACCGTCTTCCGCTTCTGGTCCTACCGGACCTGGGTCTTCCAGGCGCTGCCCACGCCCGCCGCGCACTCGCTGGTCGTCGAGCAGCGCGACGGCCACGAGGTGCCGGCCGTGGCCCTCGCCGCCGAGCCCGTGGTCCCGGCCGCGAAGTAACCGCGGCCGCGAGCCCGCGCGGCTCCTAGCGCACCGTGTGGGCCGGCTCCGGCCGGTCCGGCGTGGTGCGGCTGAGGAACAGCGCGAACACCGGCGGCTGGGCCTGGAGGAGCTCCAGGCGGCCGCCGTCCGCCTCCGCGAGGTCCCGGGCGACCGCGAGGCCGATCCCGGTGGAGTTGCGGCCGCTGATGGTCCGCTCGAAGATCCGGTTGCCGAGGTCCGGGGGGACGCCGGGGCCCTCGTCCGTGACCTCCAGTACGGCCTGGTTGCCGGTCACCCGGGTGCGCAGCGCGACCGTGCCGCCCCCGTGCATCAGCGCGTTCTCCACCAGGGTCGCCAGGACCTGGGAGACCGCCCCGGGGGTGCCGACGGCCCGCATCCCCGTCTTCCCCGAGCGCACGATGGCCCGCCCGGCGCTGCGGTAGGCCGGCCGCCATTCCTCCAGCTGCTGTTTGACGACCTCGTCCAGGTCGAAGGGGACCGCCGAGCCGGTCCGCGGGTCCCGTGAGTTCGTGAGCAGCCGCTCGACCACGTCCGTGAGCCGCTCCACCTGGGTGAGGGCGATGGTCGCCTCCTCCCGTACGGTCTCCAGGTCGTCGGTGACCGTGATCTCCTCCAGCCGCATCGACAGGGCCGTCAGCGGGGTCCGCAGCTGGTGGGAGGCGTCGGCGGCGAGCCTGCGCTCGGCGGTGAGCATCCGGGCGATCCGCTCGGCGCTGGAGTCCAGTACGTCGGCGACCCGGTCCAGCTCGGGGACCCCGTAGCGCTTGTGCCGGGGACGGGGGTCGCCCGAGCCCAGCCGCTCGGCCGTCTCGGCAAGGTCGGTGAGCGGGGAGGCGAGCCGGTTGGCCTGCCGTACGGCGAGCAGGACGGCCGCCACGACCGCGAGCAGCGCCACCGCGCCGACCACGGCGAGGGTGCGCCCGACCTCCTTGGTGACGGTGGACCGGGACGCCTCCACGCTCACCGTCTCGCCCATCTCCCCGCGGGCGGTGCCCCGGATCACGCTGTCGGGGATCCGGTCGCCGACCTCGGCGACCGGGCGGCCCGGGACGGTGATGCGGGCGTACGTGCCCAGGTCGAGCTGTTCGGCGAGCGCGGAGGCGTCGACCGGTTTGTTCTCCAGTACGTCCGCCTCGACGATGCCCAGCAGTCGCAGCGCCTCGGACCCGATGCGGGCCTGGGCGCTGCTGGTGATGGTCCGGGTCTCCACGATGACGAGGGAGACCCCGAACACGGCGATGACGACGAGCACCACGGCGAGCGTGGAGTTGATCAGGCGGCGGCGCATGCTGGAGAGGATGCCCTAAAGAAGGGCCTGTGCTCCGCTCTGTCCGGGCTCAGCTCTTCTCGAAGCGGAAGCCGACGCCCCGGACGGTCGCGATGTAGCGGGGGTTCGCGGCGTCGTCGCCCAGCTTCTTGCGCAGCCAGGAGATGTGCATGTCCAGGGTCTTGGTGGAGGACCACCAGGTGGTGTCCCAGACCTCGCGCATGAGCTGGTCGCGGGTGACGACCCGGCCCGCGTCGCGGACCAGGACCCGCAGCAGGTCGAACTCCTTGGCGGTGAGCTGGAGCTCCTCCTCCCCCATCCAGGCGCGGTGCGACTCGACGTCGATGCGCACGCCGTGGGTGGCGGGGGTCTGGCTGGCCTCGTTGGCGCCGCGCCGCAGCAGGGCGCGGACCCGGGCCAGCAGTTCGGCGAGACGGAAGGGCTTGGTCACGTAGTCGTCGGCGCCGGCGTCCAGGCCGACCACCGTGTCGACCTCGTCGGCCCGGGCGGTGAGGACCAGGATCGGGAAGCCGTGGCCCTCGGCGCGCAGGCGCCGGGCCACCTCCAGGCCGTCCATGCCGGGCAGTCCGAGGTCCAGGACGACGAGGTCGACGCCGCCCTGCAGTCCGGCTTCCAGGGCGGTGGGGCCGTCTTCCCGGACCTCGACCTCGTAGCCCTCCCGGCGCAGGGCGCGGGCCAGGGGTTCCGAGATGGATGCGTCGTCCTCGGCGAGCAGTACACGCGTCATGTGGGTGATGGTAGTGCGCGGCGGCTCGAAGGTGGCGCGTGCCCGCAGACCCCTCTCTTACTGGGCTTATGAACTACTAACGGCCTTCGAATATGGTGAAACGGTTCCCCGGAATCCTGTGATCCATATCTCAAGTCCTTCCATATCCCGCAGTGTCCTGTCGTATGGTGGCGAGACGCCTGATGCACTACCCAGGGGATCTTTGTGCCGTAAAGCGAGCCAAGGACCTCAAATTCTGCTCTGGTCGGTTTCAACCGGCCCAGATGACAGTGAATGACCTGTGGGCCGGGCCTCGAACGCGAAGGTGCGTTCGGGGCGTGGATCCCGGTGACTGCCGTCCCTTCGTCTCCCGATCGGAGCCGAGACCCCCGGGCGTGGGGTGGGACGCCCGTCCGCCGGTGCCGGCCACCCCCCACCGGGCGCTGAACAGCTCACGAAGCCGAGCGTCCCGAGCAAGCAAGGATCGACCATGGCTTCCAGCCTGACGAAGGAACCGGCGGCTCCGTCCGCCGAGAAGACCTTCTTCGGACACCCCCGTGGCCTGGCCACTCTGTTCATGACCGAGATGTGGGAGCGCTTCAGCTTCTACGGCATGAAGGCCCTGCTCCTCGTCTACCTGCTCTCAGGTGGCCCGGACGCGAAGAAGGGCAGCCTGGCCGGCGGCATAGGGATGGACGAGGGCACGGCGATCACCGTGTTCTCCATCTACGTGTCCATGGTCTACCTCCTCGCCCTGCCGGGCGGGTGGCTGGGTGACCGCGTGTGGGGTCCCCGCAAGACCGTGACGATCGCGGCCGTGACGATCATGTGCGGCCACATCGTCCTCGCCCTCCCGGGCGGCGGGACCTTCTTCTTCGGCCTCGCCCTGGTGGCGATCGGCTCGGGTCTGCTGAAGGCCAACATCTCCACGATGGTCGGCCAGCTGTACAAGGACGCGAACGACCCGCGTCGTGACGGCGGCTTCACGATCTTCTACATGGGCATCAACGCCGGTGCCTTCTTCGCCCCGCTGGCCATCGGCACCGTCGGCCAGAAGGTCAACTGGCACCTCGGCTTCGCGATGGCCGCCGTCGGCATGGGCATCGGTCTGACCGCCTTCCTGCTGGGCACCAAGAACCTGAACCCGGTCAGCTCGGTCGTCCCGAAGCCGCTGTCGGCCGAGGAGCGCACCTCCTGGATCCGCAAGATCGCCCTCGCCGTCGCGATCGTGGCCGTGTTCTACACCGCCGTCGGCATGGCCGGCATGTTCACCAAGGCCTGGGCGACCATCCCGCTGACCCTGATCGGCCTGATCATCCCCACCGGCGTCCTGATCCGCATCAAGCGGGACAAGGACCTGGACCGGGGCGAGCAGTCGAAGATGACCGGCTACATCTGGTTCTTCGTCGCCGCCGCCGTCTTCTGGATGATCTACGACCAGGGCGCCTCGACCGTCCAGTCCTTCGGTGAGACCAAGGCCTCCGGCGCGCTGCTCGGCTTCGAGTTCCCCTCGTCCTGGTACCAGTCGCTGAACCCGATCTTCATCATGGCGCTGGCCCCGGTCTTCGCCTGGATCTGGCTGTGGCTGAACCGCAAGGGCAACGAGCCCTCGACGGTCGGCAAGTTCGCCGCCGGTCTGTTCTTCGTCGGCGTCTCGTTCTTCTTCTTCCTGATCCCGATCGCCCTGGCGGCGAACGGCCAGGAGGTCAGCCCGATGTGGCTGGTCGGCATCTACCTGATCCAGACGGTCGGCGAGCTGTGCATCTCCCCGGTCGGCCTCTCGGTCACCACGAAGATGGCGCCCGCCAAGTACGCCTCCCAGATGATGGGCGTCTGGTTCCTGGCGGTCACCGCCGGTGACTCCATCACCAGCCTGCTGTCCGACCCGGCCGTGTTCGGCATCGATCTCAACGGCACGGGTGCCGTGGCGATCGAGGCCACCCTGGCCTGCGTGGCGGCCTTGGCGGTCTTCATGTACCGCAAGAAGGTCAAGTCCCTCATGGGCGACGTGCGCTGACGCACCGCCCCCGCGCGAGGAACGGCCCGGCACACCGCGAGGTGTGCCGGGCCGTTCTTTTGCGTCCGCGTCCCGGTACCCGCCTGCGCACCTGCCCGCATACCTGCCCGCGTACACGGCCGCGCACACGGCCGTATATGTGGCCGAAAAACGCCCCCTATTCCAGCCGGAATCAGGCGCCCTTCACCTCGGCGGAAAATCCGACGAGGAACGACTTGAATCCGCACCCGACCTTCGCGTGCGATCCGGTGGGCGCCCACTTGCTGCGGTAGGTCCGGCGCACGACGTGCTCGCGCGCGCCCTGGACCGTGTCGCAGACGATGACGGCGCGGTGCGCGGCGCCCGAGGGGAAACGTCCCGAGCAGCGGGAGGTGACGTTCGGACGGCCCAGCCGGTCCATGTCGGCGGTGGCCTTGCAGCTGCCGCCGGGGCCGCCCGCGGGCGCCGCGGAGGCGGCCGGGGCGCCGAAGGCGGCCAGGGCCGACACGGCGGCCACCGCGACCAGAACGCTGCTGAATTTCATCGGTACCGCCCACTTCCGAATGCGGAAAGAAAAGGCGAAACATATCGGCGGGGCCGGACCGGCCACAAGCGGCTCCGGGCGTTTCGGTTTGATGGGCTGATATCACCGGAGCGGAAAAGGGCGCGCGCACCGCCGCCGGATGACGGGGTGCGCGCATTCCTTTCATCGGATTTTCGAGCGCTGGATTTTCTCGGGCTAGCGGTCGCCGCGCAGACGGCGCCAGGGGGTGAAGGTGAAGACCGCCGCGCCGAGCAGGATCACGGTGCCGGCGACGAGGGCGAGGGCCTTGACGCCGCCCGCGTCCTCGGCGCCGGTCTCGGCGAGACCGCCCGAGGCGGCGCTGCCGCCGGAGGTGCCGGCGCCAGCGGAGGTGCCGGACGTGGTGGCGCCGGTGGCGCCGCCCGGCTGGGCGGCGGTGTCGAGCTCCAGCGAGACGCCGCTGCTCGCCGCCTTGCAGGGCACGTTGATCGGAGTGGCTCCGGGGGCCATCGTGACGTCGATCGTCAGCTGGTCGGGGCTCAGCGTCACCTTGCCCGACTTGCCGGGCTTGTAGGTGCCGGTCATGTCGCTCAGGCTGACCGGCGCCTTGTCCGGGATCGGCTCCGCGTTGGCCGGGCCGGTGACCTTCACCGAGCCGCTGTCGGCGCCGCCGAGCTTGATGTCCATCGAGGGCTTGAGGGCCCCGGCGGGCAGGGCCATGGGCGCGGCCATCGCTCCCTTGGCGGTCTTGACGGTGAGGTCGTAGTTCCCGCCGTTCTTCTTGGCGTTGATGGTGACCGGGGTCTTGATGCCGCCGGGGACCACCGCGCCGCAGTCGTACGCGACCTCGACGGCCTTGCCGGGGAAGTCGGTCTGCCCGCCGCTGCCGCCGATGGTGGCGCCGCCGGTCGTGGCACCGCCTGTGGTGGCACCGCCTGTGGTCGCGCCGCCCGTGGTCGCACCGCCGGTCGTCGCACCGCCTGTGGTGGCACCGCCGGTCGTCGCACCGCCCGTCGTCGCCCCGCCCGTCGTCGCACCGCCCGTCGTTGCCCCGCCCGTCGTCGCACCGCCCGTCGTCGCCCCGCCGGTCGTGCCGCTGCCCGCCGAGACGTCGATGGTGGCCCCGCCGCTCACCTCGCCCGTCGGGGCGCACTTGGTGACGAAGGTGCCGAAGGAGAAGGTGACCGCGACGTCGTACTTGCCCGGCGTCAGGGTGATCTTCCCGGCCTTGGCCAGCTTCAGCTTGCCCTTCATGACGGACATGACCATGGGCGCCTTCTTGGGGATCTCGGGGTTCTTCTTCTCCCCGACCACCTTCAGCTCGCCCCCTCCCCCGCCGAGCGTGATCCAGCCGGTGGGCTGGACCGCGTCCTTCGGGATCACCATCAGGTCGGTGTTGTTCGAGGCCGGCTTGACGGTCTCCCAGGACACGTCGACCTCGTCCCCGACCTTCGCCGTGGCGGGCGCCGTGATCCTCGCGGTGGTCTCGCCCTCCACCGGATCGCCGCCGCCGGCCGGCGGTACGCACTTGACCTTGTACGTGGCGTCGGCGGCCTGGGCGGGCGATGCCGCCATGGCGATACCCGCGCCGCTGAGCAGCAGCGCGGCCACGGCCGCGCTCACCCTCCGTTGGCTCTTCACGAGTGTCCCTTCGTCGTCGGACTGGTGTTCTCGGTCGGTGCGGATGTCTGTGGGGCGTCCGGCCGGCCGGGGGCCGGGGCGGGGGCAGGGGCCGGATCAGGGGCCGGGTCCGGAGTGAACCAGGGCAGGGCCGCCTCGGCCGCCGGCCGCGCCGGAGCCGGGTCCGGCGCCGGTACGCGTCCCCGTGCGGCGGCGATCCGCGGCAGCCGGGCCGTCACCGCCGAGGCGGCGTGCCGGCGTCCCGCGCCGGGGGCCGCGGCGCGCGGGCGGACCCGGTCGACGACGGCCATGCCCACCCGGAAGAGGGCGGTCGGGATCACCACCAGGAGCAGGCCCCAGAACAGCAGCACCCCGTACGGGCGGTCCACGCCCCAGGGCTGGCCGGCCAGGACCGTGTCCCCGTACTTGAGGGAGACGGTGTAGTCCCCGTGGGCGCCGGCCGGGAGTTCCACGTCCAGCGCGACCTCGGCCTTGCCGCCGGGCGGGATGGTGCCCTTCCAGCGGGCCTCCTCCCACTGCGGGGCGAAGACCCCGTGCGCGGTGCCGAGCTGGAAGACGGGGTCCTTGACGGGCGCCGAGCCGAGGTTGCCGACCGTGGCCGTGAACTTCCTGCCGGGCGGGGCCCCGAACCAGGTCAGCACTCCGTCGTCGCCCTCCAGCCTGACCCCGGTGAGCAGGGCGAGGCGGGCGGTGCCGGATTCCGCGGGCAGCTCGGCCACCGGATGGTCGGTGATCTTCAGCGGGAGGGCGACGGTGGACTGGTCCCCGTTGACCGAGGTCACGTTCACCACGCAGGGGCACGGCTTGGGGGGTGCCACGACCGGCAGCCGGGCGCCGAAGTGCCCGTCCTCGCCGACCGCGACGGCCACCCCGTCGGCGTTGGCGCAGCTGTTGGTACCGCCGATCATGTTCTGGCCGCAGACCAGCAGCATCACCATGGTCCTGGGCCGCCAGCCGGTCCCGCCGACGCTGAGCTCGGTGCCCTTGGCGGCCTCGGAGAGGGAGAGGGTCACGGCCGGCTTGCCGGTGTCGGCGGCGGCCGGGGCGGGCGCCGGGAGCAGGACCAGGGCGAGGGCCGTCAGGAGCGCCGCCAGGAGGGCCGCGTCCCGTCTGCGGATTGCGTTCACCGGGGTGCTCCCGTCAGCTCGTGTTCGGGTACGGGGCCCTCGTGCGCCCCTTCCTGGGCGCCGGCCGGCGGCCGCGCGGACGGCTGCCGCGGCCCGTCGGCCCGGCGGCGGGCGGCCCGGCGGCGGGCCAGGAGCAGCGCGGTCCCGGCGGCGGCGCCGAGGGCGAGCGCTCCCGCGCCGGTCCGGGCGGCGCTCCCGCCGGGCAGGAACCAGGCCGTGGCGTGCGCGGTGGCCGGGGCGGCGCCCGGGGCGGTGACCGTGAGGGTGAGGGCGACCCGGTCGAGGGCGGGCGCGTCGGGCCAGGGCTCGGTCAGCCGGACCCGCCGGCCGGGCAGCAGTTCGACGGGCAGGACACGGGCGGCGCGGCCGGGGAGGGCGCCGAAGCGGCCCTCGGCCCGGAGCGCGAGGCCGGGGGTGAGGGCGACGTTGCCCCGGTTGACGAGGGTGTACGCGACGGCGGCGGCCGCGCCCCGGCCGCGTACGGAGACGTCCTCGACGGTGAGCGCGGCGAGCGCCGGCCCGCCGACCCGCAGGTGGACCCGTACGGCCGCCTCGTGACCGGACTCCGCGGCGACGACGGCGGCCGGGTGGTCCCCGGGCGGCGCGCCGGGCGGCACGGTGACGGTGAAGGGGATCACGGCGCGGGTGCGGGCCGGGACAGTGACGGTGGCGGAGCCGCCGAAGCTGATCCAGGACCCGGCGCCGGCGGCGTGGCCGGCCGGGCGGACGGCGAGGGCGCCGTCGGGGGTGTTGTAGGCGTCGGCGCCGCGCAGGGTGAGGACCCGTTCCCGGTCGCCGGTGTTGGTCAGGGCCACGCGGTCCTCCAGTACGGCTCCGGCGGGCCCCGCGAGGTAGAAGTACGGGCGCGGGGCGGCGGGCCGCCCGGCGGCCGGCCGGGCGCTCCAGCCGGGCTCGTCGGCGGCCGCGGCCGGGGCGCCGTGCAGGGCGGCGGCGGCGAGGAGCACCGCGCCGAGCCGCTGGAGGGTGTGGAGCACGCGCATGGACGGGGCGTCTCCGTTCAGGGCCGGCTCTGCTGGGTCCGGCGGCCGCGCCGGGTCAGCCAGAGCGTTCCGGCGGCGCCGGAGAGCAGCACGGTGGCACCGAGGGTGCCGAGGGCAAGCGCGGAGTCGGCGGGGCCGGTCTGCGGCAGGGTGTCGCCGCCCGCGGCGTTGCCGGGCGGCGGGGCGGCGGGGCCGGCCGCGGTGACCTCCAGCTCCAGGGAGGGTCCGGGGCTGTTGCCGGGGGTGCAGGTGGTGGTGGTCCCCATGGCCTTGATGGTGAGGACCCCGGCGGTGAAGGTGACCTTGCCGCTCTGCTTCGGGGTGTAGGTGCCCGACAGGTCGGTGATCTTGATGGGGGTGTTGGCGGGCACCGCCTCGGGGTTGGGCGGGCCCGAGACCGGGACGGAGGCCTTCTCGGCGCCGCCGGCCTGGATGACGGCGCTCGGGGTCATCGCGCCCTTGCCCAGCTCGATGGGGCTGGAGGAGACGCCCTTCTGGAAGGACATCGTCAGCTTGTAGCCGTCGCCCTCCCTGACGGCCTTGATGTCGATGGGCGAGACCGCCGACTTGTCCCCGATGGGGGTCTGGCACTTGTACTCGACGTCGACGACGTCGGCGTGGGCCGCGGGGGCGGCGAACAGGACCGCCGATCCGGCCACTGCGGAGGCCAGCGCGAGCGCGGTGGAACGTTTCCGGTCGGACACCTTCGTCTTCCCCTCGGGCCACAAGTTACTGACGACACATCAGATTGGTGGCTCAAGGTACGCCCGGGACCTTACGGAGGGAAGACAAAGGACGGCCCGGATCAACGGCCCGCCGGACGGGCCGTTTCAAGCCCTTTCGGGCCGGTTCCTACGCCGCGCGGCGCGTCAGACCACGCGCACCCCGCGCTGCCAGACCGCCGAGACGAGCGGGACGCCGGGGCGGTAGGCGAGGTGGACGTGGCTCGGCGCGTCCAGGAGCGCCAGGTCGGCGCGGGCGTCGGGGACGATGCGGCCCACGTCGGTGCGGCGCAGCGCGGCGGCGCCGCCCGCGGTGGCCGACCAGAGGGCCTGGTCGGGGGTCATGCCCATGTCCCGGACGGCGAGGGCGACGCAGAACGGCATGGAGCTGGTGTAGGAGGAGCCGGGGTTGCAGTCGGTGGACAGCGCGACGGTGGCGCCCGCGTCGATCAGCCGCCGGGCATCGGGCCACGGGGCGCGGGTGGAGAACTCGGCGCCGGGCAGGAGCGTGGCGACGGTGGTGCCCGCCGCCTGGGCCAGGGCGTCGACGTCCGCGTCGGTGAGGTGGGTGCAGTGGTCGGCGGAGGCGGCCTCCAGCTCGACGGCGAGCTGGACGCCGGGGCCGTGGGAGAGCTGGTTGGCGTGGATGCGGGGGATCAGTCCGGCGGCGGCGCCGGCGGTGAGGATGGCGCGGGCCTGGTCCCCGTCGAAGGCGCCCTTCTCGCAGAACACGTCCACCCAGCGGGCGTACGGGGCGCAGGCGCTCAGCATCTCGCCGGTGACGAGGTCCACGTAGCCGGCCGGGTCGTCGGCGTAGTCGGGGGAGACGATGTGCGCCCCGAGGTAGGTGACCTCCTCGGTGTGCGCGGCGGCGATGCGCAGCGCGCGGGCCTCGTCGGCGACGGTGAGCCCGTATCCGGACTTGGTCTCGAAGGTGGTGGTGCCCTGCCGGCGGGCCTCGTGGAGGTGGCGCAGCAGGTTGGCCTCCAGTTCCCCGTCGGTGGCGGCGCGGGTGGCGGCGACGGTGGTGCGGATGCCTCCGGCGGAGTAGCTGCGGCCGGACATGCGGGCGTTGAACTCGGCGGTGCGGTCGCCGGCGAAGACGAGGTGCGAGTGGGAGTCGACGAATCCGGGGATGACGGCGCGGCCGGCGGCGTCGAACGCGGAGTCGGCGGCGGGTGCCTCGGCGGCGGGGCCGACCCAGGCGATCGTCTCGCCGTCGATGACGACGGCGGCGTTCTGGATGAGGCCGAGGGGGGTGGCGTCGCCGAGGGTGGGGTCGTTGGTGACGAGGCTGCCGATGTTGGTGATGACGGTGGTGCTCACGGGGTTCCTCTCGGGGTTTCCTGGGGCTCCGCCCCAGACCCCGCGCCTCAAACGCCGGCGGGGCTGGATTGTGGCTGAGCTGCACTGGCAGGTGCTGCCCGGCGGGCCGAATTGCCGCGCAGCGGAAATTCAGCCTCGCCGGCGATTGAGGCGCGGGCGCGGAGCGCCGTGTCGTGAGCCGCGCTCGCGATCGAGGCGCTGTCCGATCACGACCGGAGGGCGGCGATGGATTCGGACAGGGCCGCCGGGACGTCCGGGACCAGGGCATGGGCGCCGTCGCGGACCACATGGCGGCCGCTCACCACTGTGTGCCGGACGTCCGACGCGGTCGCCGCGAACACGGCCGTCTCGGCGCCGAGCCGGGGCAGCGGTCCGGCCGTGCGGACGGAGTCCAGCGCGACGGTGGTGAAGTCCGCGAGCGCGCCCGTCTCCAGGCGCCCCGCGTCGGGCCGGCCGAGGGCGGCGTGCCCGTCGGCCGTGGCGGCGGTGAGCAGGGCGTTCGCCGTCCAGTGCCCGCGCGTGTGGCTGCGCAGGCGCTCGTTGAGCTCCATGGCCCGGGCCTCTTCGAGCAGGTCGATCACCGCGTGGCTGTCGCTGCCGAGGGACAGCGGGCTGCCCGCGCGCTGGAGCCGTCCGGCCGGGCCGATGCCGTCGGCGAGGTCGCGCTCGGTGGTGGGGCACATGCAGGTGCCGGTGGTGGTGCCGCCGAGCAGGGCGATGTCGGCGTCGGTCAGGTGCGTGTTGTGGACGCCGGTGGTGCGCGGGCCCAGCACGCCGTGGTCGGCGAGGAGCTGGGTCGGGGTGCGGCCGTGGGCGGCGTGGCAGGCGTCGTTCTCCGCCGTCTGCTCGGAGAGGTGGACGTGCAGCGGGGCCCCCCGCTCCCCCGCCCAGGCGGCGACGGTGGCGAGGGCGTCGGCCGGGACGGCGCGGACGGAGTGGATCGCGGCGCCGATCAGGGCGTGTTCGCGCGGCTTGAGGGCGGAGACCCGCTCGGCCCAGGCGTCGGCGGTGCCGTCGGAGAAGCGCAGCTGGTGGTGGTTGGGGCCCTCGCCGAAGCCCGAGGCCAGGTAGGCGGTGTCCAGGAGGGTGATCCGGATGCCCGCGGCGGCGGCCGCCTCGATCAGGGCCTCGCCCATGGCGTTGGGGTCGGCGTAGCGGGCGCCGCCCGGGGCGTGGTGGACGTAGTGGAACTCGCCGACGTTCGTGATGCCGGCCAGCGCCATCTCCGCGTACACGGCCCGCGCGAGCGCGAAGTAGGAGTCCGGGGTGAGGTTCTGGGCGACCTGGTACATGAACTCGCGCCAGGTCCAGAAGGTGCCCGAGCCGACCTGGACGAGGGAGCGCAGGGCCCGGTGGAAGGCGTGGGAGTGCGCGTTGGCCAGGCCCGGCAGGGTCAGGCCGCGCAGCACCTCGGCGCCGGGCGGCGGGGCGTCCGCCCCGGTGCGCAGGGCGGCGATCCGTCCGTCGGGGGTGACGTCCAGGGCGACGCCCGGCTCGACGTGGGTGCCGAGCCAGGCGTGCTCCAGCCAGTACGTCTTGTGCGCGGTCAGCGGCACGCGAGACCTTCCAGTACGTCGGCGAGGGCGAGGACGCCGGCCACGCAGTCGTCCTCGGCGGCGAACTCCCGGGGGGAGTGGGAGACCCCGGTGGGGTTCCGTACGAACAGCATCGCGGTCGGGACGGCGGCGGAGAGGATTCCGGCGTCGTGTCCCGCCCCCGTGCCGAGGACGGGGACCCGTCCGCCCAGGATCCGGTTCAGCTCGTCGCGCAGGGCGTGCTCGAACTCGACGACCGGGGTGAAGGACTCGCGGACGACGTCGAGGTCGGTCCCGTCCTGGCCGGCGCGCTCGCGGGCGGCCTTCTCGATGGCCGTGACGACCGTGTCGAGGGTGGCCTGGTCGGCGGCGCGGGAGTCGAGCCAGCCGCGGACGAGCGAGGGGATGGCGTTGACCCCGTTGGGCTCCACGGAGATCTTCCCGAAGGTGGCGACGGCTCCGGCGAGGGCCGCCTCGGCGCGGGCCGCGAGGACGGTCGCCGCGTAGGTGAGCATCGGGTCGCGGCGGTCCACCAGGCGGGTGGTGCCCGCGTGGTTGGCCTCGCCGTGGAAGTCGAAGCGCCAGCGGCCGTGCGGCCAGATCGCGGAGGCGATGCCGACCGGGTCCCCGGACAGGTCGAGGGCGCGGCCCTGTTCGACGTGCAGTTCGACGAAGGCGCCGATGCGGGCGAGGCGTTCGGGGTCGGCCCCGATCGTCTCCGGGTCGTAGCCGGCCCGCTCCATCGCCTGCGGCAGGCTGACGCCGTCGGCGTCGCGGAGCTCGTACGCCTTCTCCTTGGTCAGCTGTCCGGCGGCGAGCCGGGAGCCGACGCAGGCCAGCCCGAAGCGGGCGCCCTCCTCGTCGCCGAAGTTGGTGATGGCCAGCGGCCGGGAGAACCGCGCGCCGCGGCGGCGCAGTTCGTCCAGGGCCGCGAAGGAGGAGACCACCCCGAGGGGGCCGTCGAAGGCGCCCCCGTCGGGGACGGAGTCCAGGTGGGAGCCGGTGACGACGGCGTCGCCCGCGAGGGGGTCGCCGAGCCAGGCCCACTGGTTGCCGTTGCGGTCGCTCTCGTACGTGAGCCCGCGCGACTCGGCCTGCGCCCGGAACCAGGCCCGGCAGTCCAGGTCCGCGCCGGTCCAGGCGTAGCGGCGGTAGCCGCCGGAGCCGCAGTGGCGGCCGATGGGGGCGAGGTCGGCCCACAGGGTGTGGAAACCGCCGCCCGCCGAGGGGGC
This sequence comes from Streptomyces sp. NPDC002032, assembly GCF_042890765.1. Taxonomy (NCBI): domain Bacteria; kingdom Bacillati; phylum Actinomycetota; class Actinomycetes; order Kitasatosporales; family Streptomycetaceae; genus Streptomyces; species Streptomyces sp. NPDC002032. The sequence goes on along the minus strand of NZ_JBIASM010000008.1, from coordinate 296,865 downwards.
GGGCCCCGGGCCGGAGCCCGGGGCCGCCGACCAGCCGGTATCGGAGGTCACTCGGAGTCACCCTCGCGCATCGGGACGCGGACGCCGCGCTCGTCGGCGACGGTCTCGGCGATGTCGTAGCCGGCGTCGACGTGGCGGATGACGCCCATGCCGGGGTCGTTGGTCAGGACGCGGCGGATCTTCTCGCCCGCGAGCTTGGTGCCGTCGGCGACGGTGACCTGGCCCGCGTGGATCGAGCGGCCCATGCCGACGCCGCCGCCGTGGTGGATGGAGACCCAGGACGCGCCGGAGGCGACGTTGACCATGGCGTTGAGCAGCGGCCAGTCGGCGATGGCGTCGGAGCCGTCGAGCATGGCCTCGGTCTCTCGGTACGGGGAGGCCACCGAACCGCAGTCGAGGTGGTCGCGGCCGATGACCAGCGGGGCGGCGAGGGTGCCGTCGGCGACCATCTCGTTGAAGCGCTCGCCGGCCTTGTCGCGCTCGCCGTAGCCGAGCCAGCAGATGCGCGCGGGCAGGCCCTGGAAGTGGACGCGCTCGCCGGCCATCTTGATCCAGCGGTGCAGGGACTCGTTCTCCGGGAAGAGCTCCAGCATCGCCTTGTCGGTCTTGTGGATGTCCGAGGCCTCGCCCGACAGCGCCGCCCAGCGGAAGGGGCCCTTGCCCTCGCAGAACAGCGGGCGGATGTAGGCGGGGACGAAGCCGGGGAAGGCGAAGGCGCGGTCGTAGCCGGCCAGCTGGGCCTCGCCGCGGATGGAGTTGCCGTAGTCGAAGACCTCGGCGCCGGCGTCCATGAAGCCGACCATGGCCTCGACGTGCCGGGCCATGGACTCGCGGGCGCGGGTGGTGAAGCCGGCCGGGTCCTTGGCGGCCTCGTCGGCCATGTCGTCGAAGGCGACGCCGACGGGCAGGTAGGCGAGCGGGTCGTGGGCCGAGGTCTGGTCGGTGACGATGTCGACGGGCGCGCCCTCGGCCAGCATCTGCGGCAGCAGTTCGGCGGCGTTGCCCAGGAGGCCGATGGAGAGCGGCTTGCGGGCGTCGCGGGCTTCGACGGCCAGCTGGAGGGCGTGGCGCAGGTTGTCGGCCTTGACGTCCAGGTAGCGGTGCTCGATGCGGCGTTCGATCGCGCGCGGGTCGACGTCGATACAGATCGCGACGCCGTCGTTCATCGTCACGGCCAGCGGCTGGGCGCCGCCCATGCCGCCGAGTCCGGCGGTCAGGGTGATGGTGCCCGCGAGGGTGCCGCCGAACTTCTTGGCGGCGACGGCCGCGAAGGTCTCGTAGGTGCCCTGGAGGATGCCCTGGGTGCCGATGTAGATCCACGACCCGGCGGTCATCTGGCCGTACATGGTCAGGCCCAGGTGCTCCAGGCGGCGGAACTCCTCCCAGTTGGCCCAGTCGCCGACGAGGTTGGAGTTGGCGAGCAGGACGCGCGGCGCCCACTCGTGCGTCTGCATCACGCCGACCGGGCGGCCGGACTGGACCAGCATCGTCTCGTCCTGCTTGAGGGTCCGCAGGGTGCGCACCATGGCGTCGTACGAGCGCCAGTCGCGCGCGGCCTTGCCGGTGCCGCCGTAGACGACCAGCTTGTCGGGGTGCTCCGCGACCTCGGGGTCGAGGTTGTTCTGCAGCATGCGCAGGGCGGCCTCCTGCTGCCATCCCAGGGTGCTGAGCTCGGTGCCGCGCGCGGCCCGTACGGGGCGGGGTCCTGACATGGCGGTGCCTCCAGACGATGTTGGTCAATCCATTCACATCCTCGCCGCATGAATAGATCCAGTCAACAGCTGCGGGGGGACCGGCCTGGTGATGGGATGGCGGGCATGGCCGCCCAGACGCACCTCCCTTCGCCCGACCCCGGCCCCGCCGCCCTGCGTGACCTGGCCGTACGCGCCGCGCTCCAGCAGGGTCTGCTGGAGCGCGAGCCCGTCGTCTGCCTGCTCGACGTGGCCGGGATCCGGGCCTCCGCCGCCGCCCTGACCGCCGCCTTCGCGGCCGCGGCCGCCCCCGGCACCCCCGTCCTGCACACCTTCGCGGTGAAGGCCGCCCCCCTCGTCCCCGTCCTGCGGCTGCTCGCGGACGCCGGGATCGGCTGCGAGGTCGCCAGCCCCGGCGAGCTCGCGCTGGCCCGGGCGGCCGGGGTGCCGGCGGAGCGGACGGTCCTGGACTCCCCGGCGAAGACGCGGGCCGAGCTGCGCGAGGCCCTGGCCCTCGGGATCGCCGTCAACGCCGACAACCCCCAGGAACTGGCCCGGCTCGACGCGCTGACGGCCGCGGCCCCCGGCGCGGCCCCCCGCTCCCCCCTCGGGCTGCGCATCAACCCCCAGACCGGCGCCGGCACCATCGACGCCCTGTCCACGGCCACCGCCACCGCCAAGTTCGGCTTCCCGCTGCGCGACCCCGGCGCGCGGGAAGCGCTCGTACGGGCTTTCCTCGACCGGCCGTGGCTGACCCGGCTGCACACCCACTCGGGCTCGCAGGGGGTGCCGCTGAAGCTGATCGCCGAGGGCGTGCGGGAGGTCCACGCGCTGGCCGAGGAGGTCAACGCGGCGGCCGGCCGGCGCCAGATCGACACCCTCGACATCGGCGGGGGCCTGCCGGTGAACTTCGCCTCCGACGAGCACACGCCCTCGTACGCGGACTACGCGCAGGCCCTACGCGCGACCGTCCCGGCGCTCTTCGACGGCTCCTACGGGCTGGTCACCGAGTTCGGCCGGTCCCTGCTGGCCAAGCACGGCCTGATCCTGGCCCGGGTCGAGTACACCAAGGAGACCGGCGGCCGCCCCATCGCCGTCACCCACGCGGGGGTCCAGCTCGCGACGCGCACCGTGTACGCCCCCGCGTCCTGGCCGCTGCGGATCCTCGCGTACGACGCCGGGGGCGTCCCGCGCACCGGTGACCGCGTCGCCCAGGACGTCGCCGGCCCGGCCTGTTTCGCGGGCGACCTGCTCGCCACCGCGCGGGAGCTGCCGCGGCTGCACCCGGGGGACGTGATCGCCGTCCCGGACACGGGCGCGTACTTCTTCACCGCCCACTACGGCTACAACAGCCTCCCGCGCCCCGCCGTCCACGGCTTCACCGCCGCCGCGCGGGGCGGGATCCGCTTCGCCCTGACCCGGGCCGCCCAGCCCCTCGCGGACCTCGTCGCCGAGGCGGGCGGCGCCCTGCGCGACGCGCTGCTCCCGGACGCGGCGCCGTAGGGCCTGTCCGCCCCGGCGCCCGCGCGGGCGGGCCTCAGTCCACGAACAGGCTCCGCGCCGCCGCCCGCGCGTCGAAGGCCTCCAGCCGGGCCTGCGCGTCCGGGAGCGCGTCCGCCATCGCCTCCAGCAGCACCCGCCCCAGCAGCATCGGCGCGCACGCCGTGTCGAAGGCCAGCCCGGTGCCGACCGGCGCCGGGATGAGCAGGTCGCTGAGGCGGGCGACGGGCGCGAACGCCGAGTCGGCGACCGTCACCACCTTCAGCCCGGCCGCCCGCGCGTGGTCCAGGGCCTCCACGACCTCCCGGGGGTGGCGCGGCAGGGCGAAGCACAGCAGCGCCGAGGCCCCGGCGGCGGCGGCCGCGTCGATCCGGTCGGCCAGCATGGAGCCGCCCTCGTCGAGGAGCCGTACGTCCGGATGCACCTTCGCCGCGAAGTACGCGAACCCGCGCGCCTGCGAGGAGGCCGCGCGCAGCCCCAGCACCGGCAGCGGGGCCGATCCGGCCAGCACCCGGCCGGCCTCCTCGACCGGCGCCGGATCGGCGAGCATCGCCGAGAGCCGCCGCAGGTTCTCGATCTCCCCCTGGACGGCCTGCTGGTACTCGTTGTACGCGTCCTCGCGCACGGGCTCCGGCCGCCCGGCGGGGGCCACCGCGCGCAGGTGGCGGCGCAGCGCCGGGTACCCGTCGAAACCCAGTGCCACCGCGAACCGGGTCACCGAGGGCTGGCTCACCCCGGCCAGCTCGGCGAGCTCCACGCTCGACAGGAAGGGCACCTCCGCCGCGCCGCGCACCATGCAGTGCGCGATCCGCCGCTGGGTCGGCGTCAGCCGGTGCCCCTCGAACAGCTTTTGCAGCCGTGCGGCCGGGCTGTCGCTCATGGCCGTCCCCTCCGTCCCGTCGCCGGGGTCCCCGGTGAGATATTCAGTCACCGTGCACTCTGCATGTGGTTATGCAGCTCGGCAAGCCGCGCCCGCGATCCGGATACGGGGGCTATCCCCAGTGCCGGGGGCTCCGCCGGTTCCTACGGTGGGCGCATGACAGCCTCAGCCCACTCCCCGCAGGCCCAGGAGCTCGAAAAGGAGCTCGCCGCGACCCTCGACGCCCGGCGCGAGCTGGGACCGGAGTACGAGGCCGCCCTCGTGGACTCCTTCGTCGAGAAGGTCGACACCCAGGTCCGGCGCCGGCTGGCCGAGGAGCGGCTGCGTACGGCGCGCGGCGGCCCGGAGGGCGCGGACGGCACGGTCGCCGTCTTCGGGGAACGGTTCGGCTTCGCGATCGTCACGCTGGTGCTGGCGATCCCGCTGTCGGCGATCGGCGCCGTCCAGGCGGGCATCGGCGGCCTCCTGGTGACCTGGGCCGGCATCCTGGGCGTCAACTTCGCCCACGCCACCGGCCGCTTCCGCCGCCCCGGCCACGACGGCCCGGCCTGACGCCCCCCGGCACCGGCCGCCCCTTCGGCCCGGGAGGGCCCAGAAATGGAAAAAGCGGGGACCGCCGCACCCCCGGTTGCCCGGGGGGCGGGACGACGGCGGTCCCCGCGAGGGACACGGGCCGGGTCAGGGCCGTCCGCGTCCTTGGCGTCCACGCGGTCCGGGAGCCGCTCCGGAGGCGCGCCGACGCCGTTCGTGGCGCCGGCCGGGGTCCCGGTCTCCCGGGTTCCCTGCCGACGACCACCACTGTGCCCCGCCCGTGTTAAGCCGGTGCTGCCGTCACGTGTCGGGCCCGTACCGTTTGCGCGTCGTGTCTACTTCGCGCCCTTGGCGAGGAACGCCAGCAGGTCCTGGCGGCTGACGACGCCGGTGGGCTTGCCCTCGACGAGCACGATCGCCGCGTCGGCCTCGCCGAGCACCGTCATCAGCTCGGAGACGGGCTCGCCGGAGCCGACCTGCGGCAGCGGCGCGCTCATGTGCTTCTCCAGCGGGTCCCCGAGGGAGGCGCGCTGCGCGAACAGCGCCGCGAGCAGCTCCTTCTCCACCACGGAGCCGATGACCTCGGCGGCCATGACGTCGGGGTGGCCGGCGCCGGGCTTGACGATCGGCATCTGCGAGACGCCGTACTCGCGCAGGACCTCGATGGCCTGGCCGACGGTCTCCTCGGGGTGCATGTGGACCAGGGACGGGATGCCGCCCTCCTTGTCCGCGAGGACCGCGCCGATGCGCGCCGAGGGGCCCGCGTCCTCCAGGAAGCCGTGTCCGGCCATCCACTCGTCGCTGAAGATCTTGCTGAGGTAGCCGCGGCCGCTGTCGGGCAGCAGGACGACGACCACGTCGTCCGGGCCCAGGCTCTCCGCGGCCTTCAGCGCCGCGACGACCGCCATGCCGCAGGAACCGCCGACGAGGAGGCCCTCCTCCTTGGCGAGGCGGCGGGTCATCTGGAAGGAGTCCTTGTCGGACACCGCGATGATCTCGTCGGTCACGTTCGGGTCGTAGGCGGTCGGCCAGAAGTCCTCGCCGACGCCCTCGACCAGGTACGGACGGCCGGAGCCGCCGGAGTAGACAGAGCCCTCGGGGTCGGCGCCGATGACCTTGACGCTGCCACCGCTCACCTCCTTGAGGTAGTTGCCGGTGCCGGAGATCGTGCCGCCCGTGCCGACGCCGGCGACGAAGTGCGTGATCTTCCCGTCCGTCTGCTCCCACAGCTCGGGACCCGTGGTCTCGTAGTGCGAGCGCGGGTTGTTCGGGTTGCTGTACTGGTCCGGCTTCCAGGCGCCGGGCTCGCGCGCGAGGCGGTCGGACACGTTGTAGTACGAGTCCGGGTGCTCGGGGTCGACGGCGGTCGGGCAGACCACGACCTCGGCGCCGTACGCGCGCATCACATTGATCTTGTCCATCGACACCTTGTCAGGGCAGACGAAGATGCACTTGTAGCCCTTTTGCTGGGCCACGATGGCGAGTCCGACACCGGTGTTGCCGCTGGTGGGCTCCACGATGGTGCCACCGGGCTTGAGGGCACCGCTCTGCTCGGCGGCCTCGATCATCCGGACGGCGATCCGGTCCTTCACGGATCCACCGGGATTGAAGTACTCCACCTTCGCGAGGACGGTGGCCCGCAGGCCTTCGGTCACACGGTTGAGCTTCACCAGCGGGGTGTTGCCGACGAGGCTGATCATCGAGTCGTGGAATTGCACCATGTTCTCCAGGGAGGGGACTCCACGGGTTCTCCGGGAGGTTTGGCCAGAGTATGCGGAAAGGGATTGGCCGACCGTCCGTACGGGGCAGGAAGGTCAACAAGACCGATGGAGGTGGCCTGAAGGGTGTCCAGGGCGAGAACGGCCCGCCGGATCGCGGCGGGGGCAGCGTACGGCGGGGGCGGTCTCGGGCTGGTGGGGGTCGCCGCGGTGGGGCTGGTGCTGGCCGAGGTCCAGTTCGCGAAGCGGACGGTGGGCAACGGGCCGGCGGATCCGCCGCGGGCCGACGGCCTGTACGGGAGCGAGTTCTCCGGTCCGGAACTGAGTCCGGGCCCGCTGCGCATGGGCATGCTGGGCGATTCGACGGCGGCCGGACTGGGCGTGCGCCGGGCCCGCCAGACGCCGGGGGCACTGCTGGCCTCCGGGCTGGCGGCGGTCGCGGAGCGGCCGGTGGAGCTGCGGAACGTGGCACTGTCCGGGGCCATGTCGGACGACCTGGACCGCCAGGTGGGGCTGCTGCTGGACGGGGACGCGCCGCCGCCGGACGTCTGCGTGATCATCATCGGCGCGAACGACGTGACCAAACGCATGCCGCTGACCCAGTCCGTCCGGCTGCTGACCGCGGCCGTGCGCAGGCTGCGGCTCGCGGGGGCCGAGGTGGTGGTGGGCACCTGCCCCGACCTGGGCACCATCGAGCCGGTGTACCAGCCGCTGCGGTGGATGGCCCGGCGGGTCTCGCGGCAGCTGGCCGCCGCGCAGACCATCGGGGTCGTGGCGCTCGGCGCCCGCACCCTGTCCATGGGTGACCTGCTGGGGCCGGAGTTCGCGGCGAACCCGCGGGAGATGTTCGGCCCGGACTCCTACCACCCGTCGGCGGAGGGGTACGCGACGGCGGCGATGGCCATCCTGCCGACGCTGTGCGCGGCGCTGGGCCTGTGGCCGGGCTCGGACCGCCTCGACGTGTCGCGGGACGAGGACATGCTGCCGGTGGCGAAGGCGGCGTCCGCGGCGGCGGGCGAGGCGGGCACCGAGGTCACGGCGGCCCGCGGTCCGTGGGCCCTGCTCAAGCACCGCCGCCGCCGGCGCGTCCCGGCGGCGGAGCCCGTCCTGGAAACCCCGTCCCCGCCGGGCCGCCGCTGAATCCCCGGGGCGGCCCGGCCGTGCGGCCCGGCGGCCGGCGCGACCATGGAGGGGATCCCCGGCCCCGGGCGGGGTGCGCGGAGCGACCGGCATCACACGCCCGAGCCGGTGACCTCGACCGTACGGGGCGGTAACTTCGCTTGCGGTCCCGCAACGACGCACCCCTTGGAGTCCCGATGCCCGAAGCCGTCATCGTTTCCACCGCCCGTTCCCCGATCGGGCGCGCCTTCAAGGGGTCCCTCAAGGACGTCCGCCCGGACGACCTGACGGCGACCGTCATCCAGGCCGCCCTCGCGAAGGTCCCCGGGCTGGACCCGCGCGACATCGACGACCTGATGCTCGGCTGCGGCCTCCCGGGCGGCGAGCAGGGCCACAACCTCGCCCGCATCGTCGCCGTCCAGATGGGCATGGACTTCCTGCCGGGCGCCACCATCACCCGGTACTGCTCCTCCTCGCTCCAGACCTCCCGCATGGCCCTGCACGCCATCAAGGCGGGCGAGGGCGACGTGTTCATCTCGGCCGGCGTCGAGATGGTCTCGCGGTCCGTGAAGGGCAGCTCCGACGGCATGCCGGACACCCACAACCCGCTCTTCGCGGACGCCGAGGCCCGTACGGCCGCGGTCGCCCAGAGCGAGGGCGCCTCCTGGCACGACCCGCGCGAGGACGGCCTGGTCCCGGACGCCTACATCGCGATGGGGCAGACCGCCGAGAACCTGGCCCGCCTCAAGGGCGTGACCCGCCAGGACATGGACGAGTTCGGCGTGCGCTCGCAGAACCTCGCCGAGGCCGCGATCAAGAACGGCTTCTGGGAGCGCGAGATCACCCCGGTCACCACCCCGGACGGCACCGTGGTCTCCACCGACGACGGCCCGCGCGCCGGCGTCACCCTGGAGGGCGTGCAGGGCCTCAAGCCCGTCTTCCGCCCCGACGGCCTGGTGACGGCCGCCAACTGCTGTCCGCTGAACGACGGCGCCGCCGCGCTGGTCATCATGAGCGACACCAAGGCGCGGGAACTGGGCCTGACCCCGCTGGCGCGCATCGTGTCCACGGGCGTCACCGGCCTCTCCCCCGAGATCATGGGCCTGGGCCCCGTGGAGGCCTCCAAGCAGGCCCTGAAGCGGGCCGGGCTGACCGTCGGCGACATCGACCTGTTCGAGATCAACGAGGCCTTCGCCGCGCAGGTCATCCCCTCCTACCGGGATCTGGAGATCCCGCTGGAGAAGCTGAACGTCAACGGCGGAGCCATCGCCGTCGGTCACCCGTTCGGGATGACCGGTGCCCGCATCACCGGCACCCTGATCAACAGCCTCCAGTTCCACGACAAGCAGTTCGGTCTGGAGACCATGTGCGTCGGCGGCGGCCAGGGCATGGCCATGGTGATCGAGCGCCTGAGCTGAGCCGTAGCGGAGGGTGGGGGCCGGCCCGAGGCACGAGGGCCGGCACCCGCCCGCAGCGGTGGCGAAGCTCAGAGCGACCGCAAGACCGAGCGCCTGAGCTGAGCCGTCGTCGCTGAGCCATCGCCGTGGGCTGAGCCGTAGCGGAGGGTGAGGGGCTTGTACGGCTCCGGCGCGGCCACCCAGGTCCCGCAAGGGATCCTCTAGATCCATGCGCTGTACTGACGTCGAATCTAATCCCGTCGCGGCCGAGCTGTGACCGAATCTCCCCCAGGATGTGACCTTTGTCCTGGGGGATCGGCATGTGCCCAGGTCAGAGGCCATCCCCCGAAGGCTGCCAGGACCAAAGACCTGTCCAATTCATGACGTAATGCACTGCACGCCATTCCCAGCAGAGGACAAGCTGATGTAGGAAGTCGGGGGATCGAATCAATCAGGAGTTAGTCAGTGAGCGCCATGTCTCTTGCCCTGCTGCTGACCACGGCCGCTGCCACGGCCGTGGGCGCTGCTGCGCTGCACGCCGTCCACGGACTGCGCAAGCAGGTCACCGCCCTGCGCGGTGAGCTGACGGCGCCGGCCCACGCGCGCGCCGCGACCGTCCCCCACGCCCGCTCCGCGGCGTCCCCCGCCGCGGAGATACGGGCCGCCGTCGCCGAGGCCCTCGCCGAGGAGCGCGAGCGCGAGCTGGCCGAGGCGCGGGCCTTCTGGGCCGCGCAGGAGGCCCGCGACGCCGCCGACGCCCCCTCACTGCTGGGCGGCCTGTCCGGCCTCGGCGAGGAGGGGCCGGTCTTCCTGCCCCGGCAGGCGGACCTGGTCGGCCTGGAGCCGCTGCTGGGCGAGGACCTCGCCGCGGGCGCCTCCCTGCCGGAGGCCGTGGGCGAGTACCCGGAGGATTCGGCCGAACTGGCCGCCGCCCGCCGGCGCCACCCCTCGCACCCCGACTTCGTCCCGGCCCAGTCGCACCCCGGCGCCGACCACGAGCGCACCGTCAGCCGCCTGGAGGAGCTCGCCGAAGCCCGTACGGCCCTCGCGGACGTCCGCCCGGGCCCGCTGGGCACCCTGGACGTGTACGTCTTCACGGACGGCACCACCCTGTGCATGACCCCGGGCCACCGGGAGACCGCGGAGCGCCTCGCCGAGGCCCTGCGGTCGGGCACCGCGCCCGTCCTGCTCGGCGGCTCCGGCATCTCCGGCGCCTACGCGCTGACCTTCTCCTGCGGCAACTCCGAGGACCCCGACGGCAACGTCTACATCCTCGCGGACCGCGTCATCGCATCGCTCTGACTTCCGCCCGCTCCACCAGCGCCACGGCCTCGTCCAGCAGCTCGGACGGGGCCTTCGCGCCGTCCCCGCCCGCCGCGTCCCCGTCCCGCAGCGCGGCCAGCGCCTCGGCGAGGTCCAGACCGGCCACCGCCACCTGGTCCCCCACCACGAAGATCCCCACGTCCGGCATCACCCGCGCCTCGAACGCCTCAGCCGCCCCCTGGGTCCCCTGCGCCCCGGACGGGGCGGCCTCCAGCCGCTGCGCCCGTACGGCGAGCTCCCGGGCCAGCTCCAGCGCCTCGGCGGCGGCGCCGCGCTGGAGGCGGCTCTGCGGGGCGGCCCGCAGCCGGTCGGCGAATCGTTCCACGGCGGCGGTCAGGGGCGAGGTATCGAGCACCCGGCCGACCCTACGCGCCGCCCCGGCACCATTGCCAACGGGCGGACTCTCCGGCACGGTGACGTGAAGGGAACAGCACGGCGACACCCCCGGAGGCGCCCATGTCCGTAGAGTTCTCCGAGCAGACCCACCGCAACATGATCGACAGAATCCCCCAGACCACCGGTCGTGAGATCACCGACTGGCTCCAGACCGTCGACGAGGGCCCCTCCCTCGTCCGGTTCGAGGAGAAGGTCAGCTGGCTGCGCGGCGCGCACGAGCTCTCGTACGGCCAGGCCAAGGCGATCATCCACGAGTACGACCTGCGCAGAGCCGCCCGCCGGTTCGGCTGACCCCGCCCCTCCACCCCACACGGAAAGGCCCCGCGAGCAGCTGCTCGCGGGGCCTTTCCCGTGCTGTGGACGCCTCCTCGGCCGGGAGGCGGTCCGGCTAGTCGTCGCCGGAGAGGATCTGGAAGAGCCGCAGCAGCTCCAGGTAGATCCACACCAGGGTCAGGGTGAGGCCGAAGGCCGCCAGCCAGGACTCCTCGCGCGGGGCGCCGTAGTTCACGCCGTCCTCGACCTGCTTGAAGTCCAGGGCGAGGAAGCAGGCGCCGAGCAGCACGCCGACGAGGCCGAAGACGATGCCCAGGGCGCCGCTGCGGAAGCCGAGGCCGTCACCGCCGCCGAAGAGGGCGAACAGCGAGTTGGCCAGCATCAGCAGGACGAAGCCGAGGGCCGCGGCCATCACGAAGCCGGTGAAGCGGCGGGTGACGCGGATCCAGCGCATCTTGTACGCGAAGAGCACGGCGGCGAAGACGCACATCGTGCCGAGCACGGCCTGGACGACCACGCCGGGGCTGATGTAGGTGCTGGTCACCATGCTGATGACGCCGAGGAAGACGCCCTCGAAGGCGGCGTAGCCGATGATCAGCGCGGGGGACGGCTTGCGCTTGAAGGTCTGGATCATCGCCAGGACGAAGGCGACGATCGCCGCGCCGATGGCGATGCCGTACGACTTGTTGACGTTCGCCGGGTCGACGGGCAGTGCGATCCACGCGAGCGTCGCCGTCACGATCAGCGTGCCGAGCGTCATGGCCGTACGGCTCACGACGTCGTCGATCGTCATGGCGTTGCCGCGGACCGGGGCCGCCGGCATGCCGGTGGCCGGATCGGTGGCGTAAGGATTCGTCGCGTACGGGTTGGTCGCGGTCCCGGCCTGCGCGTGCTGCGCCTCGAAGCCCGCGTAGCCGCCGTTGTCGCGGCTGAACCCCCGTCGCGAGAAGACCGGGTTACTGCTCCTCATCTCACTCCTCCATGGCCACCGTGCGCGGCCTTGCGTCAAGAGTAATGCGCTCGCAAAGAAAGCACCCTACTGCTGGAGGAGGATCTTAGGAGAAGGCACGGCGAAGCGCCGGGAGAAAAGCAGGGGCTGCGGAAGTGCCCGGAGCCGGACTTGAACCGGCACGGCCCGAGGGCCAGCGAGGTTTAAGCTCGCCGTGTCTGCATTCCACCATCCGGGCAGCGCGGCGGGCCCCCGTGGAAAAGCCTTGAACGCTGAGCCGAGCCTATCGGGAACGCCCTGCCGGGAAGGCGGCCGTCTATCCGATGTTGTCTGATTTTATTGGTGATTGAGGGGGCGTCAGCGCCGATAAGTCACGGTCGGCGCCGTTCCGGGCGACGCTCTCCCCCGCCCCGGGAATGACGTGATTTCGCTGCCTCGCGCCACCCCGCCCGCCACCCCGGGCCACCCCGGGCCACCCCCGCGCCACGCCCCCGCCGCACGCCCCCCGCCACCGTCCGGCCGGGCCGCCGCCCCCGGGTCTCTTGTCATACCAAAGGAGGAGGCGGACGCGCTCGTGATCAGACTCCAGTGGGCCTGCGAACGGGCACCGCGGCTGATCCGGAGCGGGGGCGGCCGCGGTGAGGATGGAAGGGTCCCACCCCAAACGCAGCAGCCGCTCGACAGGAGTCCCCGTGACCGCCATGAACTACGCCCCGCACCACACCTCCCAGGCCGTGGCCGCCCGCGCCACTCAGCTGTCGAAGGTGTACGGCCAGGGCGAGACCCAGGTGGTCGCGCTGGACAACGTCTCCGTCGACTTCGCCCAGGGCCAGTTCACCGCGATCATGGGCCCCTCCGGCTCCGGCAAGTCCACCCTGATGCACTGCGTCGCCGGCCTGGACACCTTCTCCGCCGGCTCGGTCCGCATCGGCGAGACCGAGCTCGGCAGCCTCAAGGACAAGCAGCTGACCCAGCTGCGCCGCGACAAGATCGGCTTCATCTTCCAGGCCTTCAACCTGCTGCCGACCCTGACGGCGCTGGAGAACATCACGCTGCCGATGGACATCGCCGGCCGCAAGCCCGACCGCCAGTGGCTGGACAGCGTGATCGCCATGGTCGGCCTGTCCGAGCGCCTCTCCCACCGCCCCACCCAGCTCTCCGGCGGCCAGCAGCAGCGCGTGGCCGTCGCCCGCGCCCTGGCCTCCCGCCCCGAGATCATCTTCGGCGACGAGCCCACCGGCAACCTCGACTCCCGCTCCGGCGCCGAGGTCCTGGGCTTCCTGCGCAACTCGGTCCGCGAGCTCGGCCAGACCGTCGTGATGGTCACCCACGACCCGGTCGCCGCCTCCTACGCGGACCGCGTCATCTTCCTCGCCGACGGACGCATCGTCGACGAGATGCGCGAGCCCACCGCCGACGGCGTGCTCGACCGGATGAAGGCCTTCGACGCCAAGGGCCGCACCAGCTGAAGCCGGGCCGCCCAGCGGCGTCCCGCAGCCCTCCGCACAGACTTCCAGCCCCAGGACTGAGACCCCCATGTTCCGTACCGCCCTGCGCAACGTCCTCGCGCACAAGGCCAGGCTGCTGATGACGGTCCTCGCCGTCACCCTCGGCGTCGCCTTCGTCTCCGGCACCCTCGTCTTCACCGACACCCTCAGCAAGGCCATGTCCAACCAGTCCGCGAAGTCCTACGAGGGCGTCGCGGTCTCCGTCACCGACCACGGCCGCACCCGCGGCGGGGACGGCCAGAAGCAGGGCGACCCCGGCATCGGCCAGCAGACCCTCGACCGGATCAAGGCCGTCAAGGGCGTCGACTCGGTCTCGGGCCGCGTCCAGGGCTTCGCGGGCGTCGGCGACCAGAACGGCAAGCTGATCGGCAGCGGCTGGGCCAACGCCGGCTCCAACTTCGCCCCCGTCAAGGACGGCAAGGACCCGCGCTACGCCTTCACCGAGGGCTCCGGCCCCGTCCAGGACGGCCAGATAGCGCTCGACAAGGACAGCGCCGCCAAGGGCAAGTACCAGGTCGGCGACAAGGTCCGGGTCGCCACCAACGGCCCGGTCAGGGAGTTCACCCTGACCGGCGTCTTCACCACCGAGGACGGCGCCGTCAACGCGGGCGGCAGCCTGGTCCTCTTCGACACCAAGGTCGCCCAGGAGCTCTACCTCCGGCCCGGCTTCTACAGCGAGCTCTCCATCGCGGCCAAGCCCGGCACCACCCCCGACCAGCTGCTCGCCGACGTCAAGCCGCTGCTGTCCGAGAGCTCCGACGCCAAGACCGGCGCCGCACTGGCCGCCCAGCAGGCCAAGGACATCGAGCGCGCCATGTCCGGCATGAGCACCGGCCTGCTGATCTTCGCCGGCGTCTCCCTCTTCGTCGGCATCTTCCTGATCTACAACACCTTCACGATGCTGGTCGCCCAGCGCACCAAGGAACTGGCGCTGCTGCGCGCCATCGGCGCCCACCGCGGCCAGGTCAAGCGCTCGGTGCTCGCCGAGGCCGGCGTGGTCGGCCTCGTCTCCTCCGTCATCGGCCTGGCCTGCGGCGTCGGCCTGGCGGTGGCGATGCGCTCCGCGATGGAGCTCTTCGACGCCAAGATCCCGGCCGGTTCGCTGATCATCGCCCCGGCGACCGTCCTGACCGCCCTGGTCATCGGTGTCCTGGTGACCATGCTGGCGGCCTGGCTGCCCGCCCGCCGGACGGCCAAGATCGCCCCGGTCGCCGCCATGGGCAGCGCCCACCTGCCCGCCACCATGAAGTCCCTGGTGCTGCGCAACATCACCGGCAGCATCCTGGCCGTCATCGGCGTCGGCGTGGTCCTGCTCGGCGCCGGCCAGAAGAGCGAGGGCCGCACGACCATCGCCGCCGGGGCGTTCTTCCTGCTCATCGGCCTGTTCGTGCTGCTGCCGATGCTGTCGCGGCCGGTCATCGCCGCGGTCCGCCCGCTGCTGGAGAAGGTGTTCGGCGTCTCCGGCAAGCTGGCCGCGCAGAACGCGGTCCGCAACCCGCGCCGCACCGCCGTCACCGCCGCCTCGCTCACCATCGGCCTCACCCTCGTCACCGCGATGTCGGTCATGGGCATCACCATCGGCCAGGCGGTCGACCGGCTGAGCACGCAGAACATCAAGGCCGACTACCGGGTCACGATGGCCGGCGAGGGCATGAACCTCGACAAGTCGGTGCTCCCGGCCCTGGAGAAGGGCAAGGGCGTCACCGCCGTCTCGCCGAAGACGATGGAGTCCGTCAAGATCGGCGCCGACTTCCAGACGGTCAGCGGCGTCAACCCGGCCGCCCTCGACGCGGTGCTGAGCGTGAAGACCACCGCCGGCGACCTCGCCGCCCTCGGCCAGGGCAAGCTGATGGTCTCCGAGAAGGAGGCACGCAAGAAGGGCCTGTCGGTCGGCTCGACGGTCGACGTCCGCTACGACGACGGCCGGCAGGGCAAGCTCCAGGTCGGCGTCCTGTACGAGGGCAAGGACCAGCTCGAGGACTACGTGCTCGACAACCGGATCCTCGCCGAGCACAACGACTCCCAGTACCTGCCCGAGGTGTTCGTGAAGACCTCCGGCGGCACCTCGGCGGCCGGCCAGCAGGCCGTCATCGACGCCCTGGGCAAGAACCCGGCGATCAAGGTCTCCGACAAGGCCGCCATGCGCGACGAGATGGCCGGCATGATCAACACGTCCCTGAACATCATGTACGGCCTGCTCGGCATGGCCCTGATCATCGCGGTCCTCGGTGTGATCAACACCCTGGCGATGTCGGTCTACGAGCGCCAGCAGGAGATCGGCATGCTGCGAGCCGTCGGCCTCGACCGCGGCAAGGTCAAGAACATGATCCGCCTGGAGGCCGTGGTCATCTCGCTCTTCGGCGCGGTCCTCGGCATCGGCGTCGGCGTCTTCCTCGCCTGGGCCGGCGGCAGGACGATCGCGGGCTCCGTCCCCGGCTACGAGCTGGTGATCCCCTTCGACCGGATCGGGATCTTCTTCCTGCTCGCCGGACTGGTCGGCGTCCTGGCCGCCATGTGGCCGGCCCGCAGCGCCGCCCGGCTGAACATGCTGACCGCCATCAAGACCGAGTAGCGCGGGCGCGGCGTACGCGTGAGGGCCCCGGGGCACGTGCCCCGGGGCCCTCCGTGCTCTGCGGGCCCACGCCGTCAGGCGTACGCCCTCACGCGTACGCCGTCACGCGCTCCAGGTGCGCGTCCGCAGCGGCAGCCCCGAGGCCCCTCCGCCCCCGGGCCGTACCGCCAGGACCTGGTTGACCCCCAGCCGGTTGTGTTCGAAACCGAGCGCGGAGGCCGCCATGTAGAGCAGCCAGACCCGGGCGCGGCCGGGCGAGGTCAGCCGTACGGCCTCCTCCCAGTGCTCCTCCAGCCGGGCCACCCAGGCCCGCAGGGTCAGCGCGTAGTGCTCGCGCAGCGCCTGGACGTCGCGCACCTCGAAGCCGGCCCGCTCCAGCTCGCCGACCGTGCCGCCGACCGGGGAGAGCTCCCCGTCCGGGAACACGTACGCGTCGATGAACTCGTCGATCCGGTACGCCTCTTCGTCGGGCTCCGGGCGGCGCGCGATCTGGTGGTTCAGCAGCCGGCCGCCGGGCACGAGCAGGGCGTAGAGGTTCCCGGCGTACTCGCGGTAGCGGGCGGAGCCGACGTGCTCGGCCATGCCGATCGAGGAGATCGCGTCGTACGGGCCGTCCTTGACGTCCCGGTAGTCCTGCACCCGGATCTCGATCCGGTCCGTCAGGCCCTCCTCGGCGATCCGCTTGCGGGCGTACGCGGCCTGCTCGCGCGAGAGGGTCACACCGGTGGCCCGGACCCCGTACTCGCGGGCCGCGTGCAGCACCATGGAGCCCCAGCCGCAGCCGACGTCGAGGAGCCGGTCGCCCTCCTTCAGGCCGAGCTTGCGGCAGACCAGGTCGAGCTTGTCGCGCTGGGCCTCCTCCAGGGTGCCGCCGGGGCTCCAGTAGGCGCACGAGTACACCATCGAGGGGCCCAGCACCCGCTCGTAGAACTCGTTCCCCACGTCGTAGTGGTGGCTGATCGCCTGGCTGTCGCGGCGCTTGGAGTGGATGGGACCGCCCCGGCGGACGGCCTCCTCGGGGGGCGGTGGCGGCGCGGTCCAGGGCCGGGCCAGCCCCACCAGCTCCCGTACGGCGGCCCGGGTCGCCGGATCGCGGAGTAACGCGGCCGCCCCGGCGGCCCTGGCGGGCAGGTGCGGGCGCAGGGCGGCCGGCTTGCCGCGGCCCGCGGGCGGCGGCGCGGCCGCGGGCGCGGGGTCCCGCTCCCAGAGCAGCCCGGCCACCCGGTCCAGGACGTCGAACAGGTCGCCGTCGACCGTCAGGTCCCCGGCGACCCAGGCGCGGGCCAGCCCCAGCTCCCCGGGCTTCCACAGGATCCGGCGCAGGGCGCGCCGGTGGTTGAGCACGAGGGTGGGTCCGGCGGTGGGCCCGGCTTCGCTGCCGTCCCAGGCCCGTATGCGGACGGGCAGGGGGGCGCCCAGCAGGGTCTCGGCCAGAGCGGCCAGCCGCGGCGCGGCGTCGGTCATCGTAGGCACCTCCATAAGTTCCGACCGGACGGCCTACCCATTCCGGGGCCGCGCCAACCGGATCCCGCGCCCGGGTACGCCGAAGGGGCCGCCCGCACCACGGATGGCGGGCGGCCCCTTCGGGGACGTGCTGGTACTGCTCAGGGTCCTGCCGGAGCGCGCCGGGTCAGGAGGCCTTGGCCTTGGCGGCCGGAGCCGTCGCGGCGGCGGCCGGAGCCGGGGCCGGCTTGGCGGCCTCGTAGAACTCCTCGCGCGGGGTCTCCAGCGCACCGAGGGAGACGACCTCGCGCTTGAGGAACATGCCGAGGGTCCAGTCGGCGAAGACGCGGATCTTGCGGTTCCAGGTCGGCATGGCCATGCCGTGGTAGCCACGGTGCATGTACCAGGCGAGCCGGCCCTTGAGCTTGATCTTCATCTTGCCCATGACGATCATCGCGACGCCCTTGTGGAGGCCGAGGCCCGCCACCGCACCCTTGTTGGAGTGCGAGTACTCCGACTGCGGGAAGCCGCGCATGCCGGAGATGACGTTGTCGCCGAGGACCTTGGCCTGGCGCAGCGCGTGCTGGGCGTTCGGCGGGCACCAGGCGTTCTCGACGCCGGCCTTGCGGGCGGCCATGTCGGGAACCTGGGCGTTGTCGCCGGCGGTCCAGATGTAGTCCGTGCCCTTGACCTGGAGGGTCGGCTCGGCGTCCACGTGACCGCGCGGGCCCAGCGGCAGGCCGTAGCGGGCCAGGACCGGGTTGGGCTTGACGCCCGCGGTCCACACGATGGTGTTGGAGTCGACCTCCAGGCCGTTCTTCAGCACCACGTGGCCGTCCACGCAGGAGTCCATGGAGGTGTTCAGGTAGATCTCGATGCCGCGCGACTCGAGGTGCTCCTTGCCCCAGGTGCCGAGCTTGGGCCCGACCTCGGGAAGGATCTTGTCGGCCGCGTCGACCAGGATGAAGCGCATGTCCTCGCGCTTGATCGTGGAGTAGTACTTCGCGGCGTCGCGGGCCATGTCCTCGACCTCGCCGATCGTCTCGGCGCCGGCGAAGCCGCCGCCGACGAAGACGAAGGTGAGCGCGCGGCGGCGGACGTTCTCGTCCGTCGTGGACTCGGCCTTGTCGAGCTGCTCAAGGACGTGGTTGCGCAGGCCGATGCCCTCTTCCACGCCCTTCATGCCAATGCCCTGTTCGGCGAGGCCGGGGATCGGGAAGGTGCGCGAGACGGCGCCGAGCGCGATCACCAGGTAGTCGAAGGGCAGCTCGTACGCCTCGCCGACCAGCGGCGTGACGACGGCGACCTTGCGGTCCTGGTCGATGGTGGTGACCCGGCCGGTGAGAACCTCTGCCTTGGGCAGCACGCGTCGCAGCGGTACGACGACGTGCCGAGGCGAGATGCTGCCTGCGGCCACTTCGGGGAGGAAGGGCTGGTAGGTCATGTACGAGCGCGGGTCGACGACCGTGACGGTCGCCTCGCCGTAGCGCATCTTCTTCATGATGCGCTTGGCTGCGTACAGGCCTACGTACCCACCTCCTACAACGAGGATCCTGGGACGCTCCGTGGTGCTCATGCAACGAGTATCCAGCACCCCAAGGGGTGACGCTCGTGAGCCCCTTCACAAGGCGACACAAGGCCTCTGTTACACTGCGCGGCCCACGTGACCCAGATCATGGCGGACAACGGGAACCACGACCCCCCGGGAATCGTTGTTCACCCGTCCTGAACTGGCCTCCGAGGCCTGAACCGGACTGGACCACCGGCCTTCGTCGCTACCTCTGATACGAAACCCGTCGCGTCCTTTCTTCACACAAACGCACGGAGAAACGGCCCTGCGACCCCCTAGAAGGCCTCGAACGGACCTTCTGTTGGCCCAATGGCCCGGATTTCCTTGTGAAGAACTTCACGAAGTTCATGTGGACCAAGGGACTTTCGGCCCCCGAAGGCCCTCTCCGGGGCCCGCGCACGGCCCGTACGCGGCCGCCCCCCGGCCCTCCCTCGCCCCGCCCACGAGCCCGCCATCGGGCGGAACCCGATCTTCAGCCCCCACCCCCGCCCGCCGGTCCACCACCACGGCGGCATCCAAGCGCCCCGCGCGACGCAGCGACGTCTGACGCAGCCTCCGAGGACGGGCGGAAGGGGCTCCGGCCGGTTGGCCGGAGCCCCTCGTTCGGCGGCTCAGTGGGCCAGGGGTCCCCGGCCGGCCTCGGCCTCTTGCGCCTCTTCGGCGGTCTTGATGGCGATGCCGTCGAGGATGTCGTGCTCCGAGACCACGACCTCCCGCGCGCCGGTCCGTTCCATGATCGCCAGGAGGACCAGGGCGCCGGCGCCGATCACGTCGACCCGGCCCGGATGCATCACCGGGATCGCGGCGCGTTCGGCGTGGGTGGAGGTCAGCATGCGCTCGCTGATCTCGCGGACCCGCTCGTAGGGGATGCGGGCGTGGTGGATCGCCGCGCTGTCGTACGCCGGCAGGTCAAGGGCGATCGCGGCGACCGTGGTCACCGAGCCCGCCAGGCCCACCAGGGTGCGGGCCCGTTCCAGCGGGACCGTCTCGGCGGCCAGGTCCAGCGCCGCCTCGATGTCCGCGCGCATGGCGGCGATCTGGGCGGCGGTCGGCGGGTCGGTGACCTCGCCGTCCACCACCAGGTGGCGTTCGGTCATCCGGACGCAGCCCACGTCCACCGAGCGGGCGGCGCTCACGTGCTCCTCGCCGACCACGAACTCCGTCGAACCGCCGCCGATGTCCACGACCAGGAACGGCCGCTCCAGGTCGGTGCGGCCGGTGAGTTCCCTGGTGGCGCCGGTGAAGGAGAACTCCGCCTCCTGATCACCGGAGATCACCTCGGGCTCCACGCCCAGGAGGTCCAGCACGCCCCGGACGAACTCGTCCCGGTTCTCGGCGTCGCGCGAGGCCGAGGTGGCCACGAAACGCACCCGCTCGGCGCCCAGCTCCTTGATCACCGCCGCGTACTCGCGGCAGGCCGCGAAGGTGCGCTCCAGCGCCTCCGGGGCCAGCCGGCCCGTCCGGTCCACGCCCTGGCCGAGCCGGACGACGGTCATCCGCCGGTCCAGCTCGGTGAGCTCCCCGGTGGCGGGGTCGCAGTCCGCGACGAGCAGGCGGATGGAGTTCGTACCGCAGTCGACGGCCGCGACCCGGGTCACTCGGATTCCTTCCGCTCCGCGCACGGGGTGACGCAGGCGCCCTTGGCCCACCACTCGGGCAGCATCGCCAGGGCCTCGTCGCCGAACGGGTTCACCCCGGGGCCGGCCGCCAGCGAGTGGCCGACGAGCACGTGCAGGCACTTCACCCGGTCCGGCATGCCGCCGGCGCTCGGGAAGCCCTGGAGCACCTCGATGGCGTCACGGCGCTCGATGTAGTCCTCGTGCGCGGCCCGGTAGGCGGCGGCCAGCTCGGGGTCCTGCGCGAGGCGGGCCTGCATCTCCTTCATGACGCCGTTGGCCTCCAGCGTGCCGATGGCGGAGGCCGCCCGGGGGCACGTCAGGTAGTACAGCGTCGGGAAGGGGGTGCCGTCGGGCAGCCGCGGGGCGGTCTCGACGACGTCCGGCCGGCCGCACGGGCAGCGGTGCGCGATGGCGCGCAGCCCGCGCGGCGGGCGGCCGAGCTGCTGCTGGAACGCTTCGATGTCCGCGTCGGTCGGCTCGGTCCGGTCGGTCTGGGGCGGGGGCGTCTGCATGCCTGGAGGGGGTCTCTTCGTTCTCGTGGATGGGTACGGGCGGGCGCGGGGCTCACTCGCCGGGACGGTCGGCCTTGTCGACCCCGTCCCAGACGTTGGAGTACCAGGGCCGGTCGGATCCGGACTGCCCGCCGCGACGGTGTTCGGCTGCGCCGGAACCGGGGTCGGTCATGATGTAGCCGATCTCCCCCGGGCGCAGGAAGTGCAGGTGTCTGCGGGCCTGCTGTTCCGCGTAGGCGGGGTCCTGCCAGCGGGCCTTCTCGTCGCGGAGCTGGTCGAGGCGCTTGCGCGCGTCGTCGGCGGCCCGCTGCTGGTCCGCGATCTCCGAGCGCTGGGACACGTACTGGCGCATCGGATACGCGAGGGCGACGACCAGGGTACAGAGGACGAGCACCAGCAGGGCCGCCCGGCCGGTGAGGCGGCTGCGGCGGACGACCCGGCGGGACTGCGAGCGGTAGACGTGCGCCGCGGTGCGTTCGCCGAGCTGGCGCAGCCTGGTCGCCGTCGAGAAGGTGGAGAACCGATCCCGGTTCCCGGCCATGGTCCCGCCTCCCCTGTGCGCGCACTACGCAATACGTCCCCGCACACGGTACGGGACCGAGTGCGGGGACGTACGGAGGCGAGACCCGCGGGCCCCGATCAGCCCTTGAAGCGGGGGAAGGCGGAGCGGCCCGCGTACACGGCGGCGTCGTCGAGGATCTCCTCGATGCGCAGCAGCTGGTTGTACTTGGCGACGCGGTCCGAGCGGGCCGGGGCGCCGGTCTTGATCTGGCCGCAGTTCACGGCGACGGCGAGGTCGGCGATGGTGACGTCCTCGGTCTCGCCGGAGCGGTGCGACATCATGCACTTGAAGCCGTTGCGCTGCGCCATCTCGACGGCGTCGAGGGTCTCGGTCAGCGAACCGATCTGGTTCACCTTCACGAGCAGGGCGTTCGCGGAGCCCTCCTCGATGCCGCGGGCCAGGCGCTCCGGGTTGGTGACGAAGAGGTCGTCGCCGACGATCTGGACCTTGGAGCCCAGCTTGTCGGTGAGGGTCTTCCAGCCGGCCCAGTCGTCCTCGTACAGCGGGTCCTCGATGGAGACCATCGGGTACGCGGAGACGAGCTCCTCGTAGTACTCGGTCATCTCGGCGGCCGAGCGGGACTGGCCCTCGAACTCGTACTTGCCGTCCTTGTAGAACTCGGACGCGGCGACGTCGAGCGCGAGCGCGATGTCCTTGCCCGGGACGTAGCCGGCCTGCTTGATGGCCTCGACGATGAGGTCCAGCGCGGCGCGGTTGGACTCCAGGTTCGGGGCGAAGCCGCCCTCGTCACCGAGGCCGGTGGACAGGCCCTTGGTGTGCAGGACCTTCTTGAGGGTGTGGTAGACCTCGGCACCCCAGCGCAGCGCCTCGGAGAAGGACTCCGCGCCGATCGGGGCGATCATGAACTCCTGGATGTCGACGTTGGAGTCGGCGTGCGACCCACCGTTGAGGATGTTCATCATCGGAACGGGCAGCAGGTGCGCGTTCGGGCCGCCGAGGTAGCGGAAGAGCGGCAGGTCCGAGGCCTCGGACGCGGCGTGCGCGACGGCCAGGGAGACGCCGAGGATGGCGTTGGCGCCGAGGGAGCCCTTGTTGTCGGTGGCGTCCAGGTCGAACATGGCCTGGTCGATCAGGCGCTGCTCGGTGGCGTCGTAGCCGACGAGCTCCGGGCCGATCTGCTCGATGACGGCGAGGACGGCCTTCTCGACACCCTTGCCCATGTAACGGTTGGGGTCACCGTCACGGAGCTCGATGGCCTCGAATGCACCGGTGGAGGCGCCGGACGGAACGGCAGCACGGCCGGTGCTGCCATCGTCGAGGCCCACCTCGACCTCGACCGTGGGGTTGCCTCGGGAGTCCAGGATTTCCCGGGCTACGACGACGTCGATGGACGGCACGAGCATCTCCTTCTGGGATGTGACGCTGGGTGTGCGGTGGCGTGTCAGGCCGTGGGACGGCCTTGCCGACTAGAGCCTAACCGGCTCGGGGCACTCGACCGTCCGACCGCCCGGGTCCTGGGACGAAAAAGGGACCGAATACCCCTCTTCCCGGACATACGGCTCCGGGACGCGGGCACCCTCGGCGGCGCCGGGAGGCCCGTCGGGACGGGCGGCTGGGCGGACAGCACGCCGCCGCCCGGCGCGTGGGGGGATACGCGCCGGGCGGCGGACGGTGTCACGGTGTCACGGGTGGCGCGCCGTCAGCGGGCGCGGCCGGGTTGTTGCGCGGGAGTTCAGCCGACCTTCAGCTTCTGGCCCGGGAAGATCAGGTCAGCGTCGTCGACGATGTCCTTGTTGAGCTCGAAGAGCTTCTCCCAGCCGCCCTGGACGCCGTTGGCCTGGGCGATGGTGCCGAGGGTGTCGCCCTCCTTGACCTCGTACGAGCCGTTGCCGGTCTTCACGGCGCCGGACTTCGGGGCGGTCTTGACCGGCGCCGGGGTCTCGGAGCGCTCGGAGCGGGTGACCGGGGCCTCGGCGGGGCGCTTGGACTCCGCCTTCGGGGTGGCCGGCTTCACGGGCGCGGGCTTCGCGGGCTTCGCGGCCTCGGGCTGCGTGGCGGGCTTCGGCTTCGCCGGGGTGGAGGTCGAGCCGCCACCGTTGTACGAGGAGTTGGACAGGCCGACGCCGCAGGACGGCCAGGCGCCCTTGCCCTGGCCCTTGAGGACCTTCTCGGCGATGGCTATCTGCTGCGACTTGGAGGCCTGGTTGGCCTGCGCGGCGTACGCCTTGCCGCCGTACGCGGCCCACGTGGAGGCGGAGAACTGGAGACCGCCGTAGTAGCCGTTGCCCGAGTTGATGGCCCAGTTGCCGCCGGACTCGCAGGAGGCGACCTTGTCCCACTCCGTGGCGGTGGC
Organism: Streptomyces sp. NPDC002032; assembly: GCF_042890765.1. Classification (NCBI taxonomy): domain Bacteria; kingdom Bacillati; phylum Actinomycetota; class Actinomycetes; order Kitasatosporales; family Streptomycetaceae; genus Streptomyces; species Streptomyces sp. NPDC002032. The sequence continues at coordinate 272,988 of NZ_JBIASM010000008.1, read as the reverse complement.
GGCGCTGGCGGAGCCGGCGGCCATCAGCGGGGCCGCGACGGCGACACCGGCGACACCGGCGAGCGTGACGATGCGGACGGCCTTGGAGCCGCGGCGGTGCTTGCCCTTGCCGGAAAGCAGCATGGATTTCTCCTCACCGACGCCTTCGAGGTGAGCTGTCGGGTTCGGGCGGATGAGTTGCCCGGTCACGTGTCGAGCACGTGGCTTAACCCCTAGCCGGTCGTGACCGTCTCTCAACGGCCGTTCCCGGCGACTACCTTGGTTCCCCCGCTCCTGCCTTCGGCGCTTGCGCGACGACTGTTCCCTCCGTCCGCCGGCAGGATTCGGCGATGCGGTCGAAGGAGCTCGCGGTGGCGAGCGATTCAGAAGGTAGACAGGTCTCTCCCGGATGTTCAACGCGCGACATCAGGGAGAAACCGGCCTACTTGCGTTCCGAAAGTGCACGTTTGCGCAGGTGAGGGCAGGGTTTGCGGAAGTTCCGGAACGAGACACGCCAGTTGACCGGAAGAGACGCATGTCTCACTTGCCGATAACGGACATTCAGCTCTTTCCGGATGCCCGAACTGCCCCTATTCCTTGGTTAGATCCAGGTTTTGGCCGGGCTTGATGAGGTCCGCGTCCCCGCCGATGACCTGCTCGTTGGCCTGGTAGAGGGCGTTCCAGCCCCCCGTGAGCCCGTTGGCGTGGGCGATGGCGGCGAGGCTGTCGCCCGGCTTCACCGTGTACGTGGGCTCCGCGGCGGCGCCTGACGCCGCGCCAGGGGCCGCCGGCACCTCGATGGCCGCCGGGCCGCGGTGCTTGCCCGCGCCGTCGCCCTTCTCGGCAGCGGGGGTGGCGGCTCCCGGGGTGGCCCCGGGGACGGCCGGGGCCGTCGGGTCCACCGGGGCGGTCGGGCTGACCGGGGCCGTCGGGGCGGTCGGGTCCGCCGGGGTGGAGGGCGTCCCCGGGGTGGACGGGGTTCCCGGAGTGGCCGGGGTGGTCGTCGGCGGCACCGACAGGTCGGTGGAGGGCACCGAATAGTCCGGGTCGGGCATGACGGGCAGTCCGCTGGTGGGACCCAGGGGGTAGTCCGGCAGGCCGCTCGGGCCGGCGGAGGGCGAGGAGCCCGGCTGCGGGGTCGGGGCGCCGAAGTCCGTCGGCTTCCCGCCCGAGCCGGTGGCGGGCACCGAGGCGTCCGGCCGGGACGGGGAGGGGGCGACCGGCCCCGGGGCGTTGCCCGGGTCCACCTGGGCCGCCGGCCCCTGCTGGGTCAGCCCGGCCGAGGCGGAGCACAGCGGCCACGCCTGGGGGCCCTGGGAGGCCAGCACCCGTTCGGCGACGGCGATCTGCTGGGAGCGGCTCGCGAGGTCGGGGCGCTCGGCGTAGGCGAGCCCGCCCGCGTTCTTCCACTGCTCCAGGGTGAACTGGAGCCCGCCGTAGGCTCCGCTGCCGAAGTTGGCGCTCCAGGTGCCGCCGCTCTCGCAGTCGGCGACCTTGTCCCAGGTGGCGGTGTCCGCGGCACCCGCGCTGCCCGCCGCGAGCAGCGGCAGGGCCAGGGCGGAGCCGGTGACTCCGGCGGTGACGACCAGGGCGGGTACCTGGCGGGGACGTCTGTGGCGGCCGTTCCCGGAACGCATGAGGCTGCACCTTTCGCATAACGGCGGGGTAACGGCAGAACCTAGCCGCCTTCGAACGGATGTCACAAGTTCGACGGTGGACTGACTTCCGGTCAGGCGACCGGAATCCGGAGCCGTGTTGCCGGGCGGGCGCGCCGCCGCCCCGCGGCGCGGGCCGCGCTCAACCGTTTCGGGGTGTGAAGCGGACCGGCAGGGTGCGCAGGCCCCGCATGATGAGCCCGCCGCGCCAGCGCAGGTCGGCAGGGGGAACGGCAAGTTCCAGATCCGGCAGACGCGTCAGCAAAGTCGCGAGCGCCGTCTGGCCTTCGAGACGGGCGAGCGGGGCGCCGAGACAATAGTGGATGCCGTGGCCGTAGCCGAGGTGCTGATTGTCACTCCGGGAGAGGTCCAGGGTGTCCGGGTCCGCGAACCGGGCGGGGTCGCGGTCGGCCGCCGCGAGGACCACCAGGACGGGGTCCCCGGCGGCGACGTCCCGGCCGCCGAGGGTCAGGGGCTCGGTGGCGAACCGCCAGGTGGCCAGCTCCACCGGGCCGTCGTAGCGCAGGAGTTCCTCGATGCCGGTCTCCAGGAGGGCGCTCTCCCCCGCCGCGAGGGAGTCCTGGAGGCGCACCCGCTGGTCCGGGTTCATGAAGAGGGCGTGCAGCCCGTTGCCGATCAGGTTCACCGTGGTCTCGAAGCCGGCGAACAGCAGGATGAAGGCCATCGCGGTGGCCTCCGCCTCCGTGAGGTGGTCCCCGTGGTCGCTCGCCCGGATCAGGTCCGAGATGAGGTCATTGCCCAGATCATCCCGCTTGCGGTGGATGAGTTCCCCGAGGTACGTCCGCATCTGCTTGACGGACCGGGCCACTCCGCCCCGCGGGCCGCCGCCGTGGCGGATCATCATCCCGGCCCAGTCGCGGAAGTCGTCCTGGTCCTCGCGCGGTACGCCGAGCATCTCGCAGATGGCGTAGATGGGGAGCGGGAAGGCGAACTCATGGATGAGATCGGCCTCGCCCGTCTCCGCGTCCCCCGCCTTCTCGACGATCCGGTCGATCAGGTGGTCGGTGAGCTCCTGCACGCGCGGGGTGAACTCGGCGACCCGGCGCGGGGTGAACGCCTTCGACACCAGCCGCCGCAGCCGGGTGTGGTCCGGCGGGTCGATGTTCAGCAGGTGCGTCATCAGCTCCGCCTTGCGCTCCCCGGGGATCCCCGTCTTGCCCTTGGCGTGCGCGGGTTCCGCGTGGTGCGCGGGATTCTTGCTCAGCCGCTGGTCCGCGAGGGCCTGCCGGGCGTCGGCGTACCGGGTCACGAGCCAGGCCTCGACCCCGCTGGGGAGCTTGGTGCGGTGCACCGGGGAGTGCTCGCGCAGCCAGGCGTACGCCGGGTAGGGGTCGGTCGCGAACTCCCAGTCGAAGAGCGTCGGGCCCTGGGGGGCGGCGGGGTCGGCGGGGGGCGGGGAGGTCTGCTCATGCACCCGATGACGTTATCCCGCCCGGCGGCCGCCACCCCATATAGGTGGTTCGCCGCGGCTGTCCGTAGATCGGCCGTCCCTTGACCTCGCCTTCCCCGCCCTTCCTACTTTCGGTTTTGTGGATGTGAGGATCTTGAAACGCAGTTTCGCGGTGGTGGAGCGACGGGCCGAGCACGCGGTCAAGTTCTTCTACGCCCACCTCTTCTGGCACAACCCCGGACTCCGAACCCTCTTCCCGCCCTCCGCCGACGGCATGGAACGCCAGCGCGACCGGCTCTTCGCCGCGCTCACCCATGTCATCGCCCACCTGGAGAGCGGGACCCTCGTCCCCTATCTACGCGACCTCGGCCGCGACCACCGCAAGTTCCTGGTCGGCCCCGAGCACTACGCCGCCGTCGGCACCTCCCTGCTCGCCGCCCTCGCCGAGACCTCCGGCCAGGCCTGGACCCCCGACGTCGAGAAGGCCTGGAGCGAGGCCTACCAGGTCATGGCCGACGCCATGACGACCGGCGCCCGGGCGAGCGCCGACCCGCCCTGGTGGGACGCCGAGGTGGTGCGCCACCTCCAGTACGGGGAGGACATCGCCGTACTGACCCTGCGCCCGCACGCCCCGCTCCCCTACCGGAGCGGCCAGTACGTCAGTGTGAGCAGCGAACGGGTCCCGGCCACCTGGCGCACGTACTCCCTCGGCAACGCGCCCCGCGCCGACACCACCGTCGACCTGCACGTCAGCCGTATCGAGGGCGGCCTGCTCAGTACCGCCCTGGTCCGCGAGGTCCGGCCCGGCGAGGGGCTGCGGCTCGGCGCCCCCGGCGGCGGCCTGTTCCTGCGCCGGGCGGACCGCCCCCTGACCCTGATCGGCGCCGGGACCGGCTGGGCGCCGGTCCGGGCCCTGCTGGAGGACCTGGTGGAACGCCCTCCCGATCAGGACGTACGGCTCTTCGTCGTCGCCCGGGACGCCGCCCACCTCTACGACCGCCCGCTCATCGACGCGTACGCCGCCTCCTGTGGCTGGCTCGGCGTCACCTACATCACCCCCGCGCCCGGGCAGCACCGCAACCAGGCCACCGACCGGCTGGCCACCGCCCTCGGCCACCGGGCCCTGTGGCGGGAGCAGGACGTCTACCTCAGCGGGCCGTCGCCGTTCATCGAGGAGACCGCCCACCTCCTGGAGGAACTCGGCACCCTCCCCGAGCGGCTCTTCCACGACGCGGTCCCCGCCTCCGGCTCCGCCCGGACCCGGCCCCTCGGCTTCGGCGAGTGGTTCCTGAACCGCCCCGACCCGCACTGGCACGACCCCGCCGCACGCGCCCCGCGCCGCGCGGACTGACCCGGCCGGCGGACCGGCCGGCGGCTCAGCCGGCGGACCGGCCGACGCCCTCGGCGGCCCTGATCGCGTCCCGGTAGGCGCGGGCCGCAGCCCGCAGCGCCGTCTCGGGGTCCGTCCCCTCCGCCTCGGCGCGCGCCGCCAGCGCGAGCAGTTCGTAGCCGATGCCCTCGCCCCGGGGAAGCTCCACCCCGAGGTCCGCCGCGCGGGCCCGGCCGGCGAGCTTGGCCGCGAGCGCGAGCCCGGGCTGGGCCACCGGGATCCCGTCGGTGACCGACTCCCGCTGCTTCTCGACCGCCTTGGTGGCCTGCCAGTGCGCGTTGACGTCCTCGGGGGAATCGGCCCGCGCGTCCCCGAAGACGTGCGGGTGGCGGCGGATCAGCTTGTCCACCAGGTCCCCGGCGACGTCGTCGATGGAGAACGCCACCGCGCCCTCCTCTTCTTCTCCCTCTACTCCTTCTACCGCCCCTTCTTCCGCGGCCGCCGCCTCTTGCGCGATGCGGGCGTGGAAGACGACCTGGAGCAGTACGTCCCCGAGCTCCTCGCGCAGGGCCGCCCGGTCACCGTCCTCGATGGCCTCGACCAGCTCGTACGCCTCCTCGATGGCGTACTTCACCAGCCCCTCGTGGGTCTGCGCGGAGGTCCAGGGGCACTCGCGCCGCACCCGGTCCATCACCTGCACGAGGTCGAGCAGCCGCGCACCCGGCAGGTCGTACGAGCCGGGCAGCAGCTCCAGGTCGGGCATGCTGACGCGGCCGGAGCCCGCGAGGCGGGCCAGGCCGTCGGTGAGCCGCCGGTCCCCCTCGCCGCCCGGGAGCACCACGACCGTACGGCCGCCCGCGCAGGCCCCGACGAGCCCCTCGGCGTCGGGCGCCTCCCGCACCACCCGCACCCCGGCCTCCCGCAGGTACGGCAGCTGCGGGTGCTCCGGATCGGCGCACAGGACGAGGTCGGCGGCGTGCAGGGTCTGCCAGGCCGGCCAGGACAGCAGCCCGGGGGCGACCCGGTGGCTGGCGGTCAGCAGGACGATCCGGCCGACGGGCTCTGCGGCGGCGGGGCCGGGAGCGGAGCCGGGGGCGGACGCGGGGGCGGACGCGGGGGCGGGTTCGGCGGTGTGGTCGGTCACCCTCCGAACCTACCTCCGCCCGTACGTCACGCGCCGCCGAGGGCCGGTACCTCGGACCGGCTGCGCTGGGTGATCCACGGGGTCTGCTGATCGCCGAGGATGATCTGCTGCGCGTCCCACTTGCCGTAGCGCGGGTTGACCTCGATGTGCAGGGCCTTCGCCGCCTCCCCCAGCTTGGCCAGCGCCTTGTCCTGACTGCCGTAGTGCGCGAAGAGCTTGTCGCGCAGCAGCTTGAAGCGGGTGTCCGCCTCCAGCTGGTCCGGCGCCAGCTGCGCCTGCTGGAGCGCGGCCGCCTCCAGCCCCGCCCGGCCGCCCGCCTGCTGGAGCTGCGCCTTGCGCACCTCCTCGATCTCCTTGGGGGTCACGCTCAGGCCGGCGTCGTCGGCGGCCCGCTCCAGAACGGCCGTCTGGATCATCTTGTTGAGCTTCAGGCGTTCCAGTCCGGCGGTCGCCTCGATGAGCTGGGCGCCCTGACCGGAACGGTTCTGCGCCGCGCGGACGTCCTTGACCTGGGCCTGGAGGGCGGAGGTGGTGATGCGTTCCCCGCCGACGACCGCCGCCGTACCGGGTCGGGTACCGCCCGAGCAGGCGGTCAGCAGGGGGGCCGCCGCGAGCAGGGCGACGGAGACGGAGAGCGCTGTGCGACGGTGCAAAGGAGCCTCCAGGGCCGGGAGATTGTGCGTCGGTGCACAAGGGCCGTGCGGTGATCGATGGTATGCAGTCAGGGTGGTCCGGGCCACCGCTTCGACCAACGATTCCGGGGGTGTTGGGGTGCGAGTTCACTCCCCGGCTACCACCGCGGCGCCCGTTCCTGGGATGGTCGCCTCACCATGTCGACTCAAGCGCTCGCCCCGCACCGCGCCGCGGACCGCCCGGCGTCCCCCTCCGCACGGCGCTCCCCGCGCCGCTCCGGCCTGGCCGGGTCGGCGTTCGCGGCCCTGGTCACCCTCGTCGCCGTGTGCGGCGGGGACGCGGTCGCGCGGGTGTTCCCGTACGGGCCCCGGCATCGCAGCGTCAACGACCTCGGCAACCAGTTCGTGCCGTTCCACGCCCACCTGTGGGACCTGCTGCACGGCCGGGCGCAGGGCGGGATCCTCTTCAACTGGCAGTCCGGGTACGGCACCAGCTTCCTGCCCGACCTCGGGACCTACCTGACGAGCCCCTTCGCCGTCCTGGTGGCGCTGTTCCCGCGCGCGGACATCGACCTCGCGGTGTACGTGGTCACCGTGCTGAAGATGGCGGCCGCGGCGGCGGCGATGGCCTGGCTGCTGCGCACCCAGCGGCGGGGGCCGTGGTGGGCGGCCGGGCTGCTCGCGGCCTCGTACGCGCTGTGCGGATGGTCGGTGATCGAGGCCTCCTACAACCCGATGTGGCTGGACGGGCTGATCGCCTTCCCGCTGCTGTGCCTCACCGGCGAGTGGGCGCTGCGCGGGCGGCGGCCCGTACTGGGCGTGCTGGTGGTGACCGTGTCGTGGACCGCGAACTTCTACACCGCCTACATGGCCACGCTGGGCGCCGCCCTGGTGCTGCTGGTGCGAGTGGTGCTCACCCGGGAGGGGGTGCGCGAGCGGGCCCTGGTGGCCGGCCGGGCGGCGGGGACGGCCGTGCTCGGCGTCGCGTTGGCCGCGCCCGTGCTCGTACCGCTCTTCCTCAGCTCGAAGCAGGCCTACCCGGGCTGGTCGCGGCAGTTCGGGCCGGTGCCGTGGTCCGACCTGTTCGCGCGGCTGATGCCGGCGACGTACTCCTTCAACTCCCCCGCCGTGTTCGTGGGCACCGGGACGCTGCTGCTGGCGGCGGCGCTCCCCTTCCACCGGGCCCTGCCCGCCCGGACCCGGTGGTGGTGGGCGGGACTCGTCGCGGCGGTGCTGCTCTCCTTGCAGTGGGCGCCGACCCACCTGGCCTGGCACCTGTTCGCGACGCCCAACGGCAGCGCGTACCGGCAGACCTTCGTGCTGGCCGGGATCGTGGTCATCGCCGCGTGGACGGGCCTGGCGGCCGGACTCCCCTCGGCGCGGTCCCTCGCCGCGGGCGCGGCGGTGCTGGCTGCGGCGCTGGGCTGGGCGAGCGCCAGCCCCCTCGCCACGGGCTGGGGGTACGGCCTCTTCGGCGGCGGGCTGGCACTGACGGCCGGGGCCTGGTGGGCGCTGCGCCGGCCGCGGCTGCTGCTGCCCGCGGCCGGTCTGCTGGCCCTGGCGCTGGTGGGGCAGGCCGCGGCGACGACGGCGTACGGGCACAAGGGGAAACTGGCCGGGCTGGACGACTACCCGTCCTGGAACGCGGCGCACACCCGGCGCGCCGAGGCCCTCGCGCGGGCCGACGGCTGGCCCGCGTACCGGACCGACGCGGGCCGGCCCGCCCTGTCGGGCAACGACCCGATGCTGCTGGGCGGTGAGGGCGGCGCCTACTACAGCAGCCACACCCCGGACGTGTTCACCCGCACCATGCAGGCGCTGGGCGCGGGCTGGACCTCGCGCGGCCGCAACGTGCAGAGCATCGACAACCCGGTGACGGACGCGGTGTTCTCGGTCGGCGCGCGGCTGAAGCCGGACGGCACGGTGGCCCGCGCCGAGGTCCCGCCGCTGGTCACCGTCCATCCCGCGGAGCCCGGCCTCGCCTACGGGGAGTCCCCCTTCGCCAACCAGGAGCTGCTGCTGGGCGCCACGGTGTACGAGGACCCCGTCGCGCCCGGGGTCTGCCGGGCCGGTACGGAGGCCTACCTGTGGGCCCCGGAGTACAACGCGACGGCCCGCCTGGACGGGGGCCGGCCCTTCCGGCTCGGCGGCAGCGCCCCGCGCAACCGGGCGGCGCTCCAGCCGCTGGGCACCTCGCGCGGGCCCGCCTCGAAGCTGGTCTTCGACGCTCCCGCCCCGCCCCGTTGGGCCCTGTCCTGCCTGGACCGGACCCGGCTCACGCGCGCGGTGTCGGCCCTGCGCGCCTCCGCCGCCACCTCGGTGCGCGTCGGCTCCTCCGGGCTGCGCGCCACCCTGCCGCCGGGCAGTACCGGCACGGCGGTGATCGCGGTCCCGGCGGTGGCGGGCTGGACCTGCGACGGCCGGGCGGCCTCGTCCCGGCTCGGTCTGCTGGCGGTCCCGCTGGACGGCCGCACCACCACCCTGACCTGTTCCTTCCGTCCGCCGGGCCTGCTCCCGGGGGCGGCGGCGGCCGGGCTGTCGGCGCTGGTGGTGCTGGCTCTGGCGGTCAGGCGCCGGCGGCGGGCGCGCTGACCCGGGGGCGCCGACGCGGCGGCGGGCGGCGGGGGGTCAGCGCACCTGGCCCAGCCACTGGAGGGTGCGGCGGATGTCGACCGGGAGCGGGTGGCCCGGGCCGTGCACCCGGTCCGCGTCGAACAGCAGCCGGACCAGGGTGTCGTGGGCGGCCGGCCGGTCGCCCAGGGAGAGCAGCAGGTGCGCTATCCGGCGGCGGACCTCCAGCGGCAGCCCCGGGTCCGGGTTGGCGTAGTGGTTCTCGAACAAGGGCAGCAGCGAGCGGTACTCGGCGAGGGCGGCCGCGGGCTCGCCGAGCTGTTCCAGGCACTGGGCCGCGTCGTAGCGCAGGCGCAGCGCCTGCGGGTCACCGGCCGGGAACTCGTCCGCGAGGCGCCGCAGTTCGGGCAGGGCACGGCGGAACTGGCCGTCGTCCATCAGCGTGGCGGCGTACTGCTTGCGCAGGGAGCGGACCACCGGCGAGTGGGCGCCGTGCTCGGCGGCGGCCGCCGGGAGGATGCCGCCGAGGATGTCCACCGCCCGGGTGAGCTGGCCCTGGTCCAGCAGTTTGCGGGCCTCGTCCACGGCGCCGGGGATGTCCGGGCGGGGCGGGGCCGGCGGGTCGGCCGGGCGGGGCGGCACGATCGCGGCCCGGTCCGGCCAGGGTGCCTGGGGGCGCAGGAAGGGGCGGGTGGGGTCCATGGGGCCGCTCGGGGTGCGGCTGCCGCGGGCCGGGAGCAGGGGCGCGAGGGCCTCGTAGACCTCCTGCGCGGAGCCGGGCCGGTCCTGCGGGTCCTTGGCGAGGAGGCGCAGCATCAGTGCCTCCAGCTCCGCCGGGATCTCGGGGCGCAGCGGGCGCACCGGGGCGGGGGGCTCGTAGAGGTGGCGGTGCAGCACGCCGAGGGCGGTCGACCCGGCGAAGGGGACGTTGCCGCTGAGGAGTTCGTAGAGCAGCACGCCGAGGGCGTACAGGTCGGTGTACGGGCCGACCGCGCCGCTCATGGCCTGTTCGGGCGCCATGTAGGCGGGGCTGCCGATCGGGGTGCCGGTGCTGGTGAGGCGGGTGGTGTCGGTGTCCATCACGGAGGCGACACCGAGGTCCAGGACGAGGACGCTTCCGTCCGGGCGGACCATCACGTTGCGGGGCTTGAGGTCGCGGTGGACGATCGGCACCGCGTGCACCGCGGAGAGCACCGCGCACAGCTGGGCGACGACGGCGACCGCCCAGGGCCAGGGGTACGGGTCGTGCGCGGCGAGGTGGTCGGCGAGGTCGGAGCCCTCGACGTAGCCCATGACGAGGTAGAGCTCGTCGCCGTCGTTGCCCGCGTCGTGGACGGTGACGAGCCCGGGGTGGTCGACCTGGGCGGTGACCCGGCATTCGCGCACGAACCGGCGGCGCAGTTCCTCGGCGACGGTGCCGGGGCCGGCGACCTTGTCGGGGCGCAGCAGTTTGACGGCCACGCGCCGGTCGAGGCGCTGGTCGTAGGCCGTCCACACCTGGCCCATGCCGCCCTGGCCGAGGATGGTGGCGAGCTGGTACCGCTCGCCGATCAGGCGTTCCCGCTCGGTCACCGGTTCGGGTCCTGGACCGCCGTGCTGTTCGGGTCCTGGTAGGGGCCGCCGGGCTGCGGGGGCTGCGGCGGGCGGCTCTGGCCCTGGCCCTGCCGGCGCAGGAGCTCGCTGAGCTCGTCGAGTTCGGCGCGGACCTGCCCGATGCGGGGCGGCGGGGTGTGCGGGGGCGTCTGCGGCGGGACCTGCGGGCGCGGCGGCGCGGGGGCCTGGTGCTGCGCGGGCGGGTAGCCGTAGGAGTGGGTGGTCTGCTGCCCGGTGTACGGGGACTGCGGGGCCACCGGGTACCAGGGCGCTGCCGGGGCGAGGGCCTTCGTCTCGTGGTGGCGGATGTCGGAGACGAGGTAGTACACGCAGACCGCGAAACCGGTGAGGATCGAGCCACCGGCGCCCAGGTCGCTCTGCCAGCCGCTGGTGTCGGGCGTGTGGTCGCTCTCGATGAAGGAGATCCAGACCACCATCAGCACACCGGTGATGACGAGCAGGGCCCAGTCCCGGGCCTTGCGGGTGAGGATCGCGAGCCTCAGCATCGACCCCCAGGAGAAGAACCCGCAGCTGAGGACGGGCAGCGCCGTGAACAGCACGCGCAGCGTCATGTCGCCCCCCGACAGGGGACGGTGGCCGTGGGGGCCGGGCTGCGGCGGGAGGCCGGGGCCGTGCATCGGTGCTCCTGACGAGGCGTGCGGAAGGGCTCGGAGTCTGAGCGTATACAGCCTTTCCGGCCGTCCGTGAGGGGATGGACGCAACCGTTGCAGGGTCGCAGTACGGCCGGTCCGGTGATCACCGCTCCTCCGGCGCCCCGCTAGCCTCAGGGCTCTCGCACCGTCCCAGGGGGGGATCCCGTCATGCGCACCACCACGCGTTCCGCCGTGCCCGCGACCGCCGCGGCGCTCGTCTGTTCCGTCGCCCTGCTGGCCGTCGCCGGCTGCGGCACGCAGCCCGCGACGGCGGGTGCCGGGCCGAAGGGCGCGTCGCGGTCGGCCTCGCCGTCGGCCCCGCCGTCCGAGCCGGCGGACCCCTTCGCCGGGAAGGACCCCGCCACCGTCGTCAAGGACGCGTACCAGCGGACGGAGGAAGCCGCGTACGTGACCCTGCGCGTCGGCCTGACGGTGGGCGCACGCCACCTCCAGGGGGCCCTGACGATCGACCCGGAGGGCAGCTGCGGGGGCGACGTCACCGTGTTCAAGTCCGGCACGGCGGAGCTCTTCTCGGACGGCGACGCCCTGTACGTCAAGGGGGACGCGGGCTTCCTGGAGGACCAGTTCGAGGGCCGGCCGCAGGCGGTGGCCCGCGCCTCGGGCCACTGGGTGAAGGCGAAGGTCGACGACCCCGCGTTCGCCCACCTCACCGCGCTCTGCGGAGCGGGCTTCCCGGCCTCCCTCTTCACCGAGCGCGCGAACGTCCACCGGGACGCCGGCACCTACTCCGACGGCCGGCGGGTGGCGGTGTTCACCTCCGACGGCCCGGGGGGCGTCAAGATCACCGATCACGTCCTGATGGACGGGACCCCGTACCTCCTCAAGCGCCAGCAGGCCGGCCCGGACTTCGCCCGCTTCGAGTACTCCGGCATGGGCACCGGCGGCCGGCCCCTCTCCCCGCCGGACGGCCGGGACGTGGTGGACGCCCCCTGACCGGAGCGCGGGGAGCGGAGCCTAGGCTCGGGGCAGGAATCGTCTTTCCACGGGGGAAACAGCATGCGCAGCCGTACCAAGACCACCGCGACGGCCCTCGCCGCCGCGACCCTGCTCGGCGCGGGCGTGAGCGCCTGCGTGCCCGGCGGCGGCCCGGGCCGGGCCGCCCAGGCCGGGCGCGAGGCCCGGGCGCAGGCGTCCCCGTCGTCGCCGGGCACGGCGCCGGCGCCCGCCCGGAGCGGCGCCGGCCCGCTCGCCGACCGGTCGGGGCAGGAGATCCTGACCCAGGCCTACGCGGCCACCCGGTCGGCCGGGTCGGCGCACGTCACGGCCCGGGTCGACTACCAGGGCAAGCCGATGCGGATCGACCTCTCCCTGGACAAGAAGGGCAACTGCAACGGCGCCGTCCGCCTCGACGGCATGGGGAAGCTGGACATCATCAAGTCCAGCGAGCTGGTGCACTTCCGCGGCGACGCCGCCTACTGGCGCGGCGCGGCGAAGCAGCGCAACACCCCGCAGAAGCAGACGGAGCAGATGGTCACCGCACTCGCCGACCGCTGGGTGAAGATCCCCGTCTCCGACCCGCGCGCCGCCTCGATGACCGGCAGCTGCGACCTCGACAAGCTGACCGGCGACTTCGGCAAGGGCAGCCCGCTCGCGCGCAAGGGCGAGAGCACCACGGTCGACGGGAAGCCCGCGCTGGCGGTCACCTCCCCGGCCCGGCAGGGCACGCAGACCGACTACGTCGCCACCGAGGGCAAGCCGTACGTCCTGAAGTCGGCGGTCAGCGGGGAGAGCGCCGGCGAGGCGCTGTTCTCGGACTTCGACGTCCCCGTCGACACCGCCTCCCCGCAGGACTCCGACGTCCTCGACCTGTCGAAGATCGGCGGCCCGGCGGGCGAGGCGATCTGAGCCCCGCGCACCGCCCCCGCGCCCCGCGCCCTACGCCCTACGCCGGCCCGCGCCGCCGTACGTGCAGGTGGCCGCTGAGCGGGAACCCGGGCGGCGCGGCGGGCAGTTCCCCCTCGAAGGCGTACCCGCTCTTCACGGCGACGCGGCAGGACGCCTCGTTGTCCTCCTGGTGGAGGAGGTCGAGGCGCTCCAGCCCGGCACCGGCGAAGGCCTCGAAGGCCCAGGCGGTGAGGGCCTCCAGGGCGCGCGGCGCGATGCCCAGGCCACGCGCGTGCGCCACCGTCCAGTAGCCGACCTCGGCCGACGGCCCGGCGCCGGCGGGCCGCTTGAGGACGGCGGCGCCCACCAGCAGCCCCGCCTCCTCCTCCAGCACGGCGAAGCCGAACCGGGTGCCCCGCTCCCGGTCCCGCGCGTGGTCCTCGACGAACATCAGGCCGTCGGACTCGCTGTCGACCGGGTACCGGGTCCAGCGCCGCAGGACGGGATCGGCGTACGCCCGCCGCAGCGCGGGCACGTCCTGCGGCTGCCAGGGGCGCAGGAGCAGGGCGGGCCGGCCCGCCGTCGCGGCGGCGCGGAGCGTGGCGGATGGGGTCATCATCCGATGATAGGCAGCCCCGCCCGGCCGCCCGGGCGGGTCCGCCGGCCCGGGCGGCCCGCTACGAGCCGAGGATCGTGGTGAGGAACTCCCCCGTCCAGCCCAGCAGTTCCCGCCCGACCAGCGGCTTCCCGCCCACCCGGGCCGTCTTCGGCCGGGGCACCAGCACCTGCGAGGTGGCCGGCTTGAGCACCGTCCCCGGGTAGAGCCGCTTCAGCCGCAGCTCCTGCGACTCGCGCAACTCCACCGGCCCGAAACGGATGTTGGGCCCCTGGAGGGTGATGTCGCCGACCCCGCAGGCCCGCGCGAGCATCCGCAGCCCCGCCACCAGCAGCAGGTTCTCCACCGGCTCCGGGAGCTTGCCGTAGCGGTCGGTGAGTTCCTCCCGCACCGCCTTGACGTCCGCCTCGGAGTTGGCCGCGGCGATGGACCGGTACGCCTGCAGGCGCAGCCGCTCGCCCGGCGCGTAGTCGTGCGGGACGTGCGCGTCGACCGGCAGCTCGATCTTGACCTCCAGCGGCGGCTCCTCCTCCACCCCGCCCTCGACGGCCGCCCGGTAGTCGGCGACGGCCTCGCCGACCATCCGGATGTAGAGGTCGAAGCCGACGCCCGCGATGTGCCCGGACTGCTCCCCGCCGAGCAGGTTGCCCGCGCCGCGGATCTCCAGGTCCTTCATCGCCACGTACATGCCGGCGCCCATCTCGGTGTGCTGGGCGATCGTCGCGAGCCGCTCGTGCGCGGTCTCGGTCAGCGGCTTCTCCGGCGGGTAGAGGAAGTACGCGTACCCGCGCTCGCGGCCTCGGCCGACGCGGCCGCGCAGCTGGTGCAGCTGGGAGAGGCCGAAGTTGTCGCCGCGCTCCACGATCAGGGTGTTGGCGTTGGAGATGTCGATGCCGGACTCGACGATGGTCGTCGAGACGAGGACGTCGAACTTCTTCTCCCAGAAGTCCACCACGACCTGCTCCAGGGCCTGTTCGGACATCTGCCCGTGCGCCGTCGCGATCCGCGCCTCCGGGACGATCTCGCGCAGCTTGGCGGCCGCCCGGTCGATGGACTCGACCCGGTTGTGGATGTAGAAGCACTGCCCCTCGCGCAGCAGTTCGCGGCGGATCGCCGCGCCGATCTGCTTCTCCTCGTACGGGCCGACGAAGGTCAGCACCGGGTGCCGTTCCTCCGGCGGAGTGGTGATCGTCGACATCTCGCGGATGCCGGTCACCGCCATCTCCAGGGTGCGCGGGATCGGGGTGGCGGACATGGTGAGCACGTCCACGTTGGCGCGGAGCTTCTTCAGCTGCTCCTTGTGCTCGACGCCGAACCGCTGCTCCTCGTCGACGATGACCAGGCCCAGGTCCTTGAACTTCGTCTCCTGCGAGAACAGCCGGTGCGTGCCGATGACGAGGTCGACGGACCCCTCGCGCAGCCCCTCCAGGGTGGCCTTGGACTCGGTCTCGCTCTGGAAGCGCGACAGCGCCTTCACGACGACGGGGAACTGCGCGTACCGCTCGGAGAAGGTCCCGAAGTGCTGCTGCACGAGCAGCGTGGTCGGGACGAGCACGGCGACCTGCTTGCCGTCCTGGACCGCCTTGAAGGCCGCGCGGACGGCGATCTCGGTCTTGCCGTAGCCGACGTCGCCGCAGATCAGCCGGTCCATGGGGACGGACTTCTCCATGTCCTCCTTGACCTCGGCGATGGTGGTGAGCTGGTCGGGCGTCTCCGCGTACGGGAAGGCGTCCTCCAGCTCCCGCTGCCAGGGCGTGTCGGGGCCGAAGGTGTGCCCGGGGGCGGCCATGCGGGCGCTGTAGAGCCTGATGAGGTCGGCGGCGATCTCCTTGACGGCCTTCTTCGCGCGGGCCTTGGTCTTGGTCCAGTCGGCGCCGCCGAGCCGGTGCAGGGTCGGGGCCTCGCCGCCGACGTACTTGGTGACCTGCTCCAGCTGGTCGGTGGGGATGTAGAGCCGGTCGCCGGGCTGGCCGCGCTTGGCGGGCGCGTACTCGACGAGGAGGTACTCGCGGGTGGCGCCCTGGACGGTGCGCTGCACCATCTCGATGTAGCGGCCGACGCCGTGCTGCTCGTGGACGATGTAGTCGCCGACCTCCAGGGTGAGGGGGTCGATGGACTTGCGGCGCCGGGTCGGCATCCGGCCGAGGTCCTTGGTCGCGGTGCGCTGGCCGGTCAGGTCGGTCTCGGTCAGGAGGGCCAGTTTCAGCGCCGGGTCCACGAAGCCGTTGTCGAGGGAGCCGCACGTCACGTGGACGAGGGACGGTTCCAGGGTCCGCAGGTCGGACTCCAGCCGGGCCGCGATCCCCTCGCCGCCCAGCACCTCGACCGTACGGGCGGCCGGGCCGTGGCCCTCGGTGAGGTAGACGGTGCGCCAGCCGTCCGCGATCCAGCCCTTGGTGTCGGCGAGGGCCCGGGCGGTGTCGCCCCGGTAGGCCTCGGGGGCGTGCATGCCGAGCTTGAGGGTGTCCGCGGCCAGGCCGGTGTCGTCGGCGGCGAACGGGGACACCGACCACCACATCATGCCGATCTCGCGGGCGTGCTCGCGGACGTCCGCGATCCCGCGCAGCGAGGCCGCGCCGACGTCGATGGGGGCTTCGCCGCCGCCCGCGGTGGCCGCCCAGGAGGCCATCAGGAACTCCTGGGAGGTGGCCACCAGGTCGGCGGCCCGGGTGCGCACCCGCTCGGGGTCGCAGACCACGGCCATGGCCCCGGCGGGCAGGACGTCGATCAGCAGTTCCATGTCGTCGACGAGGACCGGTGCGAGGGACTCCATGCCCTCGACCGCGATCCCCTCGGCGATCTTGTGGAGCAGCTCCCCCAGCTCGGGATGGGCCTCGGCCAGCGCCGCCGCCCGCTCGCGCACCTCGTCGGTGAGCAGCAGTTCCCGGCAGGGCGGGGCCCACAGCCCGTGTTCGGCGATCTCCAGGGAGCGCTGGTCGGCGACCTTGAAGTAGCGGATCTCCTCGACCTCGTCGCCCCAGAACTCCACGCGCAGCGGGTGCTCCTCGGTGGGCGGGAACACGTCGAGGATGCCGCCGCGCACGGCGAACTCGCCGCGCTTCTCGACCAGCTCGACGCGGGCGTACGCGGCCGCCGCGAGGGCCGCGGTGACCTCCCCGAGGTCCACGCTCTGCCCCTGCCGCAAGCTGACCGGCACCAGGTCGCCGAGCCCCTTGACCTGCGGCTGGAGCACCGAGCGGATCGGCGCCACGACCACCGAGACGGGGCCCGCGGCCGGGTCGTCCTTGCTGGGGTGCGCGAGCCGGCGCAGCACCGCGATGCGGCGGCCGACGGTGTCGCTGCGCGGGCTGAGCCGCTCGTGCGGCAGCGTCTCCCAGGACGGGTAGTCCACCACCTGGTCGGGCGGCAGCAGCGACCGCAGCGCCGCCGCGAGGTCCTCCGCCTCCCGCCCGGTGGCGGTGACGGCGAGCACCGTCCGCTCGGTACGGGCGGCCAGCGCGGCGATCGCGAAGGGCCGGGCGGCGGGCGGGCCGACGAGGTCCACGTGCATGCGGTTGCCGTCCCCGGCCGCGGTGACCGCCTCGGCGAGCGCGGGATCCCGGGTGACGGCGTCGAGCAGTCCGTGCAGGCTCATGAAGGGGGCTTTCCATCCTGGGGGAGGGCGTGGAGGGACAACGCGAAGGACCCGACACGAGGACGGGCCGGGGGTTGCCACCCTACGACGCGACGATGTCCCCCGCGCGGGGGATTGCGGCCCCCGCGGGGGTGACACCGGCCCGGAGCGGGGCGTTCCGGACCGGGATGACAATCTGTCCGTATGTCCACGTCCGGGATCCCCCAGGCCGCCCGGGAGCCCGGCGCCGCCCCCGCCGCGCCCTGCCCGCCGCCGGTCCCCGGCCGGCCCGCGGCCCCCCGCCCGCCCGCCCGCGCCTGGCCCGGAGCCCGGCCCGGCGCCCGTCCCGGCGCCGGGGTGCCTGGTCCGCGGGCGGCCCTGCGGCTGCCCGCGGCCCTGGATCCCGCCCGGCTGCGCAACCTGCCCGGCCTCGGGCGCCTCGGGGCGGCCCCGGCCCCGGCCCCGTCCCGGGTCGGCGAGCTGCCCGGCGCGCCCGGCCTGCCGCCCCGGGGCGGGCGGCCCGCGCGGCCGGGGCGGGCCGCGCGCCGGGCCCCGTACGCGCTCGTCTGCGCGCTGTTCCTCGCCTACACGGTGCTTTCCGTCTCCCGCCACCGGCGGCTGGAGGAGAGCTCCTGGGACCTGGGCATCTTCGAGCAGGCGGTCCGCGCGTACGCGCACCTGCGCCCGCCCGTGGTGGACCTCAAGGGGCCGGGGTTCAACATCCTCGGCGACCACTTCAGCCCCGTCATCGCCCTGATCGCCCCGCTCTACCGGGCCTTCCCCGGTCCGGTCACCCTGCTGGTGGTGCAGGCCGCGCTGTTCGCGCTGTCGGCCCTGCCCGTCACCCGGGCCTCGGTACGGCTGCTCGGGACGGCCCGGGGGCTCGCGCTGGGGGCGGCGTACGGACTGTCCTGGGGGATCCAGCGGGCCGTCGACTTCGACTTCCACGAGATCTGCTTCGCCGTGCCGCTGCTGGCCTTCTCGCTGGAGGCGCTCCTCGCCCGCCGCTGGCGGCCCGCGCTGGCCTGGGCGGTGCCGCTGCTGCTGGTCAAGGAGGACCTCGGGGCCACCCTCGCCGCGCTCGCGCTGGTGGTCGCCTGGCGGGCCCGGGGCGACGGCCGGCGGGCCGTCCGCCCGGCGCTCGCCACCGCCCTGGCCGGGGTGCTGGCCGCCGCGGCCGTCTTCGCGGTGGTGATACCCGCCTTCGCCGCCGGCGGATACCCCTACTGGGAGAAGCTCGGCGGCGACGGCGGCCTCCTGCGCGGCCTGGGCACCAAGCTCACCACCCTCGGCTGGGTCCTGGTCCCCACCACCGGGCTGCTGGCGCTGCGCTCCCCGCTGCTGCTGGTGGCCGTGCCCACCCTCGGCTGGCGGTTCCTGTCGGGGGACGCGCACTACTGGTCCACCGACTTCCACTACAGCGCCGTCCTGATGCCGGTCGTCTGCCTCGCGCTGGCCGACGCCCTCGACGCCGCCCGGCGCGACCGGCGGCCGTGGCTGCGCGCGTACGCCCTCCAGCTGCCCGGCGCCGTGCTCGCCGCGGCCCTCGCGCTGAGCGCCACCAGCATGCCGCTGGCCCGGCTCGGGGAAGGGGCCACGTACCGGGAGCCGGACCGGGTGGCCGCCGTCGAAGCGCTGCTCGCGCGGATCCCGGACGGGGCGGAGGTGGAGGCCGACAACGGGGTGCTGACCCGGCTGACCTCGCGCTGCCGGGTCTTCTGGATCGGCAACACCCAGGGGGTGCGCCCGGCGTACCTGGTCTTCGACAACTCCACCGGCTGGGCCGGGGAGGACCCCGTCGCCTACGCCGGGCAGCTGCACCCGGGGTCGCGGTTCGTCCCGGTGGGCGGGGCGGGCGGGGTGGTCCTGCTCCAGCGGGTGTTCTGAGGGGCTCCGCACACGCGGCGGCGCCGGCCCCGGACCGCCCTCGCGGACGGCCCCGGACCGGCGCCCCTTCCCCCGTACTCCCCCCGTTTCCCCCGTTCCCCCGTACGACCGCCCCGCGCCGGTTACTCGCCGGCGATCGCGTTCAGTACGTTCATCCGCCCCGCCCGGAACGCCGGGACCAGTGCGGCGAACAGGCCCACCAGGGCCGAGCCGGCGAACACCCCGAGGATGGTCGCCCACGGGATCTCCAGCACCTTCAGGCCCTGGAGGGCGAGGAGCTGCTGGGCGGTCGCGCCCCAGCCCATGCCCAGGCCGAGGCCGAGGAGCGCGCCGAAGAGGGCGATGACCACCGACTCCAGGCGGATCATGCGGCGCAGCTGGCGGCGGGAGAGGCCGATGGCGCGCATCAGGCCGATCTCGCGGGTCCGCTCGACCACCGAGAGGGCCAGGGTGTTCACGACGCCCAGCACCGCGACGATGATCGCGAGTGCGAGGAGGCCGTAGACCATGTTGAGCAGCTGCCCGACCTGGTCCTTGAGGTTCTCCTTGTAATCGGTCTGGTTGCGCACCGTGTACTGCGGGTACCCGGCGAGGGCCGTCTTGAGCTCCGCGTACGCGCTGTCGGCCTGTCCCGGCCGCGCCTTGCCCATCAGCATGAAGGGGCGGGCCAGCTGATCGGCCGGGATGTTGGCCTCGGCGGTCGCCGTGCTGATGTACTTCACGCCCTTGTCGATGTTGCCCTCGTCCGAGGTGATCGCGGCGACCTTCAGCCGGACGGTCTTCCCGCCGGTGAAGGCGACCGTCAGCTCGTCGCCGACCTTGACGTGGTGCTCGTCGGCGTAGAGCGAGCCGACCGACATGGCGCCCGGCGCGTACGCGTCCTCGTGCCGGCCGGCGACCATCTTGCGGCGCAGGTCCTGGGCGTACGCCGGGTCGGTGACGCTCAGGTCGCTCTGGAGGCTGGAGCCGTCCGGGGCGGTGATCTTCGCGGTGGCCTCGCGATAGGCGGTGACGTGGTCGAGGCCCTTGACGGCGCGCATGGCCTGCTCGGCCTGCGGCACGACCGGCTGCATGGCCGAGGAGTCGACGATGTAGTCCGCGCCGACCGTCCGGTCGAGCTCGTCGGTGGCCGAGGACACCATCGAGGAGCCGACCACCGAGAGGCAGGCGACCAGCGCCAGTCCGATCATCAGCGCGGCGGCCGTGGCACCCGTACGGCGCGGGTTGCGCAGCGCGTTGCGCTCGGCGAGCCGGCCGACGGAGCCGAAGGGCCGCAGCACGGGCGCGGCGATGGCCCGCACCACGACGCCGGCCAGCAGCGGGCCGATGACGATGAAGCCGATGAGGCTGAAGAACACCCCGAGGGCCAGCCACAGCGATCCGGCCCCGGCCTTGTCCGCGGCGGCGGCGAGGAACAGGGCCGCGCCGCCGATGCCGGTCAGGACCAGGCCGAGGACCGCGCGGACCGCACCGGCCTTGCGGTCGCCCGGCGTTCCGGCGTCGCGCAGGGCGGCCATCGGGGAGACCTTGCCGGCCCGGCGGGCCGGGACGTAGGCGGCGACGACAGTGACGACGGTGCCGAGGGCCAGGCCGATGACCGGGGTCGTCCAGCTGACCGTCAGGTCGTCGGTGGACAGGTGCATGCCCATCTGGCCCATGAGCTTCATCAGGCCGACGGCCAGGCCCACGCCCGCCGCGACTCCGGCGAGGGAACCGGCCACACCGAGCAGCAGGGCCTCGATGAGGACGGAGCGGTTGATCTGGGACCGGTCGGAGCCGATGGCCCGCATCAGGCCGATCTCGCGGGTGCGCTGGGCGACCAGCATCGAGAAGGTGTTGAAGATCAGGAAGATGCCGACGAGGAAGGCGATCCCGGCGAAGCCGAGCATCACGTACTTCATGACGTCGAGGAAGCCCATGTCCTTCTTGTTGGCGTCCGCGGCCTCCTTCGCGGTCTGGAGCTTGTACGTGCCGGCGCCGACGGCGGCGGCCACGTTCTCCTTGAGCCGCTCGTCGCTCACGCCGTCCTTGGCGGTGACGTTGACGTGGGTGAACACGCCGGGGGCGCCGAGCAGCTTCTCCTGCGCGGTGGGGGTGTCGAAGTAGACGACGGCCGCGCCCGGGTTGGTCACGGTGAAGGCGGCGATGCCGCTGATCTTCGCGCGGACGTCACCGGTGACGGCGATGGTGCGCACCTCGTCGCCGAGCCCCAGGTGGTGGCCGGCGGCGGTGTCGGCGTCGACCATCACCTCGGTGGGGCCGCGCGGCGCCCGGCCGGAGGTGATCTTCATGGACTTGAGTTCGTTCTCGGTCCAGTTGCCCGCGATGGTCGGGGCGCCGGTGGTCGAACCCAGGTTCTCGTTCTTGGTGTTGACGACCGTGACGGCGGTCGAGAAGACGCCGCCCTCGGCGGCCTGGACGCCCTCGGCCTTGCGGACGCTCTCGAGAACCGAGGCGGGCAGCACCCGCGGCTTGCCGCGTACCGCCTCCTCGCCGTCCTCGCCCCCGGCGGGCGGCTTCGGGCTGACGGTGACGTCGGAACCGGTGACCGCGAACAGCTTGTCGAAGGTCGTGTTCATCGTGTCCGTGAAGACGAGGGTCCCGCAGACGAAGGCGACGGACAGCAGTACGGCGACGGCGGAGAGCGCCATCCGCCCCTTGTGCGCGAAGAAGTTGCGTCGCGCGGTCTTCATGACGGTCACGAGGTCCGCCCGCGCGCGTCGAAGTCCTTCATGCGGTCGAGGACCTGCTCGGCGGTGGGCGCGTACATCTCGTCGACGATGCGTCCGTCGGCGAGGAAGACCACGCGGTCCGCGTAGGAGGCGGCGACCGGGTCGTGGGTGACCATGACGATGGTCTGGCCCAGTTCGTCCACCGAGCGGCGCAGGAAGCCGAGGACCTCGGCGCCGGCCCTGGAGTCCAGGTTCCCGGTCGGCTCGTCGCCGAAGATGATCGCCGGACGGGCGGCCAGGGCGCGGGCGACCGCCACGCGCTGCTGCTGGCCGCCGGAGAGCTCGGTCGGACGGTGCTTGAGGCGGCCCGCGAGGCCCACCGTCTCGACGACCCGCTCCAGCCACTGGGGCTCGGGCTTGCGGCCCGCGATGTCCATGGGGAGGGTGATGTTCTCCAGGGCGTTGAGCGTCGGCAGCAGGTTGAAGGCCTGGAAGATGAAGCCGATCTTGTCGCGGCGCAGCCGGGTGAGCTTCTTGTCCTTCAGGCCGGTGATCTCGGTGTCGTCCAGGTGGATCGTGCCGCTCGTGACGGTGTCCAGTCCGGCCAGGCAGTGCATCAGGGTGGACTTGCCGGAGCCGGAGGGGCCCATGATCGCGGTGAACTGGCCGCGCCGGATGTCCACGTCCACCTCGTCGAGGGCGACGACGCGGGTCTCGCCGGAGCCGTAGGCCTTGACGACCTTGCGCGCCCGGGCCGCGACGGCGCCCTCGCCGCCGGTCCCCCCGTGCCTGGTTTCGGTCATCGCCGTTGTCACGGTGTCCCCCATGTGGTTCGTCTGCCGGCGCGGCCGCCGCTGCGTCCGCCCGCCCGGCGCCGCACAGGCGTGCGGCGCTGTCGTGAAGTCTGTGGTGCGGGGGGTGTCCGGCGCCCTGGTGCCCTTCGCCGTATCCGCCGGGGGGTTAACCCCACCCCCCGGCGTCCGCCCGTAGGAACCAGTTAAGGACGCCGGGGGCCTTTCGGCCTCCTCCGCCGGGACGAAAGGCCCCTGGCCCCTTGTGCTGAGGAACCCCTAGGGGACGTGCGACCTCCGGCGGACCCGGTGTAGGGGATACCGACGGCCGCGACCCCGGTGAGATGGTGTTCTCCGCAGCCGAGGGGGACGTGGTGGGGTCAGGGGAGAACAGGACGGACGCGTCCGGGGAGCGGGCGCCCGCCGGGGACGCCGCGCACCGTCGGGCGCCCGGGCAGCCGGAGCGCGGGCGGCCGCCCGCCGCCGTGGTGGTCTCCCTGATGCTCGGCATGTCCCTGGTCGCCCTGGACAGCACGATCGTCTCCACCGCAGTCCCCCAGATCGTCGGGGACCTCGGCGGCTTCTCCGTCTTCACCTGGCTCTTCTCGGGCTACCTGCTCGCCGTCACCGTCACCCTGCCCGTGTACGGCAAGCTCAACGACACCCTCGGCCGCAAGCCCGTCCTCCTCTTCGGCACGGCCCTCTTCCTGCTCGGCTCCGTGCTGTGCGCGTCCGCCTGGAACATGGCCGCGCTCATCGCGTTCCGGATCGTCCAGGGGCTGGGCGGCGGCGCCCTGCAGAGCACCGTCCAGACCCTGGCCGCCGACCTCTACCCGCTGCGCGACCGCCCGCGCATACAGGCCCGGATGACCACCGTGTGGGCGAGCTCCTCGCTGCTGGGGCCGGCCCTCGGCGGTCTGCTGACCACGTACGCGGGCTGGCGCTGGACGTTCCTGATCAACGTGCCGCTCGCCGGGCTCGCCCTCTGGCTGACCGCCCGCCACCTCGTGGAACCCGTCCGCTCCCCGGGCCGCCGGGGCCCGGTGGACTGGGCCGGGGCGCTCGGCGTGTTCGCCTGCGGCGGGCTGCTGCTGAGCGCGCTGGTGCAGGGCGGGGTGGCCTGGCCCTGGCTGTCGGCGCCCTCGCTCGCGCTGTTCGGGGCGAGCGCGGTACTGGCCGCCGTGGTGGTCCGGGTGGAGCGCCGGGCGGCGCAGCCGATCCTGCCGGGCTGGGTGTGGCGCCGGCGCACCATCGCCGCCGTGAACCTGGCGCTGGGAGCCCTGGGGCTGCTGATGGTCGCCCCCATGGTGTTCATGCCGACCTACGCGCAGTCCGTCCTGGGCCTCGGGCCGGTCGGGGCCGGGTTCGTGATGGCCCTGATGACCCTGAGCTGGCCCCTGTCGGCCGCCCTGTGCCAGCACGTGTACCGGTGCATCGGCTTCCGCGACACCGCCGTCCTCGGGATGTCGCTGGCCGCGGTGGTCCTGTTCTCCTTCACCCTGCTCCCGCACCCCGCCCGGCCGTGGCAGCCCGCGCTGGTCATGCTGCTGCTGGGGGCCGCCCTCGGGCTGTTCCAGCTGCCGCTGATCGTCGGGGTGCAGTCCACCGTGGGCTGGGCCGAGCGGGGCACCACGACGGCCTCCGTGCTGTTCTGCCGCACCGTCGGGCAGAGCGTGGGGGCCGCGCTGCTGGGGGCGGTGGCCAACGCGACCGTCGCCGCCCGGCTGGCGGACGCGCCGGCGGCGGGGCTCCCCGAGCGGCTCGACGACGTGTCGCGGGCCCTGGCCGAGCCCGCCGCCCTCTCGCCGGCCGCCGCACGGCACCTGCGGGACGCGGTGGCGGCGGCCGTGGACCACATCTTCCTCGGCGCGACCGCCGCGGCGGTCGCCGCCCTGCTGGTCCTGCTGCTGGTCGCGCCCCGGCGGTTCCCGGTGCTGCCCGAGGCCGAGTAGCCGCCACGCCGCCGGAGCCGCTTGTCATGTTCGGGATCAGTGGGTGACCCTCTTCACCGGACACCGCACCCCGGGGGGACCCATGGCTTCCGCACTCTGCGCACTGGCGTTACTGGCCGCCCTGGCCGGCCCCGTCATCCTGCGCCTCTACCGCAGTCCCGGCACGGTCACCGGCCGCGACGGCCGGCTCTCCACCTCGACCACCCTCGCCCTGGCCTGGACGGTGATCCTGGTCTGGCTGCTGCTCGCGATCCTCGCGTACGGGCTGACGGCGGGCGGCGGGATCGGCTACTTCCAGCGCCCCGACGGGCCCCTGTCCACCCTGACCACGGTGTACCTGCCGCTGCTCGGTGGCCCGTACGTCGCCCTGATCGCCGCGAAGACGGTCGTCGGGCTGCGGGTGGAGAGCGGCTCCCTGGCCAAACCGGCCCCGAAGCCCACCGTCACCGGCCGGCGGCCGCTGCGGGAACTGATCGCGAACGACAGCGGCCGCACCGACCTCGTCGACCTCCAGTACGTGGCCCTGAGCGCGGTCACGATGCTCTACGTCGTCCTCTTCTTCCTCTGCGACGTGGGCGCGGGCCTCCCGGACCTGCCGTCCGAGATCTGGGCCCTGACCGGCGCTCCCGCGGGGGCCTACCTGATCAACAAGATGGCCGTCCGCGCCAACCCGGTCATCACCCAAGTCGAAGCCGCCGACGGGCTGCTCACCGTGGAGGGCGGCGGCTTCACCGAACCCCGCCTCACGGTGGACGACACCGCCCTGCCGGCCGTCCCGGACCCGCTGACGGGCGCCCTGACGGCCCCTCTGCCGGCCGCGGTGCGGCCCCCGTTCACGGTGGTGGTCACCTCGCGCGGCCTGCGCAGCGACCCGTACCGCTACGAACCGGCCGGCTAGGCGGTCCGGGCCGCGCGGTTCGCCTTGATCATGTCGTTGATCAGGTGCCGGGAGTCGTCGGTGTTGAGGGCCTGGGCCTGGAGGTGGTCGAACATGACCTGGTAGGGGTGTCGCTCGACGTGCCTCTCCAGGTACAGATCGCTGGTGTAGCGCTCCAGATAGACGACCCCCGTGTCGGATTCGGGATACGTGAGGATGGAGAACTGTCCTAACACCCCGGGATGCGCCCCGGCGCCGTGGGGCAACACCTGCACGGTGATGTGCGGCTGCATGCCCAGGGAGTTGAGGTGTTCGAGCTGCTCGCGCATGATGTCGCGGTTCCCGACGGTCCGGTGCAGTGCCGATTCGTCCACGACGGTCCATAAGCGCAACGGCCGGGCGGGGTGGTGCGCGCGGTGCTGGCGCCGCAGTCGCACCTCCAGGCTCACCGCGGCCTGTTCGGCCGTGGGGCGCGGAACGGACTGGGCGATGACCGCGGCCGCGTAGGAGGGAGTCTGCAGCAGGCCGGGCAACAGCAGTGCGTCGTAGGAGTGGATGGCGACGGCCGCCGTCTCCAGCCCGATGTAGACCCCGTAGGGGACGTCCCCGCAGGAAACCCACCAGTCTTGGCGGCCGGACTCCTTCGCCATGCGCATCAACGACTCGACGATGGCCTGGTCGGTGATCCCGTAGATCCGGCACAGGTCCCGCACGTCACGCGGGTTGATCGGGCGGCGGCCGGTCTCGATGAGGCTGATCTTCGGCTGGGACACCATCAGGCGCTGCGCCGCCTGCGAGGACGTCATGCCCGTGGCCTTGCGGAGCTGTCTCAGCTCCCCGCCCAGTCGGCGCCTTCTGACCGTGGGATTTCCGTTGCCCGCCATGGGCGGTGTACCTCCAGCTCAAGACATCACGCAGAGGCCACCTCACCCTACGGCCGACATCGGCAAACGCATTCTGCATAGGCGATCCGACCAGCGCGACATCCGTACGGCCAGCGTCATCAGTTCGGCTTAATGCCGCGGCGCTTGGTTCCGGAAGCAGGACGACGCGCGGTATCGGGCGCGGGAGCACGTGTTCAGCGGGTGTGACTGATCCATCGCCGAACGGCCGCGTAGGTGGTCTCGTCGATTCCGGCGAGCACCTCGATCGCGTGCGGATCGCCGGCGAGCAGCGGGATGCCCGCGACGGTCAGGCAGGCCTGCAGATCGAGGCGTCGCCGGTCCACGGCGCTCAGACGGCTCGGCGGGGGGCCGCAGGGGCGGGCCGGATCCGGGCCCCGGGCGCCCGGTTCCCCGCCCTTCGCCGCTCCGCGCATACCGGGAAACCGGTAGGGGTCGAGTGTCCACCACTGCGCCGACGGGGGCTTCCCGGCCGAGTCGGGCGTGCCGTTCACGGGCGCAGGCCCTGCAGGGCACGCGCGC
Source organism: Streptomyces sp. NPDC002032 (assembly GCF_042890765.1). Lineage (NCBI taxonomy): Bacteria > Bacillati > Actinomycetota > Actinomycetes > Kitasatosporales > Streptomycetaceae > Streptomyces > Streptomyces sp. NPDC002032. Next base: position 246,382 of record NZ_JBIASM010000008.1, on the reverse strand, counting down.
CTGCGGCGATGACTTCGGCGAGCTGGTTGGCGACCGCCGTGCTGCACCCGCCGAGCCGGACGAGACCGCGGCAGCCGATCGGGCCGTCGTTGCAGAGCGAGGGAAGGGTCAGGCCGGCGAGCGCGAGCGCGGCCTTGAGGTTCGCGACGGCTTCCTCGCCGGCCTGGTAGGCCGCGTCCTGGCTGCGCTTGTAGCGGAGACGCTCGGCGTGGGTGAGCTCGTGGGGCATGGTGCTGTCCTTTCGGGAGGCGTCGGGAAGGTGCGGGAAGTCCGGGCGTGCGCCACCCAGGAGGTGGAAAGAGGCGCGGGTCGCGTGCAGGGCGGCCGGCCCTGGCGCAGACCCGTAGGGCTGAGAGCGTGCGCAACCCGTGACCAATGCGTTTTGATCTTCGTTCTCGTCTTGTACGTGATCACTTGAGGGGGAAGGGCTGGACCGGTCGGCAGGCCGCCGGCGCCTGGACGACGGGGCGTGACGGTGCGCCTCCTATGCCCCGTAGCGGAATCGGGGAGGGGCCGGAGCACGGGCGGCCCTTTGATCCACCACCGGGTAGTCGGCGAGTGCGCTGTCCGGGCTGCTCGCGACGGCCGGTTGCCGCGGCAGGGCAAACGGGCGGCCGCGGTGCCGTGGGGCGGCTTGGCGGGGCGGGCGGGTGAGGGTGATCTGGCGGACCAGTTGCTGGAAACAGGCGAGTGCGGCGATGGGTGGGAGCGTGGCCGCCGCGCGGGCTGCGAACGTGCTCGGCGCCTGGGCGACGCACAGGAGCGTGGCGAGGGTGGAGAACAGCAGGACGATGGACCAGGAGTGGACGGCGCGGCGCTGATGTAGGGCCGCCCGGAGGATGGACAGGGAAGCCACCATCCACGGCCCGTAGATCAACAGCGGCCACCAGCTGACGACATCGTGCGCGGTACGCGGGCCGGCGCTGTGGCGCAGGGCTTCGCAGATGGCCAGACCGCTGAAAATGCTGACCACGGCTGCGATCGCGGCGACCAGCACGGCGGTGAAGACACTGCCCGTCTTGAGCAGGTTCACCACCGATGGCCTCGCCGGGGTCCGGCGGTGCCCGTGGCGGGTCGACAGGTGCGGCCCCTCCCCGGTTCCCCGCGTCGCCTCGGTGACCGCGGCGACGGGGGCGCCCGTATCGCCGGTCTCGCCGGTCTCCGCGAAGCCGAACTGATCGAAGGCCGTCTCCGCCTGCCTCGGCCGCCTGGCCTCCTGCAGGAGATGGGCCAGCTCCTCGGCCGGATTCCACGGGGGGTTCATCTCACCCGGCCCCACGGGCCCCTGCCGGTACCCGGCGTCCTGCTCGAAGCCGGACGGGGGGCAGAACACGGAGGCGTCGGGGTGGGAGGGGTGGAACCCGCTGCCGTCATGCCGCTCGTAGTGCTCAAACACCGGGGGTCTCCCCGGACAGCGCGCGCCGGCTGAACTCGCTCTGGATCCGGTTCATCTCCTCCAAGAAGTCCTCGAAGATCGAGGACGAGTAGTGGAGATCCACTTCATGCCCTTCCTTGCACAGCGTCGCGCCCTTGACCGGGGTCCAGCCCGTGTAGGTCCACTCCCCCGCCTTCGCGGCTCCGCCGCCGACACCGTGTCCGTTGTTGCCCGCGCTCAGCAAGAAAATTTCAGCGTGGTTTGCATTTGTCATAGTCCATCAACGCTTCCTGCACCGTTGAGGGTGTGGTCCGTTCAGGTGACGGCATGCGCGGTAAACACGTCTTGACCAGTGTCCTTTATCATTTCTGTGTTCGCGGGAAACGTCTGGCACCAGCGGTCGCCCTCCCTTCCCCGAGCGGTCGTGCCAGCTCACGAGAGGGTCGGGGGCGGCGATCGGGCGGCGCCGGCCAAGGGGCGCGAACACGCCGCGCGCACCGGCTTTCGGCGCGTACTCCGCCCTACAGGGGCGCTCGTTCGCGTCCGCACGCCCGGAGCCGTTCGAGCCGTCGCAGGATGCAATCGACTGACAGGGCGCAACTCTGCATATGCCGCTGCGTTATGTCGAGGACGAGAGGGCCACCAGTTACCTGAGAGGAACCGCTGTGGCAGACATCCTCCTGAGAATCGCGCTGATCTGTGCCGTCCTGGGCACGGGATGTGCGGCTTGGACCACGTCCGGAGTCGGTCGAATGCACCCCACGGACGCCCGCGAATTGCGTCGCCAGCAACGCTTCAAGCACGTCCTGTCCGAAAGACCGCAGGAGTCGAAACCCCAGACGGAAGGGGCGCCGGTCGCGGCGACGACGCCCGGCGCCTCCGTCTGCACCGAATGCGGTGCCTCATCCGGCCGGCCCTGATTCCGCTGCCGGCCCCGGTCTGGCATCACGGGGGCTCATGCACCGGCCTCCTTGTGACGGGCGTAGTAGCGGGCCACCCGCGCCCGGTTGCCGCAGACCGAGGCCACGCACCAGCGGCGGCGCGGGTGCGCCGGGAGGAACAGCAGCACGCAGCCCTCCGCCTCGCAGCGGCGCACCTCCCCCACCCGGGGGTCCGTCAGCAGCTGCGCCACGGCCTCCGCCAGCTCCGCCGCCAGCCGCCGCGCCGGGCCGGCCGTCCGGTGTACGGCCGCCGTCAGCCCGGCCCCGGCCGTCCAGGACAGCTCGCGGTGGGCCGGGGCGCCCGCGAGGGCGGCGTTCAGCGCGTCCAGCTCCCGGGCCGGCGGCCGGACACCCCGCCGGGCGGCCTCCAGCAACGGCCCGGCGGCCTCCCGCACGGCCCCTACGGCGGCCACCTCGGCCGGCCCCACCGGCCCGGCCGGCGCCAGCCGCCCGTCCTGCGCCGCCAGCCAGGCGCCGAGGCCCCCGGGGTCCGCGACGCGGTCCCCCGCGTTGATCAGGTCCAGCGCGAGCGGCTCGCCGAGAAGAGGGAACGACGTCATATGACTAACTCTACCGAAACCCCTTGACCCATTAGTCACACCGACGCAAGACTAATGCCACCGAACCCCGAGGAGGCATGTGATGGCGATCCACCACCGCACCGTGGAGGTGGCCGGAGCGTCCGTGGCCTACCGCGAGAGCGGCCCCCCGGACGCCCCCGTGCTGCTGCTCCTGCACGGCTTCCCCACCGCCTCCCACCAGTTCACCCGCCTGATGGACGCCCTCGGCGACACCCCGTATCGGCTGATCGCCCCCGACTACCCCGGCTTCGGGCGCACCGAGGCCCCGCACGGGTTCACGTACAGCTTCGACCGCCTGGCCGACATCGTGGAGGGCTTCACCGACGCCCTCGGCCTGGACCGCTTCGCCCTCTACGTGTTCGACTTCGGCGCCCCCGTCGGGCTACGGCTCGCCACCCGACGGCCGCAGCGCATCACGGGCCTGATCGTCCAGAACGGCAACGCCTACGACGAGGGCCTCTCCGACGCGGCCCGCGAGTTCGCCGGGCTCGCCCGCGAAGTCCCCGGCAACGAGGAACGCGTGCGAGGGCTGTTCACCGAAGAGGGCACCCGCTTCCAGTACGAGACCGGGGTCGCGGACCCCTCCCTCCTCTCCCCCGACACCCAGACCCTGGACCTCCACTACCTCGGCCTGCCGGGCCGCGCCGACGCCCAGGCCGACCTCGCCTTCGACTACGCCTCCAACTTCGCCCACTACCCGCACTGGCAGGCCTGGCTGCGCACGGCCCGCCCACCCGTACTGATCGTCTGGGGCGCGGGCGACCCCTTCTTCACCCCGGCGGGCGCGCGGGCCTACCTCCGCGACGTCCCGGACGCGGAGGTCCACGTCCTCGAAGGCGCGGGCCACTTCGCCCTCGAAACCCACCTCCCCCGGATCACCCCCCTGATAGCCACCTTCCTGACGAAGCTCGCCTGAACCCACCACCCACGGGCCGACGGGCCGGGACCACCCGGGCGCGGGGACGGGGTGGGGTGTCGTCCGGGATGTAAAACGTGATTTGTTGGCGCGCGGCGCCCTCCGCAGACGAGCCCCGACAGGGCGCCATAAATCATGCCCATCCCGGACGGCACCCCACCCCGTCCCCGCGCCCACCCCGACCCCGCCAGCACCAGCACCAGCACCAGCACCTACCCCTCGGCCGGCGCCCGGCCCGTCAGCGCCGCCAGGCTGGAGCGGACGTGGTCCATGTGCGCCCGCATCTCCTCCTGCGCCTCCGCGTGCTCGCGCAGGATCCGCTCGGTCTCCCGGCCGACGCGCTCCTCGCGCACCCGGGCCCGCGCCAGCACCTCCGAGGCCCGCGCCTCCGCGTCCTCCTGGCCGTGCCGCGCCGACTCCTGCGCCTGCGCGAGCCCCCGGCGCGCCTCGGACAGCCGGGCCTCGGCGGCGCGCTCCAGCTCCGCGTACCGGGCCTCCTGCTCCGCCTCCCGGGCCGCCTGCTCCCGCCCGGCCGCCTCCCAGCGCTCCGCGTGCTCCTTCTCCTGCTCCGCCAGCAGCGCCTCTCCCCGGCGCCGCGTCTCCGCCACGGCCGCCGCCGCCTCCGCCCGCCAGCCCTCCGCGTCCTCCCGCGCCTTCGCCCGGATTCCGTCGGCCTCCCGCTGCGCCCGCATCAGCCCCTGGCGCGCCCGCACCTCGGTCTGCTCCCGCACCGCCTCCGCGTCGTGCCGGGCCAGCTCCTCGACCCGGGCGGCGTGCGCGTCGGCCGCGCCCATCGCCTCGGCCGCGTCGGCCCGCGCGTCGCCGCGCAGGACCTGCGCCTCCTCCTCGGCCAGCGCCAGGATCCGCCGGGCCCGCTCGCTCAGGTCGTCGTACGTCTGCGGGGCCAGCGAGGACACGGCTTCGCGCAGCCGCTCAGCCTCCGCCTCCATCCGCCGGGCCAGGACGGTCAGCCGCGCCACGCGTTCCCACGCCTCGTCCCGGCTCCCGGACAGCCGGCTCAGGTAGCGGTCGACCTCTTCGGGCCGGTAGCCGCGGCCCCGCACGGTCGAGAAACCCTGGGGTCCGTGAGGTGACATGGGTGCACTCATCCTGGAAGCGCCTCTCTCGCGGGGATTGCTGTCAAGGATGCGTCATTTGGTGTCAGAAGCCGGAATGGCCGGGCCGGGACCCCCGTCGGGGGCCCCGGCCCGGCCACACATCCGATCATCCGATCAGAGGAGGCCGTCCCACATCTGCTCCAGCAGCACCGACCACCAGCTCTCCGGAGAGGCCAGCGCCGCACTGTCGAGGCCCGCCAGATTCGCCTGGAAATCGACGGTCCAGCGGCCCGCCTGCTCCGGCGTCAGATGCTGGCGCAGGCGCCACATGTGACCCAGCATCGCCAGCGACCGGGCGAACTGCGGCAGGCTGGAGTTGACGAACTGCGGGGGCACGGGGGCCCCGCCGGGTCCGGCCTCCACCGGCACCGCCACGATGTGCGCGGTGCCGTACTGCACGCAGAGCGCCTTGCCGAAGTCACTGCCGACCACCAGGTACGAGCCCGCGTCGGACGCAGGCTGCACCTGCCGCTGGGCCGCCAGTTCGGCCAGCGTCGGCACCGGCTGCCCGGGCACCGCCTGCGCCCAGAAGAACGGCCCGAAGTCCACCGGCAGGCCCGCCCACATCAGGGTCTGCGCCACGATCTCCGGCACGCCCTGGCGGGACACCGCCCGCTGGTCGAAACGGAACACCCCCTGCGGCCCGAACGCCCCCGCCAGCTCCTGCGCGATGGCGTCCATCGGAATGGCCGGCTGGAGCGGAACCTGCGGCAGCGGCGCGCGTACGGGCGCCGGGCGGGCCGGACCGTCCGCCACCTGGTGCAGCTCACCCTGATGGGTGAGCAGGTGCCGCATGCCCTGCTGACGTCCCGCGTGGTCGGTCCCGTACGGGGCCACGCTCGTGATCCGCACCTGCGGCCAGGTCTCGCGGATCATCCGGGCGCAATAGCCGCCGGGCAGTTCGCAGGAGGCCAGCTCGGTGTGCAGCTCCAGCACCTGCTGGGGCGGCACGTTCATCGCGCGGAGCTCGTACAGGATCTGCCACTCGGGGTGCGGGGTGCCGGGCGCCGAGCGGCGGATGAGCTGCTGCTCGGAGCCGTCGGGCGCACGGTAGCGCAGCACGGCCTGGTAGCCGGGCCCGACCGTGGGCACGCCGGACGGCGCCGGGGGCTGCGGCGCGGCCGGCCGGCCCCCGCCGGGAGCTCCGGGAGCTCCGGGGGCGCCGGGCGGCGGCACGGCGGCGGGACCGGCGAGCATCGTCGCGGCGTGGTCGATCCCCCCACCGGGGGCTCCGGGAGCGCCGGGCGGACCGGGAGGCGTCGGCGCACCGGGTGCACCCGGCGGCCGCGGCGGCTGCACCACGGCGGGACCGGCCAGCATCGTCGCGGCATGGTCGATCCCCCCACCAGGAACCCCCGGCACACCGGGGGCCCCCGGCGGACCGGGAGGCGTCGGCGCACCGGGCGCACCCGGCGGCCGCGGCGGCTGCACCACGGCGGGACCGGCCAGCATCGTCGCGGCATGGTCGATCCCCCCACCGGGGGCTCCGGGCGCACCGGGAGCCCCCGGCGGACCGGGAGGCGTCGGCGCCCCAGGCGCACCGGGCACGCCCGGCGGACCGGGAGGCGTCGGCGGACCGGGCGGCTGCGGCGGCCGCGGCGGCTGCACCACGGCCGGACCGGCCAGCATCGTCGCGGCGTACTGCGGCGCGTTCCCGGGCGCACCGGGCCCACCCGGAGCACCGGGCGGCGCGGGAGCCACCGGCGGCTGCGGCGCACCCGGAGCACCCGGAGCACCCGGAGCCCCCGGCGCACCCGGCGCACCCGGCCGCGAGACGTGCGCCCTGCTCGTCGGCGCGTCGGCGATGTCGGCCGCCTCGGCCCCGAGTCCCAGAGCCGGTGCCACGGCCGTCCTCGGCAGCTGGCTGCCGCCCGCCATCAGCGTGGTCTTCGCCTCCGGGGCCACCCCGGGGCCCGACGGGCGCTCCTCCAGGTCCGAGCCGGACAGCGGCGGCGCGAACACCGTCGCGGGCAGCGGTACGGAGGCCTCGTCGGCCCCGGAGTTCACATCGGTGCCGGCCCACGGCGTGGCCCCGGAGGGCACCCCGTCGTTGGCGGTCGGCTCATGCGGAACCTGCGGGCCGGGGCGGCCCGGCGCCGGCGCGGCCGGAGCAGCCGGCGCCGCCGGCGGGATCCCCGCCCGGTCCGCCGCCTCCTGGAGCCACTCCGGCGGGCTCAGCATGAAGGAGGTCTGCTCCGCGTCGATCCGCGGCTGCGGCACCGAGGCCTGCGAGGCCGCCGCCGTCGCGGCCGCCCCGTACTCCTCCTCGTAGCGCCGGATCACCTCGCCGACCGGCAGCCCCGGCCACAGGGTCACCTCGCCGCTGTCCCGGGCGATGACCAGCCGCTGGCGGCCCCCGCCCGACACCGGCCCGGCGGGCCGGTCCTCGGCCCACACCACGAAGCCCAGCCCGAACTCCCGTACCCGCACCTCACGGTGCTGGTACGCGGGCACGTCCCCGTTGATCCACTCTTCGGCGCGCTCCTGCGCCTGCGCGAACGTCACCACGCCGCGATCACCCCTCACCCAACGCGGCGTCGGTCACCGGAACCGAGCGTGCGAATCCGCCGTCCACCATCAGACCGGCCACCGTTTCCAGCTCCGGCGGGTTGCCCGCCAGTCCCTCCAGGAAGGCATCGAAATCGGCACCGCACGGCAGCAGCAGCCGCTCCACCCGCTCCTGGACGGACCAGCCGTCCCGGTCGCGGGCGTCGTCGTAGGGGGAGAACCAGACGGAGCCGGCGCCCTCGCCCCTGACCTTCACCGCGAGCAGCCCGCCCTGTACGAAGGCCACGCACAGGTAGTCCTTCGTCAGGTGGTCCCGCAAGCACTTGTTGACGTAGACGAGGTCGTTGACCGCCGCCTCCTCGCGGACCGTCAGGAACGGCTGGTCCACCAGCATCCCCAGCTCCGCGAACAGCCCGGCGCCGGACGGCGCGCAGCCGCCCGCCGCCTTCAGGAACGAGCGGTACGCCTCCGGCAGCCGGTAGCCGAGGTCCTCCTCGACGCCCTGCACCTGCTGCTCGGAGACCGACACCAGGGTCTTCGGCAGTTCCAGATGCACCGGACGGGACTCCTGGAGCGGCCGGGTGCCGCGCTTGTCGTGGTCCACCGGGGCCGTCGCCAGACCGGCGTGGTGCCGCAGCAGCGCCTTCACCTCGACCGGCACCAGCTCCATGCGCCGCGACGCGGCCACGTGGTGCCAGGTCCAGCCGTGCGGCGTCGCCACCGGGCCGACCGTGTCCCACAGGGCGTGCCCGGACTCCCGCATCGCCGCGTTGGCGGACACGATGTCCGTCAGGCGCAGCTCGTCCACGCCGAAGCCCTCCGGCGGCTCGGCGATCTCCACCGCCGCGCGCGCGTACCGCGAGAAGTCGGGATGACCGTCCCCGTCCATCCGCACTCCATGGGGATGGCGGGCGGCCCGGACCGGGTCCGGGAAGTGCACGACCTGCCCCGAGTAAGCGGCGTTGGGTGGCGCGGCCTGCTGCCCGAGCCGACCTGTCGTCATGGCGGTAGCCCCCTGCTGGATCTGGCTGGTTCACCACAGCCTATGTGGTCGGGCAAGGCCCCCGGCCGCCCACGAGCCACGCGCCCGCGTACGGGGCGGGAACATCCGAATTGATACGAATATTCGACCCCGCTTCCACACCACAGGGGACATTTGACAGGCTGTCCCCGCGGCACGGGGGCGTGCGCGACAGCGGCCACCACCGCGGCCACGGGAGGGAAGAAGCGACCATGCAGACGGCGACCACGCACAATCCGGCAAGCCGGGCGGACCGCACGGACCACGCCGAACCGGCGGAAGCCGGCCCCGCCGGCGATCCCCGGCTGCGCTGGAGCAGCACCGACGGCCCCACCCCGCCGCCCGTCCTGCGCTTCCGCCGCGACGGGATCCTGCCGACCGTCGCCGCCGCCCTCTCCGTCCGCGGCGAGACCCTCACCGGAACCGCAGGCAAGGGCGACCGGCCGCCCGTCCTGCACCCGCTCGTCCAGGACTTCCTCGACACCCTGACCAGCGGCCAGCGGGAACGCTTCACCGGACGGTGTCCCGAGGCGCTCCTGCTCTCCCGCCACCTCGCCGCCGTCGAGGGCGCCCGCAGCCGGCGCGCCTCCCGCAAGCCACTGACCGCGAGCGAGGCCCGCCGATCCCTCAAGCACTCCCGCATCACCGCCCGCCGCATCCGCGAGGACGGCGACCCGCTGCACGGCAGCTACGCGCCGCCCTGCCGCTCCTGCGACGCGCTCCTCACCCACTTCGGCGTACGCCCCGTCGACCTCACCCACCCCGAGTAGCAGCCATGACCGCCTCCTCCGCCTCCTACGACCGCTCCTCCGCGACCCGCTTCCCGGGCCCGGTGGACGCGGCCCTGCGCACCGCCGGCTGGGAGCCCGGCCGCTGGGACATCAAGCAGGCCGAATACTGGGCCGGCGCCCTGCGCGACCACACCACCCCCGCCGGACACCGGCACGCCGTCTTCCCGGCGGCCGTCGAGGCCTGGGCCGAATTCGGCGGGCTGACGGTGACCGGCCCCGGGCCGGGCCGCCAGATAGCGCCCGCCACCCTGCGCGTCGACCCGCTGTCCGGCCTGCACCTGGCCCGCACCTTCGCCGACCTGGGCCGGGCCCTGTCCACCCAGCTCTGCCCGCTCGGCACCGACGCCGACGGCGGCTCCCACCTCGCCATCGACCGCGAGGGCCGGGTCTACGGGATCGACCACACGGGCGACTGGTACCTGGGCTCCGGCCTCGACGAGGCCCTGACCCTCCTCCTGACCGGCCTCCAGCCGGCCCGCCTCAGCACGGAGCCCTGACCGGCGGCCCCGCCCCCGACGGCCCTCCGCCCCCGACGGCCCCGGTCCTAGCGGGCCGTCGGCAGCACCGCCGACACCTTGAAGCCGCCCTCCTCCGTCGGCCCGGACACGAACACGCCCCCCAGCGCCAGCACCCGCTCGCGCATCCCCAGCAGGCCGTTGCCGCCGCTGGGCAGCCCGGGCTGCTCCACGTCCGCCCCGCAGGGCCCGTTCTGCACCTGCATGGCGACCTCCCCCTCCCGGTGCGCGAGCCGTACGACGACCCGCGCGCCCGGGGCGTGCTTGTGGCAGTTGGTCAGCGCCTCCTGCACCACCCGGTACGCCGTCTGCTCGACCTCCGCCGGATAGCCCGACGGCTCACCGTCCACGAGCACCTCGACGGCCATCCCGGCCGCCCGCGACTGCCCGACCAGCGCCTCCAGCCCCTCCAGCGAGGGCCCGTCGTCGAAACTCCCCGCCAGCGCCACCGGCGCGGCCACCGCCGCCGCCGGCCTGGGCCTGGGCGCCTCGGCGCGCAGCACGCCGAGCATCTCCCGCAGCTCCGTCAGGGCCTGGCGGCCCATGTCCCCGACCAGCGCGGCGTTGCGCGCCGCCTTGACGGGGTCCTTCGCCGCCACCGCCTGGAGCGCCGCCGCGTGCACCACCATCAGCGACACCCGGTGCGCCACCACGTCGTGCATCTCGCGCGCGATCCGCGTGCGCTCCTCCGTACGGGCCCATTCGGCCCGCTCCTCCGCCCGGTCGGCGAGCAGCGACAGCTCCCGCTCCAGCGAATCCGCCCGCTCCTGGAGGCTCTCCATCAGCCGCCGCCGCGCCCCTATGTAGAGGCCCAGCAGGACGGGCGGCACGGTCAGCGCCACCGCCACGAACACGGAGAGCACCAGCACCAGGGTGGTGTCCCCCTCCAGGTCCCCCCGGGTGCGCAGGTACATCACCACGAAGGTGCCGGCCAGCGACATCGCGGTCAGGGTGGCGGTGATCCGCCGGGGCACCTCGCAGGCGGCGAGGGTGTAGAGGCCGACCACCCCGAGCAGGAAACCCATCGCGGCCGGTGAGACCGCGATGCCGACCAGCACCACGGCGATGGGCCAACGCCGCCGCAGCAGCAGCACGGACCCCACGGCGATCCCGAACAGCACCCCGAGCGGCACCGGGATGCCCGCCTCACGGGCGAAGCCCACCCCTTCCACACCGCACTCGGCGGCGGACACCGCGGCGAGCCCCACGTCCAGGAGGGCGGCCCGCCGCCGCTCCCACCACCAGGGGCCGTCCCGCCCCGCCCCACCACGCTCTTCCCCCGTACCGGTCATGCCGTCCAGCGTACGCAGGCCCCACGGCACGCCGGCGAAGGGATTTCCGGGCAGCCCCCGGCCGTCGCGGCCGGCCTGTCCGGCCCTTCACGTCAGCCGAAGCGCCGACATGGCGCCGACATCCACCGTCGCATCGGGGCGGCTTGGTGCGGCATAGTAGGAGCCGTCGACCTGATCAGACGGGCGTGATGTCCGATCGGGTCATCACCAGTCCCCTGTGGTGTAATTGGCAGCACTGAGGCTTTTGGTGCCTTATGTCCGGGTTCGAGTCCTGGCGGGGGAGCCTTGCACGTTCGGGTCCTGACCTTCACGGTCGGGACCCGCCTTCGTTTGCGGGTGTTGGCCCCCCGCTATCCTTCCTGGGTCCACCCCCGAAGCCGAAGGGCACACCCGTGAGCGCAACCCGCCCGGCAGCCGTCGTCGTACTCGCAGCGGGTGAAGGCACCCGCATGAAGTCGGCCACCCCCAAGGTCCTGCACGAGATCAGCGGGCGCTCGCTCGTCGGTCACGTCGTCGCCGCCTCCCGCGAGCTCGACCCCGCGCACCTCGTGGTCGTCGTCGGCCACGCGCGCGAGCAGGTCACCGCGCACCTCGCCGCCGCGGACGCCGGTGTCCGCACCGCCGTGCAGCACGAGCAGAACGGCACCGGGCACGCCGTCCGGATGGCCCTCGAAGAGCTCGGCGGCCCGGTCGACGGAACCGTGATCGTGGTCTGCGGCGACACCCCGCTGCTGACCGGACGGACGCTGCACGCCCTCGCGGCCACGCACGGCGCCGACGGCAACGCCGTCACCGTGCTCACCGCCGAGGTGCCCGACTCGACCGGCTACGGCCGCATCGTGCGCGACGGCGCCACCGGCGCAGTGACGGCCATCGTCGAGCACAAGGACGCCACCGACGCCCAGCGCGCCATCCGCGAGATCAACTCCGGCGTCTTCGCCTTCGACGGCAAGCTCCTCGCGGACGCCCTCGGCAAGGTCCGCACCGACAACAGCCAGGGCGAGGAGTACCTCACCGACGTGCTCGGCATCCTGCGCGAAGCGGGCCACCGCGTCGGCGCCGCGGTCGGGCCGGACCACCGCGAGATCCTCGGGATCAACAACCGGGTGCAGCTGGCCGAGGCCCGCGCCCTGCTGAACGCGCGCCTGCTGGAGCGGGCGATGCTCGCGGGCGTGACGGTCGTGGACCCGGCGAGCACCTTCGTGGACGTGACGGTGACCTTCGGCCAGGACGCCCTGATCCACCCGGGCACCCAGCTTTTGGGCGCCACGCACGTCGCCGAGGGCGCCGAGGTCGGCCCCAACACCCGGCTGAAGGACACCCGGGTGGGCGCGGGCGCCCGCGTGGACAACACCGTGGCGGACGGCGCCGTGATCGGGGAGCAGGCGAGCGTCGGCCCCTTCGCGTACCTGCGGCCCGGCACGAACCTCGGCCTGAAGGCGAAGGCCGGCACGTACGTCGAGATGAAGAACGCGACGATCGGCGAGGGCACCAAGGTGCCGCACCTGTCGTACGTGGGCGACGCGACGATCGGCGAGTACACGAACATCGGCGCGGCCAGCGTGTTCGTGAACTACGACGGCGAACACAAGCACCACACGACCGTCGGCTCACACTGCAAGACGGGTTCGGACAACATGTTTGTGGCGCCCGTCACCATCGGGGACGGGGCCTACACGGCCGCCGGGTCGGTCATCACGAAGGACGTGCCGGCCGGCGCCCTGGCCGTGGCCCGGGGCCAGCAGCGGAATATCGAGGGCTGGGTGGCCCGCAAGCGTCCCGGCAGCGCCGCCGCGACGGCGGCGCAGTCCTCGCCGGAGGGGGACTCCGGCCGCCCTTGAGGTGAACTGGCCGGAAACGGGTACGCCCGGGACGGCGTACCGTGATAGGTGCACGCAATTCGGCTGGCTCACCGTGTGCGGGACGGACGCACACGGGGGCGAGCAGCTTTCAACACGTCTGAGGAGACTGTGCTGTGACCGGGATCAAGACGACCGGCGAGAAGAAGCTGATGCTCTTCTCCGGCCGCGCCCACCCCGAGCTGGCCGAGGAGGTCGCGCACCAGCTGGGGGTCAGCATCGTGCCGACCAAGGCTTTCGACTTCGCGAACGGTGAGATCTACGTCCGCTTCCAGGAGTCGGCCCGTGGCGCGGACTGCTTCCTGATCCAGAGCCACACGGCTCCGATCAACAAGTGGATCATGGAGCAGCTGATCATGATCGACGCGCTGAAGCGCGCGTCGGCACGCTCCATCACCGTGATCATCCCGTCCTACGGCTACGCCCGTCAGGACAAGAAGCACAAGGGCCGCGAGCCGATCTCGGCCCGCCTGGTCGCGGACCTGCTGAAGACCTCGGGTGCGGACCGCATCCTCACGGTCGACCTGCACACCGACCAGATCCAGGGCTTCTTCGACGGCCCGGTCGACCACCTCTCCGCCCTGTCGGTCCTCGCGGACTACGTCGGCGCCAAGGTGGACCGCAGCAAGCTGACGATCGTCTCCCCGGACGCCGGCCGCGTGCGCGTCGCCGACCGCTGGTGCGACCGTCTGGACGCGCCGCTGGCCATCGTGCACAAGCGCCGCGACAAGGACGTCGCCAACCAGGTGACCGTCCACGAGGTCGTCGGTGAGGTCAAGGGCCGCGTCTGCGTCCTGGTCGACGACATGATCGACACCGGCGGCACCATCTGCGCCGCGGCCGACGCGCTCTTCGCGCACGGCGCCGAGGACGTCATCGTGACGGCCACGCACGGCATCCTGTCGGGCCCGGCCGCCGACCGCCTGAAGAACTCCAAGGTCAGCGAGTTCGTCTTCACGAACACCCTCCCGGACCCCTCGGACCTGGAGCTCGACAAGATCACGGTCCTGTCGATCGCCCCGATGGTCGCGCGCGCGGTGCGCGAGGTCTTCGAGGACGGCTCGGTCACCAGCCTCTTCGAGGAGCAGCAGTAACCACTGCTCCGTAGATCCTTTTTGGTACGGCCTCCCTCCCCGGGTACACTCCATGAGTTGCTCGGCGAGGGAGGCCGTACCCGTATTCCGGGTCCGGACGCTCCGTTATCGACGCGCTCTTCGTAGCAGGCCGTTCCGGCCGGGTGACCGTCGTCCCATTTCCGTCACCCCACGAGGAGTGAGCATGTCCGAGGTCAAGCTTTCCGCCAAGATCCGTGACACCTTCGGCAAGGGCTCCGCCCGCCAGGCCCGTCGCGACGCCCTGACCCCCGGTGTCATCTACGGCCACGGCACCGAGCCGAAGCACGTGAACGTCGACGCCCACGCCCTCCAGCTGGCGCTGCGCACCCCGAACGTCCTGCTCTCCCTGGACCTCGGCGACGCCGGCACCGAGCTGGTCATCCCGAAGGCCGTGCAGAAGCACCCGCTGAAGCGCTCGATCTCCCACGTCGACTTCCTCATCGTCAAGAAGGGCGAGAAGGTCACCGTCGACGTCGCGATCGTCACCGAGGGCGAGCTGGCCGCCGGCGGCAACATGCTGGAGACCCTCCAGAACACCATCTCCGTCGAGGCCGAGGCCACCCACATCCCGACCGAGGTCACCGTCTCCATCGCGGGCCTCGAGGCCGGCGCCACCATCCACGCCAAGGACCTGGTCCTCCCGAAGGGCACCACCCTGGCCGTCGACGGTGACATCGCCGTCCTCCAGGTCGTCGCCCCGCAGGCCGAGGAGCCGGCCGCCGACGCCGAGGGCACCGAGGCCTGAGCCTCGCCCCACCCCCTCAGCAGTTGCTGACCGACCGCCGTCCGGCTCCACTGGAGCGGGACGGCGGTCGTCTTCGTTCCAGGCACTTAAGGAGCTTTTGATGTCGGACGACGCGGCGCCCTGGCTGATCGTCGGTCTCGGGAACCCCGGACCGGAGTACGCCGGCAACCGCCACAACATCGGCTTCATGGTGGCCGACCTGCTGGCCGAGCGGATCGGCGGCAAGTTCAAGGCGCACAAGGCCCGCGCCCAGGTCGTCGAGGGCCGCATGGGACCGCCCGGCCCGGCGAACCGGCGCGTGGTGCTGGCCAAGCCCATGTCGTTCATGAACCTGTCGGGCGGTCCCGTGACGGCGCTGCGCGACTTCTACAAGGTGCCGCTGGAGCGGATCGTCGCCGTCCACGACGAGCTGGACATCGACTACCCGACGCTGCGCCTGAAGCTGGGCGGCGGGGACAACGGGCACAACGGCCTGAAGTCGATGACGAAGGCGATGGGCCCGGACTACCACCGGGTGCGCTGCGGCATCGGGCGCCCGCCGGGCCGCATGCAGGTCGCGGACTTCGTCCTGAAGGACTTCTCGTCCACCGAGCGCAAGGAGCTGGACTGGTTCGTGGACCGCTCCGCGGACGCCGTGGAGTGCCTGGTCCAGGAGGGCCTGGAGCGGGCGCAGTCGACGTACAACTCGTAGGGCGTACAAGGCTCAGGGCGTACGAGGCTCAGGGCGTACGGGAAGGCCCCCGCCACCGGAGGGATCCGGTGGCGGGGGCCTTCCCGCGTGCGGGACGGGTCAGCCGGTGTTGCGCAGGCCGGCGGCGACGCCGTTGACGGTGAGCAGCAGGGCGCGGGCCAGCAGCGGGTCCGGCTCCTCGCCGCGGGCGGCGGCGGCGCGCTGGCGGGCCAGCAGGGAGACCTGGAGGTAGGAGATCGGGTCCAGGTAGGCGTCGCGGACGGCGAAGGTCTGCTGGAGGACCGGGTTGGAGTCCAGCAGCTTCTTGCCGCCCGTGATGCGCAGCACCTCGCGGACGGTGAGTTCGTGCTCGGCCTCGATGCGGGCGAAGACGTGCTTGAGCTCCTCGGGCACGAGGGTGTCGACGTAGTGGCGGGCGATCCGCAGGTCGGTCTTGGCCAGCGTCATCTCGACGTTGGACAGGAAGTTGCGGAAGAAGTGCCAGCGCTCGCCCATCTCGGCGAGGGAGGCGTCCTGGCCGGCCTCGCGCAGGGCCTTGAGGCCGGAACCGACGCCGTACCAGCCGGGGACGATCTGGCGGGACTGGGTCCAGCCGAACACCCACGGGATGGCCCGCAGCCCGTCGAGGCCGGCGCCGGAGTCGGGGCGGCGCGAGGGCCGCGAGCCCAGGTGCAGGTCGGCGAGCTGGTCGACGGGGGTGGCCGCGAAGAAGTACGAGGGCAGGTCCGGGTCCTCGACCAGCGCGCGGTAGGCGCCGTGCGCGGCGTCCGAGACGATGTCCATGGCCGCGTCCCAGCGGGCCAGGTCGTCGTCGGACTGGCGGGGGGCGGTGTGCAGGGCGGAGGCCTGGAGGGTGGCCGCGACGGTCAGCTCCAGGTTCTCGCGCGCCAGGGAGGGGACGAGGTACTTGTCGGAGATGACCTCGCCCTGCTCGGTGACCTTGATCTCGCCCTCCAGGGTGCCCCAGGGCTGCGCGAGGATCGCGTCGTGCGAGGGGCCGCCGCCCCGGCCGACGGTGCCGCCGCGGCCGTGGAAGAGGCGCAGGCGGACCCCGTAGCGGTGGGCGACGTCGCGCAGCCGGCGCTGGGCGCGGTGGATCTCCCACTGGCTGGTGGTGATGCCGCCGAACTTGGAGGAGTCGGAGTAGCCGAGCATGACCTCCTGCACGTCGCCGCGGAGCGAGACCAGGCGCCGGTAGGAGGGGTCGGCGAGCATCTCGTCGAGGATGACGTCGGCGGCGCGCAGCTCGTCCGTGGTCTCCAGGAGCGGCACGATGCCGATCTTGGCCCAGCCGGCGTGCAGGTCGATGAGGCCGGCCTCGCGGGCGAGGACGGCGGCGGCGAAGACGTCGTCGGCGCCCTGGCACATCGAGATGATGTACGACTCGATGACCTCGGGGCCGAACTTCTCGAAGGCGTCCTTGACGGCCCGGAAGACGCCGAGCGTCTTGTGGCCGGCCGCGTCGAGGGGGGCCGGGGTGGGGGCGAGGGGGCGGCGCGAGCGCAGTTCCTTGGCGAGGAGCTTCTGCCGGTAGTCGCGCGGCATGTCGGCGTAGCGCCAGGACTCCTCGCCGAGCCGGTCGAAGAGCTGGCCCAGCGCGTGGTGGTGGGCGTCCGCGTGCTCGCGCACGTCCATGGTGGCGAGCTGGAGGCCGAAGGCGGCCAGGGTGCGGATGGTGCGGTCCATGCGGCCGTCGGCGAAGAGCGCGCCGCGGTGTTCGCGCAGGGAGGTCTGGATGAGGGTGAGGTCGGTGAGCAGCTCGGCGGTGCCGAGGTAGTCGCGGCCCTCCTCGTGGGGGGTGCCCTTGGCGAGGCGCTCGCGGGTGTTGACGAGCTTCTGGCGCACGCAGGTGGCCTTGAGCCGGTAGGGCTCCTCGGCGTTGAGGCGCTTGTAGCGGGGGCTGATCTCCGGGAGGCGCTCCAGGTCGGCCTGGAGGGAGGTGAGGAGTTCCTCGGTGGCGCCGGTGTAGCGGATCGAGTTCGACAGCAGCCCGCGCAGGAAGTCGACGAGTTCGAGGGCGTCGGTGATGCCGTGCTCGTGCTGGAGGATCAGGACGTCGCGGGTGACCTCGGGGGTGACGTTGGGGTTGCCGTCGCGGTCACCGCCGATCCAGGTGCCGAAGGTGAGCGGGCGGGTGCCCGCGGGCAGCTCGACGCCGACGCGCTGGAGCTCGGCGGCGAGGTCCTCCAGGACGTCGCCGACGGCCCCGGCGTGCAGCTCGTCGAGGTAGTAGATGGCGTTGCGGGCCTCGTCGGCGGGCTCCGGGCGGACCACGCGCAGTTCGTCGGTCTGCCAGACGAGGTCGATGTTCTCGGCCAGGCGCAGGTCGTGGCGGCGGCGCTCGCCGGCGCCGGAGACCGGCTCCTCCAGGAGGGCGGCGATGCGGCGCAGCTTGTTCAGGACGCTGCGGCGGGCCGCCTCGGTGGGGTGGGCGGTGAAGACGGGCCGCACGTTGAGGTTCTTGACCGTCTCGCGCAGGTGTTCGGGGTCGGCGTCCTTGAGCATGTCGGCGGTGCGGGCGAGGAGCCCGCCCTCGGCGGCACGGTGGGCGCGCAGTTCCTTGCCGCGGTGCACCTGTTCGGTGACGTTGGCGAGGTGGAAGTAGGTGGAGAAGGCGCGCACCAGCTTGGCGGCGGTCTCCAGGTCGGTGTCGCCGAGGAGGGCGGCGGCGGCTTCGCCGTCGGTCCGGGTCAGGGCGCGCACGCGTTCGACGAGGTCGAGGAGGTCCTGGCCCTCCTGGCGTACGAGGGTCTCCCCGAGGAGGTCGCCGAGGCGGCGGATGTCGGCGCGCAGCTCCGCGTTCGCCGTTTCCGCCGAGGTCGCGGAGGTGGGGGTGACGGGGGCCTGGGCGGCCTGGTCAGCACTGCTCACAGGTGCGGCTCCTTGCAGTGTTCGAGCGCTACTGGGCTGTGGGCTCCCGGGACGCGTGCGGCGGCGGTGCCTCCTGATGCGCAGCCCGGGCTGCCCGTGCGGACCGCGCTGTCCGACGACACCAGGATAGGTGGCCCGTACTCGTGCCCCGGCAGCGCGGCCGACAGGTGGACGCCGGGCCGCGCCGGGCGGGGGAACACGGGGTCGGCGGGCGGGGGCCGGCGGGGGCGGCGGACGGGGGAACGCGGGGGCGGCGGCCGGGGGAAGGCGCGGGGCGCGGGCGTGCTCCCCTTGCCCCGGCGTTCACCTTTGCCATACTTACGATGCCGTAGGTTACGGATCCGTAGGGTCCGCTGCTGCGGCCCCCCGACTCCTCACCCCCCAGGGGAAGCCCATGACCATCGGTCCCGATCTGATCGAGGACGCCCCGCCGTCCGCCACGCTCGGCGGTGAGCAGAAGCGGTCGGTGGAGCAGATCGCGCTGCTGCTCTTCATCACGGTGCCCTTCGTGGCCCTGCTGGCGGCGGTGCCGCTGACCTGGGGCTGGGGGGTGAGCTGGCTGGACGTCGGCCTGATGGTGTTCATGTACTTCCTGGCCTGCCACGGCATCACCATCGGTTTCCACCGCTACTTCACGCACGGCTCCTTCAAGGCGAAGCGGCCGCTGCGGATCGCGCTGGCGGTCATGGGGTCGATGGCGGTGGAGGGGCCGGTGGTGCGCTGGGTGGCGGACCACCGCAAGCACCACAAGTACTCGGACCACGAGGGCGACCCGCATTCGCCGTGGCGGTTCGGCGAGACGGTGCCGGCGCTGATGAAGGGCCTGTGGTGGGCGCACATCGGCTGGCTCTTCGACGAGGAGCAGACCGACCAGCAGAAGTACGCCCCGGACCTGATCAAGGACCCGGCGATCCGGCGGATCTCCCGGGACTTCGTGCTGTGGACGATCGTCTCGCTGGCCATCCCGCCGGTGGTGGGCGGTCTGGTGACGATGTCCTGGTGGGGGGCGTTCACGGCATTCTTCTGGGGTTCGCTGGTGCGCGTGGCGCTGCTGCACCACGTGACGTGGTCGATCAACTCGATCTGTCACGCGGTGGGCAAGCGGCCGTTCAAGTCCCGGGACCGCAGCGGCAACGTGTGGTGGCTGGCGGTGCTGTCGTGCGGGGAGTCCTGGCACAACCTGCACCACGCCGACCCGACGTCGGCGCGGCACGGCGTCCTGCGCGGCCAGGTCGACTCCAGCGCGCGCCTGATCCGCTGGTTCGAGCAGCTCGGCTGGGCCACGGACGTGCGCTGGCCGTCGGTGGACCGCATCGACGCCCGGCGCAAGGAAAAGACGTCGAACGCGGCATGATGGGGGACGTGGCGATCGACGGCAGCAGTTCCAGCAGCGACAAGCCCCGGCGCGGTCGCCGGGTCCGTATGACGGGCGCCGAACGGCGTCAGCAACTGCTGGACATCGGCCGCACCCTCTTCGCGGAAAAGGGTTTCGAGGGCACGTCGGTGGAGGAGATCGCGGCGAAGGCCGGGGTGTCCAAGCCGGTGGTGTACGAACACTTCGGCGGCAAGGAGGGCTTGTACGCGGTGGTCGTGGACCGCGAGATGCGCCAGCTGCTGGACGGGGTGACGGGGGCGCTGACGGCCGGGCACCCGCGCGAGCTGCTGGAACAGGCGGCCTTCGCGCTCCTGGACTACATCGAGAACTACACGGACGGCTTCCGGATCCTGGTGCGGGACTCCCCGGTGGCCCAGTCGACGGGTACGTTCGCCTCGCTGATCAGTGACATCGCCACGCAGGTGGAGGACATCCTCGGGCTGGAGTTCAAGGCCCGGGGCTTCGATCCGAAGCTGGCGCCGCTGTACGCGCAGGCGCTGGTGGGCATGGTGGCGCTGACGGGCCAGTGGTGGCTGGAGACGCGCCGGCCGAAGAAGGCGGAGGTCGCGGCGCACCTGGTGAACCTTGCCTGGCACGGGCTGGAGAACCTGGAGGCCAGACCGCGCCTGGTGGGCCACCGCAAGAGCTGAGGACGTACGCGGTACGTGCGTCGGCGCCCCGCTCCGGGATCCCCGGGGCGGGGCGCCCTCGTTTGTGCGGGTCCGCTCAGGCCGTCGGGACGAGCGGTTCCGGGGACTCGTGCGGTTCCGGGGACTCGTGCGGTTCCGGGGACTCGTGCGGTTCCGGGGACTCGTGCGGTTCCAGGAACTCCAGCCGGTTGCCGACGGGGTCCTCGGAGTAGAACCGGCGGTGGCCGGGCAGGTCCCCGTCCCAGACCACTTCGGCCCCGCCCGCGCGGAGTCTGCGGGCGTAGTCCTCGATGCCGGTCACCCGCAGTCCGGGGTGCGCCTTGCGGGCGGGCCGGAAGTCCTCTTCGATCCCGAGGTGCAGCCGCACGGTCCCGGCGGCGAACCAGCAGCCGCCGCGCGCGGCGAGGACGGCGGGCTTGGGGACCTCCGTCATGCCGAGCACGTCGCCGTAGTAGGCGCGCAGGGCGGCCTCGGAGCCGGCGGGCGCGGCGAGCTGGACGTGGTCGAGCGAGCTCAGCACGCCCGGGCCTCCTTGCGGGCGACGGCGAAGACGCGGCGGAACGGGAAGACGGTGCCGCGCGGCCCGGCCGGGTAGGCCTCGCGCAGGACCTCGCGGTATTCGGCCAGGAAGTCCTCGACGGCGGCCCGGTCGTCGCCCAGCGCGGTCAGGACGGGCCGCAGGGCGGTGCCCTTGACCCAGTCCAGGACGGGGTCGGGGCCCTGGAGGAGCTGGTGGTAGGTGGTCTCCCACACGTCGGCGGCGCAGCCGAGCCCGGTGAGGCGGTCGAGGTACTCGCCGGGGTCGAGGATGTGGACGTAGCGGGCGCCGTGGCCGCCGAGGCGTTCGCGCCACCGGGCGGTGTCGCAGAGCTCGGCGAGCAGGCGGTGGCTGGGGGCGGTGAAGTTGCCGGGGATCTGGAAGGCGAAGGTGCCGCCGGGGCGCAGGCCGTCGATCCAGCGGGCGAAGGAGCCGGCGTGGCCGGGCACCCACTGGAGGGCGGCGTTGGAGACGATCAGGTCGTAGGTCTCCCCGGGCGTCCAGCCCGCCAGGTCGCCGTGGCGGAAGTCGAGGCTGCCGCCGCCGGGGGTGGGTCCGGCGTATTCGGCCTCGGCGCGGCGGAGCATCTCCGGGGACAGGTCGTAGCCGCTCACGCGGGCGTCGGGCCAGCGCTCGCTGAGCAGCGCGGTGACGTTGCCGGGGCCGCAGCCGAGGTCCGCGATGCGGGCGGGGGCGGCGGGCAGCTCCGGTATGCGGGCCAGCAGGTCGAGGAAGGGGCGCGCGCGGTGCCCGGCGTGGCGGAGGTACTGCTGGGGGTCCCAGGTGGGGGCCGGGGCCGCGGGGCCGTCGGGGTCCGGGCCTTCGGGCGCGGCGCCTGCCGCGCCGGAGCGCGCCGCCGGAGCGGTGTCGGAATGCATGTTCGAGCCTCCCTGCTCGTGGGACGGGCGGAAGCGGAAGCCGCCTTGACGGCCCCTCTCTGCCCCATGCTCCGCCCAGTTATCTCTCGATGTCAAGATTCTCGATCTCAAGAGACTTCATATCGACAGACCCCTTACACTGATCCGCATGGAGGACGAGGTCGACCGACTGGTCGCGGCATGGCGGCGAGAGCGCCCTGACCTCGACGTGGAACCGCTCGAAGTGCTCAGCCGCGTCAGCCGGCTCGCGCGCCACCTCGACCGCGCCCGCAGGCTGGCCTTCTCCGAGCACGGCCTGGAGCCGTGGGAGTTCGACGTCCTGACCTCGCTGCGGCGCGCCGGCGCGCCCTACCAGCTCTCCCCCGGCCAGCTGCTGACGCAGACGCTCGTCACCTCGGGCACCATGACGAACCGCATCGACCGGCTGGCCAAGAAGGGCCTGGTCGAGCGGCTTCCGGACCCCAGCGACCGGCGCGGGGTGCTGGTCCGGCTCACCCCCGAGGGGCGCGACCGCGCCGACCAGTCGCTCGCCGGGCTGCTGGCCCAGGAACGCGCGATCCTGGCCCAGCTCTCCACCGCCCAGCGCGGCGACCTCGCGGCGCTGCTACGCCAGCTGACCGCTCCGTTCGACAACATCCCCGGCTAGTTCCGCGGGACGCACGCCGGCCCGCCGGGCCAGGGCCACGGCGGCCAGGGTGGAGTGCACGCCGAGCTTGCCCAGCACGTTCTGCATGTGGGTGCGGACGGTGTGCGGGGACAGGAACAGCCGGGCGGCCACGTCCTTGCGGCCCAGTCCCGCCACCATGCAGCGCAGCACCTCGTGCTCGCGCGGGGTGAGGGACTCCACGAGCCGCTCGCTGTCGCTGCGGTGCTTGCGCGCGGCCGTCAGCTCCCGCAGTACGCCGGTGAGCAGCGCGGGCGGCAGGTGCGTCTCCTCGCGCAGCACCCCCCGTACGACGGCCAGCAGGCGCGAGAGGGAGCAGTCCTTCGCCACCCACCCGGAGGCCCCGGCCTGGAGGGCGAGCGCCGCCCGGCGGGGGTCGTCGCGCTCGGCGAGGACCACCGTGCGCACCCCGGGGTGGGCGACGCGCACCCCGGCGACCAGCGCGATCCCGTCCGAGACGGGCGGCGGCGGCCCGGAGCCCGGCGCCCGCGGGGCGGGCACGGCGCCGGTCGCGCCGCCGAGGTCGGCGTCGACGAGCAGCACGTCGAAGCGGCGGCCCTCGGCCGCCGCGCGGTCGAGGCAGCGCGTGGCGGCGGGACCGCTGCCGGCCGCGGACACGTCCACGTCCGGCTCGGCCGCGAGCGCGGCTGCCAGAGACTCGGCGAAGATGCGGTGGTCGTCGACCACCAGAACCCGGATACGGACCACAAAACCCCCAAGGGTCGGGGAACGGACGACTACGGGTACGACGCCCGAGCCGGGTGGCCCACGCCGCCACGGCCGCCGCCGCGACATCTGAGCACTACCCCGGACCGGACGCCGCACCCGGCGTGTCTCGACCCCTGAATCAACTCCGGCCCCCACCGGTGTCACGCATCAGCGTAGAGCGGGTGGGGTCTCGCAGTTGGCCGAATAGCAGAAGTTTTTCCAGGGATTTTCCGGTGTGAGGGTCCGCAACGGCCAATCAGGTGGCTTGATTTCGCCTGTCCAGAAGGCCGGTGGGACCGATTCCGGCGGGGCTCGTGCCACGGGCAGTTGCACGGGGGGCATTTCACCCGGCGTACGCACGCCGGGCGCCGGCGCGCAGCGCCCGTCCGCCGCGCCCGCACGGCGCACGCGCGCCCCCCGCCGACCGGTCCGTACGGGGGGCGCGGGCCGCGGCCGGTGGTCAGGAGCGCTGCGCGCGGGCGAAGTTCCAGGCGTCGGTCACGATCCGGGTGAGGTCCGAGCGGGTCGGGACCCAGCCGAGGCGTTCCCGCGCGGTCTGCGCCGAGGCGACCAGCACGGCGGGGTCGCCGGCCCGGCGCGGGGCGGCGGTCTCGGGGATCTCCCGGCCGGTGACCTTGCGCGCCGTCTCGATCACCTCGCGGACGGTGAAGCCGTTGCCGTTGCCGAGGTTGCAGATCAGGTGCTCGCCCGGGGCCGCGACGCGCAGCGCCGAGAGGTGGGCCTCCGCGAGGTCGGCCACGTGGATGTAGTCGCGCACGCAGGTCCCGTCCGGGGTCGGGTAGTCGTCGCCGAACACCGCGATGGACTCCCGCTCGCCGAGGGCCACCTGGAGCACGAGCGGGATCAGGTGCGTCTCGGGGTCGTGCCGCTCGCCGAACTCGCCGTGCGCGCCCGCCACGTTGAAGTAGCGCAGCGAGACGGCGGCCAGGCCGTGCGCCGCGCACTCCCCCGCGATCATGTGGTCGACGGCCAGCTTCGAGGCACCGTACGGGTTGGTGGGGGCGGTCGCGGAGGTCTCCGTCAGGAGCCCGCCCGCGGGCTCCCCGTAGGTGGCCGCGGTGGAGGAGAAGATCAGCGTGCGCACGCCCGCCTCCCGCATCGCGGTGAGCAGGGCCAGGGTGCCGCCGACGTTGTTGTCCCAGTACTTCCCCGGGTTGACCACGGACTCGCCGACCTGCGAGGAGGCCGCGAAGTGCAGCACCGCGTCGAAGGAGGGGTCGAGGTGCTCGGCGGCGTCCTGGATGCGGCCGCTGACCAGGGTCGCCCCGGCCGGGACGCCCTCGCCGAAGCCGGTGGAGAGGTCGTCGAGGACGGTCACCTCGTGGCCCTCCGCCAGGAGATGGGCCGCCACGACGCTGCCCACGTATCCGGCACCGCCGGTGACCAGGTACTTGCTCACTCGCACTCCAACCTCTCGCGGACGCGCAGGGGCGCGCGTGCACTGACTGGCTTACCGGATTGCACGCTTCCGGGGAAATCGCCGGCCGCACCCGGTCTCATCCCGCCGACGGCCGCCCCTGCGCGGGCAGTCCCGCGCGGTCCAGGAGTCCGGTACGGGCGGCCAGCGCGGCCGCCTCCAGCCGGGAGCCGACGCCCAGTTTCATCAGCACCCGCTGTACGTGCGTACGGGCGGTGCTCGGCGCGATGTCCATCCCGGCGGCGATGAGCCGGGTGTCCTCGCCCTCCGCGACCCGCACGAGCACCTCCACCTCCCTCGGAGTCAGCAGCCGCAGCAGCCGGCTGCCCTCGTCGTCGGGCTGGGCGGCCGGGTTCAGCAGCTCCGCGAAGGCCGCCTGCAACAGCTGGGGGGAGACGGCCGCCTCGCCGGCCCGCGCCTTGGCCAGGGCCCGTTCGACGCCCTCGATGCGCTCGTCGTGGCGGACGTAGCCCGCCGCGCCGGCGGCGAACGCGGCCGCGATGCCCCGCGGGTTGGGGACCGGCCCGAGCACCACGACGGCGATCTGCGGGCGTTCCCGCCGGATCCGGGCGACGGGTTCGAAGACCCCCGGCTCGGCGGGGGTGGCGGTGCCGAACAGGCACACCTCCGGCGCCCGGCCGATCACCAGCTCGGCGGCACCGGCTGTGGGCGCGGCGGCCGCGAGCACCCGGTGCCCCCGCAGTTTCAGGGCAGAGGCGAGCGCCTCGGCCAGCAGCCGGTGCTCGTCGACCACCACGACCCGTACGCCCATCAAGGCTCCCACCCCAGATCCATCTGACCCGGCAAGCTACACGCTTGTTCGACGGAGCGCGGCGGTTACCGCGAGAAGCCCCCGGAAGGGCTGACCTTCCGGGGGCTTCGGTACGGATCGCGGCTTCTGCGTCAGTTCGCGATGAAGGAGGCGAAGAGGTACTCCGGGTCGCCCTTGTCGGAGTACGGCTTGCGCACCATCGTGCGGGAGATGAAGAGACGGCCGTTGTGGTAGCGGTACTCCGAGTAGTCGAGCGAGAAGCCCGTCTCGGTGCGCTGGCTGGTCTTCTCCGCCGGGTTCTGCATCAGCAGGGTCTCCTTCATCGTCTTGCCGTCGATGCTGACGACCTGACCGCCCCCGTCGTAAGGGGGGACCTTGTAGGCGATGATGTTCGACCCGTCCATGCGCAGCGGGTACATGGTGTACCGCTCGCCCGCGTCGGCGCGGTCGGAGGTGGGCTTGCCGGTCTCCAGGTCGAAGGAGACGATCTCGTTGGTGCGGCCGACGGAGGCCGAGCCCTGGTGCTCGTACGAGGGCATGTAGACCTTGCCGTTGCCCACGACCATGTTCGAGCACTGCTCGACCTCGGTGGCCGGGCACTTGGGCGCGTAGGCGCCGCCCGAGAGGGCGATGTGGGACTTGAGCTGGCCCGCGTCGTCGACGACGAACAGGTCGCTGACGTTGGTGGCGTTCTTGGCCGTGTTGCCGACGTTGGCGGCGACGATGAGCGGCTTCGTGGAGATGATGCCGGCCCACTCGATGCCGGGCGAGAGCTTGTACGAGGCCTTCGGCGCACCGGTGACGGGGTCGAGGGACTGGGCGAGCAGCGTCTGGTTGGGGATCCGGCCGCACTTGCGCAGGACGGCGAGCGCCTCGCCGCCGGCGTAGCCGAGGTCGTAGCAGCCTTCGCCGTCGGTCTTCGGGGCCCACAGGGACTTGCCGTCGGCGAGGTTCCAGGCGGCGCCGCCGCTGAGGCCGCCCGCGGCGACGGTCTGGCCGCTGATGGTGACCTCGGTGAAGGCCACCGGTTTGTCGCCGCCGGTGGACGACTTGGCGGTGGCGGACCAGACGAGCTTGCCGGTGTTCAGGTCGATGACGCCGACCTGGGTGCACTGGGGGTACTTGTTGCTGTCGCTCGCCATGGCCTCCTGGAAGAGGATGGCCGACTTGTTGTCGCTGACGTGCTTGGTCGCGCCGCAGACGTTGCCGGGGAGCGGGAGCTCCCACTTCTTGCCGCCGTCGACCACGTTGTAGCCGACCACCTTGCCGACGTCGGACTTGACGTAGGTGCTGTCGGTGAGCCAGGAACCGTCCACGGAGACCACGTCCGCCGGGGCCGGGCTCACGACGTTGGCCAGGGTCCGGGACTTGGGGTTGGCCGGGGGCTTCTCCGTGCCGCCCGGCGCCGCCGGCTTGTCGCCGTCGGGGGAGCCGCTGGCGCCGCCGTCGGCGGCGGGCCGGGGGGTGCCGGTGCTGTTGCCGTCGTCGGAGACGTACCAGAAGCCGCCGCCGATGATGAGGACCATCGCCAGCAGTGCCGCGCCGACGATCATCAGCTGGGTGCGCTTGTCACCGCCGCCGCCCGCCGGGGCGGGGGGCTGGGCCGGGGCCTGGAGCGTGGCGGGCTGCTGCTGCGGGTAGCCGTAGCCGGGCTGGGCCTGGGGCTGCGGGAAGCCGTAGCCCTGCTGGGACTGCGGGTAGCCGTAGCCGGGCTGCTGCGGCGCGCCGGCCGGGGGCTGCGCGGACGGCTGCGTGGGCGGCTGGGCGGGCGGCTGGGGGGCGCCCGGCGTGACCGGCGGGACCGGGGGGACCGGCGGGGGCGCGCCGAAGCCGCCGGAGGGCGGCTGCTGGGGCGGCGGCGGGGTGCTCGGGGTGCTCATCGGGGGTACTACTGCCTCTCGGTGGGCGGCTCGGTGGACTCGTTACTTGCCGAAGACCATCAGGAGCTTCTCGTCCTTGCCGTCCCCGCTCAGCGAGGTCACGGACAGGAAGAAACGACCGCCCTCGTAGGACCTCTTCGGGAACATGAAGGAGTTCTCGATCCCCGCGGCGGGGCCCGAGGGCATCCGCAGCAGCACCTTGGGCGCACCGCCGCCGGCCGCCAGCGAGACGATCTCGCCGGGCGCGTCCCCGGAACCGGTCCGGTAGGCCGTCAGCTGCCCGTTGGCCGCCTTGACGGGGATGTAGCTCCGCTTGTCCCCGGCCGCGGTGCGCCACTTGGCCTTGCCGCTGGCGAGGTCGAAGGCGACGATCTCGTTGTTGTTGCCCCCGTCGGTGCCCGTGTTCAGGTACAGGGTGTCGCCGTCGACGGCCCGGCCGGCGCAGTTCTGCAGTCCCTCGCCGCTGCTGCTGCCGCCGCAGTTGACCTCGAAGCTGCCTTCGGCGGTCATGGTGGCGCGCTTTTGCCCGTCGGGGCCCAGCGAGATGATGGCGCGCTGCTTGGTGTCGCGGTTCGAGGCGTCGATGACGGTCGGGTTGACCGAGTAGACGGCGTTGACCTGGTAGCCCTTGGGGAGCCGGTAGGACCAGGTCTTCTTGCCGGTCAGCGGGTCGGCGTCCTGGACCTCGACGGTGTGGTCGTCGTCCAGGCAGGTGGCGATGCCGATCAGCTTGCCGTTGCCGGCGGCGTACGCGCCGGGCTGGCAGCCCTCGGGGCCGGTCCCGGAGAAGATCCGTTCACCGGTGGAGAGCCGGTAGGCGGCGGTGCCGCCCATCCGGTTGACGACGATGGTCTCGCCGGTGAAGGCGACGGAGGCGTCGATGGCGGAGGCGAAGAGGCCCTCCTTCGGGGCCTCCTTCGTCCAGACCTCCTTGCCCGCCTTCAGGTCGACCAGCTTCATCTGGTTGCAGTTCGCGTTGGAACCCTCGCCGTCCTGGACGAGGACGACGGTCTTCCCGTCGGGGGTGGTCTGGTCGGTGAGTCCGCAGATCTCGGCGCGGACGTCGAGCTTCCACTTCTCCTTGCCGTCGGCCACGGCGTAGCCGGTGAAGCCCTTGCCGACGGTTTTGACGACGGTGTCGGCGACCACCCACTGGCCCTTGGCCGCGATCCCGGCACCCGGCCCCTGGAGCTTGGCGGTCTTGAGCCACTGGACCTTGTCCTCGCCCGGCTTGCGGCCCGCGTTGAGGTCCTGTTCGGGGCCGCCGTTGCCGGAGCCGTCGCCGTCGTCCACGGACGGGGAGCCGGAGGGCTCCGGGCCGGCGGACGGGGAGCCCTGCGCGGCCGGCGGCTTCGGGTCGGAGCTGCCGTCCGTGCCGAAGGCGAACCACGCGCCCGTGCCGAGGACGAGGACGCCCGCGACGGCGGCGGCGATCACGACGGCCGCCTTGCGGCGGCCCGCGGCCGGCCCCCCGGGGGCGGCCGGAAGGGGCGGGGCCGGCGGCATGCCGGGCGGCGGAAAACCGTAGCCGCCCTGCTGGGGGTACGGAGGCTGCTGGGGCTGAGGCTGCGTCTGGGGCTGCTGCGACTGGGCCTGCGGCTGCTGGGCGTACGGGTTGGCGCCCTGCGGCGGGTACCCGTACCCCTGGGGCGGCGGCGGCCCGGGCAGGTGGCCGTAACCGGAGGGCGGCGGCGGCTGGTTCGGCGGCTGGGGCGGCTCGGTCATCAGCGCATACCTTCGGCGTCGGGCGGTGGGGGGTCGGGGAGGTCGGGAAGAACCGACTCTTTCTATCACTCGTGGCCGACAAGCGACGGGCCGGTCCGACCCCTGTTCCCAAGGGAGGACCGGCCCGTGACACCGCCGTTATCCGGCCAGTTGGCGCCCGTACGGGCCCCCGCTCACGCGTCCTCGGCCAGTTCCAGCCAGCGCATCTCCAAGTCGTCGCGCTCGGAGATGAGTTCCCGCAGCTCCGCGTCCAGCTTGGCGACCTTGTCGTAGTCGGTGGAGTTCTCGGCGATCTGCGCGTGCAGGTTCGCCTCGCGGTCCGACATCTTGTTGAGCTGCCGCTCGATCTTCTGCAGCTCCTTCTTCGCGGCGCGCGCGTCCCCCGAGGCGGAGGACTTCCCGGTGGCGGCGGGGGCCGCCGGGGCGGCCGCCTCGATCATCCGCTGCCGGCGCTCCAGGTACTCGTCGAGGCCGCGCGGCAGCATCCGCAGACTGGCGTCACCGAGCAGCGCCATCACCGTGTCGGTGGTGCGCTCGATGAAGAACCGGTCGTGGGAGATCACGATCATCGAGCCGGGCCAGCCGTCGAGGAGGTCCTCCAGCTGGGTCAGGGTCTCGATGTCGAGGTCGTTGGTGGGCTCGTCGAGGAAGAGGACGTTGGGCTCGTCCATCAGCAGCCGCAGGATCTGCAGCCGGCGGCGCTCGCCACCGGAGAGGTCGCCGACCGGCGTCCACTGCTTCTCCTTGGTGAAGCCGAACTGCTCGCACAGCTGGCCCGCCGTCATCTCGCGGCCCTTGCCGAGGTCGACGCGGTCGCGGACGCGCTGGACGGCCTCCAGGACGCGCAGCGACGGGTCGAGCTCGCCGACCTCCTGGGAGAGGTAGGCCAGCCGGACGGTCTTGCCGACGGTGACGGTTCCCGCGGCGGGCTGGACGTCGCCCTGGGTGCGGGCGGCCTCGGCGAGGGCGCGCAGCAGGGAGGTCTTGCCGGCGCCGTTGACGCCGACCAGGCCGACGCGGTCGCCGGGGCCCAGGTGCCAGGTGAGGTGCTTGAGCAGGGTCTTGGGACCGGCCTGGACGGTCACGTCCTCCAGGTCGAAGACGGTCTTGCCGAGCCGGGCGTTGGCGAACTTCATCAGCTCGGAGGTGTCGCGCGGCGGCGGCACGTCGGCGATGAGCTCGTTGGCGGCCTCGATGCGGTAGCGGGGCTTCGAGGTGCGCGCGGGGGCGCCGCGGCGCAGCCAGGCCAGCTCCTTGCGCATCAGGTTCTGCCGCTTGGACTCCTCGGTGGCGGCGATGCGGTCGCGCTCGGCGCGGGCGAAGACGTAGTCGCTGTAGCCGCCCTCGTACTCGTGGACGTCACCGCGCTGCACGTCCCACATACGGGTGCAGACCTGGTCGAGGAACCAGCGGTCGTGGGTGACGCAGACGAGGGCCGAGCGGCGCGCCTGGAGGTGCGCGGCCAGCCAGGAGATGCCCTCGACGTCGAGGTGGTTGGTGGGCTCGTCGAGGACGAGGAGGTCCTGGTCCGCGATGAGCAGCTGGGCGAGCGCGATGCGGCGGCGCTCGCCGCCGGAGAGCGGGCCGATGACGGTGTCGAGGCCCTGGCCGAAGCCGGGCAGGTCGAGGCCGCCGAAGAGTCCGGTCAGCACGTCACGGATCTTGGCGTTGCCGGCCCACTCGTGGTCGGCCATGTCCCCGATGATCTCGTGCCGGATGGTGGCCGAGGGGTCGAGGGAGTCGTGCTGGGTGAGCACGCCCATCTGGAGGCTGCTGTTCTGGGTGACCCGGCCGGTGTCGGGTTCCTCCAGTTTGGCGAGCATCCGGATGAGGGTGGTCTTGCCGTCGCCGTTGCGGCCGACGACACCGATCCGGTCCCCCTCGGATACGCCGAGGGAGATGCCGTCGAGCAGGGTACGGGTGCCGTACACCTTGCTGACTGCCTCGACATTGACCAGATTGACGGCCATCAGACGCGCTCCAGGGAAGGGGTGTGGATCAGCCCCTCAGCCTAACCCTCCGGGGCGACCCCGACCGTTCCACCAGGAACGCACCCGCCAGCGCCATGCCGATGGCGGCGGGAGCGGTGACCGGAAGGGCGATCAGGACGGCGCTGTGGCCCTCCAGCAGGCCGCCGAGGCCGGTCATGGACAGGCCCAGGATCCCCAGCAGGCACAGCGTGATCCCGGCGGCGGCGGCCGGCCCGCCGCCGCTGCGGGAGGTATGGGCGGAGGCGTCGGCGGCCCGTACGGCAGGGGCCTCGAAGCGGCGCAGGCACAGGACCAGCAGCGCGGTCAGGGCGGCCGCGAGCAGGATCCGCACCGGCACCTGCGCCCACCACCCGGCCGTGGCGGGCTCGGGCAGGGCGGCGCCGGCCGCGAGCTGGGCCGCGTACACGCCGAGCATGGCCGTCAGGTGCCACAGGAAGGCGGTCATGGCGATGCCGTTGGCGGCGACGACCCCGTGCCAGACGCGGGGGCGGGCCAGCCAGACGCCGGCCGGGCGGGCGAGCAGCTGGACCGCGCCGACCAGCCACATGCCGTGGCAGAGCAGGGCCAGGGTGGGCGGGGCCATGTTGGACACCTTCTCGCCGGGCATCCCGACCATCGACAGCGGGTACGGCCCGAACGCCACGAGCAGGACGGCCCCGGCCGCTCCGGCGGCCGCGAGGACGGCGGGCCGGGTGATGCGGCCGTCGGCCCGCAGGAAGCCGAGCTGGTGCACGGCCAGCCAGACGAGGGCGAAGTTCAGGAACTGCGCGTACGGGACCCCGAGCGCGAAGCGCAGGACGTCGACCAGCGCGGCGGCCCCGGCCAGCGCGGCGAAGGCGGCCCAGCCGTAGCGGCCGTGCAGCTTCAGCAGGGGCGGGGTGAAGGCCACCATGGCGAGGTAGATCCCGATGAACCACAGCGGCTGCGTCACCATCCGCAGCGCGGCGCCGGTCAGCCGTCCGCCGCCGTGCCCGGTGAGCTGCACGGCCAGCGCGAGGGCGGCCCAGAGCAGGACGAACACCAGGGTGGGGCGCAGCAGCCGGCGCAGGCGGGCGCGCAGGAAGTCCGCGTAGACGGGCCGCCCTCCGGCCCGGCGCTCCAGCGAGCGGTACGACAGGGCGTGCGAGAAACCGCCGACGAAGAAGAAGACCGGCATGACCTGGAGGAGCCAGGTGAGCCCCTGGAGCGGGGGGACCAGGGCGAGCAGGTTGCCTATGCCGTCCCCGCTGACCGCGGCCATCAGCCAGTGGCCGAGCACGACGGTGGCGAGGGACGCGACCCGGAGCAGGTCGACGTAGCGGTCCCGGCCGGCGGGGGTGGCCGCGGCGGTGGCTGCGGCGGTGGTGCGCGCGCTGACTGTCATGCCCACACGGTCCCGCGGCCGCCGGTCCCCCGACAGGGCGCGGATACTCATCCGCGCCCTGAGTACCCGTCAGCCGTTGATCACCGTCGCGCCGGGGGCCGGGGAGGTGGTGACCCGGGTCGCCCGGCAGGTGCCCGACGCCTCCAGGGCGGCGGCCACCTTCTCGGCGGACTCCGGATCGCGGACCAGGAAGGCCGTGGTGGGGCCGGAGCCGGAGACCAGTGCGGCGAGCGCGCCCGCGTCGGTGCCCGCCGCGAGGGTGGCGGCCAGCCGCGGCCGCAGGGAGAGCGCGGACGGCTGGAGGTCGTTGGCCAGGGTGGCGGCCAGGGCGTCGGGATCGCCGGAGGCGAGCGCGGCGAGCAGGGCCGGGGAGACCCGCGGCGCCGGTACGTCGACGCCCTCGGTCAGCCGGTCGAACTCGCGGAACACCGCCGGCGTGGACAGGCCCCCGTCGGCGACGGCGAACACCCAGTGGAAGGCGCCCGCCTCCACGGGGGTCAGCAGCTCGCCCCGCCCGGTGCCGAGCGCCGCGCCGCCGGCCAGGCTGAAGGGGACGTCGCTGCCCAGCTCCGCGCACAGGGCGAGGAGCTGCGCGCGCGGGGTGTCCAGCCCCCACAGCGCGTCGCAGGCCAGCAGGGCCGCCGCGCCGTCCGCGCTGCCGCCCGCCATGCCGCCCGCGACGGGGATGTTCTTCGCGATGTGGAGGTGGACGGCGGGCTCGATGCCGGCTCGGGCGGCGAGGAGCCCGGCGGCCCGTGCGGCGAGGTTCGTACGGTCCAGGGGCACCTGGCCGGCGTCGGGGCCGGCGCAGGTGACGGTCAGCGCGTCGGCGGGGGTCGCCGTCACCTCGTCGAACAGGGACACGGCCAGGAAGACGGTGGCCAGGTCGTGGAAGCCGTCGGGGCGCGCCGCGCCCACCGCCAGCTGGACGTTGACCTTCGCGGGGACCCGTACGGTCACGCCCGCGGCCGCGGCGGCGCTCACAGGGCGGGCCGCTCGGCGGCGGGCTTGTGCTCGGCGATCGCCGCGAACTCCTCCACCGTGAGCGACTCCCCGCGGGCCAGCGGCGCGATTCCGGCGGCGACCAGCGCCGCCTCGGCGCCCGCCGCGGAACCGGCCCAGCCGGCGAGCGCCGCGCGCAGGCCCTTGCGGCGCTGTGCGAAGGCGGCGTCGACGACCGCGAAGACCTCCGCCTTGGTGGCGGTGGTCTTGACCGGCTCGGTACGGCGCACCAGGGAGACGAGTCCGGAGTCGACGTTCGGGGCGGGCCAGAAGACGTTGCGGCCGATGGACCCGGCGCGCTTGACGTCCGCGTACCAGTTCGCCTTGACGGAGGGGACCCCGTACACCTTGTTGCCGGGGCGGGCGGCGAGCCGGTCGGCGACCTCGGCCTGGACCATGACCAGGGTCCGCTCGATGGTGGGGAAACGGTCGAGCATGGTGAGCAGCACCGGCACGGCCACGTTGTAGGGCAGGTTCGCGACGAGCGCGGTCGGCGCCGGGCCGGGCAGTTCGGTCACGAGCATCGCGTCGGAGTGGACCAGCGCGAAGCGGTCCTTCCTGGCAGGCATGCGCGCCTCGATGGTGGCGGGCAGCGCGGCGGCGAGGACGTCGTCGATCTCGACGGCGACCACCCGGTCGGCGGCCTCCAGCAGGGCGAGCGTCAGCGAGCCGAGCCCCGGGCCGACCTCGACGACCACGTCGTCCGGCCGCACCTCGGCGGTCCGTACGATCCGGCGCACCGTGTTGGCGTCGATGACGAAGTTCTGGCCCTTCTGCTTCGTCGGGCGTACGCCGAGGACCTCGGCCAGCTCTCGGATGTCGGCCGGGCCGAGGAGGGCGTCGGAAGGGGTCGCGGGGGGCTGCTGCTCTGCGGTGCTCACCGGTAAAGCCTACGGCCGCAGTGGGGCCAGGGGCTCGCCCCCCGTTGTACGTAGAGCTTCTTCGCCCGGAACGTCTGTTCCGCGCCCGTGGCGTCCTGCGCGCGGCCGCTGCCGCCGAGGGCCTGCCAGGTCTGGACGTCGAACTGGTAGAGGCCGCCGTAGGTGCCCGAGGCGTCGGTGGCGGAAGGCCGGCCGCCGGACTCGCACTGGGCGAGGGCGGCCCAGTCCAGACCGTCGGCGCCGGCGACGGAGCTCGGCAGGGGCTTCGTGCCGACCTTGACGAGCTGGCTGACGGGCTCCCGGACCACCTCTTCGGCGATCTTGCGCGGCTCCTGGCGGACCCCGTTGACGGTACGGAGCCCGTACGTGACCCGGCGCGCTCCGGGCCGCCCGGCGCGCTCGACGACCTCGGTGCCGGCGAAGAGGTCGCCGTCCTCGACCCGCTCGGTCAGGTACGGGATCCGCTCCTCGCGGACCTCGCGGGTGCCGGTGATGCGGAGCACGGTGACGGTCTGGCCGTCGCGGGGGAAGGAGCCGGGGGGCACGGAGGTGGTGTCCTCGCCGTGCAGGGTGATGCCGGCCTGGTCCAGGGCCTCCTGGACGGTGGCGGCGTTGGTGCGGATGGTGCGTTCGCGGCCGTCGGCCATGAAGGTGATCCCGCGCTCGGTGCGCACGCCGAGGGTGAGGCCGGTGCGGGGGACGGGGGCGGTGCGGGGGGCGGAGAGGTGGGCGCCCTCGACGCGGACGCCGAGCTGGCGCAGGGCGCCCTCGACGGTCCGGGCGGTGGTCCACACCTCGCGGCTGTGGCCGTCGAGGGTGAGGTGCAGGGGCCTGCCGTAGCGGACCACGACCTCCTCGCCGTCGTCGAGGGCGGACGTCCGGGTGGGGGAGACGAGGTCGTGGGGGCCGACGCCGAGGCCTTCGGCGGCGAGGAGGTCGTCGACGCTCCCGGCGAAGGTGTGCAGGGTGCGGGGCACTCCGTCGACGGTGATGCGGACCGCCTTGTCGGCGGCGACGAAGGCGGTGGTGCCGCCCGCGAGGAAGGCCACCACCAGGGCCTGGGGCACGATGCGCCGCCAGCTGTCGCGGGGGGCGGGGGCGCTCGCCGTCCCGCGGCGGCGCCGGCCGGCGGCGGCGGTCTCCCCGGCGGGTCCGGCTCCTGCTCCGGCTCCTGCTCCGGCGGGTACGGGCGCCGCCGCCCGGCGGCGGCCGGTCCCGCCGGGCGCGGGGGCGGGCGCGGGGACTGCGGCGGGGACGGCGGCGCGGCGGCGGCCGGAGCCGGCGCCCCCGTCGGGGTCGGGGGTCTGGGGCGCGGGGGCGGCCCGGCGCCGTCCCGCGGGCGGGGCCCCGGGGGCGGGGAGGGCCGGGGCGGCGGCGGCCGGATCCGGGGGCGGGGCGGCCGGGGCGGCGCGGCGTCGGCCGGTGGTGCGGGCCGGGGCGGCGGCCCGGGCGGGTTCCCGGTCGGCGCCCTTGCGCCGGCGGCCGGCCCGACGGCCCTCGCCCCGGGGGGCGGGCACCCCGGGCCCGGGAGCGACGGCGGGCTCCGGGCCGGACTCGGGGCCGGGAGGGGCGGCAGGGCCGGGAGGGCCGGCGGCCGGGGCGGGCCCCGTACCCGGTCCGGGCCCGAACGCGGCTTCGAGGTCGGCGGCGAGGCCGGTCCCGAGCCCCGGCCCCGCGCCCGGCCCGGAGCCCGCGGAGGAGCCGGTGCCGGGGTCCGGGCCGGGTGCCGGGGCCGGTTCCGGCCAGGGGGCACGGCGGTGACTGCCCTGGGTATCGCTCACGTCGCTCGCTCCACTGGTCCGGCCCCGGCTGGTTCGGGCACGGCACCCTAGCGGGAGCGGCCGTCACGCACCAAAGCCGTTCGACTACCCAGCGTGTCGGGCGAACGGGTGTGCCAGGGACGTCAGTAGCCGAAGGCGCGCGCGGTGTTGGCGGCCAGCGCCGTGGCCATGGCGTCCTCGTCGATGCCGCGGACCGCCGCCATCGCCCGCACGGTCAGCGGAATGAGGTACGGCGCGTTGGGCCGTCCGCGGTACGGCGCGGGAGTGAGGTACGGGGCGTCCGTCTCGACCAGCACCAGCTCCAGCGGGGCCACGGCGAGGGCCTCCCGCAGCGGGGCGGCGTTCTTGAAGGTGACGGTCCCCGCGAAGGACATGTAGTACCCGGCGGCCGCGCACTCGCGGGCCATCTCGGCGTCGCCCGAGTAGCAGTGGAAGACGGTCCGCTCGGGCGCCCCCTCCTCCCGCAGCACGCGCAGCACGTCCGCGTGGGCGTCGCGGTCGTGGATGACCAGCGCCTTGCCCCGCCGCTTGGCGATCTCGATGTGGGCCCGGAAGGAACGCTCCTGCGCGGCCATGCCCTCGGGCCCGGTGCGGAAGTGGTCCAGCCCCGTCTCGCCGACCGCCTTGACGTGGTCCAGCGCGGCCAGCGCCTCGATCTCGGCGAGGGCCTCGTCGAGCGCCGCGTCGCCGCCGCCGGCCCGCGCGCCCTGACGGGACCATCCGTCGGGGTCGCCGTGGACGATCCGGGGGGCTTCGTTGGGATGCAGGGCCACCGCCGCGTGGACGTTGTCGTAGGCGGCGGCCGTCTCGGCGGCCCACCGGGAGCCCTTCACGTCGCAGCCGACCTGGACGACCGTGGTCACGCCCACCGACGCGGCCTTGGCGAGGCCCTCCGCCACCGTGCCGGACTGCATGTCGAGGTGGGTGTGCGAATCCGCCACCGCCACCCGCAGGGGTTCGGGCAGCGGCGGCGGAGCGTCCTTCGCCCCCGTCTTGTCTTCGCGTGTCATACGGCCGATCTTATGACCGGGCGCGCCGCCCCAGCAGACGGGCGAACCAGCCCCGGCGCTGCTGGGACGCGTCGACCGCGACCGGCCCCGGAGACTCGTGCGAGGGCGCGGCCCGGCGCGGCCTCGGGGTGCGCGGGGCGTTGACGCCGGCCGGCGGCGGACCGGCGATGCCGGGTACGACGGGGTGGTAGAGCTGGTCGAGCATGTCGAGCGCCGAGGAGACCTGGCCCGCCCGCATGATCCGTACGACGTGGCCGCCGCAGTTCAGGCAGGTCGGGTTGGACAGCGGGGAGGGCACCCGCTCACCCTTCACCGTGTACATGATGAACGGCTGACCCTTGCCGTCGACGTGGTGTTCTATCGCGTAGGCCTGCTCCCACCCGTAGCCGCACTTCATGCACGCGAAGGAGTACGCCTCGTGCACGGTCCGCACGGCAGGTGTGGAAACGGCATCCGATACGGCGACGGGTGCGGGTACCGGGGTGTCTGCGATCTCACTCATGCCAGCTCCTCTTGTTCCACTGGTGCCATTGCCAGTGGACGCCTCTTCGGGCGGGAGCGCATCAGGTCCTGTCCAGTGTTGGACGGCCTTTGGCCCAGTCATGCCCAAAGGGGCCGGTGCGCGGTCTGAGCTTTGCTTTTCAGGTTAGCTCTTTACCGATTTACGGCACCTTTTGTGCCGCGTTCTTTGCCGCTACCACCGCGTCGAACACCTCGCGCTTGGGTAGCCCGGCCTCTGCCGCGACCGCCGCGATGGCCTCCTTGCGGCGCTCCCCCGCCTCCTCGCGCACCCGTACCCGGCGCACCAGTTCCCCGGCGTCGACGTCACCGGGCGCGGCGGCCGGGGCGCCCTCGACCACGATGGTGATCTCGCCGCGCACTCCGTCGGCGGCCCACAGCGCGAGGGCCCCGAGGCCACCGCGCTTGACCTCCTCGTACGTCTTGGTCAGCTCCCGGCACACGGCGGCCCGCCGGTCCGCGCCGAACACCTCGGCCATCGCGGCCAGGGTGTCGTCCAGCCGGTGCGGCGCCTCGAAGTAGACGAGCGTGCGCCGCTCGCCCTCGACGTCGCGCAGCCGCCCCAGGCGCTCGCCCGCCTTGCGGGGCAGGAACCCCTCGAAGCAGAAGCGGTCCACCGGGAGCCCCGACAGCGCGAGCGCGGTGAGCACGGCGGAGGGCCCGGGCACGGCGGTGACCTTGATGTCCTTCTCCACCGCCGCGGCGACCAGCCGGTAACCCGGGTCGGACACCGACGGCATGCCGGCGTCCGTCACCAGGAGCACCCGCTTGCCGGCCTCCAGCGCCTCGACCAGCTCCGGGGTGCGGGCGGACTCGTTGCCCTCGAAGTACGAGAGCACCCGGCCGGTGGTGTGCACGCCCAGCCCCTGCGTCAGACGGCGCAGCCGCCGGGTGTCCTCGGCGGCGATCACATCGGCCCGTTCCAGTTCGGCGCCGAGCCGGGGCGGGGCGTCGGCGAGGTCCCCGATGGGGGTCCCGGCCAGGACGAGCACGCCGTCGGTCGGGGAGGTGGCTTCGGTACCGCGGGGCTGTTCGGCTGTCACCCGGACATCCTCTCATCGGCGGCGGCCCGCGCCCCGGCCGCCGGCCCCCGGCTCCGTCCCGGACGGCGCGCGCGGGTCCCGGTAGGGGAGACGACTCACGCGGGGACTGGGGCTCGCGCGGACGCGTTCCCTACGATGACCCGGTGACCAGTACCGCGACGCCGCCGCCCAGCCCCGCGGGGGCCCCGCCCGTCCCGACGGGCGCGGGCGACTCCGCGCCCGAGCCGTCCGCCTGGCTGCGCCGCCTGCGGGGCTTCGGCTACGCGCCGGCCGGGCCGGCGGGCGATGTCCGCACCCGCCTCGTGCCCCCGTACGCACAGCCGTCCGAGCAGCTCTGGACGGCGCTGGGGGTGCCGCGGTCGAGCCGCGCGATCTGGCGGCGCGTCATGGCGTGGGCCGGTCCGCTGCTGGTCACGCTGGTCGCGGGGGTGCTGCGGTTCACGCACCTCGGCAGCCCGAAGGCGGTGATATTCGACGAGACGTACTACGCCAAGGACGCGTGGGCCACGATCCGGCAGGGCTACGAGGCGAGCTGGCCCAAAGATATCGACAAGTCGATCCTCTCGAATCCCGACGGCGTCCCGCTCCCCCTGGACCCCGGCTACGTCGTGCACCCGCCGGTCGGCAAATGGGTGATCGGACTCGGCGAGTGGATGTTCGGCTTCGACCCCTTCGGCTGGCGGTTCATGACCGCCGTGCTCGGCACCCTGTCCGTACTGATGCTGTGCCGGATCGGCCGACGGCTGTTCCGGTCCACCTTCCTGGGCTGCCTGGCGGGCGCGCTGCTGGCGGTGGACGGCCTGCACCTGGTGATGAGCCGCACGGCCCTGCTCGACCTCGTCCTCATGTTCTTCGTCCTGGCCGCCTTCGGGGCGCTGCTCATCGACCGCGACCGGACCAGAGCCCGGCTCGCCGCCGCGCTCCCGGTGGACGAGGAGGGCCGCACCCGCCCGGACCCGCGCGTCGCCGAGACGCTGCGGCTGGGCTGGCGCCCGTACCGGCTGCTGGCCGGCGTCTGCCTCGGGCTGGCCTTCGGCACCAAGTGGAACGGCCTCGTGGTGCTGGCCTTCTTCGGCGTGCTGACCGTGCTGTGGGACGCGGCCGCCCGCCGCACCGCCGGCGCGGGCGCCCCCTACGCGGCGATGCTGCGCCGCGACGCCCTCCCGGCGTTCCTCTCGACGGTCCCGGTCGCCCTCGGCGTCTACCTCGCGTCCTGGCTGGGCTGGCTCCTGAGCCCGGACAACGGCAAGGGCGGCTACTTCCGCGACTGGGCCGCCAAGAACGACCAGCACAGCTCGCTGTCCTTCCTCCCCGAGTGGCTGCGCAGCCTGTGGCACTACGAGACGACGGTCTACGACTTCCACGTCGGCCTGACCTCCGGCCACACCTACGAGTCCAACCCGTGGAGCTGGCTGGTCCTCGGCCGCCCCGTCTCCTACTTCTACGAGTCCCCCGCGCCCGGCACCGACGGCTGCCCGGCGGGCGAGGCCGGCAAGTGCGCCCGCGAGGTGCTGGCCCTCGGCACCCCGCTGCTGTGGTGGGCGGGCTGCTTCGCGCTGCTGTACGTGCTGTGGCGGTGGATCTTCCGCCGCGACTGGCGGGCGGGCGCCATCGCGTGCGCGCTGGGCGCCGGCCTGCTGCCCTGGTTCAACTACCAGGAGCGGACC
This sequence comes from Streptomyces sp. NPDC002032, assembly GCF_042890765.1. Lineage (NCBI taxonomy): Bacteria > Bacillati > Actinomycetota > Actinomycetes > Kitasatosporales > Streptomycetaceae > Streptomyces > Streptomyces sp. NPDC002032. Next base: position 206,158 of record NZ_JBIASM010000008.1, on the reverse strand, counting down.
ATCTTCTACTTCTACGCGGTGGTCTTCGTCCCGTACCTGTGCCTGGCGGTGGCGATGATGATCGGCGCCCTGCTGGGCCCGGCGGGTTCCTCGGAGCGCCGGCGCACGCTGGGCGCGATCACGGCGGGCGTGCTTGTCCTCCTCATCATCTGGAACTTCATCTACTTCTGGCCCATCTACACAGGCGGCACCCTCCCGATGGACTCCTGGCGCGGCCGCATGTGGCTGGACACCTGGATCTAGCAGCGGAAACGGGGGGCGCCGCGCGATTTCACACGGCTCCCCCCTTGGTCGTTGTTGGCGGTCGGCGGTGATCGTGGGCCGCCTCTGGACGGCCCCCAGACGGCCCCACGATCGGCCCTCTTTCGCCGGAGCGACGACGTGCGAAGCTGGAGCGCGCGGACGCCGTCAGGCACCACCGCGCAAGCGGCGGAAGAAGGAGGAACGCGTGACCAACCCCAGCCCTCGCGGGACGTACTTGACGATCTCTGCGGCTCTGCGGGCAAGGATCGCCGAGGGGGCCTACCCCGATGGCCTTCCGTCCGAAGCTGAGATCGGGCGGGAGTTCGGCGTGGCACGCACGACCGTCCGTCGTGCGCTTCGCGCGCTGGAGGAAGCCGGCGGCGTGACCACCGTCGCCGGGGTCGGTCGCCGAGTCGGCGACGGGTCAGAGGTGGCACCCTACAAGCGGATCATGGCGGACCTGCTGGACCGCATTCGGACGGGCGAGCTGCCCGCCGGTGCTCGGCTCCCGAGTGAGGCAGAGCTCTCCGAGTCCTACGGGGTCGCACGAGGCACCGTCCGTCGTGCCGTGCACGAACTTGAAGGCGCAGGACACGTTCACGCTCAGCACGGAGTCGGGCGGTTCGTGGGCCCGGCGTCATGATTCTCAACAGCTTGGAGGCACTCACATGCAGTTGGCCAAGTGGGCTCATGATCTTGCGGAGTCCCTGCTTGCCGAAAGCCTGCCGGCCCGGTGGGCTCATTCTCAACGCGTCTACTCGCAGGCCCTGACGCTTGCCCCGGCACTCGGCGAGGACGCGGAACTGCTGGCCGCAGCGGCCATCGCGCACGACGTTGGGTACGCGCAGACAGCCGTGGACACGGGTCAGCACATGATCGACGGAGCGCGCTACCTGCGCGACGTGGTGGGTGCCGACCCCCGGCTGTGCAGCATCGTTGCCTTCCACACGTCCTCCCCGTGGGAGGCCTCCGAGCTGGGGCTGAGCGAGATGTTGGCGGAGTTCGGCCCCGCAGAGCCCGCGCTGGTGGACGCGATCACGTACTGCGACCTGACCAGCAGCCCTGTGGGCGCGCTCGTGGACCCGGCGGAGCGGCTGACCGAAGTTCTCGACCGGTACGGCCCGGAGCACGTCGTGTTCCGGGCCGTATCCGCGGCTCGGCCCGAGCTGCTGGCCCGGGTCACCCGCGTGCGTCAGCGCACCTTCGAGACGGAGCGGTCCAAGCTCAGCTGATCCGGGGAACGGACGAGTCGCGGAAGCCTTCTTCCAGCCGCCGGCGAGTGGTGGGTGACACGTCAAGGGAGTCCATGTCCGCGCGCGGAATCCACCGCACTTCCAGAGACTCCGAACTCACCCTGATCTCGCCGCTGACCGGTCGGGCCCGGAAGCAGAGCGAGAACTCCTGGCGAACCTCGCCGTCCGCGAACGCGATGACGTGGCCGGGGTCAGTGAAGATGCCTACCAGGCCGACCACTTCAACCTGGATCCCAGTTTCCTCCAGAACCTCACGGACGACCGTGCCCGCGATGTTCTCCCCGACCTCCTGGACTCCCCCGGGCATTCCCCACCGACCGTTGTCCGATCGGCGCTCCATCAGCACATCACCCGCATCGTTGACGACGAATGCCGTCACCGCAGGCACGATGCTGTTGGCCTTCGGCGCATCGGGATCGTTGAAGTAGTCCGTACGGCGACTCATGTTCACCCTTCAATGGGGACAGCTTCGGACCAGACCTTCTCGAAGCTCTGCTGATATGTGGAGACCAGCTCCGCACCGGCGACCTTACGCAGGTGGAGGATCGGCGTCAGGGGCGCACTCACCCCGTACACCTGCGTGTTCACCAACCACTCGTCGTCGGAGCGGTAGAGCGAGTTATGCAGAGTCGACCGGTGGAGACGGAATTCGATCCCCGAAACGGAGTACAGGGGACGATAGAGCTTCATCACCTCGCGAACCTTGTAGGCCACGCCTTCGCCGATTTCCTCCTCATCCCCTCTGCGCCGGATCTCCGGGCTTTCCGGGTCTCCGAGCAGGATGCGAGCCCGGACACCGGCCGCCGCTTTCAACTTGAGCAGCTGCGGCCAACGCGGATTCTCGGCGAGGAAGACACCCGCATGCACCAGCACGCCAATCTCCCGTTCCGCCCGGCCGAACAGCTGGAGCCAGAGGTCCGCCGGCACGTAGGAACGATGTGGGTAGACCTTCAACACCTCGGCATCCGCCGCGTCCTTACGCTGCCCGTCGGGCAGGCCATCGGGCCATAGATAGCCCTCGTCCTCCCGAAGCAAGGCCGAGATGGCAAGGCGGTGGCGCCGGTATGGCGCTCGCCCCTTGGTGATCCAGCGTTCCACCGTCTTGGGATCGACCCCAAGGTGCTCCGCCAGGGCATCCACGGCGACGCCTTGCGTCAGCATCGCGGACCTTAACCGCTCGTTCGCCATCCAACCCCCAGGGACGTCTAGGGACGCAGCCGCCCCGCAGAACGCTATCGAGGACGTCCCAAGTCGTCCAGGGACGCGGTGACTTCGTCCCGCCCTTCACCGGCACTCTGATGTCACACCACAAGGCGGACCGGCTGAGGCGAAGAGCTTGACAGCCTCACTCAAAACCGCCAACCTGAGAGACATGTTCAAGCATGTATTTCATGCGGTGAGCGCGGCTACTCGGCGCTGACCTGCATGAATGCCTGTGCCGAGCTAGACCCGCAGTACCTCTTGGCGTCCGGCGTGTCCCGTGCTTACGGGAGCCCTTCGGGGTTACCGCGCCGTCGGAGAGCCACCGGCTTCATCTTGAGAACTGAAGAGTGATCGTGCGGGGCTGACGCGAGTCGGCGGTCGCGGTAGGTGCCTAGGGCGAGAGTCCGGGGGCAAACCGCCGTGATGGACACCGGCTCCCCCTATGTGCTTGGCAGGCGCCACCCGGACTTGGGTGGGGGGAGGTACAGCGTGGCCCCAACGCACGTGGCGGCAAGAGTGAGACCGCCCCCGTGACGACCGGGTGATGTCGTCGGCGGCACGCCACCCTGCACCGATTCGTGCAGGCCGCCTGCTGGCGTCAGAGCAGTGACGATGACGCACCGATCAAGGCTCGGGACCCCCGCTGTGGCAACGGCGGTGGCGAAGCCTTCCTCACCCACATCTCCACGGAGGCAGCGGTGATCCGCTCAAGATCCTGGGCCCCACCTGCACTGGACCGGTGCAGGCAGGAGTGCCCCCTCGCGTCGTTCGACCCTCCGCCGCACTGATGCTGCGACGGCCGGTTGCCTGCTCCGCCCGTCCGGCGCTTCGGCGTCGTACGGGCGGGGTTGAGGGGAGCCGGAAGTTCCGGCCCCGAAAGGGGTTCGCATGAACAAGAAGCTCGCCGCCGCGATCGAGCGCGACAACGCGCTGGAGGACGCCGGCATGCACGGCGACAACCGCAAGACCTGCTGGACCCACCAGAGCTGGACCGCGGACTGCGAGGACGACCCGGCGCACACCGCGCCGAGCGTCAGTCACTACCCGCGCCCGGCCTGACCCCGCCCCTCAACGAAGTGCGGCCCCGGTGCTCGAACACCGGGGCCGCTTCGAGCCGTCCACCTGCTAGGGAGAACACGACTCATGAAGTACATCGTTGCACGTCAGAAGCCCGTTACGTCCCTGCCCCCGGACCTGGAGCCGTCGGACGCGGAGCTGGACGCGATCGAGTGGGAGATGCCGCTGATCCTGGCGGACGTCGACCTCCTCGACGCGCAGATCGCCGTGCTGGACCGGGCGCCGTCCGAGCTGGACGAGCGGCGGATCCGCCGGGCCCGGCGCAGGAAGCTGGCGGCCCGGCGGTCGCTGCTGAACCAGGCCGCCGCCGCGGCCGCGACGTTCCTGCCGGGCGGCGCCGCATGAGCGGGCAGAGCCTGCGGGAGATGCAGGCCCCGCTCCTCGTGCTGGGCGTGTTCGCCGGGCACTTCTGGCACCTGCCCGCGCCGACCGTGTCCGTGTCGAGCGTCTTCCCCGATCGGCTGGACCTCGACTTCTTCGACGCCCCGGCCGCGTTCGAGGCCTGGCGCGAAGCCCTCGGTATCGACCCGCACACGATCTCCGAGCACGTTCAGCTCGGCGGCGGGAGCCGGGTCCTGAAGGTCGAGGCGGAGTGGGGCGGAGCCCGGCTCCGTCTGCGCTCCTTCGCTCCGGTTCCGGCCTTGAACCCGGAGCGTTCACCGGTGGAGGTCATCTCGTGAACCGTGTTCACGTCGGTTCAGCGGAACGCGCGCTGGCCGTGGGAACGTGGCTGATCGTCGGCGGAGCGATGCTCTACTCCGTTTTGACGGTCACGCCGCTGATGGCCGACCACACCCCCGCCGCGTGGCGGTGGACGGCCCCGATCCTGCCTCTCGTGGTCGACGCCGCGGTTGTCATCGTGGTCCGGCTCGACTCGGTCCTGGCCCGCCTCGGCGGGCACGGTGGAGCCTGGCCGGTCGCCTTGCGGTGGATGACCGGCGCCATGACCTTGGCCCTGAACATCGGCGCGTCCGCGCTGGCCGGGGACCTGGTCGGCGTCGCCATTCACTCTGTGGCGCCGCTTCTCCTCATCGTCACCGCTGAGGCCGGACTCGCCTACCGGCGGGCCATCACCGCCGCCGTGCGCGGCCTCGAAGAGCAGGACCGGGCGGATCGGCAGGCCCGCGAGGACGCGGCCGAGGCCCGGGAGGAAGCCCGGCAGCAGCGGGTCCGTGAACGCCGCGAGCATGAGGCCTCGCTGGCCCGTGAACAGCGTGAACACGAGGCCCGTCTGGTCCGCGAAGAAGCTGAACGGCAGGACCGGATCCGGCGCGAGGAACGCGAGCGGGCCGAGGCTGCCGTCGCGGCGGAGCGGGAGGCCCGTGAACGCCGTGAACAGATCCGTGAACAGGCCCAGGCCGAGCGTGAACGCCTGGAACGCCAGGCCGCGCAACAGCGTGAGCTGGAAGCCCGGCAGAAGGCTGAGCGTGAACGCCAGGCCCGTGCCGAGCAGGCCGAGCATGAACGCCGTGAACAGGCCCGTGAACAAGAACGCCTGGAGCGTGAACGCGCCGAGCTGCTGGCCGCCGGACCGCCCCCGGAGAAGCTTCCCGAGGACCGCGCCCGCACGGTCGTCCGCACCGCGTTCGACGCCGGACTGGCCGTGCGGGTGGCCGCCGAGCTGACCGGCTGGTCTGTCGGCTGGGCCTCGGCTCGCTACCAGGAACTCCGCGACACCACGCCCGCCCCGGCCGTCAGCTGATGACCACCATCCCGGTCTACCCCTGGCGCCTCGCCCCCGACGGGCTCGCCACCCGCCGTCAGCTCCGCGCCGCCGGGCTCCGGCCCGGCGGCCAGGACGTCACCGCCCAGCTTGAGCGGCCCCGCCGCCGGCGCGGGCCGCTGGTGGCGTTCCTGTACCGGCTCGACCTCGCCAAGCCGGTCCGGCCGATGACCGCGGGCCGCCGGGCGGCGCTCGCCAAAGCGAACACCGCCCGCCGCATCTGCCCCGCCTGCCGGTCCGACGCCGGATACGTGATCCCGGCCTCGCTCGGCATGTGCGTGCGCTGCGCGGACGCGCCCACCGCCTACGCCCCCTGACCCGTTCCGCTCACCGTCTGGAGTTCCGTATGCCCAAGCAGGACAGCACCGCGCGCCAGGGGTCCCACTTCTGGGTCATGACGCTGGAGATTCCCGGCGCGATGGTCAGTACCAACTACGGCACCTACACCCCGCCCGCGGCCTGGACCCGGTTCGACACCTTCACCGCCATCCGCCGCGAGCTGGCCGACCAGCAGCCGCAGATGGCGAGCGCCAACGTCACGTACTTCGCCCTGGAGCCCAACCAGCTCTGAGCGTCGCCAGCGGAGCCCGGCCGTCACCTCTCACAGATCCGGCCGGGCTTCCTTCTCCCGTGAAGGAGCACGTTCAGCATGACCGAGATCCTCACCGAACCGCAGGCACCTCCCGAAGAATCCACCCCCGCCGTGCCCGGCCCGGTCGTGCCGGTTACCGCCCGGCAGGTGGAGCACACCCCGGGGGGTTTCCCCGTGGTGCCGCTCTCCCTGTCCGGGACGAACGCCACCGCCGGACTGCTGGCCACCACCGCTCTGGCCGGCGGCCCCGTCGCGGCCGTCATCGCGGCGACCGGCGCCGCCATGCTGGGCGCCGTCGCCGCCCGTCAGCGCGCCAAGACCAAGACCAGCAAGCCCACGGGCAGCAAGACCCCGGCAGGGAAGGCCCCTTCGGGGTCCAGCCGGACGCCGGCGGGAGCGGCGGGGCGTGGCCTCTTGGGCCGGGTCCCCTCCCAGTCCCGCACGGGGAAGACCCCCGGCACGACCGGGGGCAGCGGGGCCGGGGCCCGGAAGACCGCGGGCGGGCAGGCCCGGCACAGTGCCGGGGCGCCCGGCGGCGGTCGAACCGGATCGGCTGCGGGCAAGGCCGGTTCTTTGTCGCCCCGGCAGCGTGCCGCCCGCGCGGCTGCCGGGCTGACCGGGGGCAGGGCCGGGCAGGTCCAGGCCTTGCGTTCCCAGGCCCGTACGCAGTCTCCGACCCGGGCAGCGGCCCGCACCGCGAACGCGCAGGCCCGCCGCCAGGTCGCCGACAACCGGCGGGCCACCAAGGCCGCCGAACGGTCGGCGCCCGCCGGCGGGAAGCCGCGGGGCGTGGCCGCGCGGACCCTGGCCAAGGGCCTGGGCAAGGCCGCCGCCGTCCGCGACAAGACCGCCGGGACGCTGCGTGCCGCTTGCGACCGTCAGGCGGCACGGGCGGTGGCCGGGGGACGGGAGCAGGTCCGGCAGGCGGCCCGGCGTGCGCTGCTGGCCGCGGCGAAGGCGCCCGCGCAGAAAGCCGCCCGCAAAGCCCTCCTCCGGTCCGCCGCCCGCTTCCACGCCCGCCGGGCCCTGGCCGCCGCCCTCGGCGGGGCCCTCGGACTGCTCGGGCTGGTCACGACCCCGCTGGGGCGAAAGCTCGGGTGGGGCTGGCTGATGAACCCCGGCCGGCGGCTTTACCGCTGGCTCGTCGGCCGGGCCCGCGCCGAGCGCGAGACCCGCGACGCCGACATTGCGGCCCAGCTCGCCGCCGACGAGCAGGCCGCCGAAGACCTGGTCGACGCCGAGCAGGACGCCGACGAGCAGCAGATCGGGGACCGCGCCGAGCGGCCCACCGCCCACGTTCCCGCACCGCCCACCCCCGAAGGAGCACACGCTGTGAGCAACGTTTCCGGGTTCAGGTTCGAGGAGCTGGCCGCCGAGATGGAGCAGGCCGCCCAGTCCTACGAGCCGGAGAACTGCATGGAGATCCTCGCCATGCTGGAGGGCCTGCCCGAGGCCTTGCAGGCCATCGCGAACATCCTGCGGATCCTCGCCGAGCGCTCCGACACCGAGTTCCCGCTGGAGAAGGTCGTCGCGGACATGCTCTCCGACCTCTTCCAGGTCTTCACCAACTCGGTCGGTTTCTCGGAGGAGCTGGGGCCGACGTTCCGCCAGGCCCACGAGGCGGACATCGCCCGCCACGAGGACCCCCGCAACGGCTACGAGGCCGAGAAGGGCTGGAACGTCTGATGACCAGCAAGACCAGCAGCCCGATCGCGCACAACGGGCTCGCGCTGGACTGGGCCGCCGGACACGGACCCGTCACCGGGGCCCTGTCCGCGACCACCGGCGCCTACGCGGTCGCCACCATCGGCACCCTCGCCCACATGCCCCCCACCTGGGCCCTCGCGGCGGGGACGGCTGGCGCGATCGGTCACACCGCTACCGGCCTGCGCCAGAAACTCGCCGCCCGCACCATCGGCGCCCGCGCAGCCTCGTGGCTGCTGGGCTCCGGCTGGACCACCTGGGCCCTGGCGACCGGACCGCTCACCTGGACCTCCCTCGGCTCCCTCGCCGTGCTCGGCATCGGCATGGGCGCCGCCGCCCGCTCCGTCGGCTTCTACGAGGAAGCCCGCGAGCTGGAGGCCATCGAGGCTGCCGAGCGGCACGTGGCCCGCGAACTGTCCGCCGGGCGCCGGGCGGTCGCCGCGGAGTGGGTGGACCGCATCCAGCGGGTCTGCGGCATCACCGTCCGCGTCCTCGCGGTGGAGATGTGGCCCACCGGCACCGGGTTCACCATCGACGCCGAACTCCCCGCCGGCGGCACCACCTACGACCGCATCGCCAAGGAGACCAGCCGCCTGTCGGCCGATGCCCGGCTCCCGCATGGCTGCACCGCCGCCGCCTCCCCGGGCATCGACCAGGGCCGCGTCCTGATCGACGTCACCACCGTCAACGTCCTCGCCGAGGACATCACCTTCCCCACCGACTACAGCCCCCGGTCCATCCACACCGGCCTGCCCTGGGGCGTGCGCACCGACGGCACCCCCGTCAACGTCTACTTGCGCGAACAGTGCGCGCTGGCGGCCGGGCCGACCGGCTCGGGCAAGACCAACTGGGTCCACACCGTGCTCGCCGTGTTCGCCCTCACCACCGACGTCCTGTCGTGGGTGATCGACCTCAACGCCGGATCCGCTGGCCTGCCCTGGGTGCGGCCCGCGATGGAGGGCGGCACCGGCACGGTGGTGCGGCCCGGGATCGACTGGCTCGCCTCCACCCCGGCCGAAGCCCACCGCATGCTCGATGCGGCCATCGCAATCGCGCACCGCCGCAAGGTCGCCTACCAGCAGCTCATGGCCGACGCGAACACCGACCTGCTCCCCATCTCGGCGGGCATCCCGCAGATCATGATCGTCGTGGACGAGGGGGCGGAGATCCTCGCCAGCGGCGACAAGGCCATGAAGGAACTGGCCGCGAAGATCCTGGAGGTCATCCGGATCTCCCGCGCGATGGGCCTGCGGACCGTCCTCACCGCCCTCGGCGCGACCGGATCCGTCCTCGGAAACCTGATGATCCGCCGGGAGGCGAAGGTCCGGGTGGCGCTGACCGGCGGCGAGAAGGAAGGCATGGACCTGGCCAAACTGTTCCCCGGCACCCGGGGACTGCGCGTCGAGCAGGCCCCCTACAAGGGAGCCGGGTTCCTCGGCAGCCCCGAGTCCCCGCCCGCCCTGTTCAAGGCCTGGCGGATCAAGCCCCACCAGATCCGCGACATCGTCCACGCCACCAGCGACCGCCACCCCTACCTCGACGCCGTCTCCGCGAAGGCCGCCGGACCCAACTACGCCCGCCGCTGGGACTCCGCCCGCACCGCCTGGATCACCGAGACCCAGCACACCAACCCCACCCCGCCGCCCAACCCCGCCCCGGCCGGAACGGCGCCGGCGGGCGGCGGCCTGAACCTCTCCGCCCACCGCAACACCACCCAGGCCCCGGCCGATGAGGACGCGCTCGCGGCGGAGTTCATGCGGCAGATCGACGCCCAGTTCGCCACCACCCCCGAACCCCACACCGAGCCGAAAACCCAGCGGCCCGCCTCCCCGGGGCTGAACCTGTCCGCGCACCGCGCCGAGCAGCCGCAGGACAACGCGGCCCAGCAGGCCGCCCTCACCCTCCTGCTCGCCGCCGGACCCGAGGGCACCGGAGCATCCGCCATCGCCCGCCAGCTCGACCGGTACGGCACCAGCCGGCAGACCGTCGTCGGATGGCTGAAGACCTGGGTGGAGGAATGCGAAGCGGTCCGCACCGGGACCGGCACCAAGGCCCGCTACGTCCACCGCACACACGCCTCCAACAGCCCCGGCCAGGAATGACCTTGTCGCTTGTCGCCACCCCCGCCAGAACACCGCCTCCCGGCTCCCTGAGGGCTTGAAAACGGTGTCTGACCTGGGAGGCGACAAGCGACAAGACAAGACAAGCGACAAGGCCCACGACAAGCAGGCGACAAGCGGCACGGCAAGCCAGACGACAAGCCCCGCGGGGACCGCACCACACCTCAACGTTGAGGTGTGGTGCGGTCCCCGCGCTCACCAGGGAGCCCCGTCGTGCATGAACCCACCCGTACGAGCACCCCCCAGCCCGGCCGCTACGGCGACCCGGTCTATCACCCCACCACCATCCAGCAGCCGCAGATGTGGCCCGCCGAACTCCCGCCCGGCGTCGAGATGGTCACCCTCCCCAACGGCTTCCGCACCCTCGCCTACACCCAGCCGGGCACCCCGGCGCCCGTGCCCGCGGCGGCCGGACAGCCGATCCCGGCCTGGGCGAAGACCGCCGCGCTCCTCGCCCCGACCCTCGGCGGCGGCATCGCCGCCGCCGGGTTCGGGATCTCCTACGCCGCCCCCGGAGTCCTCGCCATGGCCCACGCCCTCTGGGCCGCCGTCGCCCTCATCGCCGCCGGCGCCCTGGCCCCGCTCCTCCTGCGCACCACACACGGCCGGACCGGACACGGCACCGCGCCGGTCCAGCACGTCACCCAGAACATCACCGCCGCCGGGATGTTCGGCCGCGCCACCGGCACCGGCACCCTCAACAACCGCTGACACGCCGAAGGCGGCCCGGGCTTTGACGAGAGCGGGCCGCCTTCTTCCAGCTACCACTGGAGGAATCCAGCATGACCCACAGCACCTACATCCCGCGAGCCCACGCCGGTTCTCGGCCCTTACTGCTGGATCTGTTCTGCTGCGCCGGTGGCGCCGCCATGGGCTACCACCGGGCCGGGTTCACGGTCGAGGGCGTCGACAACGTCGACCGCTCGGCCCGATACCCCTTCGCGTTCCGCCAGGGCGACGCCCTCACCGTCCTCGCCTCGCTGATCGCGTCCGGGGAGATCGCCGCGTACTCGGCCATCTCCGCCTCCCCGCCTTGCCAGAACGACTGCGCGCTGACCGTGGGCACCAACCGGTCCCGCGGCTGGGGCGGCACCCACAAAGACCTCGTCGCCCCCACCCGCGAGCTCCTCGACGCGTCCGGCCTGCCGTACGTGATCGAGCAGCCCGACGGCAAGGCCGACGTGCGCAAGGACATCACCCTCTGCGGCGAGATGTTCGGCCGCGGCGGCCTGCGCCACCGCAACTTCGAGCTCGGGGGCTGGACGGCCGCCCAGCCCCGACACATCAAGCACCGCGGCTACGTCCGGGGTTGGCGCCACGGCGTCTATCGCGATGGCCCCTACGTCGCCGCCTACGGCGCCGGCGGCGGCAAGGCCACCATCCCCGAGATGCAGCAGGCCATGGGCATCGACTGGACCGACGTCCGCGAGGAACTGACCGAGGCCATCCCGCCCGCCTACTCCGAGTGGCTCGGGCGCGCCTTCCTCGCCCGCACCCAGCTCGGGGCGGTGGCCGCATGAGCATTACGGCGGGGCACCTTCGGACCGCGCTCTGGCTCGCCGAGCTTGGCTTGCCCTCCATGCCTCTGCGCGAGGGCAAGCTCCCCGTAGGGAACTGCCCGGCCTGCACCGGCAGCTTCTGCGGCGACCGCCCGCACATGAAGGCCGCCGGGCCGTGCCAGTGCCCGGCCCCGTGCCACGGCTGGGCGGCCGCGACCACGGACCCGGCCGTTCTGACCTCCCCGTGGTGGGACCGGGCCTGGCGGGAGGCGCGAGCGGTCGCCTACCACCCCGGCGGGGCCCGCCTCACCGTCGTGGACCTCGACCACGCCGACGCCGTGGCCTGGGCCCGGCAGAACCTCCCCGCCACCAAGGTCGTGGCCACGACGCGCGGGGAACACTGGATCTACCGGGGCGCCATGCAGTCCGCGAACAAGGTCAGGTCCGGCGTCGACATCAAGTCGCTCATGCAATACGTCCGCTGGTACGGACCCGGCACCGGCCCCATCACGCTCCTGCCGGACGTCGTGCGAACGCTGGTCGTCAGGGAAGAGTCCACCCCGGCCCCTCGCGCGGAGGTGGACTCTTCGTCTCCGGCCCGCGCCACCTGGGACCGTTCCGTGGCCACCGGCTGCCGCCACAACGACACCTTCGTCCGAACCGGCCTGACCCGGGGCCTCACCCGGATCGCCACCTGCCGCGAGGAAGGCGCCGGCAGCACCGCGTACGGCGTCGCCCGCTTCCTCGCCAACCAGCACACCGCGTGCCCCGGCCCCTGCGCGCTGGACGCCCTCGGGGACCAGATCGTCTCGGCGGCCGTTGCCGTCGGTGTGCCCCAGGCCTATGCCGAACGCGCCGTCTCCCGCGGATTCGCCATGGCGGCGGTGAGGGCATCGTGACCACCGGCCCCCGCTCCGCCGAACCAGCCTCTGCCCCCGACCGGCGTGGGGCGCCGAAGGTCGTCGCCGAAGGCGTCCCTTCATCCCTTCGCCCTGACCTGAACTGGGACGACGGGCGCCGCCCCGTCGCCTGGCTCCACATCGCCGCCCCCGGCCGCGGGGTGACCCCGTCCGTCCGCTCGTGTTGCGCCTGCGGGCGGGACCTCTTCGCCGCGGGCCAGGCCCGCGCTCTCGCCCTGATCGCCGACCACGACCTTCACCGCACCACCTGCCCCCTGCGGGCCGACGACAGGAGTGCCGCCGCATGACTCTCACCGCTGTCCACCCCGCCCCCGCCGACGCCGAGGCCCCGGAGCAGACGCCGGAGGGCGCGGCCGTCCTCGACGCGGTGGAGGCTTTCCACCGCCGCTTCAACGTCTTCCCCAACGAGGCCGCCTACGTCGCGGTCGTGCTGTGGGACGCGCACGCGCACCTCCTCGACGCCTTCGACGCCACCCCGCGGATCGCGTTCCTCTCCCCGGAACCGGGATCGGGGAAGTCCCGCGCGCTGGAGATCGTGGAGACCCTCGTTCCCGCCCCGATGGTGGCGGTCAACGCCTCCCCGGCCGCGCTCTTCCGGGCCGTCTCCGGCGGTGAGGGACGGCCGACGATCCTGTTCGACGAGATCGACACCGTCTTCGGCCCCAAGGCCGGGGAGAACGAGGAACTCCGCGGGTTCATCAACGCCGGGCACCGCCGCTCCGGCGTCACCTACCGGTGCGTCAGCGACGGCGCCGGCAACCAGTCGGTCGTCGCGTTCCCCTCGTACTGCGCGCTCGCCGTCGCCGGACTGGGGAACCTGCCCGACACGATCCTGACCCGCTCCGTCGTCATCCGCATGCGCCGCAGGGCCCGCAACGAGCGCGTCGAACCCTTCCGGGCCCGCCTGCACACCGCCGAGGGAAACGCCCTGCGGGAGCGGCTCGCCACCTGGGCCGACAACGTTCGCGAGCGGCTCATGGGCGCCTTCCCCGTGATGCCCGACGGCGTCACCGACCGACCCGCCGACGTGTGGGAGCCCCTCCTCGCCGTCGCGGACGCGGCCGGCGGGGACTGGCCCGAGCGGGCCCGCGCCGCCTGCCTGGAACTGGTCAACGCCGCCCAGAGCGACGACAAGGCCAGCCTCGGCATCCGCCTCCTCACCGACCTGCGCGACCACGTCTTCGGAGACATCCCCCGCTTGCCCACCGCCGCCGTCCTCGAACAGCTCCGCTCCCTGGACGAAGCCCCCTGGGGCGACATGGACGGCCGACCCCTCGACGCCCGGAGCCTCGCCCGAATCCTTCGCGAGTACATGACCGTCGACAACAAGCCCGTCGTCGCCCGGAACATCAAGAGCGCCGGCGCCGTCCTCAAGGGCTACTACGCCGCCGACCTCGCCGACGCCTGGATCCGGTACTGCCCGCCCCCCGGTTCCTAGAAGTCCGCTACTGCCGCTACCTCCGCTACCCCGCAGGTCAGAGCCCTGCCGGAGGTAGCGGCAAACCCTGAGGTAGCGGCAAAAGATCGCTACCCCACCCACAACCGGGCCCCGCACCACCCAGGGCCCGGTCGCGGCACTCATCCGCTACCGCTACCTCCTCCGCTACCGAAACACCGTCCCTGACCTGCGCGGTAGCGGAGTAGCGGAGGTAGCGGACATCTGAGAGAGAACCCGAGCCCGCACCGGATCGAGGAGAGCACCCTGCCCAGCTTGCCGAACCGCTACCTCAAGCCCGAAGCCGTCGCCGAACTCCTCGACGTACCCGTCGAGACCCTCTACCAGTGGCGCAAGAAGCGCACCGGCCCGCCCGGATTCCGCGTCGGCAAGCACACCCGCTACGACCCCGCCGACGTCTACGACTGGATCGCCGAGCAGAAGCGCAAGGACATCTGCCAGGCCGCCTGACCCCACCATCATCACCGCCGAGGGCGGGCCCATCCCGGGCCCGCCCTCGGCGCTTCCCCAGAAAGGCCCAACGTGGCAGGCCACATCCAAGACCGCTGGTACAAGACCGAACCCGGCCCCGAGGGAAAACCGGTCCGGGTCAAGAGCGACCGGCACGGCACCGGGGCCCGCTACCGCGCCCGGTACGTCGGCCCGGATGGCACCGAGAAGAGCAAGTCCTTCCCGGACAAGCAGAAGCGGCTTGCCGAGATGTGGCTGAACGAAACGGCGGCCGACATGTCCCGGGGGCAGTACATCGACCCGCGCGCGAACCGCATCACCTTTCGCCAGTTTGCCGAGAAGTGGGTGAAGACCCACACCACGGAGATCAACAGCCGTGAGGCGGCCGAGCGCCGGCTGAGGCTGCACGCCTATCCGTACATCGGCTCCCGCCCCATGCCGTCGTTCCAGCCGGGTCACATCCGGACCTGGCTGGGCGAGTTGGAGGAGAACGTCCCCGCCTCCTCGCATCGTCGGATCATCTTCGGCACGGTCAGTGCCGCATTCGGCGCCGCCGTCGATGACGGGCTCCTGTCCAAGAACCCGTGCCGGGCCCGGTCCGTGCAGGTACCGAAGCCCGCCCCGCCGCGCGTGACGCCGTGGACCACCACCCAGGTACTTGCGGTTCGGGCCGAGTTGCCCCGACACCTGCGCGCCGCCGTCGACATCGCCGCCGGGTGCGGCCTTCGTCAGGGTGAGGTGTTCGGGCTGTCCGAGGACGAGATCGACTACGAGAGCGCCTGGCTCCGGGTGGAGCACCAGCTCAAGCGCATCCGCGGGAAGTACGTCTTCGCCCCTCCGAAGGGCGCGAAGGCACGCTCCGTCCCTCTCCCGGGGTCGGTGGCGGCTGAGCTGCACGCGCACTCCAAGCTCCACCCTCCGGTGGAGGTCACCCTGCCCTGGCGGACGCCAGACGGTCCTCCGGTGACGAAGTCGCTCATCTTCCCCAGTCCGAGCCGGACGTTCGTCCGGGTGAGCCACTTCAACGATCACATGTGGAAGCCCGCTCTCGCCCTCGCCGGAATCATCCCTCCGGCCAAGGACGGTGAGCGGTTCGCGTCCGCCCCTCAGCACGGCATGCACGCCCTGCGCCACTTCTACGCGTCCGTCCTGCTGGACGCCGGCGAGAACATCCGCGCCCTGAGCCAGTACCTGGGGCATGCCGACCCGGGCTTCACCCTCCGGACATACACGCACCTGATGCCGAGCAGCGAGGGCAGGACAAGGAAGGCCGTGGACGGACTCTTCAAAGGCCGCTCCGGACCATGATCACGGCCCAGAGACGGCCCAGTGACCTCTTGGGCACCGTTGTTGGTGACGTATTGGCTGGTCAGGGGGCCAAGCTGCCCGAGGCCACGGGACTTCATCTACTTCTGGCCCATCTACACGGGCGGCACCCTCCCGATGGACTCCTGGCGCGGCCGCATGTGGCTGGACACCTGGATCTAGCGGCGGCCGGGACCGTCCGGGGCCGTCCGGGACCGTTCGGTGTGTGACGCGTACGACATCCCGTTCCGGTAACAACAGGGTGATGTCGCACTCGCGCAGCGTAAGGTCCACACCAGGAGTTCTTTGAACATGTTCAGAGAACGGGGGTTCCTGGGGAGGGAACGCATGAACGGGGCGGCGAAGGGTGCCATCGTCGGCGGGGTGTTTCTCGCGATGGTCGGCGGGGCCGGATACGGGGTCTACAGCCTCGTCGGGGACGCCGGCGACGGCGGCGGGGCGGGCGAGCCGGCCGGCACCGCCCGGTCGGCGCAGAAGACGAGCGGGCCCGTCACCGGCGGGGAGGCGGCCGACACCGCGCGGGCCTTCCTGGCCGCGTGGGCGTCCGGCGACGACCGCGCGGCT
Organism: Streptomyces sp. NPDC002032; assembly: GCF_042890765.1. Taxonomy (NCBI): domain Bacteria; kingdom Bacillati; phylum Actinomycetota; class Actinomycetes; order Kitasatosporales; family Streptomycetaceae; genus Streptomyces; species Streptomyces sp. NPDC002032. The sequence goes on along the minus strand of NZ_JBIASM010000008.1, from coordinate 190,028 downwards.
GCGGACCTGACGAACAACGCGCAGGCCGCGCAGACGGCGGTGGCCGACTACAAGGCCAAGGCGTACGTGTCGAAGGCCGTCATCACCCCCGGCACGCCGAACGGCGCCACCGTGCCGTTCAAGGTCGAGGCCGAGATCTCCTACCAGGGCACGGCCAAGCCCCTCGTCTATGACTCCCAGCTGACCGTCGTGCGCGGCGTCAGCACCGGCAAGGCCCTCGTCGACTGGCAGCCCTCGGTGATCCACCCGCAGCTCCAGCAGGGCGACCGGCTGCGCGCGGGCACCCCGGCCAGCCCGCCCGTGAAGGCCGTCGAGCGGCACGGCAAGGAGCTCACGGCCGAGCGGTACCCCTCGCTGGGGCCGGTGCTGGAGGCGCTGCGCAAGACGTACGGGGAGAAGGCCGGCGGCACGCCGGGCGTGGAGCTGTGGGTCGAACCCGCCGCCGCCGACGCCCCCAAGCGGACGCTGATGACCCTGGCCGAGGGCAAGGCGGGGCAGATCGAGACCGTCCTGGACGCCGACGTGCAGGCCGCCGCCGAGAAGGCGGTGGCCGGGCGCGCCGAGGCCTCCGTCGTCGCCGTCCAGCCGAGCACGGGCAACATCCTCGCGGTGGCCAACCACCGCCGCGACGGCTTCAACGCGGCGATGCAGGGCGGCCGGGCCCCCGGCTCGACGATGAAGATCGTGACGGCGGCGATGCTGCTGGAGAAGGGACTCGTCGCGGCGGACCGCCCGGCGCAGTGTCCGGCGAGCGCCTCCTGGGAGGGCAAGGTCTTCCGCAACCAGGACGGCTTCTCCTCGCAGGGGCAGCCCTTCTCCCACAGCTTCGCCAAGTCCTGCAACACCGCCTTCATCAGCCTCATCGACGACGTGAAGGACAACGGCGCGCTGCCGGCGGTGGCGAAGGACGCCTTCGGCATCGGGCTGGACTGGAAGACCGGCATCCCCTCGCAGGACGGCTCGGTGCCGGTGACCTCGGGACCGGCGGCGGCCGCGGAGTACATCGGGCAGGGCGCGATCCGGATGAACCCGCTGAACATCGCCTCCATCACGGCGACGGCCCGCTCCGGGGTGTTCCGCCAGCCGGTGCTCGTGAAGGCCTCCCTGGACGGACGCCCGCTGGCCACGGCCGCCCGCCCGCTGGCGCCGGGGGTCTCGGCGCAGCTGGTCAAGATGATGCGGCAGACCGCCACGAGCGGTACGGCGGCCTCGGCGATGTCCTCGGTCGGCGGCTCCGACAAGGGCGCGAAGACGGGCTCGGCGGAGGTCGACGGCGCGGCCAGCCCGGACAGCTGGTTCACCGGCTTCAGCGGCGACGTCGCGGCCGCCGCGATGGTCGAGGGCGGCGGCCACGGCGCGGACGCGGCGGGCCCGATCGTCGCCCAGGTCCTCACCTCCTGACGCACCCGCCGCGCCCCGGCCCCGGCGCGCCCGCCCGGCTTCACGCCGCCGGCGCCGGGCGCCGGGGCCGGGCGCCGGTGCCGGCTCCTGTCGCCGGGGAAACCGCTCGCCCGCCGCGGGGGCGCGGCGCTAGCGTCGGCCGTATGACGACCAGCACCCTCTTCACCAGGGCCACCGCCGAACTCGGCATCGAGGTCACCGTCCGCACCTTCCCCGAAGGCACCCGCACCGCCGCCGACGCCGCCACGGCGATCGGCTGCGAGCTCGGCCAGATCGTCAAGTCGCTGATCTTCGCCGCGGACGGTGTCCCGGTCCTGGTCCTCATGGACGGCGCCTCCCGCGTCGACGTCGAGGCCGTCCGCCGTCAACTCGGCGCCGCGAAAGTCACCCGCGCCGACGCCGCGCTCGTCCGGGAGACCACCGGCTACGCCATCGGCGGCGTCCCGCCGTTCGGCCACCGCACCCGGACCACGGTGCTGGCCGACCGGGGCCTGCTGGAGCACGAGGTGGTGTGGGCCGCGGCCGGCACCCCGCACACGGTGTTCCCGATGGCCCCGCGCGAGCTGATCGGCTACGCCGGCGCCGTGCTGGCCGACGTACGGGAGCGCTAGGCGTCCGCCAGGCAGCCGCGCAGGGCGCGGACCAGGGACTGGGCGCGCGGGTCGGCGGTGACCGACTTGGCGTGGGCGTTGGTGACGTAGCCGAAGCCGACGCCGGCCTCCGGGTCCGCGAAGGCCAGCGAGCCGCCGCGCCCCGGGTGTCCGAAGGAGGCCGGGGAGAGCAGCGGGGAGGCGGGGCCGTGCAACATGTAGCCGGGGCCGAAGCGGGTGCCCACGACCAGCACCCGGTCGGCGCCGGCCGCGAACTCGGTGCCCGCCAGCGCGGTCGTCGCCGGGGTGAAGATCCGGGCCCCGTCCTCGACCACCCCGATCGTGGCCGCGTAGAAGCGGGCCAGCGCACGGGCGGTGCCGATGCCCGCGGAGGCGGGGAGTTCCGCGGCCCGGTAGGCGGGGTCGTTCTCGTCGGGCAGCGGGTCGATGGCGGCGAACGCGCGGCGGGTGAGGGACTCCGGGTCGGCGTAGGCCTCCGAAACGTTTCTCCTGGGCCGGGTCTTCAGCAGTCCCGCCCCCGCCGGCGGCTCGACCGGCGCCACCCGGCCCACCCGGTGCTCCTCGCCCTCCGGGAGGCCGATCCAGAAGTCCAGGCCCAGCGGCTCGGCGATCTCCTCGGCCAGGATCCCGCCGACGGTGCGGCCGGTGGCCCGCAGGACCAGCTCGGACAGCAGCCAGCTGAAGGTCTGGGCGTGGTAGCCGTGGGCGGTGCCGGGCTCCCAGAAGGCCCGCTGGGCGGCCACCGCGCGGGCCCCGGAGACTCCGTCGGCGGCCTGCGCCACGGTCAGGCCCCGGTCCAGGGCGGGCACGCCCGCCTGGTGGGCGAGCAGGTGGCGGACCAGGGTCCGGTCCTTGCCGCCCGCCTTGAACTCCGGCCAGTACGAGGCCACGGGCGCGTCCAGGTCGAGCAGCCCCCGCTGCTGCAGCAGCAGCGCCACGGCGGCGGCCACGCCCTTGGTGGCGGAACGCACGATCTGGGCGGTGTCGGCGGTCCAGGGCTCGGAGCCGTTCGCGTCCTTGGTGCCGGCCCACAGGTCGACGACCTTGCGGCCGTCCCGGTACACGGCGACGGCCGCTCCCCGGTCGCCGAGCACCTCGAAGTTCCGCGCGAAGGCGTCCCTGACGGGCTCGTAGCCCTCGTTCACCGCACCCTGGATGTCCACGACCAGCCCAACAACCGCTGACCGGCACTTATGCCGCCCCGCCCTAGGCCGGGTGCCGCTCCGCGACCCGGCGCGGGTCGAAGCCGTAGGGCAGTTCCAGCCGGTGGGCGCCCATCAGCGCCTCGTCGCACAGCAGGTCGCGGGTGGGCCCGTCGGCGGCGATGACGCCTTCGCTGAGGATGACCGAGCGGGGGCAGAGCTCCAGCGCGTACGGCAGGTCGTGGGTCACCATCAGCACGGTGACCTCCAGCGAGCGCAGGATGTCGGCCAGCTCGCGCCGGGAGGCGGGGTCCAGGTTGGAGGAGGGCTCGTCCAGGACGAGGATCTCGGGCCGCATCGCGAGGACGGTGGCCACCGCGACCCGGCGGCGCTGCCCGAAGGAGAGGTGGTGCGGCGGCCGGTCGGCGAAGGCCTCCATGCCGACCTGTTCGAGGGCCTCGCGGACCCGCGCCTCCAGTTCGGCGCCGCGCAGCCCGGCGGCGGCCGGGCCGAAGGCGACGTCCTCGCGGACGGTCGGCATGAAGAGCTGGTCGTCGGGGTCCTGGAAGACGATGCCGACGCGGCGGCGGATCTCGGCGAGGTTGCGCTTCTCCACGGGCAGTCCGGCGACGGTCACGGTGCCGACGCCGCCGCCGAGGATGCCGTTGAGATGGAGGACCAGGGTGGTCTTGCCGGCGCCGTTGGGGCCGAGCAGGGCGACCCGTTCGCCGGCGCCGACGGTGAGGTCGACGCCGAAGAGCGCCTGGTGCCCGTCGGGGTAGGCGTAGGCGACGCCGGACACCTCCAGGGAGGGGGCGGCGGCGGAGCGGTCGCGGGGGGCGGGGGCGGAGGGAGCGGTCACAGCGTCCATCCCATCAGACAGACGGCGAGGGCCGTCACCGGGAGCACGGCCGCGTACGCCCACTGGGCGCGGCTGGCCGTGACGTGGTCGATCACCGGCATAGAGCCGGCGTAGCCGCGGCTGACCATCGCGAGGTAGACGCGTTCGCCGCGCTCGTAGGAGCGGATGAAGAGGGCTCCGGCGGTTTTGGCGAGGACGCCCCAGTGGCGCACGCCCCGGGCCTCGAACCCGCGCGAGCGGCGGGCGATGGACATCCGGCGCAGCTCGTCGGTGATCACGTCCCCGTAGCGGATCATGAAGGAGGCGATCTGGACGAGCAGCGGCGGCAGTTTGAGCCGCTGGAGTCCCAGGAGCAGGGCGCGCAGTTCGGTGGTGGAGGCGAGCAGGACGGAGGCGGCCACGCCGAGGGTGCCCTTGGCCAGCACGTTCCAGGCGCCCCACAGGCCGGGGACGCTCAGGGACAGCCCGAGGACCCGTACGTGCTCGCCCTCGGCGACGAAGGGCATCAGGACGGCGAAGGCCACGAACGGCACCTCGATCAGCAGCCGGCGCAGCAGGAAGCCGGCGGGGACGCGGGCGGCCGCGGCGACGGCCGCGAGGAGGACGGCGTACAGGCCGAAGGCCCACATCGCCTCGCGCGGGGTGGAGACGACGACGACCACGAACGCGAAGGTCGCGGCGATCTTGCAGTGCGGTGGCAGCTCGTGGACGGGCGAGTGCCCGTGCCGGTAGAGCTTGTGCGCGTGGCCGGCTCCCATGTCAGCGGGCCGCGGGGGCGGCCGTGGAGGTGGCGGTCAGGTCCTGCGCGCGGCGGCGGCGCACGGTCCAGAAGACGCCGGTGCCGACGAGGACGGTCGCGCCGACGCCGATGACTCCGGCGAGGCCGCCGGAGAGGCGGGCGTCGGAGACGTCCTTGACGCTGTAGTCGGCGAGCGGGGAGCCGGCGGCGGCGTGCTCCTCGGCCTTGGCGTCGATGCCCTTGTCGGCGGCGACCTTCTCCAGGCCGTCGGGGCTGGAGGAGGCGTAGTAGGAGACGAAGCCGGCCAGGACCAGGGCGGTGACCAGTCCGGTCGCCCACACGGCGCGGGTGGAGCGGGCGGCGGCGGGCACGGCGGCCGGGGTGGGCGCGGGGGCGTCGACGAGCTCGCCGTCCACGCGCAGCTTCAGCGGGACGGCGAGGCCGCGGGCGCCGTGCACCAGGTCGGGCCGGACGGCGATGACGGCGCCGACGGTCGCGGCGGTGATGACGGCTTCGCCGATGCCGATGAGGACGTGTACGCCGACCATCGCCGTGAACACCTTGCCGAGGGAGACGTCGGTGGTCCCGCCGAGGGCGTAGAAGAGGGTGAACATGACGGCCGCGCCGGGCACCGAGAGCAGGGCTCCGGCGAAGGCGGCGACGGTGACCGAGCGCCGGCCGGCGGGCAGCACCTTGAGGAGCCCGCGGAAGACGGCGTAGGCGACGACGACGGTGACGACGGCCATGTTGGAGATGTTGACGCCGAGGGCGGTCAGGCCGCCGTCGGCGAAGAGGATGCCCTGCATGAGCAGGACGACGGAGACGCAGAGCACGCCGGTGTAGGGGCCGACGAGTATGGCGGCGAGCGCGCCGCCGAGGAGGTGGCCGCTGGTGCCGGCGGCGACCGGGAAGTTCAGCATCTGCACGGCGAAGATGAAGGCGGCGACGAGGCCGGCCAGCGGGGCGGTGCGCTCGTCGAGCTCGCGGCGGGCGCCGCGCAGGCTGACCGCGACGGCGGTGGCGGCCACTGCTCCGGCGGCCACCGAGACGGGTGCGTTGATGAATCCGTCGGGCACATGCATGGAGCGGCTCCGCTTCCTCTTCCTCACTAAGTCTTTAACCGTTCAAGAATAGTGCCCAGTTGCAAACGGTTGGCAAGAGCGGTCGCGTCACAAATAGTGCCTCGCACTTTCGTCGGAATGTGCGAGGCTGGACGGACAAACGGACTCATATGTTCCGAATTCGAGGAGTCTGGTCGATGTCAGCCACCGCCGAGAATCCCCCAGCGACCGTGACCGCGACCGCCGTCGAGGAGCGCGTGCGCGCCCGCGTGATCAGCGACGACCCCCTCTACCGGGCCATCCCGGTCGCGCTGCGCTTCACCTCCGCGGAGCCGCTCGCCGTCCGCGTCGTCTTCCCGGCGGAACTCTCCCCCGAGGACACCGACAACGAGTGGGTCTTCCCCCGCGCCCTCCTGGAGGCGGGCCTGTCGGCGCCGACGGGGACCGGGGACGTACGCGTCTGGCCGTGCGGCCGGGTGCAGGCGGTGGTCGAGTTCCACTCCCCCGAGGGGGTCGCCGTCATCCAGTTCGACATCGCCGCGCTCCGCCGTTTCCTGCGCCGTACGTACGCCACCGCCACCCGGCCGGCCTAGCCGGCCGCCCCGGACACCGGACTCCCCGGCCACCGGCCGGACGGCCCCGCCACCGAACGCCCCGCCGAACGCCCCCCGGCCCCGCACCTGAGGTTCCAGGTGCGGGGCCGGGGGCCGAGCGGAGCCGGATCCCCCGTTCGGGGGATCCGGGGCTCCCGGGTCAGGCGTTGACCAGCTCGCGGTCCTTGTCCGGTCCCTCGGCGGAGCCGGAGTCGCCGAGGTGCTTGCGCAGGCTCTCGCCCTCCACGTCCACGTTCGGCAGGATCCGGTCGAGCCACTTCGGCAGCCACCAGGCCTTGTGCCCGAGCAGCGCCAGCACCGCCGGGACGATGGCCATGCGGACCACGAAGGCGTCGAAGAGGACGGCGACGGCCAGACCGAAGCCGATCATCTTCACCATCGCGTCGCTGGCCCCGAGGAAGCCGGAGAAGACGGCGATCATGATGACGGCGGCGGCCACGACCACGCGGGCGCTGTACTGGAAGCCGGTCACCACGGCCTGCCCCGGGCGCTCACCGTGTACGTACGCCTCGCGCATCCGGGTGACCAGGAAGACCTCGTAGTCCATGGCCAGGCCGAAGACCACGCCGACCATGAAGATCGGCATCATCGACATGATCGGACCGGTCTGCTCCACGCCGAACAGCGAGCCGAGCCAGCCCCACTGGAAGACCGCGACGACCGCGCCGAGGGCGGCGACCACGGAGAGCAGGAAGCCGAGGGCCGCCTTGAGCGGCACCAGGACCGAGCGGAAGACCAGCATCAGCAGCAGGAAGGCGAGGCCGACCACGAGCGCCAGGTAGGGCAGCAGCGCGTCGTTCATCTTCTGCGAGAAGTCGATGTTCATCGCGGTCTGGCCGCTGACGAACACGTCCTTGCCGTTGCCCTCGCGGATCGAGTGGACGAGGTTCTCGGTCTCGACGGAGGACGGACGGTCCTTCGGGATGACGCTGACGATCGCGGCGTCCTTGGCCTCGTTCTGGACCGGCGGCATCACGGCCGCCACCCCGTCCAGGCCCTTGATCCGCTCGGCGGTCCGGTCGGCGAGCGCCTTGTCGCCGTCGACGACCACCATCAGCGGGCCGTTGAAGCCGGGGCCGAAGCCCTCGGACAGCAGGTCGTACGCCTTGCGCTGGCTGGTGGAGACGGGCTTGGAGCCGTCGTCCGGCAGGCCCATCTCCAGCTTGCTCGCCGGAATCGCGATGGCGCCGAGGCCGATGACACCGGCCAGCAGGACCATGACCGGACGGCGCAGCACGAAGCGGGCCCAGCGGGTGCCGCCGTTGGCCCTGGGCTCGGTGCCGGCCGGCTTGCCCTTGCCGAACAGCTTGCTCTTCGTACCGGCGGGCAGCACCTTCTTGCCCGCGAAGCCGAGGATGGCCGGGACCAGGGTGAGGGCGACGAGTACCGCGATGACCACCGTTCCGGCGGCGGCGACACCCATCTTGGTCAGCATCGGGATGTTGACGACGGCCAGGCCCACCAGGGCGATGACCACGGTCAGACCGGCGAAGACCACGGCGGAACCGGCGGTTCCGGCGGCCCGGCCGGCGGCCTCGTCGCGTTCGCGGCCCTCGGCGAGCTCCGCGCGGTAGCGGGAGACGATGAAGAGCGCGTAGTCGATGCCGACCGCGAGGCCGATCATCATCGCGAGGGTGGAGGTGGTGGAGCCGAGGTCCAGCACGTTGGCGAGCGCGGTGATGGAGGAGACGCCGATGCCCACGCCGATCAGCGCGGTCAGCAGCGGCAGTCCGGCCGCGATCAGCGAACCGAAGGTGATGACGAGGACGATCGCGGCGATCATGATGCCGATGACCTCGCCGGAGCCGGTCTCGGGGGCCTCCATCAGCGCGTCGCCGCCGATCTCGACCTGGAGCCCGGCCCGCTGCGCGTCGTGGCCGGATTCCTTCAGCGCCTCGCGGGTGCCGTCCTTCAGCTCCATCCCGCTGACCTTGTACTTCACGCTGACGTAGGTGGTGGAGCCGTCCTGGCTCACCGCCTTCGTCTGGTACGGGTCGTCGACGCTGGCGATCTGGGCCGCGCCCGCGCCGCCCTTCAGGCCGGAGATGAGCTTCTCGACCTCGGCCTTGGGCGCCGGGTCGGTGACCTTGGCGCCCGCCGGGGCCTTGACGACGATGCGGGCGGTCGCGCCGTCGGCGGCCATGCCCGGGAACTTCTTGTCCAGCAGGTCGAAGGCCTTCTGGGCCTCCGTGCCGGGTATCGAGAACGAGCCGGAGGTGGGCGCCGAGGCGGTCGCGGCGCCGAAGCCCGCGGCGAACAGCAGCGCCACCCAGACGAGGGCGACGAGGCCGCGGCGCCTGAAGGCACCTCGGCCGAGCCGGTAGAGGAAGGTGGCCACGTCGTGGTTCTCCCGTTTCAGGTCGTGGGATGGATCCGGGACGGATCAGGGCGTCAAAAGCCGGCCCGACGACGAGAGCGGCGTGTCAGGAACAGCGGGAAGGCGGTGCGGGGAGAGGTGGTGCGGGGAGAGGTGGTGCGAGCGCGTACGGAAACGAAAACGGAACCGGATCAGATGCCGAGGGCGGGGAACACCACGGCATCGACGAACTGGCCGAGGAAGGCCCGGTCCACGGACCGGTCCTCGATCAGCGGGAGCGCGATGAACGCCCCGATGAGCATGTGCGGCACGAAATCCAGCGCCGGACAGTCCGGCCGGATCTCCCCCCGCTCCACCGCTCGCCCGAGCATCTCCTGGAGACCGTTGAGCTCGGGGTCCACCAGCAGGTCCCGCAGCGCCCGGTGCAGTTCCGGGCTCTCGTGCACGGCATGGGCCAGACCCCGCATCAGCGCGGTGTCCTTGGCCATCTGCGCGTCGTCGGAACGCTCGATCATGAGGGCGAAGTCCCCGCGCAGGGTGCCCGTGTCGATCTCCCTCAGGGAGACCGGCTGGGTACACCGCAGGGCCTGGGCGACCAGCTCCGGCTTGCTCCCCCACTGGCGGTAGAGGGTGGCCTTGCTGGACTTCGTACGGGCGGCGACCGCGTCCATGGTCAGCGCCTCGTAACCGACCTCGCGCAGGAGGTCGAGGACCGCCCCGTGGAGTTCGGCCTCGCGTTCGGGGGTGATCCGGCTGCGCCGGGCCGACATCACGTCGGTCACCCGGCAGCTTCCCTTCATCATGAGCACCCCCATCGGAACGAAACCGTTTCGTACTCCACCGACCATACCGCCCCCGCTAGCGAAACGAAACCGTTCCGTTTCGATAGGGCAGTGGCATGGATCACGTGTACGAGTTGCCGCACCCCCCCGCCGCGGAAAGCATTGGGGGGTGAGTCACGACGTCGCGTACCTCCGTTTCCCGCACCTGCACGACGACCTGCTGTGTTTCGCCACCGAGGACGACCTCTGGGTCGCCCCGCTGGCCCCCGACGGCCGGGAACCCGGCCGCGCCTGGCGGATCACCGTCGACCGGACCAGGGTCGGCCACCCCCGCTTCTCCCCCGACGGGCGGCACATCGCCTTCACCACCTGGCGCAGCCTCGACCCCGAGATCCACCTCGCCCCCGTCGACGGCGGCCCCGCCCGCCGCCTCACCTACTGGGGCGCCACCGACACCCGCGTCTGCGGCTGGACCCCGCCCGACGAGGAGGGCCGCAGCGACATCCTCGCCGTGTCCTCGCACGGCCAGCCCTTCTCCTACTTCGCCTGGGCCTACAGCCTGCCCACCGACGGCAGCCCCGGCGGCCGGCTCCCCTGGGGCCCGGTCTCCGACATCGCCGTCCACTCCCCCGACGGCCCCGGTGGCGAACGCCGCAGCCTGCTGCTCACCGGCAAGCCCCCGCACGAACCCGCCGCCTGGAAGCGCTACCGCGGCGGCGCCACCGGCCGGCTGTGGCTGCACGGGCAGCGGCTGCTGGAGCACATCGAGGGCCACCTCGACTCGCCCATGTTCGTGGACGGCCGGATCGCCTTCCTCTCCGACCACGAGGGCATCGGCAACCTCTACTCCTGCCTCCCCGACGGCACCGGCCTGCGCCGCCACACCGACCACGACGAGTTCTACGCCCGGCACGCCTCCAGCGACGGCGCCCGCGTCGTCTACCAGTGCGCGGGCGACCTCTGGCTGGTGGACTCCCTCGCCCCGGACTCCGTCCCCCGCAAGCTGGAGGTCCGCCTCGGCGGCCCCCGCGCGGGACGGCGTACGTACCAGGTCCCGGCCGCCAGCAACGTCGACTCCCTCTCCGTCGACTCCACCGGCCGCGCCAGCGCCGTCGTGGTGCGCGGAAGCCTGTACTGGCTCACCCACCGCGACGGCCCGGCCCGCACCATCGCCGACACCCCCGGCGTACGGGTCCGGCTGCCCGAGATGCTCGGCAGCGGCGGCCAGGTCGCCTACGTCACCGACGCCGAGGGCGAGGACGCGATCGAGATCGCCTACCTGCCCCGCGCCTCCGGCGACCGCGAGCCGCGCCGGCTCGCCTCCGGTGAGCTGGGCCGCGTACTGGAACTGCTGTCCGACCCGGACGGGGAACGCCTCGCCATCGCCTCCAACGACGGCCGGCTGCTCCTCCTCGACGCGACGGAGGAGTCCAACGGGGAGGTCACCGAGCTGATCCGGTCCGTCAACGGGCCCGTCACCGACCTCGCCTTCTCCCCCGACGGCTGCTGGCTGACCTGGTCCCACCCCGGCATCGGACGCTCCCTGCGGCAGATCAAGATGGCCCGCATCTCCGGCCCCGGCGCCCGCGTCGTCGTCGACGTCACCAACGGCCGCTTCGAGGACGAGAACCCCGTCTTCACCCGCGACGGCCGCTACCTCGCCTTCCTGTCCTGGCGCGGATTCGACCCCGTCTACGACGTCCACACCGGCGACCTGTCCTTCCCCCTCGGCTGCCGCCCCTACCTGGTGCCGCTCTCCTCGGCCACCCCCTCCCCCTTCGCCCTCTCCGCCGACGGCCGCCCCGCCGCGGGCGGACTCGACCCCGTCGAAGGGGAATCCGGCGAGGGCGACGGCTCGGTCACCGTCGAGGTCGAGGGCCTGGAGAGCCGAGTCACCCCCTTCCCCGTCTCCGCGTCCAAGTACTCCGCCCTCCACCCGGTGCACGGCGGCGGCCTGGTCTGGCTGCGCTGGCCCATCTCCGGCGCCCTCGGCGAGACCTTCGCCAACCCCGCCGACACCAGCGGCAAGCCCACGCTGGAACACTTCGACATCACCAAGGCCCGCAAGAGCGAACTGGCCTCCGGACTCGACTGGTTCGCGGCCAGCGGCGACGGCACCCGGCTCGTCCTCAACGACGACGGGGACCTGCGCGCGGTCCCCTCCACCGAATCCGGCGACGGCGACTCCACCGTCTACCTCGACCTGCGGCGCATCCTGCACGAGGTCGACCCGGCCGCCGAATGGCGCCAGGCCTTCGAGGAGGCCGGACGCATCATCCGCGCCTACTTCTGGGAACCGGACATGTGCGGCATCGACTGGGACGGCGTGCTGCGCCAGTACCGCCCCCTGGTCGAACGCGTCGCCTCCCCCGACGAGTTCGCCGACCTGCTGCGCGAGGTCCTCGGCGAGCTCGGCACCTCCCACGCCTACGTCTCCCCCGCCCGCCGCAACGAGGGCCCGCCCCACTACCAGCGGGCCATCGGCCTGCTCGGCGCCAACCTGGTGCACCGCGACGGCGACTGGGCCCTCTCGCGGATCCTGCCCGGCGAGTCCTCCGACTCCAAGGCCCGCTCCCCGCTCGCCGGCACCGGCATCCGCGAGGGCGCCGTCCTCACCCACGTCGACGGCCGGCCCGTCGACCCGGTCTGCGGCCCCTACCCCCTGCTCGCGGCGGCCGGGGGCACCACCGTCGAACTCACCTTCCGGCCCGCCGAGGGCGAGGGGCGGGCCCGGCGCGTCGCCATCGTCCCCCTCGTCGACGAACGGCCCCTGCGCTACCAGGACTGGGTCTCCAAGCGCCGCGCCGTGGTCCGCGAGATCAGCGGAGGCCGCTGCGGCTACCTGCACATCCCCGACATGGGCGGCTCCGGCTGGGCCCAGTTCAACCGCGACCTGCGCCTGGAGGTCTCCCGGCCCGCCCTGATCGTCGACGTACGCGGCAACGCCGGCGGCCACATCAGCGAACTCGTCATCGAGAAGCTCACCCGCTCGATCCTCGGCTGGGACCTGACCCGCAACGCCCAGCCCGTCTCCTACGCCTCCAACGCCCCGCGCGGTCCGATCGTCGCACTGGCCGACGAGGCGACCTCCTCCGACGGGGACATGATCACCGCCGCGTTCAAACTGCTGGGCCTGGGCCCGGTGGTGGGCCAGCGCACCTGGGGCGGGGTGGTCGGGATGACCGGCCGCCACACCCTCGGCGACGGCACCGTCATCACCGTGCCGATGAACGCCGCCTGGTTCCCGGAGTACGGCTGGTCGGTGGAGAACCACGGCGTCGAGCCGGACCTGGCGATCCTGCGCACCCCGCTCGACTGGGCGGAGGGCCGGCACGCGCAGCTGGACGACGCCGTGCACCTGGCGCTGGAACTGCTGGAGCAGGACCCGGCCGCCGTGCCCCCCGGCTACACCGACGTGCCGGACCGCCGCCGCCCGAAGCTGCCGCCGCGGTAGCCCCGGCAGGCGCGGTGGCCCCGGCAGGCGCGGTGGCCCCGGCAGCCCCGGCAGCCGTTCACCGGCACCAGGGACGGAAGACGGAAGGGGCCCGGTCCACCGACCGGGCCCCTCACATCGATCCAATCAATCGCTTCACATCACGTGCGTCACTTATCGAAACCGTCGCCGAAACCGTCGTCGAACGCCTCGCGGACCGTCTGCGGCCCCTGCGGGCGCGCGGCGGCCGGCCCGGCCTGCGCGACGCGCACGGACACCTCGTCCCGCTCGTCCCGCTCGGCGGTCCCGGCGGTCTCGGCCCGCTCCGCCAGCTGTTTCGCCTTCGCCTGGAACTGATCCTTCAGACCCATGCTGTGCCTCCTGAAAGGGGTGTGGGGCTTGGCCCGATCAGCCTGGCACGCATGGACATTCCTCGCATTCCGACTAGACGCGCCGGGACCTTTCCTGCTCGTCCGCCGCCCCGCCCGCGCCCACGAGCCCCTTCGAGACGCTCGCCAGCCGCGGCTCGAAGCGCTTCATCTCCCGCTGCCCGACGGTCGCGATGATCCCCGGCAGGTAGCCCCGCACGCCCTGCATCCCACGCAGCCACCACTGCGCGTACACGTGCGGCGAGCGGCGTTCGATGCCGGCCACGATGCGGTCGACGGCGGGCCCGAGCGGGTAGGTCCGGTTCGAGGGCCACGGCAGCCGCTTGCGCAGTTCCCGCATGACCTCGTTCTCGTCGGCGCCGCGCACCATGTCGGTGTCGGTCCAGGACAGGTAGCCGACGCCCACCTTGACGCCCTTGTAGCCGACCTCGGCGCGCAGGCAGTGCGCGAACGCCTCGACGCCCGACTTCGAGGCGCAGTACGCCGTCATCATCGGTGCGGGGGTGATCGCGGCGAGCGAGGCGATCTGGAGGAAGTAGCCGCGGCTCTCGGTCAGGACGGGCAGGAAGGCGCGGGCGGTGACGGCCCCACCGATCAGGTTGACCTCGATCACCCGGCGCCAGGCCTCGGGGTCGGAGTCCGCGAACGGCCCGCCGGCGGCGACGCCCGCGTTGGCGACGACGATGTCGACCTTCCCGAACCGCTCCTTGACCTCCCGCGCGACCCGGGCCATCGCCTCGTGGTCGGTGACGTCGGCGTACCAGTGGGCGCTGTCGGTGTGCAGTCGCTCGGAGACCTCCTTGAGGGCCTCGGGCTCCAGGCCGACGAGCGCCACCTTCGCGCCGCGCGCCGAGAGCTTGCGGGCGAGCAGTTCGCCGACCCCGCGGGCGGCGCCGGTGACGACGGCGACCTGGCCGTCCAGATTCCTGTGAGCACTCACGCGGTCTTCTCCTTCTCGTTCCCGCTCTCGTTCCCGGTCCCGTTCCCGGTCCGGGACTGCCCGCTGCTGTCGACTTGTAGATACCGTGACGTGAGCTCGCGGATGGCACGCGTGACGGCCTCGGGCGCCTCCACCGGGCTCATGTGCCCCACGCCGGTGAGTTCGGTGAGCCCGACGCAGTGCGGCAGCGCGGCCGCGAGCCGGCGGGCGTGCGCCAGTGGGGTGAGCCGGTCGTCCCGGCCGCCGATCACGGCGGTGGGTATGGTCAGCCGGCCCAGTCCGGCGTCCAGGTCCAGCCCGGCCAGCACCTTCGACCAGGCGTGGCGGACCGGCGCCGGGCAGCCGTGGACGATCCGGGCGCAGGCCTCGACCCGGTCCGGCGCGGAGCCCGGGCCCATGGTGGCGTACCGGAGCACGGCGCGCGCCGCGGGCGTGACCGGCCCGAGGGGGGCGCGCGCCCCCAGTACCGCGCGGGTCATACGGGTCCTCGCGCGCCCGGCGCGCATCGGCAGTACGGTCGCCCCCGCGACCAGTCCCGAGCTGCCGGTGCTGCACAGCAGGGCCGCCGCGGCGTGCTCGGCGAACTCGGGGCGTCCGGCGGCGGCCATCACCGTCATGCCGCCCATGGAGTGCCCGGCGAGGACGGCCCGCTCGCCGGGGGCGAGGGTGGCCCCCAGCACGGCGGCCAGGTCGTCGGCGAGCCCGGCGGTGCTGTAGTCGCGGCCGCCGGCCGGGCTGCGGCCGTGGCCGCGCTGGTCGTAGGCGACGACCCGGTGGTCCCGGGCCAGCTCCCGGATCTGGGCCGCCCAGAAGGCGGTGGAGCAGGTCCAGCCGTGGGCCAGCACCACGGCCGGCGCCCCCTCGGCGCCGTGCACCTCCACGTACAGCCGGGAGCCGTCGGCGGAGACCGCGTGCAGCGTGCGGGCCGGGACGGGGGGCGCGTACCGCCCGCTGGTGACGTACGCCGGCCCGCTCATGCCGCCCCCCGCCCGGCGCCCCGGTCCGCCTCGGCGGTGACCGGCTCGCCCCGGTCCGGCCCGGCGGGAACCGGCTCTGCGGGAACCGCCTTCGCCGGAACCGGCTCGCGCTCCTTCTCCCGGACGCGCACGACCTCGTACTCGGACAGGTCGACGGTCCGCGTCTCCTTGCGGAACTCGCCGGTCGTGCCCGGCCAGACGGTGGTGTTGCGGCCCTGGGCGTCCAGGTACCAGCTCGTGCAGCCGCCGGTGTTCCACACGGTCCGCTCCATCCGGGCCTGGACGTGCCGGTTCCACCGGTTGACGGCGGAGGGCCGGGCCGCGAGCGCCGCCCGCCCGCCCAGGACGCCGAGCTGGCGCAGGTAGTCGGCCATGTAGTTCAGCTGCGATTCGATCATCAGGATCATCGAGCTGTTCCCGAGGCCGGTGTTGGGTCCGATGATCGTCATCCAGTTGGGGAAGCCGGCGGCGGTCGCCCCGCGCAGCGCCTGCATCCCGTCCTTCCAGGCGTCGGCCAGCGTCTTGCCGTCGGCGCCCACGACCCGGTCGGCGATCGGCATGTCCGTGACGTGGAAGCCGGTGCCGAAGATGATGGCGTCCACCTCGGTCTCGGTCCCGTCGGCGGCGACGAGCACCGAGCCGCGGATCTCCGCCAGGCCCGAGGCGACCAGGTCCACGTCCGGCCGGGCGAGCGCCGGGTAGTACTCGCTGGAGAGCAGGATCCGCTTGCAGCCGATCCGGTACGAGGGCGTCAGCTTGGCCCGCAGCGCCGGGTCCTTGATCGAGCGCGCCATGTTGGCCTTGGCGAGGGACTCCACCAGCCCCAGCTGGCCCGGCCGCTTGGTGAAGGCGCTGACCTGGAGCTCGCGGATCCCCCAGAGCAGCCCGCGCCGCGCCGCCCGGGTGAAGGGCAGCTGCCGGTGCAGCCAGCGCTCGGCGGTGCTGATGGCCCGGTCGGTGCGCGGCATGACCCACGGCGGGGTGCGCTGGAACAGCGTGAGCCGCTCCACCTCGGGCGCGATGGCGGGCACGATCTGGATGGCGGAGGCGCCGGTCCCGATCATGGCGACGCGCTTGCCGCGCAGGTCGTAGTCGTGGTCCCAGCGCGCCGAGTGGAAGACCTTGCCGGGGAATTCCGCGAGCCCGGGGATCTCGGGCATCTTCGGGTCGGAGAGCGGTCCGGTGGCGGAGACGACGACGTCAGCGGTGAGGTGGCCGGCGGAGGTCTCGATCTCCCAGCGCAGCTCGTCCGCGTCCCACCGCATCACCTCGACCTCGTGGCCGAGCCGGATGTGCCGGCGCAGCCCGAAGGTGTCGGCGACGTGTTCCAGGTACTCCCGGATGGCGGGCTGCCCGGAGAAGGTGCGCGGCCAGTCGGGATTGGGCGCGAAGGAGAAGGAGTACAGGTGGGACGGCACGTCGCAGGCGCATCCCGGATAGCTGTTGTCCCGCCAGGTGCCGCCGACCGAGTCGGCCCGTTCCAGGACCACGAAGTCCGTGATGCCCTCGCGCCGCAGCCGCACGGCCGCCCCGAGCCCGCCGAACCCGGACCCGATCACCGCCACACGTACGTGCTCGCGCCCGCCCGGAGCTCCCTTGCCGCCCGGAGCGCCCTTGCCGCCATTGCCGTCGATGCCGCCCATGCCCGCCGCCTTCCGCTTCCGCAGTCCCAGCCACCACACCGCAACACTGCCAGCAATCACTGGCACAATCGGGAGAGTAGAGCAGCTCCGTACCCATGGGTAGGGGTCGCGGCCGGAAAGTTACCGCGGGTACGCCCTAGGCTGCGGGTGTGGCGGAAGAAACACGGACGACGGGGGCCGGAAGCACAGTGCGCGAATACCGGACGGAGGAACTGGCCGAAGCGGCCGGCATACCCGTCCGCACCCTGCGCTTCTACCGCGAGCGCAAGCTCCTGCCGCCCCCGCGCCGCGAGGGCCGCATCGCCTGGTACGACGACCAGCACCTCGCCCGGCTGCGCACCATCGCCGCCCTCCTGGAACGCGGCCACACCCTCGGCGGCATCGCCGAACTGACCGCCGCCTTCGAACAGGGCCGCGACGTCGGCCAGCTCGGCGAGCTGCTCGGCATGGGCTGGTCGGAGGAGACCCCCGTCCGGCTGTCCCCCGAGGCCCTGGCCGACTACTTCGAGGGCGAGGTCACCCCCGAGAACCTCGCGGCCTCCCTGGACCTCGGCTACCTCGCCACCGACGGCGAGGAGATCGTGCACGTCAGCCGCCGCCTGCTGGACGTCTCCTCGGCCCTGGTCCGCGAGGGCGTACCGCTGGCGGCCGTCCTGGAGACGGGCCGCCGGGTCCGCGCGCACGCGGACGCCCTGGCCGCCCTCTTCACCGAGCTGCTCACCACGCACCTGACCGGGGACGAGGACGCCGTCACCCGCCTGCGCCCGCTCGCCAAGAGCGTGGTCGAGGCGGAGCTCACCATGGCGATGGACCGCCTCCACCAGAAGCGGCCCCCCACCGGCGGCCCTCAGACCCCGAGCTCGTAGACGACGGTCACCGGCGCGTGGTCGGACCAGCGCTCGGGGTGCGTCTCGGCACGCTCGACGAAGGCCTTCACGGCCCGGCCGGCCAGCCCCGGGGTCGCGACCTGGAGGTCGATGCGCCAGCCGGCGTCGTTGTCGAAGGCCCGCCCGCGGTAGGACCACCAGGAGTACGGCCCCTCGGTGTCCGGGTGCAGCTCCCGCACCACGTCCACGTAGCCGCCCTCCTCGTACACCTTCCCCAGCCACTCCCGCTCCTCGGGCAGGAAGCCGGCGTTCTTCCGGTTGGTCTTCCAGTTCTTGAGGTCGGCCTCGCGGTGGCAGATGTTCCAGTCGCCGCACACCACGACCTCGCGCCCGTCGGCCGCGGCCCGCGCCTTCAGCCCCTGGAGGTAGGGCAGGAACTCCGCCATGAAACGGTACTTCTCGTCCTGCTTCGCGGTCCCCGCCTCCCCCGACGGCAGATACAGGCTCGCGACGGTCACCCCGGGCAGGTCCGCCTCGACGTAGCGCCCGCTCGCGTCGAACTCCTCGCTCCCGAACCCGACCCGTACCCGCTCCGGCTCCCGCCGCGTGTACAGCGCGACCCCGGCCCGCCCCTTGGCGGCGGCCGGCGCGAACACGGTGTGCCAGCCCGCGGGCTCCCGGGCCTCCACCGGAATCTGCCCCTCCTCGGCCCGCACCTCCTGCAGGCAGACGACATCGGCGTCGGATCCGGCGAGCCACTCCACGAAGCCCTTCTTGGCGGCGGCGCGGATCCCATTCACATTCACGGAGGTCACAGTGAGCATCCCTGCACCATAGCGGGAGGCTTCCGTACGATATTCGAATGTCTCACGGTATAAACCTCCGCTCCGTACCGTACGACCACCCGGACGCGGCCGAGCTCGAAGCCCAGGTCCAGGTCGAGTACCAGAAGCGCTACGACGGCGAGGGCGACGCGACCGCCCTCGACCCGGCGATGTTCCTCCCGCCCTGCGGCCTCTACCTCCTCGCCTACGACACCACCGGCGCCCCCGTGGCCAGCGGGGCCTGGCGCCGCCAGGACCACAGCGACGAGGGCTACTCGGACGGCGACGCCGAGGTCAAGCGCATGTACGTGGTCCCCCACGCCCGGGGGACGGGCCTGGCCCGCCGCATCCTCGCGGAACTGGAAGCCGACGCCCGCGCGGCGGGCCGCACCCGCATGGTCCTGGAGACGGGAGACCAGCAGCCGGAGGCGATCGCCCTCTACCTCTCCTCGGGCTACACCCTGTCGGAGAAGTTCGGCTACTACCGCCACCACGAATCCAGCCGCTGCATGACCAAGCCCCTCCACCCCTGAGCCCCGCCGCCGGCTCCCCTACGGGCGGAGCCAGCGGGCCCGGTCCGACCCCCACCGCGACGGCCCGCGCCGCCACTCCCCCAGGGGACTCGCGGCGTACCGCAACCCCCCGTAACCCGACGCCCCCACCTCCCGCAGCCACGGCCCCGCCGCGTACCCCGGCTCCGGCGCCCCGCCCCCCGGCACGTCCCGTACCAGCCACGACGCCGTCCCCGCGAGGGAGAACCTCAGCAGGCACCCGCCCCCGCCCGCGAGCCCCCTCAGCACCCCCGCCGCCACCAGGTACCCCGTCCCGTGGTCCAGCGCCTGCGCCGGCAGCACCCCCGGCCGGCCGCCCTCACCGCACGCGGCGGCGATCCCGTACCCCGCCTGCACGAGCGAGTCGAAGCCCCGGCGCCCCGCCCACGGCCCGCGCCACCCCCACGCGCACAGCTCCGCCACCACCAGCCCCGGCCACCGTTCGAGCAGCTCCGGGCCGCCCAGCCCGAACCGCTCCAGCGCCCCGGGCCGGTACCCCGACACCACCACGTCGGCCTCGTCGAGCAGCCCCTCCAGCACCGCACGGCCCCGCGCCCCCGCCAGGTCCAGCAGCGCCGAGCGCTTCCCGAAGCCGGTGTCGGCGTACGCGTCGTCCGCCTCCGGCAGGCCCGGCGGGTCGATCCGCAGCACGTCCGCGCCCAGCACCCCCAGGGTCCGGGTCGCGACCGGCCCGGCGATGACCCGGGTCAGGTCCAGCACCCGCACCCCCGCCGCGGGCAGCTCCGCCGGCCCCGGCACCCGCCCCAGCCCGGGCCCCCGCACCACCTCCACCAGCGGCTGCGGCTCCCCGTACGCACGGGTCACGGCGACCGCGAGACCGCCCCGGTCGTAGACCCGCTCCTGCGCCTCCACCGCGCCGAGCCCCGCGAGGGCCTCCCGTACGGCCTCCGGGGTCCCCGGCACTCCGAGCGCGCGCACCAGCGCCGCTTCGTGGTGGGGGTAGTTGGCGTGGGTCCGCACCCACCCGTCGGCGGCCTGCCAGAAGCCGGACAGCGGCGCGAAGGAGACCGGCGCCCGGCCCCGCACCCGCAGGTGCCGCTCGCTGACGAACGCGGTCGCCACGGCCCCCTCGTCGACCACCACCGGCCCCACGTCCCGCAGCCCGCCCCCGGCCCGCACGGCCCCCAGCTCCGCCGCGGCGAGCGCGCACACCCCCACACTGGCCCGCGCCAACTCCCGCACCGGCAGCGGCCCGGCCAGCCCACCGGGCCCCCGGTACCGCACCCGCTCCGCATCCCCGCCCACCCCGCCGAGCGCCACCCACGCCTGCCCTGTCGCCCCGTCACCACCGCCCACCGGGCCATTATGTGACGGCCCGCCACCTCCGGAGCGCTCACGCGCGGCCCGGAACGCAACCCGCGCGGTGTCGCCGGCGGACGGTTCACGCCTGCACCCGACACGCAATCAGTCGAACCGGGACGCGTCACCGGCATCGGGTCTTCCGGGGCGCGGGAACGAAGCAGGCCAATGCGGTCACGCACCCGAACCACCCGGAACCCCAGGCCCCCCTCTGCCAGGCAGTCACCCGAGGCGCCGCCCGCGTTCGGACCTCACCTCGAAGGCGTCCCACAAACGCCGAGATCCTTGGTGGGCCTGCGCGGAGCCGGAGGCCCGTCGGCGCTTCGGCACGGTCGCCCGCGTCCACCGCTCCTCAGTCGACGCCGCTCAGGTATACGCGGCTGCTGTGGTCATCGATCCGTGCCACCGCGACCTCCAGCGAGTTCAGTTCGCCCTTGCAGGGTGCGCACACCACGCCTTCGCGGACGCCGGCAAGCGAGTCCGGCTCTGGCAGACCCACGTGTGAGAACGGCGTCGTCGTCTTTCCCTCCCCCACGAATGGCTGTTCCCTCAGCCGCAGAGGCCGCTCCGGCTTCAACTGCGTGAGGAAGCCGTCCACCGCGCCGGTGGGCAGGACGAAGGACAAAAGCAGGCCGTCGTCCTGGAAGCCCTTCTGGTACGCGGCCTTGGCCTCGGTCGCTGTCGAGGGCAGCTGTACCTGCAGCGCCTTGGCGACCGACTCCACGGTGGCCCCGTCCATCCAGTACGGCACCTGCCGTCCCGGTGAGCGGCTCACGTTCTGAGCCCCCTGTTCGGCCGTTGACCCCATGCATCCGACCAGCAGAACAGCGAGCAATCCCACGCCGGCGACGAGCAGCGGGCGCCGAGTCCGCACGCGCGTCGAGGTCACCGGGCGTCCCCGTTACGGCCGATGTCCGTACGCGTCCCGTCACGGCCCAGGTCCTGGGGGGCGGGCCAGCTACCGCCCGAGCTCAGATCGTGCTGGTGCACCGAACTGCTGCCTCTCATGTCGAACTCCCTCGCAAGCCCGGTGGTGTGCAGGCGAGCCATATCGGCGTCGGTCACCGTGGTCGGGCCGATGGGGGTGGCCTTGCCCGGGTCCCAGTTGTACCGGTCCCACACGTTCACCTGGTAGTCGATGTTGACCTGCGGCTTGCCGTCCGGGCCGGGCACGGCCGTCACCACACCCGTCGTGTTCGACATCGCGCTGCCGACAGCCAGGTACCAGTTGCGGTCCTCGTGGGTATAGGGCTGGCCCAAGGACTCCACGGGGATGGAGACGGGCTTGCCGCCCGACTTCTCGAAGGCCTCCAGCGCTTGGCGGCGCCACTCATCCTGCTCTGCTGCGCGCGCCTTCGCCGCCACATCTCGCAGCTTTCCGTCATCGGCCAGCATCCGGTCGACATCGAGGTCGAGGGTGGCGCCGGTGCCCCGCAGGTAGTGGTCCATGTTCCTGGCCGCGTCTGTCATGCCGATGAAGTCACCCGAGTTCGATATGCCGTTCGCCTGCAGCTGGATCCAGTAGTCCTGCATGCCCGGGGACTCGACGTCGTACCGTCCCGCACCTTCATCCGCGGACACCCGCTTGACCTGCGGGGTCAGCAGGCCGGCGGCCAGCAGGTCGCCCTTGTGCTGAGTCCACAACTGCGCCCGTGCCTCGGGACTCAGGGACTGCCACAGCCGCTGCAGCTCCTTCTGCTGTTTCTCGTTGGCGTCTTCCCCCAGGCCGGCGAGCTTCAGAGCCCGGGGCAGCATGTCCTCGTCAAGCGAGGTGTACGTCGCGTGACCGGCGTTGTTCGGGTCACCGCCGTGGCTCGCACGCAGCGCGCGTACAGCGGCCGCGTCGACCTCGGCGGCATGACTCACGATCCCGGTCAGCGTGTCGGCATACCACTGCATGAGGTCGCGTTTCCTCTGTCCGGGGCCGTCCACCTCGCAGATCACGGCATCGGCGATCACCACTGTCCCGTCTTTGCCGCTGGTGACGCTGAAGCCGTCCTTCTTGGCATCGGCTGCCAGGCTCTTGGCCTGCTGCTGCAGGTTCTTCAGTTCGGAGTGTGCGTCCTCGACGACGCTGAAGATGCTCTGCGCCTCTGCGTGAAGGTCCTCGAACTCCTTCACCGTCTTGCTGACGAACTCCCGGCTCACGCCGGCGTTCACGCCCTCCCACCGGGCCTTGTCCGCCTTCGCCTTCAAGCCGTCGCGAGCCTCACCGCCGAGCCGCTGCAAATCCCCGGCCATTCGCTTCCAGTCGGCGACCGCAGTTCCCAGCTTGCCGAGGTCGACTTCGGTGAGTTCGGTGTAGTTCATCACTGAACGCCCCTACTTGAAGTACTCGGCAAGTCGCGAGACGGGCACGGCCGAGCCGTCCCGGTTTCGGAGCGCCGCCGCGATCGCGGCATCGTCTTCGGCATGAGCCTTCTTCGAGTAGTCCAGGTGATTCGAAATGTGAGCGCAAGCCTGCAGAACCGATTTGACCTGTGAGGTCCACACGGACACTGTCGTCTCCAGCTCGCCTCCGAGGACGGAGTTACTCGCCTTCAATGCCGCAGCGGCCTGCATCGTTGAGCCAGAGCCCTCCTGGTTCGTCCCGGCCCCGGCGATGTCGGCCTGCTTTTGCAACCGGCCGTGCAAGACGAAGGCCTCGTGACCCACGTCGCCGAGATCGTCCTGATGCACGACAAGGTCGCCCTGCCCACCCCCGGGGCCGCCCGGTATCTGGTTGAGTCGCATCGACACCTGCCGGTCGGCGGCCACCGCTGCCTTCGCGTTCTCCCACTCGTCCCATGCCATCGCGCCATTCCACCATGCACCTGCGACAACTTGATCGGCAGGCAGGGGGGTTCAGTTGGCCTTCAGACAGCGCTACGAGGTGACGGCGGCGGGGACAGACATCCGGCTGCGGCCAGAAGGTGAGGCCGGCACCTGAGGTGGACGGCATCCTCGCCGACCGAGCCGCGCACGTCGCTACGGTCTCGCTCGTTTCGGCGCCTGGCACGAGCGGTTCACCGCGGTTGCGCACGCCGGGTCTGAGTCGGATTTGCTACCGGGTGTTCCGCCCCCGTGCCCTCCACGCCACACTGAGCGGCTGCGCGTGGCGCTCGGCACCT
This sequence comes from Streptomyces sp. NPDC002032, assembly GCF_042890765.1. Lineage (NCBI taxonomy): Bacteria > Bacillati > Actinomycetota > Actinomycetes > Kitasatosporales > Streptomycetaceae > Streptomyces > Streptomyces sp. NPDC002032. Next base: position 166,485 of record NZ_JBIASM010000008.1, on the reverse strand, counting down.
TCGTCCAACGCGGCCGACCGCCTCTCGCCCGCCTCAGACCGTGATCCGGCCGGCAGATCGCCGCTCCCGCGCGAGCCATCCCTCGGCTCGCTCCTGGAGACCTGGCTCTACGAGCGCAGCGGCAGTCGGTTCGCCGATGCCGACTTCGAGCCCATTCCGGCTCCCCAAGGTCGCGGCCGGTCCTACGCCCCCGCACCACTCGACATGGGGGCATCCGCCAGCCGACCTCTGGTCGAGCAGCGTCACAGCCACACATCACGATCACCAGCCCCGGGCGACGCGGCCGGTTCGCATGCCTCTGCAGCGGCCAGGCGCCCGCCCCAACAACCCGCCAGACCCGATACACCGCCATCCACCACCCCGAACAGGCATCGAACGACCCTGTAAACGACGAAGATCCCGCCCGATCTTTCGATCGGACGGGATCTCGTCACCGTTCTCGGGAGCAACCCGTGAACTGTCGTTTGTGGGCTGTTCACGAGAGCCTCTGATCAGGCGCGCGTGGAGCCCTTGAAGATCGCTTCCCGTCCGATGAGTGATCGTTTCCCGGGCACGGGACAGATCAGTCCCACCAGAAGTCCCAGCGGTGGGCGCCGGTGATCCGCTCGGCGTACGCGGCCAGTGTGTACGGCCTGCAGCCCTGCCAGATGTTGTCCGGGCAGAGCGCGAAGTGTTCGGCTGCGACCAGGAGAGCATCCTGCTCGCTCACCGGGGGCGCGGCAATGCTGAGGTGCAGCGTGTCGAACCCCGCTGCGACGACACGGGCACCGAACCGGTGCTCCCAATCCTGGAGGACCGCGGAGATCTTCGCGGTGTCGTTGTCGTGGTTGCAGGGTCCGAACCAGCCTGCGGCCGTCAACGCTGCGGCACCCGAACCTGCGTCGATCAGCCCCAGACGTGTCTGTGGCCGGTCGACGAGGAAAGCCTCGGCGAACTCGGAGGCCAGTTCATCTGGGTCGGCTACCGCCCCTCGGCCGGGTGCGAGGCCGGGCCACGCCTGTCCGAAGGGGGCGGTGACGGCGAGGCGCCTCTTGACGTCGAGCATGTCGTCGTCTTCATCGTCGGCCGTGTAGGTCGCCCACCACTGCTCGAGAAGGTCAGCTGGGTCGTGGTCTGCCGGGGAGGACATCCTCTCGGGGAAGACCTCCCCGCATCCCCAAGGGCGGAACTCGCCATCATTCGGATCCAGCGCGTCGAGCAATAGCGGCCACAAGCCGGAGCGTGGGTGTTCGGCGTGCATCCGTGCCCACAGCTCGGCCGTGGCTGGCCCGTCGCTGAGCCACAAGGGCTGCACATCTCCATCACCTTCATCGGATGTGACCATCCGGCCTGGCGGGAGCAGGTCCTCAAGGATCGATCGGGCTTCAGGGCGCATGGAGCGGATGCTAGTGCTGCGGCCCGGGGGCATCACTGAGACGGTCCGACCACTAGATCGCGGAACTGCTGAAAGGCGTGCCAGCCCGATGCTTGCCCCGGAGTGATCAGGTCCCCTCCCGCGCAGTCGAGCACCCTGCAGCGCAGAGCCTCGGCAAGGCGGAAGACGTGGATCAGCACGTCGTCGCTGGAGCCCCGGATGTGGAACATGATCGAGTCCACGGGGTCTTCCGAGCCGATGTTGAATTCGATGGACCAAGCAGCACAGGAGAGTTCGCCCCAGGCGGGGTCCGAGAGCTCAACTTCGGGACAGGCTTGGATGACGGCCGCGAGTACGTCGTGCCGCCGGCCGAGCGGGGCCGGGCTGCAGTCGGCGGGGATCTCCTGCACCGAGGTGATGTCGTCAGGCAGGCGCAGGAGGAGCACATCCCAGCTCATGGTGGCCTTCCGGGTGGACTCGGGTGGTGGGCGGTGGGTCAGATCAGGCTGAGCTGCTCTCCCGGAGGCTGTGGCAAGAGCGCCTTCTGCAGGCCGCGGATATTCGCGCGCCAGCGTCCACCGTCTGACTCGGCCCAGAGGTCCATCAACTCTGACGGCTCGGTCATGACGCGGTCGAGGGCCTGAAGTGCGAGATCGCGCAGGCCAGTGAGATCAGGAAGGGGGCCCTCCGGCCCATAGATCGGATCGGCAGCCTCACCCCCAGGACACTGGGAGGCGACAAGGGCGGCCGCGGCTACGGCCCTCTCGGATTCGGGTGCTTCGAGATAGCCCACGGTGTCGATCGCATGTGTGAGAGTGCCGCGGACGACACCCTCACGTTCGCTTGCGGCTGCGTCGTCAAGGTCGCCGCCGAAGTCCGCTGCGGTGTCGTTGTCGAAGGGGCCGATGTCCCAGGTGCCCATGGTCTCTCCTGATGATGATGTTGACCGGGGCATCGTGACAGGGGCCACTGACAGCGGCCGCGGAGTCCAGGGACGAGATCGCCTCCCGAACTGATGGACGCGCCTTCAGACTCCCGTGACGGCCACCGCGTCCTTCCTCTGTCAGTGACAGGAGCAAGGATGGGCGGCATGACGAAGACCGGGGTGGACTACGCGTGGTTCGAGAACGACTTTCCAGACATCGCCGAGGCGTACTGCTTCACCCTGGTGCGGGGTCTGTCGCCTGCTGAGCTGGCGTCCCGGCTGGAAGGACGACCGGAGGCGCCCCTGCAAGGCATAGCCGAGGTCGTCGACGCCGCCTTCGCCCAGTACGACCTTGAGGATGGCAACCGTCAGCTGGTCGCCATGACGACTGTCGGCGCCTGGACGCTGCTGATCGAGCCCAACGGCTACCTCGGGGTCACCGAAGAACGAGTCCTGCCGGCCTCCGCCGGGGCGAGCTGGGTCTCCCACTTCGTCAACGTCAACGCCGTCGGCACGTTCCTCTGGGCCGAGGACCAGGCCCTGCGACTCTGCTTCGACCCCATGTTCCCCGAAGACCGCTGGGGCACCACACCCGACGAACTCCTCGACGTCATGACTCGCATCGGCTTCCACGTCGACGGTGACGCACCAGAAACCGAGATGGACCTCTCCTCACCGGCGGCGTTCGCTCTGGCGGAACACATCACCGGCGTTGCCATCACTCCCGAGCTGCTCCAGGACACGACGTTCACCTGCGCCACCGTCCAGATCGGATGACATCGTCTGGCCGCACTCCCATGTCCGGACCCATGGATGCGGCGTGGATGATGGCGCGGTGACGAACATCAATGACGACCACGTGAAGGTCCACTTCCGGATGGACATAGGCGAGGACGGCTGGCCGCCGGCGAGTGTCGAGAGCCTGTGGGCCGTGGAACTCGGCGACGGCACGGTGCGGCTGGACAACACGCCCTGGTTCGTACGGGGAGTCGCCAGCGGCGACATCATCCAAGTGGAGCTCGATGGCGAGGGTGTCCGTTGGGCCGGCGAGACGGTCCGAGCATCAGAGAACTGCACGATCCGGCTGATCGTACTCAAGGACGGCGGCTCAGCGGCCGCCCGGCAAAGTGCGCTGGAGATCTTCCACAAACTCGGCACGACGGGCGAGGGCATCGAGCGGTACGGGATGGTCGCGCTTGACATCCCGCCGGAGGCAGACCTTCCTCGGATCCAGAAGCTTCTGGAACACGGTGCGGTGGAGGGGTGGTGGCACTGGGAGGAAGGGTGCGTCACCGCTGCTTGGAGATCCACGGCTGCAAGCTGAACAGCTCCGCGTGCGGCTCGAGGGCTGCCAAGGCCTCTGTCAGTGGTGCCGGGCATGATCGGGCTCATGACACACGGTTCCCGGGAGGCCTTCCGCTCTCTCGCTTCGCAGCATCTGTCGCCCGTGGAAACTGAGAAGTGGCTCGGTCTGCTTCGCCCTGGTGTGCGTCTCGAAATAGCGGCGGGGATTGACGACGTGGTTGGCCAACTCGGTGGCCTCCCAGCTTTGCCAGTCACCTCAGAGTGGCCGGCCTGGGAGGGGCACGGTCCGCTCTCCTTCGTTGCCTCGATTGACTGCGCGCGACTGCCGAAGACAGCGCTGGACATCGACCTCCCCGAAGCGGGAGCACTTCTGTTCTTCTACTTCGACGGGCAATTGGACGACGGTGAAGCGCTCGTTCTGGCCGAGGACCGAGCGAGCTGGGCAGGTGCCCGCGTGCTCTATGTGGCGGGCGACGAGAAAGTGGCGGAGCGTGGAACGCCCGCCGGGCTCAAGCCGTACCCGGCGGTGCAGCTGACCGCCCGGGCGGAGATGACGGCGACCGAACCATGGCATCCGCGCGTCAGGGACGCCTTCGCTCCAGGTGCTCCGCTCGGGAACCGGTATGACCATCCTGTATGCGCTCAGGACTTCCTCGACGCTCTGTGGGAGTTCGACGAAGAGGTAGGGCACCAGATCGGCGGACATGCTCACTCGGTGCAGAACCCCGTGGAGATCGAGGTTGCAGAGGCGGTCCTGGACGGCGAAGTGCCCTGGCACGACCCACGGTTGTCTGAGGAGACGGACAACTGGGTGCTGCTGGCCCAGTTCGACAGCGAGGACGCCGCGGAGATGATGTGGGGCGACGCCGGGGTTCTGTACTGGTTGATCCGCCCAGAGGATCTGGCAGAGCGGCGCTTCGATCGGGCGATGTTCACCTGGCAGTGCAGCTGATGGGCACCGCAGTCCCGGCTTGGGGCGTCCAGTACACGCTGTACCTGCCCGGTGAGGACGTTGCGCGGGCGGCTGCGGCTGAGTTGGCGGGGATGGGACACCGGTTGACAGCGGTGCGGGTTCATGATCACTTCCGGTTCGTTCCGTCGAGCTTCTGGTACGGCAAACCGTCAATGGATCCTGAGCTTGCGGGCTGGTGGCAGGTGTTTTCGCTGGCCGTCTACAGCGGCCATGACCGGATGGCTCTGGAGCCGTTCTTCCGGACTGAGCGGGCTCGGATGGCCCGCGTCGCGCGTGAGCACGGCGGTTTCCAGCAAGGAGGTAGCGAGGGGCATGCAGTGACCCTCGAGGGGGTCTTCACACGGGACGGCCTGGTTCATGAACAGGCCGGAGCCGAGGTGCCCCTTCCCAGCCCTCTCCCCACAGAGCCTGTGCGGCCTCCGGCCGGTCCAGCGTGGAACTGCGACGGGCTCGGTGACCCGGCGTTGGCCGTCCGGGCCGTAGTGACGGCTGCAGAGCGGATGTACCGCGGGACCGCAGATGCTCCGGAGGCCGTGGCATGGCTGCTCGACGAGGAGTTCGCCTTCGGAGAGCCCTACGAGACGGCGGTTGACTTCCTTGGCGATCTCGCGGATGCCGTGGCCCATCAAGGCATCTGTACGGACGCTACGGTCGAGGCCGTTCCCTTCCTTGTCGAGTTGGTCAGCGATGACACGATCGCCGTCGGCAGACGGTTGGTACTGCTCGGCGATCTGTTGCGTCTCTCGGCATCAGGCCCATCCGCAGCCGTTTCCCTGGCCGACCGAACGGCAGCTCTCGGCGGAGGGTGGCAGGAGCCGGCCGCTGGCTACCTGACGCGGCAGGCTATAGGCAGGGCGCTACCGCGGCTGCTGTCCCGCTGGGAAGACGAAGGCGATGTCGTCCGGTTCGCGCTCGCCGCCCTTGCGTCTGTGTGCGGTGGGAATGGGGATGACCAACGTCTGTTCGTGAGGTTGGCCGAGCTGCCGGCTCCAGCGGGGACGGACCGTGCCGACGTAGTGGCTCTGATGGCAGCTCTTCTCAGCGAAGAGGAAGAGCGCCTGCAGTCCGCTCTGGGCCGGATGAGCTCCTGGTTGCCTCGTATCTCGGAGAACATGATCAGCCCATACGCCGAGCATCGAGATCTCGCGCGGTCCATCCTCCCCGATCTCGTCATGGGGGATTGCGGTGTCGAGCACGATGCACGCGGACCATGATCTGCCGTAACTGTTTACATCGTTCACCTTTACGGCTGGCGAGGGCTGCCGCCCAGGTCAAAGGTGCCGGCTGATTCTGGAGGACGCTATGGCTTGGCAGCCGCCTGTCCGACATCGACTTCGAGTCCTTGCCGACCCGGCCAAGCCTTGGCCAGCAACAGGTTCAGACAGCGCTGAGCACCGGTCGGCATCCGCCGGCCAAGCTCTGAGCGGTCAGCCTCACAGCCAGACATCACGATCCCCAGCCCCGGGCAACCGGGGCCGCTCCGCATGCCCCAGAACGGGCCAGGAGCGGGGCGAAGCAACCGCAAGCCCGCGCACACCGCCATCCACCACCCCGAACAGGCATCGAACGACCCTGTAAACGACGAAGATCCCGCCCGATCTTTCGATCGGACGGGATCTCGTCACCGTTCTCGGGAGCAACCCGTGAACTGTCGTTTGTGGACCTGTGGGGATTTGAACCCCAGACCCCCTCGATGCGAACGAGGTGCGCTACCAGACTGCGCCACAGGCCCTTGCGACGTGTGAAACATTAGCATCCCCGCGCGGGTGCTCCAAAACGCGTTTCCGCGCAGGTCACCCCGTCCCGGCGGGATCTCTCACTCGTTCGCGGCCCGGGGCCGGTCCTCGCCCTCGTACTGGTCGAAGAGCGGGGTGCGGCCCCGGCCCTGGCTCCGGGGGCGGGGCGTGGTGGGGGTCTTCGCGTCGTCGGGGCCCGGGGACGGCTTCGGGAGGGCCGGCTGGGCGCGCAGGCGCGGGTCGGTCGGCTCGGCGGTGCTGGAGCGGGTCGCGCTCCACCCGTCCGGGGCGGCCGGGCCGGTGGCCCGGGGGGCGACCGGGGCCGTCACGTACGTCGGCAGCGGGACCGGTACGGGCTCCCAGCTGTCGCCGCGCGCCGGTCCCCGCTCGCGCTCCCGCTGCTGGTCCACCCACTCGGCGTGGTCGGTCTGCTCGACCAGGGCGCGGCGCCCCGCCTCCTGCGGGGAGACCGGCGGCGCGGGATCCGGTTCACCGGCACCGGAGCCGGCCTCGGTGTCCGGGGCGGGTTCGCGGCGGCGCGGGCGGTTCTCGCGGAGCTGGCGGGCGGCCGCCTCGGCGCGCCGCCGGTCCATCGTGAACTCGTAGCGGCGCCGTTCCTGCACCCGCAGGTGGACGATGTACGTACTCAGCAGCAGGGCCGGCACGGCGGGCGCCCACAGGTACTGCAGACCGCCGACGGCGGCGGCGATCGCCCCCGCGCTGAAGGCGAGGAAGAGCAGTGCGGTGGTGCGGCGGCGGCGCGCGAGGACCTGGAGGCGCTGCTGGCGACGGGCCCGCTCGGCCTCGCTCGCCCTCGGCTCGGTCCTGGTCGGGGGTACGCCGAAGGCCCGGTCGTCGACGTCCACGGAATTCACCGTTTCCGTCGCCGCTTCCGGGTCCGCGTGGGGCTGGGGCTCCGCCTGTTCTTCACCGCGCTCACGCAGCCCCCTGGCGTAACGGCGCTCCATTCCCGCCCGGCCGGAAAGAAGCCGGATGGCAGTGGAGAAGCGTTCCGTCGGACGGGCTTCGTTCAGCTCGTCCTGCCTCCGGAGCCACATGGGCACCAAGTAGGCGGCCCAGGCCCCGACAATGACTGCGTAGATGAGGCCGCTGCTGCTCACACCCCACACCGTAGAGGGGTGCGGCCTGGGGGATCAGCCAATTGAGCCGGTGTGTCGCACGATCAGGCTGATATCACGGACTTTTTTTGTGATTCTTCGGATCAGGTTATGGGCGAATCGGCCAGATATTCGAACGCTTTTGCGACTGCCTGATTTTCAGACGGGTTTCCGCGTCCGGTGCCAGCGACGCACCAGCCCCTCCGGCACCTCCTCCGCCGTGAGCGCGAAGACCAGGTGGTCACGCCACGCCCCGTCGATGTGCAGGTAGCGCGGACGCACCCCCTCCTCGCGGAATCCGAGCTTCTCCACGACCCGCCGGCTCGGCAGGTTCTCCGGGCGGATGCACACCTCGATCCGGTGCAGCCCGACCTTCCCGAAGCAGTGGTCCACGGCGAGCGCGACCGCCGTCGGCATGACCCCGCGGCCCGCCACCTCCCGGTCGACCCAGTAGCCGACGTGGGCGGCGCACATGGAGCCCCAGGTGATGCCCGCGACCGTCAGCTGACCGACCAGCCGCCCCTGGTACTCGATGACGAACGGCAGCATCCGGCCCGCGTTCGCCTCCGCGCGCAGGTGGCGGACCATCTGCCGGTACGTCGGCCGGTGGATGACCGGCCCCCACGGCGCGGGGGGCGGGATCGTGGCCTCCCAGGGGCGCAGCCAGTCGCGGTTGCGCCGGTTGACCTCGCGCCAGGCCTTCTGGTCGCGCAGCTTTATCGGCCGCAGGGTGACGTCGCCGTCCGCCAGCGCCACCGGCCAGGAGGGGCCGTTCAGCTCGGGCTCCCGGGGGCGGACGCGGGTCTGGGGTGGTCGCCGCCCCGGAGCTGGTCGACGGCGTGCGGCAGGATCCGGGCCAGGACGGCGAGGCCGTCGCGGACCCCGCCCGTGGAGCCGGGCAGGTTGACGATCAGGGTGTGGCCCGCCACGCCCGCCAGCCCGCGCGAGAGGGCGGCGGTCGCCACCTTGTCCAGGCCCTCGGCTCGGATGGCCTGCGGGATGCCGGGGATCTCGTAGTCCAGCACCCGGGCGGTGGCGTCGGGGGTCCGGTCGGTCGGGGAGATGCCGGTGCCGCCGGTGGTCAGGATGACGTCGTACCCGGCGGCCACGCCCTCGCGCAGGGCCAGCTCGACGGGGTCGCCGTCCGGGACCACGCGCGGGCCGTCCACCGCGAAGCCGAGCCGCTCCAGCGCCTCGGCGAGCAGCGGACCGCCCCGGTCCGCGTACACGCCGCGCGAGGCGCGGTTCGAGGCGGTGACGACGAGAGCACGCGCCCCGGCCGGCTCGGGGCCCACGGCGGCGTCACCGGGGGCCTGGCCGGCGCCGGGGTCCTGGTCGTGGCCGGGGTCCTGGTCGTGATTCTGTCCGTGGCTGTGGCTGTGGACCTCGCCGCCGCGCGGGGGGTTCACGCGCGGGTCCAGTCGCCGGACTTGCCGCCGGTCTTCTCCTCCACCCGGACGTCGGTGATGACCGCGCCCTTGTCGACCGCCTTGACCATGTCGATCACGGTGAGGCCGGCGACCGCGACCGCGGTCAGCGCCTCCATCTCGACGCCCGTGCGGTCGGTGGTCTTGACGGTCGCGAGGATCTCCACGGCGTCGTCGACTACCGACAAGTCGACTTTCACGCCGGACACCGCGAGGGGGTGACAGAGCGGAATCAGGTCGGGGGTCCGCTTGGCCCCCATGATCCCGGCGATCCGCGCGGTGGCGAGGGCGTCCCCCTTGGGCACGCCCTCGCCCCGCAGCAGCTCGATCACCCGGGGCGACACCAGGACGCGGCCGCTGGCCCGCGCCGTACGGGTGGTCACGTCCTTCGCCGAGACGTCGACCATCCGGGCCGCGCCGGCCTCGTCGATGTGCGTCAGCCTGCTGCTCTGCGTACTCATATCTGCGTGCCGCTCCCGCTCCGGGCCCCTGGAGCCGTGGCATGGGGCCTGTGTGGTGCAACACGCTACCCGCACCGGCCCCCGCTCAGCCGAGCAGGATCACTTCCAGCTCGCTCCCGGGCTCCACCGAAGTGACGTCCTCCGGTACGACCATCAGCGAGTCGGCGTGCGCCAGCGCGGCGATCAGGTGCGAGCCCGATCCGCCGACCGGGCCGACCGTCCCGCTCTGCGCGTCGTACGCGCCGCGCAGGAACTGGCGGCGGCCGGCGGGCGAGCCGATCGGCCGGTCCGCCTTGAGGACGGCGCGCACGCTCGGCCGGCTGACCTCGGACTCCGGCAGGCCCATCAGCGCCCGGATCGCCGGACGCACGAACAGCTCGAAGGAGACGTAGGAGGAGACGGGGTTGCCGGGGAGCGCCAGCAGCGGGGTGTGGTCGGGGCCGACCGTGCCGAAGCCCTGCGGCTTGCCCGGCTGCATGGCGAGCTTGCGGAAGTCGACATTTCCCGCCTCGACGGCCTCGTCGCCGGCCGAGACGGAGGTCAGCGCCTCCTTGACCACGTCGTACGCGCCGACGCTGACCCCGCCCGTGGTGACGAGGAGATCGGCCCGGATCAGCTGGTCCTCGATGACGGAGCGCAGGGTCTCGGCGTCGTCGGCAACCGCGCCGACCCGGTAGGCGATGGCTCCGGCGTCCCGCGCGGCGGCGGCCAGCGCAAAGCTGTTGGAGTCGTAGATGGTGCCGGCGGTCAGCGCCTCACCCGGCTGGACCAGCTCGCTGCCGGTGGACAGGACGACCACCCGGGGACGCGGCCGGACCCGGACCGTGCCGCGGCCGATGGCGGCCAGCAGCGCGATCTGCGGCGGGCCGAGCACGGTGCCGGCGGCCAGCGCCAGGTCACCGGCCTGTACGTCGCTGCCGCGCGAGCGCACGTGCGCCCGGGCCTCGGCGGCGCGGTGGACCCGTACCTCGCCGCCCGCGCCCTCGGGCGCGGCGCTGGCCGGGGTCATCCCGGAGGCCGCGCCGCCGCCCGTGCCGCCGTCGGTCCACTCGACCGGTACGACGGCCTCGGCGCCGGGCGGCAGCGGTGCCCCGGTCATGATGCGGGCGGCCTGGCCGGGGCCGACGGTCGGCAGTTCGCCGCTGCCCGCCGCGACGTCGCCGATGACGGCGAGCACCGCGGGGAACTCCTCGCTCGCTCCCTGGACGTCGGCCACCCGGACGGCGTAACCGTCCATGGAGCTGTTGTCGAAGGGCGGGAGGGCGACGGGCACGGTCACGTCCTCGACCAGGACGCAGCCCTGGGCGTCGAGCAGCTGGAGCTCGATGGGCTCCAGCGGCCGGACGGCGGCGAGGATGTCCGCGAGGTGCTCGTCCACCGACCACAGACGGTGCGGTGCGGTGTCCTGCGGTGCGGAACTGCTCAAGGTCCTACATCTCCTCCGTGACGTAACGGTGAAGCCAGGTGCGGAACTCCGGGCCCAGGTCCTCACGTTCGCACGCGAGTCGGACGATGGCCCGCAGGTAGTCCCCGCGGTCCCCGGTGTCGTAGCGGCGGCCTCGGAAGACCACGCCGTGCACCGGGCCGCCCACGCTCTCGTCGGCGGCCAGCTTCTGCAGGGCGTCGGTGAGCTGGATCTCCCCGCCGCGGCCCGGCTCGGTCTCCCGCAGTATGCCGAAGATCGCGGGGTTGAGGACATACCGTCCGATGACCGCGAAATTGCTGGGTGCCTCGGAGGCGTCGGGCTTCTCGACGAGTCCGGTGACGCGGACGATGCCGTCCTCGTCGGTCGGCTCGACGGCGGCGCAGCCGTAGAGGTGAACGCTGGCCGGGTCGACCTCCATCAGCGCGACGACGGTGCCGCCGGTGCGGGCGTGGACGTCGACCATCTGCCGCAGCAGCGGGTCGCGCGGGTCGATGAGGTCGTCGCCGAGCAGGACGGCGAAGGGCTCGCTGCCGACGTGCGGTTCGGCGCAGAGCACGGCGTGGCCGAGACCGCGCGGGTCGCCCTGGCGGACGTAGTGCATGGTGGCCAGGTCGCTGGACTCCTGGACCTTCTTCAGCCGGTCGTCGTCGCCCTTGGCGATCAGGGCCGATTCCAGCTCGTAGTTCCGGTCGAAGTGGTCTTCGAGGGGCCGCTTGTTACGTCCTGTGATCATGAGGACGTCGTCGAGGCCGGCCGAGACGGCCTCCTCGACCACGTACTGGATGGCCGGTTTGTCCACGACCGGAAGCATTTCCTTGGGGGTCGCCTTGGTCGCCGGAAGGAACCGAGTGCCGAGGCCCGCGGCCGGAATGACGGCCTTCTTGATCACGGGGTGCGACTGAGTCATGGGCAGAACGATAGTGGGTCACACCGAACGCTCAGCCAGATTCCGGTAATTATGTCCAATTATGAACCAATAGGAAAGGTATGTGAGTCGCCTGTGACGGACATCCCGCCCGGAAAGTCCCCCTTCCCGCCCGAAAAGGCCGCGCTGCGCAGGGACCTCCTCGCGACCCGTCGTGCCCTGTCCCCCGAGGCGCGCGCCGCGGCGGCCGGCGCGCTCGCCCGCTCGGCGCTCGCCCTGCCCGAACTGGCCGGGGCGCGCACGGTGGCCGCGTACGTCTCCGTCGGCGCGGAACCCGGCACCCGCGAACTGCTCGACGCGCTGCTCGCGGCCGGCAAGCGGGTGCTGCTGCCCCTGCTCCTGCCCGACAACGACCTCGACTGGGCGGCCTACGAGGGCCCCGCCGGCCTCGCCGAGACCGCGCACCCCGGCAAGATGCGGCTGCTGGAACCGGCGGGACCGCCGCTCGGCCCGGACGCCGTCACCGGCGCCGACGCCGTCCTGCTGCCCGGACTGGCCGTGGACCGGCGCGGGATGCGGCTCGGCCGCGGCGGCGGCTCGTACGACCGGGTGCTGGCCCGGCTGGAGCGAGCGGGGGCGCATCCCGCGCTGGTGGTGCTCCTCTACGACGAAGAGGTGGTCGCGCGGGTCCCGGAGGAACCGCACGACCACCCCGTCCAAGCGGTCGCCACCCCGTCGGGGGTGGTGCGCTTCTGAAGCGGCCCGGCCGGCGCCGCGCCTGCGCGGCGGGGCGGCGGCCGGTGCTTCGGCGTCGCCAGGGCCTTGGCGTCGCTAGGGCTTCAGCGTCAAGGTGTCCACCGTCGACTTGTCGACAGCGTCCTTGCCGAAGGCCCAGTCCAGCAGTTCACCCTTGGCCCACATCGTCGTCTGGTCCGTGTACGTGGAGTCGTACGCGTGCCCCGAGGCGCCGGTCAGGTTGATCCAGCGGGACTTGTCCAGGTCGTTGAGGTTCACGACCATCCGCATCGACGGCACCCAGGTGACCTCGTACCCGCTGGCGGCGTTCCAGCCGGTCGCGTTGACGGTGGCCTCGCCGCCGCCCAGGTTCCACGGGCCGCGGTTGAGGAGCCAGCGCAGGGCGGTCGGACCCTCGGTGCCGATCGTCTGGTTCTTCAGGTTCAGCTGGTGCAGCCGGCCCCAGCTCCAGGTCGACTGGTCCTTGCCGAGCTTGGCGGTCAGCTCCCAGCGGGCGTCGTTCATGGCCCGGGCGAAGAGCTGGTCTCGGGTGGTCGTCGCCGGCTTGGTGAGCGTCTTGGGCGAGGACCACCAGGGCGACTTCTCGTCCTTGACCAGACGGCGGACCACCTCGAACCAGCGGTCACCGCCGTCCGGCTGCGCCGAGTCGGGACCGCGGGTGCCGCACTCGCGGACCGTCTTGGCGAGGTCGTCGTCCGGGCCGTCGCTCTCCTGGACGTTGAAGCAGCTGCCCTCGATCCGCAGCTCCTTCGGCATCTTGTCGCCGAAGGCCAGCTTGAGGACGTTGCGCCAGACCGCGTTGAAGTACGCGGCCGCCGCGGAGTCGTTCTCCTGCGTGTAGTTCCAGCCCTCCAGCAGCTTCTGCGCCGAGCGCACGTCCGGGTCCGAGACCTGGATCTTGGCCAGCATCGGGGTCAGCAGCGCGGCGATCTCACTGCTGTTGTCCATCTGCATGGTGCGCATGTCGTCGGTCGAGATCTTGCCGCTGTCCTTGGTCTTCGCCTCGATGAGGTCGTTGATCCGCTGGCTGCGGGCGCCGTAGCCCCAGTCCGTGGTCAGCACGTACGGGTACTTGCCGGCCCCGCTCTCGGTGACCGCCTGGTTGGCGGTGACGACGTAGCCGCGGGCCGGGTTGAGCTCCCAGGGCATCTCGTTCTGCGGGATGTAGCCCGCGTTCCCGTCCTTGCCGCCCTTCCAGGCGTACTTCGGGTCCCAGCCGGGCGCCGGCATGCGGCCGTCGCCCTGGGTACGGATCGGGATGCGGCCGGGGGCCTGGTAACCGATGTTGCCGTTGGCGCCCTTGTTGTCGGCGTAGATCAGGTTCTGGGACGGCACCTCGAAGTCGGCCGCGGCCGCCCGGAAGCTGGTGAAGTCCTTGGCGCGGTCGAGCTTGAAGACCGCGTCCATCGACTTGCCGGGGTCCAGTGCGGTCCAGCGCAGGGCGACGGCGTAGCCGTCACCGCGGTCGGGGGCGGAGCTGGGGACGGGGGCGCGGACGCCCACGGAACCCAGTTCGTCGCTGCGGTCCGAGATCAGCGGTCCGTTGTTGGTGGTGCGGACGGTGATCTTCTTGCTCTTGCCCCCGGCGACCTTGATGACCTCTTCACGGGTGGTGAAGGGGAGCACCTTGTTGTCGTAGACATAGCCCTCGGGCTTGACCTGCTCCAGGTAGAGGTCGGTCACGTCGGCGCCGAGGTTGGTCATGCCCCAGGCGATGTCGGCGTTGTGGCCTATGACCACGCCGGGCATGCCCGAGAAGGTGAAGCCGGCCACGTCGTACTGGCACTGGGGCGAGACGGCACGGCAGTGCAGGCCCATCTGGTACCAGACCGAGGGCAGCTGCGGGGAGAGGTGCGGGTCGTTCGCCAGCAGCGGCTTGCCGGTGGTCGTGTACTTGCCGCCGATGACCCAGGAGTTCGAGCCGATGCCGCTGCCGTTGGGGCCGAGGATGGCCGGGATCTCGTCGAGGGTCTTGGCGAGGGAGGTGAGCTGCGTGCGCAGCCCCACCGTCGCGCCCTGGGCGGAGACGTTGTCGGCGAGGCCGGTCCGGCCGCCGTTGGGGGCGGCCTGCGACCCGGTGCCGGTTCCGGTGCCGGTCCCCGTACCAGTGCCGGTTCCCGTACCGGTGCCAGTGCCGGTTCCCGTACCCGTGCCAGTGCCGGTTCCCGTACCCGTGCCGGTGCCGGTTCCCGTACCCGTGCCAGTGCCAGTGCCAGTGCCCGAGCCCGTACCCGTGCCGGAGCCCGAGGTGCCCTGCGGGGCGTACTTGCCGCCCGCGACCGTGCCGCCCTCGACGATCGGCTTGTTCCGGTCGAAGGGGTACGGCGGGTACAGCTCGTCGATCTGCGCCTGCGAGAGCGAGTTCGTCATCAGCGAGCGGTCGATCTCGTCCTGCATGTTGCCGCGCAGGTCCCAGGCCATGGCCTTGAGCCAGGCCACCGAGTCCACCGGCGTCCACTGCTCCGGCTTGTAGTCGCCGGTCAGATTGAGGGCGGCGTGCTCGACGGAGAGGTCCTTGCCGGACTTCCCCTTCAGGTACGCGTTGACCCCGTCGGCGTAGGCCTGGAGGTACTTCTTCGTCTCGGGCGAGAGCTTGGTGTCGTACTCGGCCTGCGCGACCTGGCGCCAGCCCAGCGTGCGCAGGAAGGCGTCGGTCTCCACCTGGCCGGACCCGAACATCTCGGAGAGCCGGCCGGAGGTCATGTGGCGGCGTACGTCCATCTCCCAGAACCGGTCCTGCGCGTGCACGAAGCCCTGCGCGCGGAAGAGGTCCTCGTCGTTGTCGGCGTAGAGCTGGGGGATCCCGTGCTCGTCACGCTTGACGTCGACGGCTGCGGTCAGACCGGGGACCTTGAGGGACCCGGTGGTCTGCGGGAAGGAGGCGCGCACGGTGTCCACGCTCCAGTACGCGCCGTAGCCGATGACCGCCAAGAGCGCCAGGACCATCACGAGCACGAGCAGGCGTGCGCGTGCGCGTCGTCCCTTCTTCTTGACGGAAGGTCCGGATTCATTGGCGGGCATCGCTGTCCTTAGAGGGGCAGGGTGGTCCTGGGAGTGCTGGGAGCAACCATAGGCGCAGGACCGTGTGCGGTGATCCGCCAGGGGTCGGGCTCATGAGGACAGGGCCGAACAGGCGTTTCACAATGTGACTATCGCGTCAAGGAATCGTCAAATATTAGGTAAGGTAACGAAGTAACTTGCCGGACGCGCCGCCGGAAGGAACGATCCGCCGATCGGTCAGGCGCTCTGAGGAAAGGGCCGCCCGCTGACTGTCCACACGCTCAACGAGCTTCTGCTGGTCTGTTCGCTCGTGCTGCTCGTCGCGGTCGCCGCGGTGCGCGTCTCCTCACGCAGCGGCCTCCCCAGCCTGCTCATCTACCTCGGCATAGGCATAGCGATAGGCCAGGACGGCATCGGCAACGTCGTATTCGACAATGCCGAGCTGACACAGGTCATCGGTTATGCCGCGCTCGTCGTGATCCTCGCCGAGGGCGGTCTGGGCACCAAGTGGAAAGAGATCAAACCGGCGCTGCCGGCGGCGATCGTGCTGTCGCTGGTGGGGGTGGCGGTCAGCGTGGGCGTCACGGCCGCCGGCGCGCACTACCTGGTCGGACTGGAATGGCGGCAGGCCCTGCTGATCGGCGCGGTCGTCTCCTCGACCGACGCGGCGGCCGTTTTCTCGGTACTGCGCAAGGTCCCGCTCCCCTCGCGGGTGACGGGCGTGCTGGAGGCCGAGTCCGGCTTCAACGACGCACCCGTCGTCATCCTGGTCGTCGCGTTCGCGACGGTCGGTCCGGTCGACGACTGGTACGTACTGCTCGGCAAGATCGCCCTCGAGCTGACCATCGGTGCCGCGATAGGCCTGACGGTGGGCTTCGTGGGCGCGTACGGACTGCGTCACGTGGCTCTGCCCGCCTCGGGTCTCTACCCGATCGCGGTGATGGCGATAGCCGTGGCGGCGTACGCGGCCGGCGCGATGGCGCACGGCTCCGGATTCCTCGCGGTGTACCTGGCGGCGATGGTCCTCGGCAACGCGAAGCTGCCGCACTGGCCGGCCACCCGCGGGTTCGCGGACGGGCTCGGCTGGATCGCGCAGATCGGCATGTTCGTGCTGCTGGGTCTGCTCGTCACCCCGCACGAGCTGGTGAACGACTTCTGGCCCGCCGTGATCATCGGACTGGTGCTCACGATGGTGGCGCGGCCCCTGGAGGTGTTCGTCAGCCTCCTGCCCTTCCGGGTCCCCTGGCAGGAGCAGGCGCTGATGTCCTGGGCGGGGCTGCGCGGCGCTGTCCCCATCATCCTGGCGACCATTCCGATGGTGACCGGGATCGAGGGCAGCGACCGGGTCTTCAACATCGTCTTCGTCCTGGTCGTCGTCTACACACTGGTGCAGGGCCCGACGCTGCCGTGGCTGGCCCGCAAGCTGGAGCTGGGCGACACCGACGAGGGCGCGGCCGACCTCGGGATCGAGTCGGCGCCGCTGGAGAAGCTCCGCGGCCACCTGCTCTCCTTCTCCATCCCGCCCGCCTCGCGCATGCACGGCGTGGAGGTCAGCGAGCTGCGCCTGCCGGCGGGGGCGTCGGTGACGCTCGTGGTCCGGGACGCGAAGAGCTTCGTACCGGCGCCGTCGACGGTGCTGCGACGGGGGGACGAGCTGCTGGTGGTGGCCACCGATCCGGTACGCGACGCGGCGGAGGCCCGGCTGCGGGCGGTGGCGCGCGGCGGCAAGCTGGCGGGGTGGCTGGGTACGGGTGGCGGAACGTCACCGTGACGGGCGGCCGGTGGCCGGCGGCGCGGTGGCACATGTCACCGGTCGGCCCGCCGTTCCGAAGCCGGTGCGAAGCCGGTCCGCCGCGGTCAGACCGGGTGCCGGCGGCTGGCCGAACCCGCGCCGGACGCGCTCGGCGGGCGTTCTAGGAAGCCGTCCACGGTTGCGGAGGGTGACGAAATTGTCGACTTGGACGGGTGACGTGATTTAGAGCGTCGTTCTAATTCGGCCAATTTCGGTGGCGTGTGACCTTCTTTGAGCCCATTTCTGGGGTCTGGAATGCGAAGCTCCAGTTAATCGCAGGTGAAGACACGAGTTGTCACCGTAATCACAGGACGTGCTACGGGATTCCCCTGTACGATGAAGGCACACCAGATCGAACCAACTCTGCCTGACGCAGAGCTGGCGCGACCGCAAAGCGGCCGTGGCACCCTCCCGCAGTGGGCGCCCAGGTATCACTCGGTTCTGCGCAAGAGGACAGCTCTCGGGGCTCCCACATGTACGGGTGCGGTCGCTCACAAGGCGGCGCATCGTCCGCAGACGGGGACGCTCTACCAGGCAGCGGAAAGGCCAGGCCGTGACATCCGCGGTCACGACCGACAAGTCCGCCCCGTCCACCCGGCCCGGCTACGGGCAGCTGCTGCGCACGCCCGGTGCCCTGGGCTTCGTCCTCCCCGGCTTCGCCGCCCGCCTGCCGTTCGGCATGCTGACCATCAGCATCCTGCTGCTCGTGCAGCACGCCACCGGCTCCTACGGCGACGCCGGCATCGTCGCCGCCGTCACCGGCGTCTCCATGGCCCTCTCCGCCCCGGTCATGGGCAAGTTCACCGACCGTCGCGGCCAGAGCGCCGTCCTCGTACCGGTCGTCCTCGTACACGCCACCGCGGTCGTCGCACTGACCGCGCTGGCCCTGCTCAGCGCCCCGCTGTGGGCGCTCGCGCTGGCCGCCGTCCCGGCCGGGGCATCCGTTCCGCAGGTCGGGCCCATGGTCCGGTCCCGCTGGGCGGCCAAGCTGGAGGGCTCCCCGCTGCTGCCGACCGCGGCCGCGTTCGAGTCCGTCACCGACGAGTTCACCTTCGTCGTCGGCCCCGTGCTCGCCACCGCTCTGTGCACCGGCATCCACCCGGCGGCCGGCCTGGCCACCGAAGCGGCCCTGACCCTGCTCGGCGGCCTCTTCTTCGCCGCGCAGCGCTCCAGCGAGCCGAAAGCCGCCCCGGTCCTGGCCGGCGGCGAGAAGCAGGCCTCCGCGCTGTCCTTCCCGGGCCTGCGCGTCCTGATCGTGGCCTTCATCGGCATCGGCGCCGTCTTCGGCGGCATGCAGGTCTCGCTCGCCGCCTTCTCCAACGAAATCGGCAACCCGGGCGCCAACGGCCTGCTGTACGGCATCTTCGCCGCCGGCAACATGACCGCGGGCATCGCCATGGGCGCCATCGCCTGGAAGATCGGCCCCCGTCGCCGCCTGATCGCGGGCTACATCGGCCTCACCGCCGCCGCGTCCGTGCTGTGGGCCGCGCACTCGATGATCCTGCTGGGCGCGCTCGGCCTGGTCGTCGGCCTGTGCATCGCCCCCGCCCTGATCACCGGCTACACGATGATCGAGCAGCTGATCCCGGCCGCCTCGCGCACCGAGGCCTTCACCTGGCTGACCGGCGCGGTCGCCTTCGGGCAGGCCGGCGCCGTCACCCTGGCCGGCCGGCTCACGGACGCGCACGGGTCCTCGTACGGCTTCCTCGTGCCCCTGGTCGCCACGGCGCTCGCCCTCGTCACCCTGCTGGCCCTGCGCTCGAAGCTGGCCCCGACCGCCCCGAGCCGGATCGTGAACGCGTCCGCTCCGGCGGCCGCGGCGGGCGCCGCCCAGAGCACCCGTAACCGGGTGAACGAGCGTGGCATCGGTCACCGCCAGCCTGTGACGGTGGACTGATCCGCCGGAATACGTCACCATGGAGCGTCGTTAGCACTCATTGAGTGAGAGTGCCAGGAGGAAATTCGTGCCGACCTACCAGTACCAGTGCACCGAGTGCGGTGAGGGCCTTGAGGCCGTGCAGAAGTTCACCGATGACGCACTGACCGTGTGCCCGAACTGCGACGGACGCCTGAAGAAGGTGTTCTCCGCCGTCGGCATCGTCTTCAAGGGATCCGGTTTCTACCGGAACGACAGCCGTGGCGCTTCGTCGAGCAGCACGCCTGCCTCGAAGCCGTCGTCTTCGTCCTCGACGTCGACCGCCGCCGCGCCTGCCGCCGCGTCCTCCTCGTCATCGTCGTCCGGCACGGGTGGCAGCAGCAGCGCCGGCTCGAGCTCGACATCCGCCGCCTGACGCGTACGTCTTCCGTTTTCCGTAAGGCCCCGCAAGCCCTCCTGGGCTGCGGGGCCTTGCGCGTGCCCGGTTAGGGTGGCGCCATGGTGAACGCAGAGATCGGTGTCATCGGCGGCTCGGGCTTCTACTCCTTCCTGGAGGACGTCTCCGAGGTCCGGGTGGAGACTCCGTACGGGCCCCCGAGCGACTCCCTGTACGTCGGCGAGCTGGCCGGGCGCAAGATCGCCTTCCTGCCCCGGCACGGGCGCAGCCACACCGTGCCCCCGCACAAGATCAATTACCGGGCGAACCTGTGGGCGCTGCGCTCGGTCGGCGTGCGCCAGGTGCTGGGCCCGTGCGCGGTGGGGGGTCTGCGGGCCGAGTACGGACCGGGCACGCTGCTGGTCCCGGACCAGCTGGTCGACCGTACGAAGTCCCGTGCGCAGACCTACTTCGACGGGGAGCCGCTGCCGGACGGCACCGTCCCCAACGTCGTGCACACCACCTTCGCCGACCCCTACTGCCCCGTCGGGCGCTCCGTGGCGCTCGCGGCGGCCCGGGGGCGCGGCTGGGAACCGGTGGACGGCGGCACGATGGTCGTCGTGGAGGGGCCCCGCTTCTCCACGCGGGCCGAGTCGCGGTGGCACGCGGCGGCCGGCTGGTCGGTGGTCGGCATGACCGGGCACCCGGAGGCGGTCCTCGCACGCGAGCTGGGCCTCTGCTACACCTCGATGGCCCTGGTCACCGACCTGGACGCGGGCGCCGAGACGGGTGAGGGCGTGTCCCACACGGAGGTGCTGAAGGTGTTCGGCGAGAACGTGGGCCGGCTGCGCGAGGTGCTCTTCGACGCGGTCGCGGCGCTGCCCCCGACGGAGTCCCGCGCCTGCCTGTGCACCCACGCCCACGACGGCTGGGACCTGGGCATCGAACTGCCGTAGGCCGGCCCGTGCCGACGGGCCCGCACCGACGGGCCCGCACCGACGGGCCCTCGGCGCATCTCGCGCGCGGGGGTCCGCGGGGCCCGTCCCGCGAGCTGGGTACCGCGTGGGTCCCACGTGAGGGTGACGGAGTTTTCCACAGGCTGGGGATCGTCCACAGGTTCGAGCACGATCCGGCCGTGGGGTCGATGGTGAAGGGTGTCCGGGCGCTGGGTCCGGACTCCGGAACTCGACCAGTTCGGCGGTGCGCACCATGTCCAGGGCCACTTCGTGCTCCCCCTGCTCGCCCTCTTCGCCCCCCTCGCCCTCCTCGCCCCCTTCTCCCGGATCCTCCACGCCCCCCGCTTCGACGTGCCCGCCCGTGCACACCGTCCCGGCCTTCCCGCCGGTGCGCGTGGGCCGGGCCGGTGGCCGGCTGCGCCGTGCGGTGCGCCGCAGGAGCAGGGTCACGGCGGCCGGGCTGGCCGTGGTGGCGGCCGCCCTGGCGGTGGGGGGCACGGAGGCCCGCGCCTCCCGGGTCGCGGCGCCGCCCGCGGTGAAGCCGCCGCCCGCCGTCGTGCGCATGGTGTCGGCCCCGGTACGCATCGCGGACGCGGCCACCGTGCGGCTGCTGCGCCCCGGCGACCGGGTTGACGTGGTCGCCGCCGAGCGCACCGGACCTCCCCGCGTGGTGGCGGAGGGCGCCCGGGTCGCCGAAGTGCCCGCGCCGGACGCGGACAAGGGCGTCGGGGACGGTGGAGCGCTGGTGGTGCTGTCCGTCCCCCGGGACACGGCGCGAGCTCTCGTGGGGGCGGGTGCGGCGGCTCGACTGGCGGTGACCTTGTGCTGATTCGCACGTACGCCCAGTCGAATCACCTTGAGGTGGGCATCGATTGGACACGCCGGGCCCAAACTGCCGTAGCTTTCGGAACCGTTGGCTCCGTGTCTGGCAGTTCCGAAGAAAGGCTCAGTGGTGAGCGAGAAGAAGAAGGAGAGCGTCCTGGCGGGCTTCAAGGCCTTCCTGATGCGCGGGAACGTGGTCGACCTGGCGGTGGCCGTGGTCATCGGCGCCGCGTTCACGAACATCGTGAACTCGATCGTGAAGGGGATCATCAGCCCGCTCGTGGGCGCCATCGGCACCAAAAGTCTGGATGCCTACACCTCGTGTCTGAAGGATCCCTGTGGGGTCGACGCGAAGGGCGAGCCGACAGGCGTCAACATCCTGTGGGGGTCGGTGCTCAACGCCACCCTGACGTTCCTGATCACCGCGGCGGTCGTCTACTTCCTGATGGTCCTGCCCATGGCGAAGTACCTCGCCCGGCAGGAGGCGCGCCGCAGGGCCAAGGAAGGCGTACAGGAAACCATGGAGATCACCGAGCTGGAGGTCCTCAAGGAGATCCGCGACGCCCTGGTCGCGCAGCGGGGTCCGAACGGCGGCAGCGGAGCGGCTCCGGGGACGCGCGACGGGTTCTGACCGGTCCGCCGGATCAGATGTGGTGCGGGGGCTTCTCGTCGAGGAAGCGGGCCAGGTCGGCCGCGCTGCCGCCGGCGGGCGGCCGCTCGCCCCAGCCCCGGTCGGTGTCGTCCGAGGACTGCTGGTCCAGCGGGTCGTCGAAGACCAGCTTCGGCTTGGGCTTCGGCGC
This sequence comes from Streptomyces sp. NPDC002032, assembly GCF_042890765.1. NCBI lineage: Bacteria > Bacillati > Actinomycetota > Actinomycetes > Kitasatosporales > Streptomycetaceae > Streptomyces > Streptomyces sp. NPDC002032. The sequence goes on along the minus strand of NZ_JBIASM010000008.1, from coordinate 144,517 downwards.
CGGCTTCGGGGTCGCTGCGGACTCGGGGCGCGGGTCGGGGGCGGCGGAGGTGCTCATGCCTCCAGGGTACGGCCGCCCCCGCCGCCCGCTCCGGTCAGCTGGGGGCTTCCGCGCCCTTGCGCGCGTAGAACCACCAGCACACCACGAGGCAGGTCGCGTAGAAGCCGATGAAGAGCCACAGCGCGTTGGTGACGGCCATGGCCGCGAACATCGCCGGGATGAAGAAGAAGCCGTAGGCGGCGATGGCGGAGGAGAAGCCCGTGACGGCGCCCGACTCCATCTCCGACTGCTTGAGCGCGGCCGCCTGCGCCTCGGGGCCCTGGCCCTCGGCCTGGCGCATGTGCTGGTCCCGGAAGATGACCGGGATCTGGCGGAAGGTCGAGCCGTTGCCCAGCCCGGAGAAGGCGAAGGCCGCCAGGAAGCCGATGAAGAAGGCCCAGAAGCTGCCCTGGTCGCCGCCCGCGGGAAGCGCGAAGATCACGACCACCAGGGAAGCCGCCATGCCGACGAAGGACAGCATGGTCACCCTGGCGCCGCCGATCTTGTCGGAGAGCCAGCCTCCGGCCCAGCGCATGAGGGCGCCGATGAAGGGGCCGATCCAGGCGTAGGTGGTGGCCTGGTAACCCTGCGCCTCGAAGTTGTTCTTGATCAGGAGGGGCAGGCCGGCGGCGAAGCCGATGAAGGACCCGAAGGTGCCGACGTAGAGCCAGGTCATCAGCCAGTTGTGCTTGCGCTTGAAGATGATCTTCTGCTCGCTGAAGGGGGCAGCTGCCACCTTGAGGTCGTTCATCAGGAACCAGGCCAGCAGCGCCATGATCACCAGGAGCGGCACCCACAGGAAGGCGCCGTTCTGGAGCCAGATGTCCGTGTTCTTCTTCGCGTCGTGCTGCGGTCCGCCCGCGGGCGCGCCCAGGACGGCGGCGGTGACCACCAGCGGCGCGACCAACTGGACCACGCTCACACCGAGGTTGCCGAGGCCTCCGTTGAGGCCGTTGGCACTGCCCTTCTCCCGCTTCGGGAAGAAGAAGCCGATGTTGGCCATGGAGGAGGCGAAGTTGGCGCCGCCGATCCCGCAGACGGCCGCGATGAGCGCCAGCTCCCAGTAGGGCGTGGAGGTGTCCTGAAGCGCGAAGCCCAGCCACAGCATGGGGGCGACCAGGATGATCGTGCTGACGGCGGTGAACTTCCGCTCACCGAAGATCGGCCCGATGAAGGTGTACAGGATCCGGAAGGTGCCGCCGGTGATGCCGGGGATGGCGGTCAGCCAGAACAGCTGCGACTTGGAGAAGCCGAAGCCGACGTCGTTCAGCTTGACGACGGTGACCGACCAGACCTGCCAGACCACGAAGCCGAGCATCAGGGCCGGGATGGAGACCCAGAGGTTGCGCTGGGCGACCCGCCGGCCGGTGGTCTGCCAGAAGCCGTCGTCCTCGGGCCGCCAGTCCCCGATGGTGGCGCCGGGCTTGTAGGTCTCGGCTCGGTGCGAGCGCACCGTGGAGCCGCCGTTGGTGCGGATGGACATGGTCATCGGTCCTTCGGGTCGAGGAGCCAGAGGCCGATCACGGCGAGGAAGGACAGGATCAGGAACCCCGCCCCCCACCAGGCCGTGGCGGTGTTGCCCTCCATCCACTCGTTGACGGTCACGGTCAGCGCCCATAGCTGTCCGATTACGACGGTGAGGGCCAGGGCCAGTCGGGCGTTGAGCTTGGAGGAGCGTTCCGGCTCCTGTTCCGTGCCGGCGCCCGGGCCGGGACCGGTGTGCCGGACGCGGGGGTCGCCGTAGCCGCTGGTGGGGCGGATCTGCGGGTACCGCTCGCGTACGGGCCGGTTCAGGCGGGCGTCGGCGCTGCCCGGGCGGTAGTCGGGGCGGGGAGGGAGCTGGGCTTCGCTCATGTCCGCCTGCTTTCGGTGGCGCCGGGGGTGCGGGCCGCTCCGGGGCAGCCCAGTTGGCGGGAGGCGTCGGGGTGGGAGTCGCCGAACTGCCGGCACAGGGCGTCCTTGAGCGGCTCGCCCGACCGGGCGGTGGCCGTGGCCCAGACGCTGCCGTCCGGCAGCTCGGTGAGCAGGATCCTGGGCAGCGGGCGGGGTGGCGGGCCGGCCGTCACCTCGCCGGTTCGGGCGTTGAAGACGCCTTCGTGGCAGGGGCAGTACAGCTCCCCCTCGGGGCCTCGGTCCTCGCGCCAGAGGACGGCGCAGGCCAGGTGGGTGCAGACCGCCGAGTAGCCGACGAGGCTGCCGTCGCCGAGCCGGACCGCGAGGGCCCGGTCCTCTTCGCCGGGGTACCGGAAGGCGACGGACTGACCCGGTGCCAGCCGGTCGGTGACCTTCTTGGCTTCGGGCAGCGTCTCGCTGTCGCCGTGCCGGTGCAGGATGCCGGCGGCGACGCCGACTCCGCCGATGGCGAGACCGCCGGAGACGGTGGCGACGATGCGCAGGTAGTCACGTCGGGTGGTGAGGGAATCGGCACTGATCCGGTCGCGCAGCTGCTCGGCGGCGTCGTCGCCGCCGGGGTCCTGGCCGGGTGTGGGAGCGGGCTGTTCGGTGACGCTCATCGCACGTCCACTCCGTTCACCTCGACGATGGGCAGCCCGCCGGGCACGGGCCACTGGACCTTGTCGGCGGGTACGACCATCGCCACGCCGGTGCTGACCATCACGTCGCCGAAGACGAAGGAGTCGGCGACCTGGACGCCGGGCCGCTCGGCCTGGAGCTCTTCGAGGGTTCCGTAGAAGAGGGCTCCGGTCGGGCAGACGGTGGCGCACATGGGGGCCAGGCCGTAGGCGGTGCGGTCGTAGCAGAGGTTGCACTTCATCTGGAGCTTCGCCTGCAGATCGATCTTCGGGACGCCGAAGGGGCAGGCGTTGACGCAGTTGGCGCAGCCGATGCAGCGGGTGGTGTCGGCCTGCTGGACCACTCCGTCGGCGGTCACCAGGATCGCGTCGGCGGGGCAGACCTCGGCGCAGGGCGCGACCGGGTCCTCGCAGTGCATGCACACGGTCGGCAGGGAGGCCACGGAGCGGCCCTGGTCGGTGTAGTCGAGGTGGATCATCGACTTGCCGCGGTGCGAGTCGCATTCGCGGCAGGCGGAGACGCAGGCCTGGCAGCCGATGCACCGGCCCGGGTCGATGAAGATCGTGCGGCCCATCATGGCGCCTCAGCTCCTTTCCGCCGTGCCGCGGCCCTGTGAGGACGTGGGCGGCAGGGGGTCGGTGCGGGAGCCCTGGACCTCCGGGTAGGCCTGGTGTCCGGGAGGCATGGGTGGCGCCGGCACCTCGTCGACCTGCCCTGCGGCCTCGATCCTGGCGGCGCAGACCTTGTACTCGGGGATCTTCGAGCGGGGGTCGAGGGCGTCGATGGTCAGGGCGTTCGCGGCCGTCGGGTAGGGCCAGTGGTACGGGATGAAGACGGTGTCGGGCCGGATGGCCTCGGTGACCAGGGCGGGGAACACCTCGCTGCCGCGGCGGGTGACGACGCGGACGGGGTCGCCGTCGCGGAATCCGTGCGAGGGGTGGACCTCCACCCAGGGGCGCGGGGTCTGCTCGACAAGGGCGCCCAGGCGGCGCGTCTGGTTGCCGGACAGGAAGTGCGCGACGGTCCGGCCGGTGGTCAGCGAGAGCGGGTACTCCTCTGTGTACGGGTCCATCGGCGCGTGCCACTCGACGACCTGGAGGTGGATCTTCCCGTCGGGGTGGTACGTCTTCCCGCCCTCGAACAGCCGCGGGGTGCCGGGGTGGTCGGTGGAGGGGCAGGGCCACATGATCCCGCCGGTCTCCTCCAGGCGCTCGTACGTGATCCCGTAGTAGTCGTTCACGGTGCCGGCGGAGGCGATCCGCAGCTCCTCGAACACCTCGCGGGAGCCGGTGAAGTCGAATTTGTCCCCGGCCCCGAGGCGGCGGGCGAGTTCGCACATCACCCAGGTGTCGGTGCGGACGCCGGCGGGTGGCTCCTGCGCCTTGTTGTGCTTGACGACGCGCGCCTCGGTGTTGGCCATGACGCCCTCGTCCTCGGCCCAGACGGTGACGGGGAAGACGACATGCGCGTTGTTGGCGGTCTCGGAGAGGAAGAAGTCGAACTGGGCGTGGAATTCGAGCGTGTCGTACCCCTCCTTGACCACCTTGTAGTTGGGCAGGGAGACGAAGGGGTTGTTGCAGATGCCGATGAGGCCGCGGATCTCCTGGCGTTGCATCTGCCAGATCATCTCCATCATGGAGGTTCCGGCCACCGGGAGTTCGGACTCCTCGATGCCCCAGATGCGGCAGATCTGGCGCCGGTGCTCCTCGTTCATGATGGAACGCCCGCCGGGCAGCAGGTCGGACTTCTGTCCGTGTTCGCGGCCGCCCTGGCCGTTGCCCTGGCCGGTGATGGTTCCGTAGCCGGCCCCCGGTTTGCCGAGGTTTCCGGTGGCCACGCACATGTTGATGATCGAGAGGCAGTTCTCGACGCCCTGCGAGTGGTGCTCGACGCCGCGGGCGTGGAAGGCCATGGCCCGGCCGGCACGGCCGAACATGCGGGCCACCTGCACGATCTGTTCCTCCGGGATCCCGCAGATCGCGGCCGCCCGGGCGGGCGGGTAGTCCTGCACCGTCCGGCGTACCTCTTCCCAGCCGGTGGTGTGCGCGGCGAGGTAGGCCTCGTCCGTGAGGCCCTCGGCGACGATCACGTGGAGGACGGAGTTGAAGAAGGCCGAGTCGGTGCCGGGCTTGAGGGCGACGTGTACGTCGGCCGTGCGGGCGACGGCGGTCTCGCGCGGGTCGACCACGATCAGCGAGGCACCGCGGTCCCGGGCGCCCCAGACGTACTGGGTCATGACGGGGAAGCACTCGCCGACGTTCGACCCGGCGATCAGGAGGCAGTCGGTGAGCAGGATGTCGGAGAAGGGGTTGGCTGCGCGGTCGATGCCGAAGGCCAGTTTGTTGGCTCCGGCGGCGCTGACCATGCACAGGCGCCCGTTGTAGTCGACGTGCCGGGTCTTCAGGGCGACCCGGCCGAACTTCCCGACGAGGTAGGTCTTCTCCGAATACAGGCTGGCGCCGCCGAGCAGTCCGAAGGCGTCGTTGCCGTGGGCCTGCTGGATGCGCCGCACCTCGGAGACGGTGAAGTCGAGGGCCTCGTCCCAGGAGACCTCCCGGAACTCCTCGTCGCGCGAGCGGCGCATCAGCGGGGCGGTCAGCCGGTCCGGGTGGTTGACCTGCTGGTAGGCGTTGATGCCCTTGGGACACAGCCGCATGCGGTTGATGTCGTGGTTGCGGGGTTCGACGCCGAAGACCTTGCCGCCCTTGTCCACCCGCAGGTACATGCCGCACTGCACTCCGCAGAAGCAGCAGTGGGTGGGGACGAGGGTCTCGCCGTTCTGGTCGGCGTGCCACTGGTCCGCGGGGATGCCGCCGGCGTCGCGGAATTTGCGGGTGCCGGGCGGGGCGATCGACGGGTCGAGGGGCAGGGACGAAGGCGGGGGCGGGGGCTGGGGCGGGGACTGGGGCAGGGTGGCCGGCTTGGCCGGGTCCGTCGCGGTCACTTGAACCCCTTCTTGACGTGGGTCAGGTAGGCGTTGCCGCGCAGGACCCGCTTGCAGCGCGGGCAGTACTCGGCCCAGGCGTCGAAGCCGAGGTTCAGGTCCTTCATCGTCCCGCGCAGGTTCTCGACGTAGGGGGCGGTGTCGACGGGTTCGCCGCAGCGCTTGCAGGCGAAGATCTCGTCGTCCTGGCGGGCCGTGTACTTGAAGAGCTGCATGCCGACCGCGGCCGGGCGCTGGACGATGTGGAAGAACTTCCCGAAGGGGATGTAGATGAGGGTGAACACCACCGACACCATGTGCAGGATCGCCAGGAACTCGTAGCCACCGCCGTGCAGGAAGATCGACGAGAAGGTCAGCAGCAGGCCGGTCACCGCGATCACGATGAGGCAGATCAGCGGGAGCAGGTCGTAGGCGAAGCGCTGGCCGGTGATGGCGCCGCGGTCCTTCATCCGGCGCCACAGGAAGTAGCAGGCGCCGGGGATGACGAGGACGGCGGCGATGTCCAGGCCGTGGAACATCAGCCAGCCGACGATGTTGAGCGAGTCGAACCCGATGATTTTGAAGCCCCAGATCCGCATCTCGTAGCCGGGGCCCGGCCCGCTGTCCGAGGTGAAGGTGAACCAGCCCCAGGTGAGCGGGAAGGTGATCGCGGCGGCCAGCAGGCATCCCCAGAAGATGAGCTGGTGGGCGGCCCAGCGGGCGCGCGAGCGGGCGCCGAGGAACTTCTGGAAGCCGAGGTAGGTGGCGATCATCTTCGGCAGGGCGGTGGGGGCCTTCTTGAAGTTCTCCACCGAGAAGAAGCTGCCGAACCCCTTCGTGAAGAGGCGGCGGGCGCCGGGCGCGGAGACCCACACCGTGTAGCGGTAGGCGACGCCGAAGGCCAGGAAGACGGTGGCGACGGCGTACGGCAGCAGGGCGGAGTCGAAGTCCCGCAACAGACGGCTGCCCAGCACGATCGCGGCGATGAGCAGGAGCGATACGAGGGTGCCGGCCAGAGTGGCCCGCGCGGCGACGGACCGCCGGGCCGGCGGTGCGGTCTCGGGGCCCCCGGGCGGTGGCGGCGGCGGGGCTGCGGCGAGGACTTCTGTGGGCTCGGACACAGCACCACGCTAGGTGCTATGTCCCGTTTCAGCCCGTTCTGAGGAGCCCCTAGTTACTCCGAACGGGGTCAGACGGCCTTCAGTCCGTGGCCGGCGAACAGGGCCTTGGCTTCGGCGATCTGCCCGGCGGTGGGCGACGGGGTGCCGTGCAGCGTGAAGGGCATGTCCAGGGCCTGCCACTTACTCTCTCCCAGCTTGTGGAAGGGCAGTACGTCGACCCGCGAGACATTGCCGAGAGCGGCGGCGAAGGCCGCGACGCCTTCGACGTTCTCGCGCGCGTCGGTGAGGCCGGGCACCAGCACGAACCGCAGGTGCACCTCCTTGCCCAGGCCGGCGAGGCGGCGGGCGAAGTCCAGCGTGGGCTCCAGCGGCCGGCCGGTGACCTTCTCGTACGTCGCCCGGTCCCAGGACTTGATGTCGAGCAGCACCAGGTCGACGTCGCGCAGCAGGGCGTCGGTGGCTCGAACGCCGAGGAAGCCGGAGGTGTCGAGGGCGGTGTGCAGGCCGAGGTCGTTCTTCATCCGGTGCAGCAGTTCGCCGGCGAAGACGGGCTGGAGGAGGGGCTCACCGCCGGAGATGGTGGCACCGCCGCCGGAGGCGGAGATGAACCGCGTGTACTTGCGCGCCTCGGCGATGACGTCGTCGGCGGAGGTGCGCTTGCCGTTGCGCATCCGCATGGTGTCGGGGTTGTGGCAGTACAGACAGCTCAGCGGGCATCCGGCGAGGAAGGTCACGAAGCGGGTGCCGGGGCCGTCCACGCCGGTGGAGAGGTCCCAGGAGTGCACCGAGCCCTCGCTCGGCCGCTGGGTCGCGGCGGCGGCAGGGGTCTGGCAGGCGCCGGCGGCGCCAACGGCGCGGCGGCCGGCACCGCTGCCCGGGGCGGGACCGGTGACGGGGGCGCCGGCCTGGCCGACGGGGATGCTCGTACCGAAGAGAACGGTCATGGCAGGTGCTCCAGAGGGGATCTGGTGTCCGTGGGATCCGTGGTGTGCGGTGTGCGCGGCCCGGGGCCGGGGTGAGGACCCGGCCCCGGGCCGCGCGGCCTGGTGGGCCGCCTGAGCCCGGGGGCTTCTGGGGCCCGGGGGCTCGGGGGCTCGGGGGCTCGGGGGCTCGGGGGCTCGGTCAGAGCGAGCCGTGGAACGTGCGGTTCAGCACGTCGAGCTGCTGCGCCCGGGTGAGGCGTACGAAGTTCACCGCGTAGCCGCTGACGCGAATGGTGAGCTGCGGGTAGTTCTCCGGGTGCTCCATGGCGTCCATGAGCGTGTCGCGGTTGAGGACGTTCACGTTCATGTGGAAGCCGTCGCTGGCCATGTAGCCGTCGAGGACGCCCGCGAGGTTCTTGATGCGCTCCTCGGGAGTGCGGCCGAGGCCGTCGGGGGTGACGGTGTTGGTCAGCGAGATGCCGTCCTCGGCGTCCTCGTAGGGGAGCTTCGCGACCGACAGGGCCGAGGTGACGTATCCGTGGGTGTCGCGGCCGTTCATCGGGTTGGCGCCGGGGGAGAACGGCTCGCCGGCGCGGCGTCCGTCCGGCGTGTTGCCGGTCTTCTTGCCGTAGACGACGTTCGAGGTGATGGTCAGGACGGACTGGGTGTGCTCGGCGCCGCGGTAGGTCTCGTGCTTGCGGACCTTCTTCATGAACTCCTCGACGAGCCAGACGGCGATGTCGTCGACGCGGTCGTCGTTGTTGCCGTAGGCCGGGTAGCTGCCGTCGACGGTGTAGTCGGTGGCGAGGCCCGTCTCGTCGCGCACGGCGGTGACCTTGGCGTGCTTGATGGCGGAGAGGGAGTCGGCGGCGACGGACAGGCCGGCGATGCCGCAGGCCATCGTGCGGCGCACGTCGCGGTCGTGCAGTGCCATCTCGATGCGCTCGTACGCGTACCTGTCGTGCATGTAGTGGATGACGTTGAGGGCGTGGACGTAGGTCGCGGCGAGCCATTCCATCTGCTCGTCGAACTTGGCCATGACCTCGTCGTAGTCGAGGACCTCGGAGGTGAGCGCCCCGGTCTCTGGCCCGACCTGGTCGCCGGACTTCTCGTCGCGGCCGCCGTTGATCGCGTAGAGGAGGGTCTTGGCGAGGTTCACGCGGGCGCCGAAGAACTGCATCTGCTTGCCGACGGGCATCGCGGACACGCAGCAGGCGATGGCGGTGTCGTCGCCGAAGCGCGGGCGCATCAGCTCGTCGGACTCGTACTGCACCGAGGAGGTGTCGATCGAGACGCGGGCGCAGAACTCCTTGAAGCCCTGGGGCAGCTGGGGCGACCAGAAGACCGTCATGTTCGGTTCGGGGGCGGGGCCGAGGTTGTAGAGGGTCTGGAGGTAGCGGAAGGAGGTCCGGGTGACCAGCGGCCGGCCGTCCTCGCCCATGCCGGCGATGGATTCGGTGACCCAGGTGGGGTCGCCGGAGAACAGCTCGTCGTAGTCCGGGGTGCGCAGGAAGCGGACGATGCGGAGCTTGATGATGAAGTCGTCGACCAGCTCCTGGGCCTGCTCCTCGGTGAGGAGGCCGGCCTCGATGTCGCGCTGGAGGTAGACGTCGATGAAGGTGGAGGTGCGGCCCAGCGACATGGCGGCGCCGTTCTGCTCCTTCACGGCGGCGAGGTAGGCGAAGTACAGCCACTGGATGGCCTCGCGGCCGGTCCTGGCCGGGGCGGAGATGTCGTGGCCGTAGGAGGCGGCCATCGTCTTGAGTTCGGCGAGGGCGCGGATCTGCTCCGAGAGTTCCTCGCGCAGGCGGATCGTCTCCTCCAGCGGACGGTTGCCCGCGGGGAGGGTGCTGAGTTCCTCCTTCTCCTCCTTCTTGAAGGCGATGAGGCGGTCGACGCCGTAAAGGGCGACGCGGCGGTAGTCGCCGATGATGCGGCCGCGGCCGTAGGCGTCGGGGAGGCCGGTGACGATGCCGGCCTTGCGGGCGGCGCGGATCTCTGGGGTGTAGGCGTCGAAGACGCCGGCGTTGTGGGTCTTGCGGTACTCCGTGAAGACCTTCTCCAGGTCCTGGGAGACGGGGTACCCGTAGGTTTCCAGGGCGCCGGCGACCATGCGCCAGCCGCCGTACGGCATGATCGCGCGCTTGAGCGGGGCGTCGGTCTGGAGGCCGACGATGAGGTCCTTGTCGCGGTCGATCCAGCCGGGGGCGTGGGCGGTGATCGTGGAGGGGATGTCGTGGGCGATGTCGTAGACGCCCTTCTCGCGCTCCTCGGGGAACTTGTCCGTGATCGCCTTCCACACGGCGGTCGTGCGCTCGGTGGGGCCGGCGAGGAAGGAGTCGTCGCCCTCGTACGGCGTGTAGTTCTGCTGGATGAAGTCGCGGACGTCGATGGCGTCGCGCCACAGACCGCCCTTGAAGCCCTCCCAGGCCTCGCTGTTCTTCGTGGTTTCCGCAGGGGTGGCAGTCATGGCCGGCACCTTCCGAGTCGCCTCATTGCTTGTCTCCATTGCACGCTCTTTGATCGATCATTTGGGGCCGCGTTGGTCCTGAGGTGACGACCGAAGGTCCTGCCGACTTGATCGACATATCGACTCCCCCCGTTGACCTGCGAGTTCAGGCGGGTCGAAGGTCCATCGCGCGCTTGTGAATTCATTCACAAGAATCTGGGCTGGGCGGCTGCCGCAGAGGTGGATAAGTCAGACAATCCGCACCATGGCGAAGCCTGTGGATACCGCCACGCATGTCGTGACCAGCCCCGGCAGCATGAAGGAGTGGTTGACGACGAACCGGCCGACCCGAGTGGTTCCGGTCCGGTCAAAGTTGATCGCCGCAATGAAGGTCCCGTAGGTCGGCAGCAGGAAGTAGCCGTTCACGGCGGGCCACATCGCGATCAGGAGCGGGGCCGGTATGCCGAGCGCGAGCCCGAGGGGCATCAGCGCCTTGGTGGTGGCGGCCTGGCTGAACAGCAGAGCGGAGAGGAGCAGCAGCATGAGCGCGAAGAACCAGGGGTGGGCCTGCGCGATGCCGCCGAGCGCGCCCGTGATCCGGGCCTCGTTGGCGCCGATGAAGGGGAGGCCCAGCCAGGACAGTCCGAAGACGCCGATGATGGCGACCAGGCCCGAGCGGGCCACTTCGGTCCCGGGGATCCGCTTGGCGTCGACGTCGCAGCACAGCAGGATCAGCGCGGCCACGGCCATCATCAGGATCTCGATGGTGGCCGGCATGGGCAACGGACCCTTGCCCGCCGAGGGCCGCAGGGAGGGGAAGAGGCCGCTGACGACCACGGCCGCCGTCCCGGCCAGGAAGAGGTACGCGGACCAGCGCGCCCGTGGCCCAGGCGGCGGGCGCGATCCGGCTGCGGCGGGGGCTGAGGCCTCGATCTCGCCGGCGGCCAGCCGGCGCAGGTACTCGGTGTCCTGGTGGAGCTCCTTGCCGACCCTGGACTGCACGGTCGCGGCGACGAGGACGCCCAGCAGGGTGGCCGGCACCGCGACGGCCATGATGCGGGGCAGGTTCCAGCCGTCCCCGTCGAACATCACGATCATGGCGGCCATGGCGGCGGAGACCGGCGAGGCGGTGATGCCGAAGGTGGCGGCGATCGAGGAGACGGCGATCGGCCGCTCGGGGCGCACCCCGCCCTCCCGGGCCACGTCGTGGATGACGGGCAGCAGGGGGTAGAAGACATGAGCCGTACCGGCCCCGAGGGTGAAGGCCCAGGACACCAGGGGCGCCACGAACACGACCCGCCGGGGGTTGCGCCGGATCGCGCGCTCGGCCTGGCCCACCAGGTGGTCGATGCCGCCGGCCGCCTCCATCGCGGCGGCGGCCATGATCACCGCAAGGATGATCAGCATTACGTCGACGATGCCGGAGGTGTCGGCGGGCGCCACCCCGAAGAGGGTGGCGAGCACGAACACCCCTACCGCCCCCCACAGGCCCATGGCCACGCCTCCCTTGCGGGAGCCGAGCCAGATGGCCGCGACCATGACGGCGAGCTGAAGGAACATGCCAAGCACGAGCGCGCCTTTCGGGGGAAGGAGGTCGAGGGCGGCGGCGCCGCCCCGCGCCGGCGTACGGCTACCGCGGGCCAGGGTCCGTGTGCCCGGGGGAACGGCCTGCGCCGACGTCTTGCCCGCGTCCTCGCGGGCGCCTGCCCGGCCCTTGCCTGCCCTGTTCTCGCCTGCCCGGTCCTCGCCCGCCCGGCCCTGCGGGGTCTTGCCGGGGCGGTGAGTGGGGGCGCCCCGGCCCGGGGGGCACGGACCTGCGCCGGGCGTGCCTGGCGAGGTGGCCGGAGGTGGGGGCTCGGCGGGCTCGCGGGTCGGTCAGCTCGGCGCTTCGGCACCCTTGCGGGCGTAGAACCACCAGGCCACGACCACGCAGCTGGCGTAGAAGGCCACGAAGCCCCACATGGCGCTGGTCACCGCGAAGTTGGCGAACATCGCCGGGATGAAGAAGAAGCCGTACGCGGCGATGGCGGCGGTGAAGCCCGTCACCGCGCCCGACTCGATCTCCGCCTGCTTGAGCGCTGCCGCGTACTGCGGCGTGCCCTCCGTCAGGCCCTTCAGGTGCTGGCCCCGGAAGATGACCGGGATCTGCCGGAAGGTGGAGCCGTTGCCGATGCCCGAGAAGAAGAACGCCGCGAGGAAGCAGAAGAAGAAGCCGTAGAAGGAGCCGGGGTCGGAGCCTCCCGGCAGGAAGTTGATGACGCCGATGATCGAGGCGGCCATACCTACGAAGGACAGGATGGTCACCCGGGCCCCGCCCAGCTTGTCGGCGATCCAGCCGCCCGCCCAGCGGGCCAGCGCGCCCAGCGCCGGTCCCATCCAGGCGTACGTCGCGACCGGGTACGCCGGAAAAGTCGTCTTGATCAGCAGCGGAAGCGCGGCGGCGAAGCCGATGAAGGAGCCGAAGGTCCCGACGTAGAGCCAGGTCATCAGCCAGTTGTGCTTGCGCTTGAAGATGACCTTCTGCTGGCTGAAGGGCGTGGAGGCGACCTTGAGGTCGTTCTGGCCGAACCAGGCGATGGCCGCGAGCACGATCAGGACCGGGACCCACACGAAGGCGGCGTTCTGGAGGTAGATCTCCGTGCCGTTCGCCTTCTTCTGGCCCGCGCCGATCGCCAGCACCGAGGAGGTGATCAGGATGGGGGTCAGCAACTGGACCACGGAGACGCCGAGGTTGCCCAGGCCGCCGTTGATGCCGGTCGCGTTGCCCTTCTCCTGCTTCGGGTAGAAGAAGCCGATGTTGGCCAGCGAGGAGGAGAAGTTTGCTCCGCCGATGCCGCAGAGCGCGGCGATGGCGATCATCGTTCCGTAGGACGTGTCGGTGTTCTGCACCGCGAAGCCCAGCCACAGCAGTGGAACGATCAGCACCACCGTCGAAAGCGCCGTGAAGCGGCGCTGCCCGATCATCGGGCCGAGGAAGGTGTAGAAGATGCGCGCGGTACCGCCGGTGATGCCGGGGACGGCGGTCAGCCAGAACAGCTGCGACTGGGAGAAGCCGAAGCCGACGTCCTTGAGGTTGGTCGCCGTGATGCTCCAGACCTGCCAGACCACGAAGGCCACCAGGAGCGCCGGCACGGCGATCCACAGGTTGCGGGTGGCGACCCTCTTGCCGGTGGAGCTCCAGAAGGACGGATCCTCTGGTGTCCAGTCGGTGATGGTGCGGCCCGGGCGGTACTGCGCCGGATCGGCGAGCACCCCTGGCGCTTGCTGCGTGGCGGAACTCATGGCGTGGTCCTGAAGGTTGGGAATTGTCCTGACCTATCCAGACTCCGCCTGATCAGGGTCCTCGCGGCAGGGGCGAACGTCGCGTGGGCGACAGGACAAGGTCCCATCGCCCACGGTGCGTTGGTCGGCCCGTCAGGGGACGTCGACCACCGGCAGGGAAACCTCGGGGTCGTCGAGGCAGATACCGGTACGCAGGTCGAAGACCTGCTTGTGCATAGGCGAGGTGACGACCGGTGCCCCGTCGCGGGAGCCCATGATGCCGTCGGCGATCACGTCGGCGCCGGAGAAGGGGTCCCGGTTGCCGACGGCGTAGACGGTGCCCGCGCGGTCCTTGAAGAGGGCGGCCTGCGTCCCGTCGGGGAGGACGGCGCTGCGGCCCCGGCCGGGCTCCAGGACCGGAACCGGCGTGACCCTACCCGTGTCCCCGTCCGGGCCCACACCCGTGCCCGTCCCCGTGCCCGTGTCCGTCCCCGGGCCGGAGCCCATGCCGATGACCGTGCCCGCAGCCCTGTCCGTGCCCGTGCCCGTACTGGCGACGGTACGCAGACCGGTGGTGGAGAGGTCGACCGCGGCGAAGCGCTTGAGCGCCGCGGGGTCCTCCAGTACCGCCTGCCACTCGTCCTGGTAGGCCGCCACGTGACGCTCCATCTGCGCTTCGAGTTCCCCGCAGATGCCCAGGGAGTCCTCGATGAGGACCTCGCGCAGGTGGGCGAGGCCTCCCTCCAGGCGTTCGATCCAGGCGGCGGTCCGCTCCAGCCGTTCCCCGGTTCGGATGTAGTACATGAGGAACCGGTCGACGAGCGCGAACAGTTCGGCGGTGGTGAGGTCGGAGGCCAGCAGGTCGGCGTGGCGCGGGGTGGCGCCGCCGTTGCCGCTCACGTAGAGGTTCCAGCCGTTGGCGGTAGCGATCACCCCGATGTCCTTGCCGCGGGCCTCGGCGCACTCGCGCAGGCAGCCCGAGACCCCGCCCTTGAACTTGTGGGGGGTCCGCAGGCCCCGGTAGCGCAGCTCCAGGTCGATGGCGAGCTGGATGGAGTCGCCCTGGCCGAAGCGGCAGAAACGGGCCCCGACGCAGGACTTCACGGCGCGCAGGGACTTGCCGTAGGCCTGGCCGGACTCGAAGCCGGCTCCGCCCAGGCGGCGCCAGATGTCGGGGAGCTGTTCCCTGCGGACCCCGAAGAGCCCGATCCGCTGCGCGCCTGTGATCTTGGTGTAGAGGCCGTAGTCCCGGGCGACCTCGCCCAGGGCGATGACCTGCTCGGCGGTGATCTCGCCGCCTGCGACGCGCGGGACGACGGAGTAGCTGCCGTCCTTCTGGAGGTTGGCGAGGAAGAGGTCGTTGGAGTCCTGGAGGGAGGCTTGTTCTCCGTCCAGGATGTGGCCGAGTCCGAGGTCGGGGGCGAGGGTGCCCAGGACGTTCGCGACGACCGGCTTGCAGACGGCGCAGCCTTCGCCGCCCTCGCCGTAGGCCTCCAGCAGCTCGCTGAAGCTGCGGATCCGCTCGGCGTGGACCTTCCCGTAGATCTCGGCGCGGGTGAGGGTGAAGTGCTCGCACAGCCCGCGCGGCTTCTCGATGCCGGTGTCAGCGAGCTCGGCGTCCAGGACGGCCTGAAGGGTGTTTGCGCAGCCTCCGCAGCCGGAGCCCGCCTTGGTGCACTTCTTGATCCCGCCGATGTCGGTGAGGGACTCGGCGACTATGGCGGCCCGGACGTGGCCCTTGGTGACGTTGTGGCAGGAGCACACCACGGCGTCGTCGGGCAGTGTGTCCGCGCCGGGCGGGGGCGTGCCCTCGGACACGGGCAGGAGGAAGGCTTCGGGCGGGGCGGGCAGCTGCCGGCCGGCGTGCGGCTTGAGCGAGCCGTAGGCCTGCGCGTCGCCGACGAGGATCCCGCCGAGCAAGGCGCCGTCCGGGCCGAGGAGGAGCTTCTTGTAGACGCCCTCGCGGGCGTCGGAGAAGACGACGGAGACGGCCCCGTTACCGCCCTCAGGGGCGAAGGGGTCGCCGAAGGAGGCCACGTCGGCGCCCATCAGCTTCAGCTTGGTCGAGGTGTCGGCGCCGGTGAAGGTCAGCTCGCCCGGGCCCGCCAGGGCGTCGGCCACTGCTTCCGCCATCTGGTAGCCCGGTGCCACCAGGCCGTACACCTTGCCGTCCGCGGTCTGCGCGCACTCGCCGACCGCGTACACGTACGGGTCGCTCGTACGGCAATGCGCGTCCACGACCACGCCGCCCCGGTCGCCGACCGCCAGTCCGCACGCGCGGGCGAGCCGGTCGCGGGGGCGGACCCCGGCCGAGAAGACCACGACGTCGGCGCCGATCTCCTCGCCGCTGGTCAGGCGCAGGGCCTGCGCGCGGCCGTCGGCGTGGACCTGGACGCCGGCCGCGCCGACGCCGGTGTGCACGGCCACGCCCATCGACTCGATGGTGGCGCGCAGCGCGGCGGACCCGCCGTCGTCGACTTGGAGCGGCATCAGGCGGGGCGCGAACTCGACGACGTGCGTGGCCAGTCCGAGGGTGCGCAGGGCGCCCGCCGCCTCCAGCCCGAGGAGTCCGCCGCCGATGACGACGCCGCTGCGGACGTGGTCGGTGGTGGCATAGGCGGTCAGGGCCTCGACGTCGTCGAGGGTCCGGTAGGTGAAGCAGCCCTCGGCGTCGGCGCCGTCGATGGGCGGGACGAAGGGATGGGAGCCGGTGGCCAGTACGAGGGCGTCGTAGGCGAGGACGGCTCCGGAGGCGCTGGTGACGGTGCGGGCTGCGGTGTCGATGCTCCGGGCCGGATCGCCGAGCCGTAGGTCGATGCCGTGGCGTTCGAGGAAGTCCGGTTCGCCGAGCGCCAGGTCGGCGGCGGTCGCGCCGGTGAACGCGGCGGAGAGGTGGACGCGGTCGTAGGCCGGGCGGTGTTCTTCGGCGAGGACCGTCACCTGCCAGCCGGCGCCCGGCCGCGCCGCCGGTCCGGCGAGCGCGTCGCGCTCGGCGAGGGCCTCCAGCAGGCGGTGTCCCACCATGCCGTGGCCGATGACAACCAGCGTCTGCGCCATGGGTCTCACTCCGGATGCGTGCGATGTTCCGACCCTTTCGACGGTAGGTCCGCGCCACGGGCCGCGGCCGCCGAAAAGGGCCCCACGGCGGGGGCCCGCGGTCCTGTCCCGCACGGGACCTGTGGCCCGGGCTCCGGGCCCTTGGGCGGGGGCAGGGAGGGCGGGGCCGGGCCTAGCGTGGAGAGGGGGGAGACCCGGGTCAGTCCCGGGTCAGTGAGGCCCCGCCCGCCCGTCGGAGGAATCCCATGCTCGTACTCGCCGTGCACGGAAGCGCGGACCCGGCCGCCGCCGCGGCCGTCGGCCGGCTCACCGCCGCCGTCGAGGCGATGAGCGGCGTCCGCGCCGTAGTCGGTCACCTCGACGTGCAGCGGCCGTCCCTCGCGGAGGTCGTACGGGAGCACCCGCGGGCGGTGGTGGTGCCGCTGCTGCTCGGGGACGGCTATCACCGGCGGGTCGATGTCCCGGCGGTCTTGGAGGGCACGGGCTGCGCGTTGACCGAGGGGCTCGGCGGGGAGCCGGAGGTGGCCTTGGCGCTGCACGGCCGGCTGCGCGAGGCCGAGCGCCGCCACGGGCCGTACGCGCGGGCCGACGCGGTGGTGGTGGCGGGGGCGGGATCGTCGCGGCCCGGCGGCAACGACGGCACGGCCGACTGCGCCGCGCGGCTGGCGGCGCTGCTGGCCGACGAGGGCGGGCTCCGGCCGGTCCCTGTGGTCGGGGCGTACCTGACCTCGGCGGGGCCGACGGTGCCCGGGGCGGTGGCGGCGTTGCGGGAGGCCGGGTACCGGCGGATCGCGGTGGCGGCGCACCTGCTGGCTCCGGGCCGTTTCACGCGGGCGCTGGCGGGGGCGGGGGCCTGGGCGGTGTCCGAGCCGCTCGCCGACCACCCGCGGGTCGCCCGCCTGGTGCTGGCGCGCTACGAGTCCGCCCGGGGTACCCGGCTGCTGCGGGCCGCGCGCCTCGCCTGTTAGGAGGGCGCGCGCTGGTGTGCTGGGCGGTATGACGTACGTGCCGATGACCGCCCGCAGCCGCGACGAGGACCACCGGGCGGCGACCCCGCTGGAGCTGTTCTTCGACCTGTGTTTCGTCGTCGCGATCGCGCAGGCGGGTCAGCGCCTGGTGCACGCGCTGGCGGAGGGCCACCCGGGGAGCGGGGTGATCGGCTATTTCTTCGTCTTCTTCGGGGTGTGGTGGGCGTGGATGAACTTCACGTGGTTCGCCTCGGCCTACGACTGCGACGACGTGCCGTACCGGATCGCGACGCTCGTGCAGATCGCCGGTGTGCTCGTGTACGCGGCGGGGGTGAGCCGTGCCTTCGACGCGAACGACTGGACGGTGGCCGTCATCGGCTACCTGATCATGCGGGTGGCGTTGACGGCGCAGTGGCTGCGGGCGGCGGCCGGAGAGAGCGGCCCGGCCAGGGCGGCGGCGTTGAAGTACGCGGCGGGGCTGGTGATCTGCCAGGCCGGCTGGGTGGCGCTGCTGTTCGCCCCGGACGGGCTCAAGGGCTGGCTGTTCCTGGTCCTGGTGGCCGCTGAGCTGATGGTGCCGGTGCTGGCGGAGCGCGGCCACCAGACGCCGTGGCACGCGCACCACATCGCCGAGCGGTACGGCCTGTTCACGATCATCGTGCTCGGCGAGACCATCGCCGCGAGCACGGTGGCGGTGAAGTCGGCGCTGGACGAGCACGAGGCCCTGGGCGAGCTGCTGCCCATCGCAGCTGGCGGCCTGTTGATCGTGTTCGCCGCCTGGTGGATCTATTTCGCGGTGCCGATGCACGAGCGGCTGACCTCCAACCGGCAGGCCATCCCGTGGGGTTACGGCCATCTGCTGATCTTCGCCTCGGGGGCGGCGATCGGTGCGGGCATCGAGGTCGCGGTGGAGCACGCGGTCGGCAAGGCCCACATCTCGCAGCTGGCCGCGAACGCCGCCGTCACCGTCCCGGCCGCGCTGTTCCTGCTGACGGTGTGGCTGCTGCATTCGCGCCACTTCAAGCGGGGCCCCGCCCAGCAGCTGGTGCTGCCGCTGTCGGCCCTCGCGATCCTCGCCTGCACCTGGACGGGCTCCTACGCGGTCCTCTACGCGGGCCTCGTGGCGGCGGCCACCGTCGTGGCGGGCGTGAGCCTCGCCGTCCGGGATCAGGCCCGCGCCGCCGTCGGCGCCTGAGCCCGGCCGCGCCCGTCACCCGCGCGCCCCCGCGGCCGTTCTGCAGCACGGCGCACGACGCGCGACGGCGACAGGAAGAGACGACCCCCATGACACTCCCCCCGCAACGGCACGGCAGCGCGGACGGTCCCGGAGCGGAACTGGCCGAGCCGGGCTTCTGGCAGCTCCCCCCGGAGCGCCGGCTCGCCGCGTTCGCCCGCCTGCGCGCCCTGCCCTCCCCGGTGTTCGTCCCCGAGGGGCCGGGCCACTGGGCCCTCGTACGGCACGCGGACGTGCAGGAGGCCAGCCGGCTGCCCAAGGTGTTCGCGAGCGCGCCGGGCGTCACGACGCCGGAGCCGGCCCGCTGGGTGCGGGCGCTGTTCGGTGACTCGATGGTGAATCTGGACGGCCCGGACCACGCGCAGCTGCGCAAGATCGTGCAGCGGGCGTTCACGCCGCGGCTGCTGGCGGCGGCCGAGGAGGACATCCACGCGGTCGCGGCCCGGATCGTGGACGACGTGCTGGAGGAGCGGCCGGACGAGTTCGTCTCGGCGGTGGCCTCGCGGCTGCCCCTGGAGGTCATCTGCAACATGATGGGCATCCCGGAGCGCTACCGGGCGGAGATCGCCGACCGGGTCAACCACGCCTCCGAGAACATCGGGGTCGAGCGCGGCCTCGCGTCCCGGCTGCGGATGCCCGGCCGCGGGCTGCGGGCGCTGGCCCGGATGCAGCGCATGGTCGCGGGCATCGGACGGGAGCGGCGCAAGAACCCGTCCGACGACCTGATCTCGGCGCTGGTCTGCGCGAACGTCGACGGCCAGGCGCTCGGCGCCCGCCAACTGGGTGCGTTCTTCAGCCTCTTGATGGTGGCGGGGGTGGAGACCACGCGCAACGCCATCACGCACGGGCTGACGCTGCTGACCGATTTCCCGGATCAGCGGGACCTGTTGCTGTCGGACTTCGAGAAGTACGCGGACGGCGCGGTGGACGAGATGATCCGGCACTCGACGCCGATCATCCAGTTCCGCCGGACGGTGACCTGCGAACACTCCCTGGGCGGACGGGTGTTCCAACCCGGCGAGAAGGTGGTGCTGTACTACGCGTCCGCCAACCGGGACGAGGGCGTCTTCCCCGATCCCGACGCCTTCGACATCACCCGCTCCCCCAACCCCCATCTGGGCTTCGGGGGCGGCGGCCCGCACTTCTGCCTGGGTGCGCACCTGGCCCGGGTCGAGATGAAGGCCCTGTTCCGCGAGCTGCTGACGCGGCCGGTGGGGCTGCGCGCGGTGGGCCTGCCCGATCTGGCGGGGTCGAGCTTCGACAACCGGGTGCGCTCGCTGCGGTTCGCCTTCGACCGCCCCTGACCCCACCCCGTACGGGAGACCGGGCGGGTACCGGCCACCGGGCAGGCTGGGAGCCCGGCGGCCGGAGTGCGGTGCGGTGCGGCGGCGGTGACGGCGGGGCCGGCGGCGGGGCCGGACGCGGCGCGGGCGGCGGGGCCGGCGGCGGCGCGGGCGGGGCCGGGCCCGCCTACTTCTGCAGGCTCTGCACGGTCAGGACGCAGTGGGCGCTGCTGGTGAGGACTTCCTCGTCACCCGCGAAGCCCTGGAGGATCTCCGGGGTCACCGGCTTGCCGGGGACGGCCTCCGGCCAGGCGCGCGTGGCGAACAGGAAGTACGCCTGGCCGCTCTCGTTGGCCGCGGCGACCCATTCGTCCGGGGCGGTGCAGGTCGCGTTCAGGCCCGGCAGCGTCAGGGCGACCTGGTTGCCCGCGAGGATGATCTGCACGGCGAAGGTGCGCGGGCTGCGGGTGCCGTCCATGACCACGTCGCCGATCGGCAGGCCGATCTCCTCCAGCAGGCCGCGCGCGGCCTTCTCGCCGGCCTCGCGGCCCTGGGGGCCGTCGCCGAGCGTATAGGCGAGGAGATACGGGATGTCGTGACCTTCGGAGGGGTCACCGATCCAGGCGAGCACGGAAAGGGTGCCGAGCTGGGTCCGGTCGATTTCGGCTTGCGTAGAAGTCATGCGCCGCACCTTAGTCGTCAACTGCCGGGCCCTTTCACGGCCTTTCACCCGGGCGGGCTACACCGCCCAGAATCCACCTCCGGAATTCGCCCGCATGTTCGCGTCCTGGTACTGGAGACGCACAATGCGCACCTTTTCCGGGATTTCGAACACCACCCACCCCTCGGCCCGCTCGCCGACGGCGAGGGAATCGAAGACGAGGGGTTTGCCGGTGGTCAGTTCGCCGGTGCGCACCACCGGGTGGCGCTTTCCGGCGCTGTCGTACGCCCACATGCCCCCGAGGGCCCCGTACGAGGCCCCGCCGACGTTGACGAACGACATCGAGGCGGCCACCCAGCGCTTCCCGGCGGGCGGCCCGTAGTTCGGCTCGACGCTGACCGCGGGGTCCACGTAGGCGGCGAGCACCGCCTGGAGGTGCCGTCCCACCTCGCGCCCTTGCACCCGTACGGAGTCACCCACATGGGCATCCTTCACGGCGCCCCGCCCGGCCCCGCCGGCCGGCGCGGCCGGGTCCTCGTCGGTGCCGGGCGCCCCGTCGTCGACCGGGACGGCGGGTACGGCGGCGGGGGCGAGGGCGGCCCCCTCGGGCGCGCTCTGGCAGGCGGTGGCACCGAGCAGCAGGGCGGGAAGGAGGGCGGCGGCGGCGAGGACGGACGCGGGCGGGCGCATACGGGGCCCCTTCGGGGATCTTCGGTGCGGGGAAGTATTCCGGCCAGTCTCACGCGCCCGAGCGGGCAATTGCACACACCGACACGGGTATGCGGCGCGCGTCGCCCGCCAACTGCCAGCACAATGCGTTGCGGCGGAATCCCGTCACCCACGCCCACCTGGAGGAAGAAATGCGCACGCCCGCCCGCCGAATTGCCCTCTCGGCCTTCTCCGCACTGGCCGCCACCGCCCTGTTCACGGCCCCCGCCGCGGCCACGGTTTTCCACCAGCACATTTCCCTCCGTCCGCACGCCGACATCGAGCGGGACGGAACGATCACCCTTTCCGGCACGTACAGCTGCGAGGCCTCGTCACCCATGGGGGCGGTTCAGGTGAAGGTGACGGTCGTGCAGGACGACCGCTACCGCCTCGGTCTCGGCGCGGGCGACGCCCACTGCGACGGCATGGAGCACCGCTGGGAGGCGCGGAGCGGGCTGTCCGTGACGCCGGGGATCCACGAGGGGACCGCTCGGGCGATGGCGGAGATCCAGGAGATCCACTTCGGCGGCGGGCTGATGCCGCGGGCGATCGACGTCGTCGCCGCGGACGAGCAGGAGATCCGGGTGACCCACCGCCGCTAAGCGGTCCCGTCGGGTCCCGTCGGGTCCCGCCGGGCGGGTTCGCGGACCCGGTGGCCGCCGCCACCGGCACGCGGACCCGGACGGCCCGGTCGGCGGACGCCGGCAGGCGAACGGCCCGGTCGGCGGGCGGCGGCGCGCCGTCCGTCAGTGGCAGTCGGGCGCGACGCCCGTCATCGACATGAACGCGACCGTCTGGCACCCCGGGTCCGCGTGCGGGCGCCCCGTCGTCCAGTCCACGACCTTCGGCGCCCCGGCCGCCAGCAGCAGCACCGCCAGGATGCCCGTGACCGCACCCCGGCTCAGGCGGCGCACGGCACGCGCCCCGTCGACCGCGTCGTCTCCGTCCGCGTCGTCTCCGTCCGCGTCGTCTCCGTCCGCGTCGTCTCCGTCCGCGCGGTCCCCGTCCGCGCCGTCCTCGTCATTGCCTTCCGTTCCATGGCCGCATCATCACCCCGCACCCCACCCCGCACAACTCGGAGTGACCGTCCGGTCACTCCCCGACGCGCGCGGCGGCGCCCACGGCGAACTCGCACCAGACGGCCTTCCCGTCCCCCCGCGACTCCACCCCCCAGTGCGTCGCCAGGGCGTCGACGAGCAGCAGTCCGCGCCCCGTCGTGGCCGCCTCGCCCGGGGTGCGCCGGCGCGGCCAGACGCTGGAGCGGTCCTTCACCCACAGCCGGATCCGCCGGACGGGCTCGGGCAGCACCTCCATGGTCAGCACCGCCCCGCCGTCGGTGTGCAGCAGGGCGTTGACCAGCAGTTCCCCCGCCGCCAGCTCGACGTCGTCGGCGAGTTCGGCCATGCCCCAGTCGCGCAGGGCCTGCCGCAGGGCGTAGCGGGCGTCGGAGAGCCCCTCCGGGTCGGCCTGGTGGATGTACTGGTGGATGCGCGGGGCGCGGTGGGTGCCGGGGTCCGGGGCGCGGCGCAGCACGAGCAGGGCCACGTCGTCGCCGGAGCCCCAGCGTTCCCAGAGCCGGTCGGAGAGGTGGTCGGCGAGTGCCCCGGCCTCCTGGGGGCCGCCGCGCACGGCGTGGGCGAGGGCGTCCATGCCCTGGGTGATGGCGGTGCCGGGTTCCTCGACGAGCCCGTCGGTGCACAGGACGAGGGTTTCGCCGGGCACGAGGTCCAGGCGGGTCTCGGGGAACTCCTCCTGCGCGAAGACGGAGGCGAGGCCGAGGGGCAGGCCGCCGCGCACGTTGGGCCAGCCGGTACGGCCGTCCGTGTGCCGGATGAGCGGGCCGAGGTGGCCCGCGCGGGCGGCCCGTACGCCTCCGGTCTCCAGGTCCACCTGGGCGTACATGCAGGTGGCGAAGCGTTCGGTGTCGAGTTCGGCGAGGAAGCGGGAGGCCCGGGCGAGGACGGTGGACGGGGAGTGCCCTTCGCCCGCGTAGGCCCGCAGGGCGATGCGCAGCTGGCCCATGATGGCGGCGGCGTGGGTGTCGTGGCCCTGGACGTCGCCGACGACGATGCCGACGCGGTCGCGGGGCAGTGCGATGACGTCGTACCAGTCCCCGCCGACCTCCCGGCCGCTCCAGGCGGAGTGGTAGCGCACGGCGATCTCGCCGCCGGTGATCTCGGGGATCCGGCGGGGCAGCATCGCGGCCTGGAGTCCGGTGGCGAACTCGCGCTCCTGGTCGAACAGGAGCGCCCGTTGGAGGGACTGGGCGACGATGCCGGCCAGGCCGAGGCACAGGTTGCGTTCCTCGGGGCTGAAGTCACTGCGCCGCCGGTAGAAGAGCACCAGCCCGCCGATGGCCTTGGCCTGGGCGATGAGCGGGAGGTAGGCGGCCGCGTCGTAGCGGATCCGGTTCAGGTAGTCGGCGAGCAGCGGGAACTCTCCGGCGAGCTCGGCGAGGGAGGTGACGAAACGTGCCTTCCTGCTGAGGACCGCCTGCGAGAGCGGCAGGGATCCGTCCAGCCGGGTGAACTGGCGCTCGCTGAGGATCTCCAGGGACTCCCCGCTCAACGCGATGATCTTGATGGCGCCGTTCTCCACGAGGCCCAGGGCCAGCCCGTCGGCTCCGAGGCGCTCCAGGGCGCCGGCGCCGGTCAGGGTGGCGGTCACGTCGTCGACGGTCACCGCCCGCGACAGGGCTTCGGTGGTGCGCTGCACGATGGCGGCCTGCTGGGTGCGGGCCGTCTCCAGTTTGCGCAGCACGGTGGCGTGGGCCAGCTCGGCGGTCGCGTCGCGGACGATCCCGACGATCCGCAGCGCCGTGCCGTCGGGGTCCCGCAGCACCCGGCCCTGGGTGTGCGTCCACTGGTCGCGGCCGTCGCGCCGGTGCACGGTGAAGTAGGCGCCGTACGTCTCGCCGCCGCCGTCCAGGACACCGACCACGGTGTCCGCGAGGCGGGCGGCGTCGTCGGCGGGGATGCGCAGGCCGAGGCCTTCGGGGGTGTGGTCGAACTCCTCCGCCTCCAGGTCGAAGACGGTCAGGCCGGACTCGTCCAGGAGGAGGGTGCCGGCGATGAGGTCCCATTCGAAACTGCCCATGCCGTTGAGCGCGAGGCGCTCGCCGGGCCCCGTCAGGGGGCCGGGGACGCCCTGCCCGGGTCTGTCGCGGTCCGCCGCTGCCACGAGACAACACCACCTAACGGCCGGGCCAGCACGGCTGGGAGATGAGCCGCTCCCACTCCTCGTCAGGATGCCCCGGAAGGGTGCGTCCGGCCTCCCGCCAGCGCTTGAGGAGGGAGAGGTAGATGGCGGCCGGGTCGCGGGGGGCGAAGGCCCCGGCGGCTCCGGCGCCGGCCGGGGACCGGGGTGCGTACGGCGTCCCCGCGTACGGCGCGTCCGCGTACGGCGCGTCCGCGTACGGGGTCCCGGCGTACGGGGTCCCGGCGGACGGCGCGCCCGCGTGCGGTGATCCGCCGTACGGGGTCCCCGCGTACGGGGTGCCCCCCGCCGCCCCGCCCGGGGCCTGTTCCCCGCGGCTGGCGGGGATGCGCACCCATCCACGGCCGCCCTGTGCTCGCTCCGCGCCCATCGCGGACCCCTCTCAGGTGGATCTCAGCGGAGATACGTCGTCGCAATGCCCGGCAGCACCGGCCCGGTCGGGGCCGGCACCGTCGGTGGTGCCGGTCAGCGGGCCCCGCGCGCCGAGACGCGCCAGGACTCCCCTCACCAGTCTCCCCGCCGTGAAGCCCGCGCCGTGTACGAATCGCATGGAAGGTCCGAACGAGGGAGCGGTCAGCAGCCCCGCGAAGAACAGTCCGGGCCACGAGGACTCGAACCGGGGACTCAGTTCCGGCGTCCCGCCGCCGCCTACGGTGGCCAGCGCGGCCCGCAGTCCGGCGTCGAGGAGGGCCAGCCGGGCGAGATCGGGGGCGAAGCCGGTGGCCGCGATGACGTGCGCGGTGTCCAGTACGAGGGATTCCCCGGCCGGGGTGGTCAGCCCGAGGCGGGTCCGGTCGCCCACCGCCACCGCCCGGTGCAGGCGGTGTCCGAGCAGCGTCGGCACCCGCTGTTCGAAGCGGTCCCGCAGCCACCAGGCGCCGGCCGGCCCCAGGGCCGTGGCGGCGATCCGTTCCCGGGTCGGCGCGGGAAGCCGCCGCACCGCCCAGGGCAGCTCCGACCACACCCAGCTGCGCCAGCCGGTGCCGAGGCCGCTGTGCGGGTCGCGCAGGGCCCGCAGCCGGGGGCGTTCCAGCGGCTGCGGGACGGTGTTCCAGTTCAGCCGGGGCCGCCGGGCCACCAGGCACGGCCGGGCCCCGGCCTCTGCGAGCAGCGCGGCCGTCTCCAGAGCGGCCTGTCCGGCGCCGAGGACGGCCACCTCGCGGTCCGCGAACCGGGACAGGTCGCGGTGGCCGCTGCTGTGCGAGTAGTGGCCGGGGGGCAGCTCGCGCAGCGCGTCGGGGTACCGGGTGAAGGGCATGACCCCGACCGCGAGGGCCACCGTCCGGGCGGGCCGGGGCGGGCCGTCGGCGGTCCGGACGAGGAAGCCGTCCCCGTACGGGCCGACCTCGGTGACCACGGCCTCCTCCACCTCGGGCAGGCCGGCGTGCCGGGCGAACCAGAGCCCGTACGCGCTGAAGGTGCCGATGGGCAGCGGGCTGCCGTGTACGGCGGGCAGGCCCAGGGTGGCGCAGTAGTCGGCGAGGGTGTGGCGGCCGCCGGGCGCGGAGAGGTTGGAGGACCAGGGCTCCGACTTGAGGTACATGCCCTCGGGCATGTGGTCCCGCCAGGACGCCATGGGACGCCCCAGGACCCGGACCGCGAGCCCGGCCGCCGCGGCGTGCGCGGCGATCGACAGCCCGTACGGGCCCGCGCCGATCACCACGAGATCGTCGGTCCGCCTCACGGCAGCTCCTCCCGCTCCCCGGTCACCGGGTGACCAGTTCGTCCGGCTCCGCCGGGGCCTCCGGCGGGAGCGTGCGGGCCGGCGGCTGCGGCTGTTCGCCGCCGCGCTGGCGCGGGGCCCGCGCGGTGCGCCGCCCCTGTTCGGGTACGCCGCGCAGGACGCGGGCCCCCTTGCCGAGGCCGCGCCCCAGGAAGGCGGCGATCATCGCGAGGAACGGCCCGAGGTCGTCGGCGGCGAACCAGGCCGCCTCCACCTTCCCCCGCGCCGCGCCCGGCCGGGGCCGGCGGACGACCGCACCCCGGGCCGGGGCCGGACGCCCCTGCCGGGCCACCGGCGCGCCGGGCGGCCGTGCGCCGGGAACCCCCGTACGCGGCCCCCCGGCACCCCCGCCCCCCGGCTCATCCGCCGCCCGGCCCGCATCCGGGCGACCCGGCTCCGCCGAGCGGTCCGCACCCGCCGGGCGGTCCGAACTTCCAGGCCGGTCCGCACCCGCCGGGCGGGACTCCCCCGCCGGGGAGGCCGACTCCACCGGGGAGGCCTGCACCCCCGGGCCAGGAGCCCCCGCGCGGTCCGGACCCGCGGGGCGGTCGGTGCCCCCGAGGTGGTCCGGATCCGCAGGGCCGCCCCGCACCCCGGGGCCGGGAGCTCCCGGCCGGTCCGGACCCGCCGAGCGATCGGGACCCGCCGGGTGCCCCCCGTCCCCGGGCCGGTCCGGACCCGCCGGGCAGCCCGGCTGCGACGGTGCCGCCGGGCCGGGTGCCGGGGCGCGGCCCGGGTCCGCCGGGCCGCCCCCCGAGCCCGGGGCGCTGGACGCGCCCGGGGCAGGGGGCAGGACGGGGGCAGCGGACGCACCCGGGGTCGCAGCCAGACCCGGCGTGGAGGCCAGACCGGGCGCGGGGGGCAGACCGGGCGCGGGGGGCAGGTCCGGGGTGCAGGGCCGGGCCGGGGAGTCCGGCGCCGGTTCCGGGCGGCGGCCGGCCGGCAGGACGGGTCCCGCCTCCCCGGCGTTCCCGGCCCGGGCCGCCGCGGAGGAAGGATCCGCACCCCCGGCCCGGGCCGCCGCGGAAGGCGCACCCGTACCCCCCGCCCGGGGCGGCGGCGGGGCCGGCTCACCCGTACCCCCCGTCCGCGGCGGCGGCGGGCCCGCTTCGGCCGGGCGGGCGTCGCGCGGCGGTACCGGCGCCGGTACGCGCGCCCCGGCGCGGGGTGCGGGCGCGCCCGGCTCCCCGGGCCGCCCGGCGCGCCCGGCGGCGCCGGCGCCCCGGCCGCGTACCGCCGCGAGCAGCGCGTAGTTCTCGGCGACGAACACCCGCCCGGGGCCGCCCGCCGGCTCCGGGACCCGTTGCCCCGTCAGGTCCAGGTACATCGCCTGGACCACGTCCAGCCCGAAGTCGTCGGTGAACAGCCGGAACTGCGCCCCGGGCCGGGGGTTGAAGTCCACCAGCCGGAAGGTGCCGCGCTCGTCGCGGCGGAAGTCGAGGTCCAGGATCCCCTGGTAGCCGAGCCGTTCGGCGAGCCGCAGCCCGGCCTCCTCCACGGCCGGGTCCGGCAGCCAGCGCCCCACGGCCGTCAGCCCCGTCCGCACTGGCCAGGACAGCTCCTTGCGGCCCGACCCGGCGAGCAGCGGACGGCCGTCCCGGCCGAACGCGCCGTGGAAGAACCAGTCGGTGTCCGGTCCGGCGGGCAGGAACCGCTGGAGCAGCAGCCGGCTCCCGGCCTCCGCGGAGCGTTCGTACAGCCGCCGCGCCTCGGCGGCGCTGTGCACCAGGGTGGTGCTGCGCAGCCCCGCGCCGGCCGGCAGCAGCCACGGCCGGCTCCACTTCGCCACCACCGGCAGGCCCAGCCGCCAGGCGGCCTCCGCCGCCTCGGCCGCGCCCGCCGGGATCACCGTCTCCGGGTGGGGGACGTCCCAGCGCGCGCACAGCCGCGACAGCTCCGCCTTGTCGGCCACCCGCGCGGGCAGGTCGTCGGGCTGATGGGGAATCCGAAAACGGTCCGTCAGCATCGGCGCGATGCGGGACACCGCGATGGCGCTGAGGTCGTCCATGGCGATGAGCACCGCCGGCCGCCCGATCCGCTCGGACACCCCGGTCAGACACTCCAGCAGCACCTCGGGGGCCTCGGGGTCGAGCCCCCCGGCCGGTCCGGGGTACGTGGCGCGCAGGTACCGCGAACGCCCCATGGGGCCTCCCCCGGCTTCGACGACGGCATGGACCTCCACGCCCCCGCGCCCCAGGGATCTGACGGCGCCGAGGGTTCCGTGGTGGAACGGATTCCGATCGAGTCTGAGCAGAACTGCGGGCACATGGTTGGCGAACGCGTGCATGGAAGCGGTGTCTTTCACCTAGTCGGACCAAGCGGGCGGGATGCGCGGCTGCGAATGGCCTAGGCAAAGGCCATCGGACAGGCCAATCGTCAGATGTGATGTCTAACGTCGTTGGCAAGCACACCGGTTCAGGAAAGCTCGGGAGACGCCATGCGCAGACCACACCGCCGACTGGCGAGCACCTGCATCGGTACGGTCACGGCCGGGCTGCTCGCCTCCGGCGCCGCCCTCGCGGCGCCGCAGGAGGAGGAGCCCAGGGGCTCCGACATCGCCATGGGCGCCTATCTCGACTACGGGCCGTCCGGGATCGCCCGGATCCCGCTCCTGTCGCGCTGGCTGGGCGGCAAGGAGATCCGGGTCGGGCACACGTATCTGCCCGGTGACCAGTGGGCCGGCATCGAGGGGAACGTGTCCTTCCTCGCGGACTGGGCCAAGTGGCGGCAGGCCGAGGACGACCGGATGTTCGTCCTCAACGTGCCCATGCAGGCCCGCAACGAGGCCCGGGTGCCGGACTGGCAGGTGGCCCAGCTGATCCGGGCGGGCGCGGAGGGCCAGTACGACCGGCACTTCACGAAGCTGGCCGAGCGGCTGGTGGCGCTGGGCGTGCCGGACACGGTGGTCGTGCTCGGCTGGGAGATGAACGGCACCACGTACACGCACCGCTGCGGGCCCGACCCGGAGCACTGGAAGGCGTACTGGAAGCGCGTCGTCAACGCGATGCGGGCCGTGCCCGGGCAGCGGTTCAAGTTCGATTTCGCGCCCAACCGGGGGACCGACGCGATCGGCTGGACCAAGTGCTACCCGGGTGACGACGTCGTCGACGTCATCGGCATGGATTCCTACGACCAGGGTCCGGGCCGGACGTTCGACGACCAGGTCACCCAGCCGTACGGACTCCAGCAGCACGTCGACTTCGCGAAGGCACACGGCAAGGAGATCTCGTACCCGGAGTGGGGGCTGTTCCGCAACGGGGACAACGCGGAGTACATGCGGCGCATGCTGAAGTGGATCGAGCAGCACAAGCCGCTCTACCACACCATCACCGACTACTGCCCGCACGGCGTCTGGCAGTGCGCCAAGCACCCGGAATCCTCGAAGGTCTTCCGCGACGCGCTGAGCCCGAAGGTTCCGGTCGAGCCGACTCCCCCGGTGGTCCCGACGCCCCCGGTGGTCCCGAGCCCGCCCGTGATGCCGAGCCCGCCCGTGGTCCCGAGCCCGCCCGTGGTCCCGAGCGCCCCCGTGGTCCCGAGCCCGGCCGTCCCGGCCCCGCAGGTCCCCTCGCCACAGGTCCCCTCGCCGCAGGTCCCCTCGCCGCCCGTCGCGACTCCCGAGCTGCCGAAGCCCGAGCTGCCGAGCCCCGTCGCACCCTCGCCGGCCGTACCGGCACCCACGCCGACCCCGACGCCCACGCCCACGCCCACGCCCGAGGTCTCCGAGCCGCCGGTCGTCCCGGCACCGGAACCGACGCCCACGCCGACGCCGGTCCCGAAGCCCCCCGTGACCCCGGTGACCCCCGTCCCCGAGGTCCCCGCCGTCTCCGTCCCGCCGGTGTTCCCGCCGGCTCCGTCCCCCGAGGTCACGGTTCCCGCGGTGCCGAGCCCGGCCGCCCCGTCGCCGCTGCCCTCGCCCGTGCCGAAGCCCCCCGCCCCCGTGCCGCCGGCCAACAACAGCAAGCAGTGGTGCGTGCCGCTCAACTTCGGCGAGTGGCTGTCCAAGCTGGTCGGCAACCAGGCGGTCTGCATCAAGCTCGACTGGGGCAAGGGCTCCGGCTTCTGGCCCTTCTAGACGGGTCATCGCACCCGCAGTTCGTTGAGCCGCGCCCGCCAGTCCCGGGCGGCCGGCAGCGCCTCGCGCAGCGCGTCCACCGCCCGCTCGCGCCCCGTGACCTGCGACTCGTACAGCCGCAGCAGGGGCGCGAGCGCGCTCGTGGCCAGCAGGAAGCGCTGGTTGACCACGGTCTCGGGGCGCCAGTGGTTCTTGTACGGTTCGCTGCCGCGCAGGAAGCTCACCACCGGCCGGCCCTCGGCGAGGGCCCGCCGGGCCTCGTGGCGCAGCAGCAGCGTCGACACGTCCACCTTGCGGTCGCGCAGTTCGGGATCGGCCCCGTACAGGTAGCCGCCGCTCAGCCCGGCGCAGAGCAGGGTGAGGTTGGCGGCGACCACCTGCCCGTCGAGCCGGAACTCCGTCAGCCGGCCCTCCCCGGCGCGCACCATCCGCCGGGTGGCCCGGGTCAGGTGCTCGGCGAAGCGGGGCCGCAGGTGTTCGGGGGTGACCCCGCGGCCGCGCCACTGCTTCTCGTGGAGCCGCAGCAGGGTGCGGACGGCCTGCGGCACCTCGTCCTCGGTGACCTCGTGCTCCTCGATCCCGGCCGCGTCGCTCTTGCGCAGCTTGGCCCGCACCCGCTGGGCGCCGGAGGCGGGCATCCGCTTGACGAGCTCGTCGAAGGGCAGCGCGGGCAGCTCCATGCAGGTGGAGTCCGCCAGCTTGCCGGACACGCCCGGCCATGCCTCGTACAGCGCTTCGGCGGCCGCGCCCGGCCGGACCTCGCGCAGGTCGACGACCGCGCTGCGGGCGGCCCGGTGCAGGCCGCGGGCCAGGGCGGGCACGACCTGGCCGGACTGCCCGTCGGCGACGAGGACGTCGAAGTAGTCGGTGATCGGCCCGCCGAGCGGGACGAGGCGCGGCAGCGGACGGTGGACGAGCATCAGCGCGGCCGCGCCGACCAGTTCCGCGCCGCGCCGTGCCAGCAGGAGCCGCAGCCGGCCCTCCTTCCCGTACGACAGCCACCACGAGTGCAGCCAGGCGTGGCTCTGGAAGGGGGTGGCGGTGGGACAGTCCCGGAAGAGCCGGTTCCACGACTCCTCCAGTGCGGCGAACTGCCGGGGGTCGCGGCACATCGTCACCGTCAGGGCCCCGGTGGAGCCCGCCGTCATCGCACGGACTCCTTCTCCTTGGTCTCGGAGTGCTCGCCCTGGGCGGGCAGCGAGGCGTACTCCTCCACGGCCGACTGCGGCTGCGCCGCCCCTTCCTGCGCCGCCCCTTCCTGCGCCGCCGGCTCCTCCTGGGACCTGCGCCGGCCCGGCCTGGCCAGCAGCCACAGCCCGCCGAGCAGCCCGCCGGCGCACAGGCCGACGGCGCCGCTGACGGCTGCGGAGGGGGAGGCCGGCTCGCTGGGCGCGACGGCCTGGTTGAACAGGAGCAGTTGCACGCCGGTGTTCTTGGCGGCCTGGTTGCTGGTGAGGGTGAGCGCGTCGGCGACGGCGTTGGCGATGTCGGCGGCCTCGGAGGGGCTCTTGGACGTCCCGGTGACGGCGATCATCGGGGAGTCGGGGGAGGTCTCGGTACGGACCTGCGTGCGCAGCCGGCGGGCGTCGATTCCGGCGCGGGGCTGGGCGTAGGCGAGGGTGGAGCTGCTGGTGGCGATCCGGCCGTAGGCCTGGGCGAAGCCGAGGGCGGTGGCGGGTTCGGTGGTCTCGTTGGGGACGGCGACGACGTAGCTGGTGGCGGCGTACTCGGGGGCCTTGAGGACCCCGTACGCCCCGCCCGCGGCGAGCCCGAGGAGGGCGCAGGCGGGCAGCGGCCACCACGCGGGGGGCGGCAGCAGCCGGCGGCCCCGGTGCGAACGGTGGGCGGGCTTCTTCTGGTCGGCGGTGTCGGCCATGTGCGGTGCTCACTTCCTGGGTGGAGGGGAGTTCGTTCACCCCCGGCCGTGTTCCGGGCCGGGGGTGCGGGTGCGAAGAGGGGTGCTCAGCCGTTCCCGGCGCCCCCGGAGACGCCCGGCGCTGCCTCGCCGCCGCCGCCTGTACCGGCACCCCCCGCGGCGGCGGGCCCGGCGCCCGCAGCGGCAGGCGAGGCGGCGGTTGCAGCGCCGGACACCGCAGCAGCGGTGCCGCCGGGCGCACCGGCGGCAGGCGAGGCAGCGCCGGACACGGCGGCGCCGGAGACGGCAGCGGCGGAGACGGCAGCGGCGGCGGCCGACGCGGCGGTTGCAGCGCCGGGCGCCCCGGCAACGGGCGCCCCGGCAGCAGGCGCAGCGCCGGCGCCGACGCCGGCCGCACCGGCAGCGGGCGCGCCGTCGGCAGGCGAGGCAGCGGCAGGCGAGGCAGCGCCGCCGCCGGCCACACCGGTGGCGGCCGGTTCGGCCCCCGGCACCGGCGCGGCCAGCGCGACGGCGTAGACGTCGAGCAGCCGGCGGGCGCTGTGGGCGATGTCGTAGCGGCGCACCACGGGCGGCGGCGGCAGCCGGCGCGCGCCGGCCTCCATGTGGCCGCGCAGGGCCGCGACCAGTTCCTCGGTGCCCGCCCCGATCCGCCGGGCCCCCGGCGCCTGCGCGGCGGGGAGGTCGTCGATGGCGGGGCAGGTCACGTGCAGGACGGGCAGTCCGGCGGCCAGCGCCTCGACGGCGGCGAGCCCGAACGCCTCCTCCTTCGAGGGGGACACGAAGACGTCCATGGCGGCCAGCAGGGCCGGGATCCCGGGCGTGCGCCCGTCGGGGCGCTCGCCCAGCGGGTCGCGCTCCCCGAGGAGGTGGATGCGGCCCTGGGCACCGAGTTCGGCGGCGAGCGCCCGCAGCGCGGCCCGCTCGGGGCCGTCCCCGGCCAGCAGCAGGTGCGCGCCGGGCAGCGCGGCGACGGCCCGTACCAGTACGTCGAACCGTTTGCCGGGGACGAGCCTGCCGACGCCGCCGACCACGAAGGCCCGTTCGGGCAGCCCGGTCCGGGCCCGGGTGGCGCGGCGCACGCCTTCCTCGAAGCGGAAGCGGACGGCCTCGATCCCGTTGGGCACCACGTGGATCCGGGCGGCGGGCACGCCCCAGCCCTCCAGGCGGGCCGCCACGGTGTCGGACACGGCGACCGTCGCCGAGCCGAGCCGTTCGCCGGCCAGGTAGAGGGCCCGGACCCCGCCGGTCAGCGGCCGGCCCTCGATCTCGTGCTCGCCGAGGGAGTGCTCGGTGGCGACGACGGCCCGGACGCCCGCGAGCCGGGCCGCGAGACGTCCGTAGAGGCAGGCGCGGTAGAGGTGGGTGTGGACCAGGTCGTAGCGGCCGCCGCGGATGAACCGCACCAGCCTCGGCAGCGTGCCGAGGTCGCGGTTGCCCCGCATGCCGAGGTGGACGACGCGGACCCCGTCGGCCCGCAGCCCCTCGGCGACCGCCCCGGGGTTGGTGAGGGTCAGTACGTCGCAGGGCATCGGCATGTGCCGCAGCAGGAGGCGCAGTTGCTGTTCGGCGCCGCCGACGCCGAGGCCGGTGATGATGTGCAGGACCTTCACGGCAGGACCACCCGTCGCAGCTCGCGCACCCGGTGCCGGAGTCTCTTGATCCGCAGCCGTGCGCCGCCGTCGGCCTGGCTGATGTGGGTACGGGGCAGGGCGTGCGGGCCGGTGAGCCGTCCGGGGACGATGGCGCAGGCGTACGCGTAGCCGGCGGCCCGGGTGGCGTCGACGACCCGGGCGTCGAGGTGCCCGTACGGGTAGCAGAAGCCCTCGGGCGGGGTGCCGGTGAGCCGGCGCAGCAGGTCGCGGCTGTCGCGCAGTTCCCGCTGGAGGACGTCGTCGGGGGCGGCGGTGAGGTCCTGGTGGAGCAGCCCGTGGGAGCCGATCTCCTGTCCGGCGGCGGCGACCGCGCGGAGGTCGTCGGCGGTGAGGAGCGGTTTGCGGGGCCCGAGGGGGTCCCAGGCGTTGTCGGAGCCGAGCCGCCCGGGCAGGGCGAACAGGGTGGCCGTGCAGTCGTGGCGGCGCAGCAGCGGCAGGGCGAGGGTCAGGAAGTCGGTGTAGCCGTCGTCGAAGGTGAGGCCGACGAGGCCGCGGCCGCGTCCGGCGCCGCGGGCGCGCAGGAGTTCGCCGACGGACACCCCGCGCAGCCCGCGGGCGCGCAGCCACAGCAGCTGGCCCTCCAGGGCGGCGGGGGTGACGGTGATCCCGTACGGGTCCTCGGCGGGGTCGGTGAACTCGGCGACCGAGTGGTACATCAGCACCCACGGCGCTGCGGACCGGCGGGCGGGGCCCGTCACGGCGGCGGACGCCGTATCGGTGTCAGCGGACATTGCGGAACCTCTGGGTGAGCTGGGTCAGCCGGTTGGTGAGCTGAGAGGTGAGCTGGGCGATCTGGGCGGGCAGCGCGGTGACTTCGATGGCCCGCATGGCCATGCCGGTGGCTCCGAACATGGCGGGGACGAGCAGGCAGCCGAGGGCGGCGCTGAGCATGGGGTCGGGGATCATCGGCCCGGCGAGCCAACCGGTGCCGCAGGCGGCGACGGCGGCGACGGCGAGACGGCCGATGCTGACGGCGACCCGGCGGACCTGGATGGCGATGATGCGGGAGCCGAGTCCGGTGAGCAGGAGGACTGCGGTGGTGGAGATCGCGGCGGCGTTGGCGGCGGCGATGCCGTAGGTGCCCCACCAGGAGACGGCGAGGGCTCCGGCCACGATGTTGACGAGCAGCCCGGCGCCCATCGCGAGCGCCGGGAACCAGGTGGGCCGGGCGGTCGAGAAGAAGGGCCGGGAGAGCGCGCCGACGAGGCAGTGGCCGAGGAGGCCGAGTCCGTAGACGCGCATGACGTCGGCGGTGGCGAGGGTGTCGCGGTGGGTGAAGGCGCCGCGTTCGAAGAGGACCTGGATGATCTGCGGTGCGTAGCCGATGACGAGGGCGCTGCCCATGAGGACGGCGAGGGAGGCGAGGGCGAGGTCGCGTTCCACCCGCCGGCGGGCCTTCTCGCGTTCGCCGCCGGCCATGGCCTGGGCGACGACCGGGAAGGTGACGGTGCAGATCATCAGGGAGAGCACCATCGGCATCTGCGCGACCTTCTGCGCGTAGTTGAGGTGCGAGATGGCGCCGGGGGGCAGCGAGGCGGCGAGGAACCGCTCGACGAGGACCTGTGACTGGCGGAAGACGGCGAAGAAGATGACGGGGGCGATGAGCCCGAAGGCGATGAGGGTGGGCCGGTCCCGGTCGCGCTGGCTGCGCGGGGCTCCCTTGGCGCGGGAGGGGCCGAAGCCGACGTTGCGGATGAAGGCGGGGAGCTGGACGAGGACCATCAGCAGCCCGCCGACGGCGACTCCGGCGGCGGCGGCGCGCACGCCCCACAGGGTGTGGAGGGCGATCATCGTGCCGATGATCCCGACGTTGTACGAGACGTAGATCGCGGCGGGGGGCAGGAAGGAGCGGTGGGCGCGCAGGGCGGCGCTGAAGTATCCGGCGACGCCGAAGGTGAGCACGGTGAGGGCGGTCATCCGGGTGCACTGGACGGCCAGTTCCGGGTCGGGCAGGCCGGGTGCGAGGACGCCGACGACGAGCGGGGCGGCGACGATCAGTACGGTGGCGACGGCGGCGAGGAGCACCGCGAGGCGCGGCAGGGTCGCCGCGACGAGCAGGCGTACGGGGTCGGCGGCGCGGGCCGCCTTGCGGGTGAGTCCGGCCCGGCTGGCCGCGCGGCGGGCGAGGGCGTGGCTGAAGGCGGGCACCATCAGCAGCGCCATGGCGTCCTCGATCAGCAGCGTGGAGGCCATCTCGGGGACGGTCCAGGCGATCAGGAAGGCGTCGCTGTCGTGGCCGGCGCCGAAGAGATGGGCGATGGTCTGGTCGCGGACGAGGCCGAAGACGGCTCCGGCGGCGGTGAGTCCGGCGGTGACGGCGGCGGCCTTGGCGAGGAAGCGCCCGAGCGGGGCGGGCGCGGAGCTCCCGGCGGGACCGCCGGCCCCGGCCGCCCGGCCCGCGCCGGCCCGGGCCCGCGCTCCGGGGCCGGCGGCCCCGGGGCCGCCCGGTCCGGGCGCGCCCACGCCGGGGCCCCCGAGGACGCGGCGTCCCGTACGGGGAGCGGCGGGCGCGGCGGGGACGGCCCCGGGCCTGCCCGGGCCGGTCGGCGGCGTCTCACCGCGGCCGCGGCCGTCGGAGGCGGCCGGCCCCGACGGCCCCGACGGCCCGCCCCCGGCGACGACGCCACCGCCGGCGGAGCCACCCGCGCCGTTGCCACCGCCGGCCGGGCCCCCGGCAGCCGCGCCACCGGCCGGTCCCGGCGGGGCCGCGCCCGGCCCCGGGTGCGGCGGACGGCCCGCGGGCGCGGCGACCTCGGTCGCCGCGGCCGCGGGCCGCCGCCAGGGAGTCGTATCGGTCACCGCGCGGCCGGCCCGTCGAGGGCCCGGCCGGCGGTGGGGAACCCCGGCGGCGCGCCCTCGGGCGAGGGCAGCGCCCACCAGGCCGCCAGGCCGAGGATCACCCCGGTGAGCACGGTGGAGGGCCCGCCGATGTCCGCGTAGAGGAAGTCGGTCAGCTGCCACACGAGCAGGCCGAGGGCGATCAGTCCGCAGTCCCTGATGCCCCGGGCGGCGCGGTCGGCCGCGTACCGGCGCAGGCCCGCGACGAGCAGCACCGCCCAGCCGCCGGCCAGTGCGAGCAGTCCGGTCAGGCCCTGCTCGCCGAGGACGAGGAGGTACATGTTGTGCGGGGACAGCAGGGGCTGCTTGATGAACGCCTGGCCCGCCCCGGCGGTGTCGCTGCCGGAGGACAGCCCCAGCGAGGAGTGTCCGTCGCGGTGCGCGGGAAAGCCCTTGAGCCCCACGCCGACCACGGGCCGCTCCCGCCACATCGACTCGGCGGCGGCCCACATCGTGTAGCGGTCGGTCACCGACTGGTCCGGGGCGCTGGACACCTGGGTGATGGAGGTGAGCCGCTCGGCGACCATCTCGGAGCCGACGCCGAGCCCGCCGACCAGCACCACGCCCACCGCGGCGAGCGCCACCAGCACCCCCAGGGCCCGCCGGATCCCGGCCAGCGCCATCACCAGCAGGGCCGCGCCGAGGGTGGCGATCCAGGCGCCGCGGCTGAAGGACAGCACCAGCGGCACCACCAGGGCCAGGGCGCAGCCCCCGGCGATCCGCCGGACCCGGGCCGGCCGGCCGGGCGCGAGCGCCGTGGCGGTCGCGACGACCAGTCCGTAGGCGACGACGGTGGCCATGCCCATCACGTCACCGGGGCCGAAGGTGCCCACGGCCCGGATGTCCGCGCCCTGGTACGAGGCCCCGGTGTGGGTCGCGTACTGCACGACCCCCACGGCGCCCTGGACGAGTCCCAGCACCACGAAGCATCCGGCGGCCAGCCTGAATTCGCGGGCGTCGCGCACCAGCAGCACCACGGCCGCCGGGACGAGCACGAAGACCTGGAGGTAGCGGACGAACCCGGGCAGGGCCGCGTGCGGGTCTCCGGCGGTCATGGTGGCGACGGCGAGCCCGGCGGCGGGGGCGCCGAGGACGAGCACGCCCAGCGGGGTCAGCGTCCGCACCCGGCCGCGCAGCGCCTGGACGGCGCAGACGAGGGCGAGCAGCAGCGAGGCGGCGTCGGCGGGGCCGACCTTCCCGGAGGCGCTCGCGTCCCCGGCCGGGAGCGGGGCGAGGAGGAACAGGACGGTCGCGGCGAGCGGCAGCAGCGGCCAGTGGCGGCGCAGCGGGCCGATCGCGTCGGGGAACCGGGCGAGCCCGGTCGCGGCGAGGCTCATGGGTCAGCTGCCTCCCAGCCGGAAGCGGAAGAAGGAGGCCGCGGTGCGGGCCAGGATCCACAGGTCCTGCCACAGCGACCAGGTGTCGATGTAGTGGTTGTCGAAGCGGGCCCGGTCCTCGATGGAGGTGTCCCCGCGCAGTCCGTTGATCTGGGCGAGCCCGGTGATCCCGACGGGCATCCGGTGGCGGGCCTCGTAGCCGGGGTGGACGCTGCTGAACTTGGCGACGAAGAAGGGCCGTTCGGGGCGGGGTCCGACCAGGCTCATGTCACCCCGTACGACGTTCCACAGCTGGGGCAGCTCGTCCAGGGAGGACTTGCGCAGGAAGGAGCCGACCGGGCTCATCCGGCGGTCCCCGGCCACCGTCCAGCGGGTGGCGGACTCGTGGGCGTCGGCGCGCAGGGTGCGGAACTTCAGCAGGGTGAAGGGCCGTCCGTACAGACCGGCGCGCTCCTGACGGAAGATCACCCCGGGTCCGTCGGAGAGGCGTACGGCGAGCGCGCAGGCACCCATCACGGGGGCGGCGGCGAGCAGGGCGAGGGCGGCGAGGAGGGAGTCGATGGCCCGCTTCGCGGTCCGTTCCAGGGTGCGGGCGGGGCGCGGCAGCAGCGGCTGTACGGCGTACCCCCACAGCTGGTCGGCGGGCTGCGCCACCCGCATGCCGGTGACCTTGGCGGTCCCGGCGGGGTCGGCGAGCCAGAGCCGGCAGCCGTGGTCGTGGAAGAGCCGGACGAGGGAGGCGGTGCGCTCGTCGGCCTCGGGGGGCCGGGTGAAGACGGCGTGCCGGACGGAGTTCTGGATGACGGCGCGCCGGACGTCCTCGTGGGTGGCGAGGACGGGGAGGGTCGCGCGCTCGCCGTCGGCGGGGGCGGCCGGGTCGGCGATCCCGACGGGCCGCAGTCCGTACTCGGGGCGGCCGTGGAGCGCGGCGGCGACGGCGGCGGCGCCGTCCCCGGGGCCGACGACGAGGGCGGAGACGGGCCGGCGGACGGCGGAGCGGCGGCGCAGCGTGTGGACGGCCCCGCGGGCGGCGCAGACGAGCGCGGCCTGGAGGCAGACGGCGCCGAGGAGGGCGTTCCAGCCGAGGGCGTGCTCGGGCCGGGCGGCGCCGAGCACGGCGGCGGCCCCGCACCACAGCACGGCGGACCGGCCGGCGAGCGCGGGCAGTTCGAGCAGCGCGGAGGGGGTGAGCCGGGGCCGGTAGAGGCCGCCCTGCGCGTGCAGGGCGGCGAGCAGGAGCAGTAGCAGGACGACGCAGGGGCCCACGGCCTGCGGCGGCAGGGCGGTGGCGGGCAGGGTGGCCGCGGTGACGAGGGCGGCCAGCGCGTCGGCGGCCAGCAGCGCGCCGACGCCGTCGCGGCGGCGGATCCGCTGCGGCCGCACGGCGGGCCGGGCCCGGTCGGCGCGCGGCCCGCGCGGGGGGTGGATCGCGGTCGCGGCCCGGCGGGGCTCCGCGGGGGGCGCGGGTGCGAAGGCGCTGCCGCCGGCGGGCCCCGTGCCGCCCTGCCCGGTGTGCCGGGCGGGTGCGCTGTCCATCGTCATCGGCTGATGCGCTCCTGGTTCAAGGGCCGGGGCCTGCCCAGCAGTTCGTGGTACAGGCCGGTGACCGCGTCCGTGGTCCGCCGCACGTCGCATTCGGTCCGGGCGTGCTGCCGGGCCTGCTCCCCGAGTTCGGCGAGCAGCCGCGGTTCGGCGAGGAGCCGTGCCAGGGCCTTGGCCAGGGCCGTCGGGTCCTCCGGCGGCACCAGGCACAGCCGTCCCTGGCCGGAGGGCAGGCTCTCCCGGGCACCGCTGACGTCGGAGACCAGGACCGGGCGACCGCAGGCCATGGCTTCGAGCGGGGCGAGCGCCATGCCTTCCCACCGCGACGGCAGTACAACGAGATCGGCGGCCCGAAGCCACGGTCGGATGTCGGCGACGGCGCCGGCGAAGAGCACTCCGGGGGGCGCGGCGCGGCGCAGCCGTTCGGTGTCGGGGCCGTCGCCGACGAGGGCGAGGCGGGCGCCGGGGACGGTGGCGAGCAGCTCCGGCCAGGCGCGCAGCAGGATGTCCTGGCCCTTCTGGGGGCAGAGCCGGCCGACGCAGACGGCGAGCGGTCCGGCCGCCGCGTCGCGGAAGGCGGCGGGCAGCGGGAGGGCGGCCAGGGCTTCGGCGCGGTCGCGTCCGGGGTCGGGGTGGCCGGGCCGGAAGTGGCCGAGGTCGACGCCGTTGCGGATGACGGCCCAGCGGGCGGTGATGCCCTCGGTCTCCCCTGCCCGGCGCTCGGATTCGCTGACGCAGAGCACCCGGTCGGCCCAGCGGGCTCCGGCCCGCTCCCAGCGCAGCGCGAGGGCGGCGGTGGCTCCGCCGACGGCGTCGAAGGACCAGGCGTGCGGCTGGAACACGGTGGGTACGCGGCCCCGTACGGCGATCCGCCCGGCGAGTCCGGCCTTGGCGCTGTGCAGGTGCAGGAGGTCGGGGCGGGCGCGGCGGATCAGCCGGGCGGCGCCGAGGACCTCGGCGGGCAGGCCCGGGCCCAGGGAGCGCCCGGCCCGCCAGGGCAGCACCTCGGCTCCGGCGGCGCGGGCGTCGTCGGCGAGCCGTCCGCCGCGCGGGCAGCCGACGAGGACGCGCAGCCCTGCGGCGCTCTGGGCGCGCACGAGGTCGGTGACGACCCGGGCGACGCCGCCGTCGACGGGCTGGACGAGGTGCAGGACGGTGAAGCCCTCCGGGAGGTCCGGGGAGGGCGGGGCTGGGTGGGGTGCCGGAAGGGGATCCGACGAGGACTGTTTCCGCACGTGGAGTGGTCTCCTGCGTTCAGCGGCGCGCGTCTGTCTGAACGAAGAGCACGCCGAGGAATTGACCCTGGCTTTCGCCGGTGAACTTGAAGTTCAGGTTGTGGGCGCCACCGGACAGGGCGGGACTCAGATCGAACACGTCCGCGTCATATCCGAGATTATTCATATGTTCGGGCTGTCGTACGAAAGAAGGTCGTCCGAATTCTGTGATCGTAGAATTCATCACATCATTGAAAGGGTTTTCGGCATCGCTGATGCTGATCCGGCGACCGCTGTCGGCGGTGACCGTGAGTGAGTCCCCCAGGGTCCCGCGGTCCCCGTCGTACGCGACGAACCCGGCCCGCCCCGAGGCCCCGGCCGGCGCGTTCAGGCCCGCGATCTCCACGGTCTCCGCGCCCGCTTCCCCGGCCCCCGCGGCCAGTGACTCGAAGCCGTCCCACAGGGAGATCCGGCGCAGCGGCTCCTGCGGGTGCTCGTACGCGACGACGAGGGTCCAGCCGCCCCAGGCGCCCGCCTCGGAGTTGCCCATGGCGATGTTGAGCTGGGCGACCGTCCACATCCCGGCGCCGCCCTTGCGCACCAGCGGGGTGACGTCGGCGGAGGCCTGGTAGGCGTCGCTGCCCGCGTCGTCGTGGTGCCCGACGACCGTGTCGGCCAGCACCGCCTTGTACGCGCCGCCGGGCTCGGCGACCAGCACCCGGCCGTTGTCCTCGGGCGGCTTCTGCTCCCCCACCCGCAGGTTCCCGCCCCAGTACAGCCGGGCGTACGAGACCTTCGCCCCGTGCGGGACCCTGAGCTCGGCGCGGGTGGAGTTGTAGGTGTCGGGGTCCTTGTCCACCTCGTCGTAGAACATCTCGTAGTCGCTGTTGACCCCGGCCGCCCCCTTGTTCACCTCCGCGCAGGGCTCGGCCTGCGCGGAGACCGCCGAGCGGCAGCCGATCGAGGAGTTCGAGGCCCGGACCAGCCCGCCGTGCTGGACGGCCTGATAACGCTGGGTGAAGGGGATCCGGGGGGATTCGCGCACCGCGGGCGGAGCGGCGGCGTCGGCCGCGGGAAGGTGCGCGGAAAGCGTGAGGCAGGACAGCAGACCGAGCGTGCCGAGGATTCTGCGGGAGGAACCCATGACCCTGTCTCCATTTTCGATCAAGGGGACAAAACAGGAGTGCACTTTGTCAGAAATCAGGCTGGAAATCACGCCGGACTCGCTCGTACGGCCTTTTGGGCGATGGCACGCACCCTTGAAGCGGGCGGGTCGTTATGGAGTGCGCCATCGTCCGAGCCGAAAGGAAATCGGAGATGGCGGCGGGAGTCCCGCCTCCGCGCACGGCGGGGGCGGCGCGAACGCCCTGCTCAACCCCGCGTTCGGCACCACCCGTGTGAACGCCTGAACGTCAACCGTGCCGCCCGAAACGTCGGCATCCGAGTGAAGCCACGCAACCCGAGAGCGGGCCGTGCCGTTGTTCCGGATGCTCCAGTACCGGGCGATCCTGCAAAAAAGGGACGATTATGATCAAGAAGTTTGTGGCCGGCGCAGCGGTTGCCGCCTCCGTCGTGGGTCTGGGTGCCGCCATGGCCCCGCAGGCGATGGCCATCGGGAACGACAACGGCATCAACACCGTCAACGGCAACAACTCGGCGCAGATCTACGGCAACCAGGCCACCTACGGCAACATGAGCCCGCAGATGGCGCTGATCCAGGGCTCCCTGAACAAGCCCTGCATCGCCCTGCCGGCCAAGGCCAACGTGCAGTCGGTCCTCGCCCTGGTCAACGTCGGCGTCCAGGACATCCCGGTCCTGTCCAGCCCGCAGAACCAGCAGTGCACCGAGAACTCCACCCAGGCCAAGGGCGACGAGGCCCTGTCGCACATCCTGGACAACATCCCGGTCCTCTCCGGCAACGCCTCCGCCGGCAGCTGACCGCTCCCCGCGCCCGCGAGGCCGTCGCACCTTCGGGTCGCGGCGGCCTCGCCGCATGTGGATTCCACTGAATTCCACCCCGATAAACCGTGACCAGAATTAGGGCCAGACACCTCCGAACCATCGGAGTGAATTGGCAGAGAGCCCTCCGAAAACCCGGTTTCTTTTCCCCCGGCCGCTCGTTGTTAGGTGTGCAGCGGATACACCTCTGCGGGAAGGATTGAAATCAAATGACGTACAAGAAGGCAGTCGTGCTGGCCGCCGGCATCCTGATGGCCGCCGGTGCCGCCGCCCCCGCCATGGCCGACGCCGACGCCGCGGGCCAGGCCGTGGGCTCCCCCGGTGTCCTGTCCGGCAACCTCATCCAGGTCCCGGTGCACGTCCCGGTGAACGTCTGCGGCAACACCGTCAACGTCATCGCGCTGCTGAACCCCGCGTTCGGCAACACCTGCGTCAACGCCTGACGAAGCGCCTGCGCCCGCAAGGGCAGACCTCCTCGGGGTGGCCTCGGAGTGCACGGCGGTGCACTCCGGGGCCACCTTCGATTCAGCACCGGCCCGTGCGCCGGTAGACAGGGAAGGACCCATGCGACAGGTACTGAGCCGACAGGTACTGGGCAAGGGGATGCTCACGGCGGCGGCCGCCTCCAGCCTGCTGTCGATCGCGGCCGGCGCGGCCCACGCGCATCCCGGGGCGATGTCCGAGGCCTCGCATTCACCGGGCGTGCTGTCCGGCAACAGCGTCTCGGTACCGATCACCTTCGCGCCGAACGTGTGCGGCAACAGCGTGGACGGGGGCGCCGGGCTCAACCCCTCGTTCGGCAACACCTGCGTCAACACCACGGGCTCCGACGGCGGACACGACGTCGACTACGCCCGCTACCTGAGCCCCGAACACGCCGAGGCCTTCGAGCGCTACCTCGACGAGCGCGACGAGCGCCGGGGCGAGCACGGGGGTGAGCACGGGCGCGGGCGCCACGCGCTGCCCGCGCAGCGCCAGGAGCAGGAGCGGCGTGACGAGGAACCGCGCGGGCACGCCCCCAAGCACGCGGCGCCCCGCCCGGAGCGGGACCACCCCGACGACGGCG
Source organism: Streptomyces sp. NPDC002032 (assembly GCF_042890765.1). Taxonomy (NCBI): domain Bacteria; kingdom Bacillati; phylum Actinomycetota; class Actinomycetes; order Kitasatosporales; family Streptomycetaceae; genus Streptomyces; species Streptomyces sp. NPDC002032. Next base: position 100,863 of record NZ_JBIASM010000008.1, on the reverse strand, counting down.
GCGGCTACGGCGGCTACGGCGGCTCCGGGGACGAGGACCGCGGCCCGCAGGGCGAGGAGGAGTGCGACGACCACCCCGCGCACCCCGCGCCCCATGCGGAGCACCCCGTGCCGCACCCCGTGCCGCACCCCGCGCCCCCGGCGCCCGCACCGCACCACCCGGCGCCCGCGCCCCAGCCACACCCCGCGCCCCAGCCGGTCCCGGTGGCGGAGCACCCGGCGCCGGCTCCCGGCCCCGGGCCGATGCCGCTGCCCCAGCCGGTGCCCCAGCCCCAGCCGCTGCCGGCTCCCGTCCCGGCCCCGGACCTGGAGGTTCCGCAGCCCGGGGAGCAGCCCCACACGCTCCCCGCGCCCGTCCCCGCGCCCCCCGCCGAGGAGGCCCCCGCCCCCCGGCCGCCGCACGGCAGCCAGCCCGTGGAGCGCCCAGCGCCCCTCCCCGTACCGGAAGCCCTCCCGCCGGCCGACCAGCCCCCGGCCGCCCCCGCCGGTGACCTCCCGGTGCACCTGCCCCCGGCGCCGGCCCCGGCCCCCGTCCCCGCGGCGGCTCCCCCGGTGACCACCCCACCGGCTCCGGCCCCCGCGCCGGCCCCGGCCGTCGTGACGGCGCCCGCGCCGGAGCTGGCCGCGACCGGAGCGGGCCCGGCGGGCGCGGCGGCGGCCCTCGCCACGGCCCTCGTCCTCGGTGGCGCGATCCTCTACCGGAGGTCCCGCGCCGCCTGACCGGCAATACCGGTAATCGGAAAAAATATCGGCCGGAGAATCCGTTGTCGGATTCTCCGGCCGCTGTCGTGCCCGGCCTCAGCGCGTTTCCGCAGCGGCCGGTAATCGTTACCCAGGGCGAAAGCGGCGCGACGGTCGCCGCAGCCATCTCCGCCCTCGAAAAGAATGAGGATTTCGAAAATGAAGCTCTCCCAGGTCGCCGCTGTGGTCGTCGGCTCCGTCGCGGCGCTCGGCGCTGCGGCCCCCGCCTTCGCCGCCGACACCCCGGCCTCGATGCCTCCCATGAGCGCGACGGGCGGGCTGACCGAGGTGATGAACGCGACGGGCCCCGTCACCGAAGCGCTCCCCCAGACGGTGGGCAACGGGCTGGCCGAGCAGGGCCAGACGGTCGACAAGGCCCTCGGCGCCGTGCAGAAGGTCAACGAGGTCCGCAACAACGCCCCCGGCGAGCTGCTGGGCCTGGCGAACGGAGCCACACAGGCCTCTCCGCTGCTCGGCGGGGTGAAGCTCAACGGCGGCCGGTGAACCGGTCCCGGACATGACTGTGGGCGCCACCGGCGAGGCCGGGGCGCCCACAGTCACGTGGTGCCGACTGCGACGTACGTCAGTCGTTGACGCAGACGTTGCCGAACGCGGGGTTCAGCAGGCCGATCACGTTCACGGAGTTGCCGCAGACGTTGACCGGGATGTGGACCGGGACCTGGGCCAGGTTGCCCGAGAGAACACCGGGGGAACCCACGGCCGCGCCCTCGGCCGAGGAGTCGGCGGAGGCGGCGCCCGCGGCACCGGCCACAGCGAGACCAGCGGAGGCCAGGGCCACAGCGGCCTTCTTGGCAGCAGAGTTCATGGGAAGTGCACCTTCTCTTCGATGTCCTGCCCCGATCCCGGGGCTCACATCGAGCGAAACGGTCCATCTTCCCCCGAAGACACGGTTCGGCACCCGATCAGACCTGTTCAGCCCAATAGTCGTAACCATCCGGGCCGTTCGTGACCCTGCCGGAGGCTAGTTGCGTACGGGAATGTCCGGAATGGACGGGATCGCGGGGACCAGACCGCCCACGGGCGGCACGGCCGGGGTGGCCGGCAGCGCCGGAGTGGCCGGCAGGGCCGGGGTGGCCGGAACCGTCACGGGGAGCTTGGGGATCTCCACCGGCGGCAGCTTGATGTCCGGCAGGCCGGGGATGGCCGGCAGGTCGGGCAGCTTCGGCAGCTGGATCGGCGGCAGGTTCACCCCGGCGGGGAGCAGGCCCGTGAGGGTTTTGAGGAGGTCTTCCAGCGTCTTGGTGAGCGAGGCCAGCAGATCGTCGATCGGACCGGCCGCGGCCTGCGCCTCGATGCGCTCCACCTGCCGCTGCACGGCCGCCGCCTTCTCCGTGACGGCTGCACCGGCACCGGCGGCGTCCGCGGCGACCGCGGGGGCGGCCGCGCCGGACAGTATGACGACCGCGAGGGCCGACGGGACGAGGACGCGGAAGCGGGACGTCTTGGTGCGGTGCATGGATGTTCCTTCTGTGGTCGCACGAAAGCGGACCCGAGCGATCCGCCTCCTTACCCACCGTGCGAACACCTTTTACGGAGCGCAACACGAACGCGCGCGGCCCGCGCGCCCCAGGGGCTGCGTACGGGCTTCGCGCAGGCGTCCGGGGCCGCCTCACCCGCGCCGGGGAAAAGCGCCGCGCGAACGGGCCGTTCGAGTGAAGGAGCGGAACCAACCCACCGGCGCGCCGGTTGATCAGGGCGCTCCACTAGCGGGCACTCGTGCGACAAAAGGACCAATGATGCTCAAGAAGATCATGACCGCCGCCGCGGTCTCCGCCGTTGCCGTCGGCGCGGGCGCGGCCATCGCGACCCCGGCCATGGCCATCGGCAACGACCGCGGTGTCAACACCGTCAACGGCAACGGCGCCCAGCAGATCTACGGCAACCAGAAGACCTCCGGCGACCAGAGCCCGCAGCTCGGCCTGGTCCAGGGCACCCTGAACAAGCCCTGCATCGGTCTGCCGGCCAAGATCAACGCCCAGTCGCTGGTGGCGGTCCTCGCCAACGTCGGCGTCCAGGACGTCAACGTCCTGTCCAACCCGCAGAACCAGCAGTGCACCGAGAACTCCACCCAGGCCAAGGGCGACGAGCCGCTCTCGCACATCCTGGACAACATCCCGGTCCTCTCCGGCAACCTCTCCGCCGGCAGCTGATCTTCCGCTGGAGCGAAGTGACGCGTGACGAGTGAGAGGGCCCCGGCAGCCTCTGGCAGCCGGGGCCCTCGCGCGCGTACGGGCGGCCCGGTCAGCCCGTCCAGAAGTCCCACCAGCGGGTCAGCACCAGCATGCCGATCACCCCGGCGTGCAGGGCGGGCGGGGCCCAGCCGAAATCGGTGAAGAAGGACCGCAGCGGGCCGGGGGCGGGCAGGACCCCGGTGCGGACGTTGTGCGCCGTGACCGCCCAGAACATCAGCAGCGTCGCCACCCAGGCCAGGCTGCACCACAGGCACAGGGCGTTGATCTCGTAGAGCGACTGGACCATCAGCCAGGCGCAGAAGCCGGTGCCGAAGAGGGTGCCGGCGTTCAGTCCCAGCCAGAACCAGCCCCGGTACCGGGCCCCGGCCAGCAGGCCCGCGCCCACGCACAGCACGACGGCGTACGCCGCCAGCCCGAGCATGGGGTTGGGGAAGCCGAAGGCGGCGGCCTGGTCGCTCTTCATGACGCTGCCGCAGGAGACCACGGGGTTCAGGCTGCAGGCGGGCTTGAAGTCCGGATCCTCCAGCAGGAGGAACTTGTCGAGGGTGATCACCCAGGAGGCCAGCAGTCCGGCGGCCCCGGTGACCACCAGCAGCCACGCCAACCCCTTTGGGGCGGCGGCCGGTTCGTCCTCGGCCGCGGTTCGGGGGCCGCCCTGCCGGCGGGGGGCGCCCACTGTGTTCGTTGCCATGCGGCCCATACTCCCCCGCACCGTCACAGACCCGGGACAACCCTGCCCAGTCCCCCGCAAGTTGACCTGAAGGGGTGGCGGGAACCCCTGATACTTCCCGGACGTTTTACCGAACCCCGGACGTGATGTCAGCGCCAGGGGCTACGTTGAGCGTCCGTGAAGTGACTAGCTGCGACGGCCTGGAGACCCACCTTGAGCGATCCGTACGAGACAACCGAGGCGCACCTCGAGCGACTCCTGGGCCGCGCCCTGAACTCCTTCGACCTTTCGGACCACTTGGTGGAGCGCCTCGGTACGGCGCTCGCCCACAGCTCTTCGCTCTACACCACGCACCACAGCCCGTCGGCGGGCCTGTGGCGGGAGACCCACCGGCACGCCTACCTGCTGTCGGACGGCACTTCGGCCTCCCTGTGGGAGCTGGCCTACCGGCTGCGGGGCGACCGGAGCACCCGGTGCGAGGTCTACGCGAGCAAGGCCGAGCTGCGGCTGGCGGTGGCCCGGATCTTCGGCGAGCTGCCGGGGGACGCCCCGGACCCGCTGTCGGCGTTCGGGGACTGCGAGGGCGACGGCGGCGCCGACGGCGATCTGGCATCGCTCGGCGCCCTGTACGCCGCCCCGGACCCCGAGCGGCGCCACCGCCAGTACGCGGTGGAGCAGTCCGCCGACCACGCCCGGCGGGTGCTGCGCCGCGCGGAGAACGCCGACCGGCCCGGGGAGGCGGTGGCGGAGCTGCTGCGCTCGGCGTACGCGCACCAGATCACCCAGGCATTCGGCGCGCGGCAGGGCCTGCCCGACGGCCGGGACGCCGGTTTCAGCCTGTACGAGCACGCCTTCGTGCTGCTCGACGGGAGCGAGTTCAGCCTGTGGGAGGTCGAGCACACGGCGACGCCGGACGGGCGCCACATGTGCGAGGTCTACGAGAGCGAGGCGGCCGCGCGCGGGGCGATGGAGCTGCGCACCCGGGTCCGCTGACGCGCCGCGGGTCCGCCGGCGCCGGATCCGGCGGGGTCCGCCCGACCCGGCGGGGGTCCGCCGGGGCCGGCGGCCGGGCGGGACGGTGGTCAGTCCCGGGTCAGGGTCAGGTCCAGCGGCGGGGCGGCGGTGATCCGGACCGCGTCCGGGCGCAGGTCCGCCGGGGTCGGCATGACGCTGCCGGGCAGCTGGACGGCGGCCGCGCCGTGGGCCAGCGCGGAGGCGAGGGCGGCGGGGCCGGTGCCGCCCGCGATGAGGAAGCCGGCCAGGGAGGCGTCGCCCGCGCCGACGTCACTGCGGACGGCGGTGACGGGGGCGGTGCCGTGGAAGGCGCCCTCCGGGCCGACCAGCAGCTGGCCGTGCGCCCCGAGGGAGGCGAGTACGGCGCCCGCGCCCAGGCCGACGAGCTCCTCGGCGGCCTTGACCGCGTCCCCGAGGGTGGCCAGGGGGCGGCCCACCGCCTCGGCGAGCTCCGCCACGTTCGGCTTGACGACGTCCGGGCGGGCGGGCAGGGCGGCCAGCAGCGCGGGGCCTGAGGTGTCCAGCGCGATGCGGGCGCCGCCCTGATGGGCCCGGGCGACGATCTCCGCGTACCACTCGGGCGCCAGGCCGCGCGGGAGGCTGCCGCAGCAGGCGATCCACGCGGCGGCGCCCGAGCAGGTGCGGACGGTGTCGAGGAGCAGGGCCGATTCGGCCGCGGAGAGCTCCGGACCGGCTGTGTTGATCTTCGTGACGGTGCCGCACGGTTCGGTGACGGAGATGTTGGAGCGGGTCTGGCCCGCGATGGAGACGGCGGTGACGTCCACGCCCTGTGCCCCCAGCAGTTCGGCGAGGAGCGTGCCGGGGGGTCCGCCGAGCGGGAGGACGGCGGTCGTGCGCACTCCGGCCGCGGCGACGGCCCGCGAGACGTTGACCCCCTTGCCGCCGGGGTCGACCCGGTCCCCGGTGGCGCGGAGCACCTCGCCACGCTCCAGCGAGGGGACCTCGTAGGTCCGGTCGAGGGAGGGGTTGGGGGTGACGGTCAGGATCATGCGAGCACAACTTCCGTACCGGCGGCCTCGATCGCCGCTCTGTGGGCCGGGTCGAGCCCGGTGTCGGTGATGAGCAGGTCCACGTCCGCGAAGGTGCCGAACCGGGCGAAGCGTTCCTGTCCGGCCTTGGCCGAGTCGGCGAGGAGCACCACGCGGCGGGCCGCGGCGATGGCGGCGCGCTTGACGGCGGCCTCGGCGAGGTCGGGGGTGGTCAGGCCGGTTTCGGCGGTGAAGCCGTTGGTGGCGAGGAAGAGGACGTCGGCGCGGACCTCGGCGTAGGCGCGCAGGGCCCAGGCGTCGACGGCGGCCCGGGTGCGGTGGCGGACGCGGCCGCCGACGAGGTGGAGGTCGACGCCGGGGTGGTCGGCGAGCCCGGCGGCGGCGGGCAGGGCGTGGGTGACCACGGTGAGGCCGAGGCCCTCCAGGCGGGACATCCCGGCGGCGAGGCGGGCGACGGTGCTGCCCGCGTCGAGGATGACGCTGCCCGCGGCGGGGAGGTGGGCGAGGGCGGCGGCCGCGATGCGGTCCTTCTCGGTGGCGGCGGTGGTCTCGCGGGCGGTGAGGTCGGGCTCGAAGCCGGTCCGGGCGACGGGGATGGCGCCGCCGTGCACCCGGCGCAGGAGCCCGGCGCGGTCGAGGGCGGTCAGGTCGCGGCGTACGGTCTCGGCGGTGACCTGGAAGCGCTCGGCGAGGGACAGCACGTCGACCCGGCCGGCCTCGCCGGCCAGACGCAGGATCTCCTGCTGGCGTTCGGGTGCGTACATGTGGTTTTACGTCCGTTCCGTGCCCGGTTCTGTGGACTCCCCCTCACCATAGCCGGATGAACAGAATTAATACAATAAAAACGGACATGCCCGCCCCGAGTGGGACGGACATGTCCGGGCAGAAACGGGCCCGCGGCGGCCTAGCCGGCCGGAGCGGGCTCCGGAGCGGCGGCCGGGGCGCCGGCGGCCGCGTCGGCTGCCGCGTCGGCGGCGAAGGCCTCCGCGCGCTCGGCCTCCGGGACCTGCTTGCGCGGCAGCAGGAACATCACGGCGAAGATCAGGACGAGCACCGCCACCACCCACCACAGGGCGCTGCGGAAGGCCTCGACGTAGGGCGGCCCGAAGGCCATGTCGTCGTCGAGCACGCCGAAGAACACGACGGAGGTCAGGCCGAGGCCGAGGGCGTTGCCCATCTGACCGGTGGTGTTGATCAGGCCGGAAGCCGATCCGGCGTGCTCGCGCGGCACCTGGGAGAGGATCGTGTCGGTCAGCGGCGCCACGATCAGGCCCATGCCGAGGCCCATCACGATCAGCGGGGCCGCCATCTGCCAGGAGGCGATGGCCATGCCGTAGTGGTCGGACTCCCAGATGTAGAGGAGCAGACCCGCGGCCATGAACAGCGCGCCCGCCTGGAGCACCTTGCGGCCGAAGCGCGGGACGAGCTTCTGCACCGAGATGCCCGCGGCGACCGAGACGGCGATGGAGAACGGGATGCCGGTGCTGCCGGCGCGCAGGGCGCTCCAGCCGAGGCCCATCTGCATGTAGAGCGTCCAGACCAGGAAGAAGATGCCGGTCGCGATGCCGAAGGTCAGCTGGACGGCGATGCCGCCGGCGAAGCTCTTGACCTTGAAGAGGGACAGCTCGACGAGCGGGGAGCCGTCTTTCTTGATCTTGTACCGCTCGTAGAGCACGAACGCGGCGAAGACGACGGGCGCCAGGCCCATGCAGACGAAGCCCCACACCGGCCAGTCGTTCTCCCGGCCGTTGGTGAGCGGGAAGATCAGCATGACCAGGGCGAGGGTGGCGAGCACGACGCCGACCAGGTCGAGGCGCAGGGCCTTGGGGGCCTTGGACTCGGTGATGAACTTGCGGCCCATGAGGATGGCGGCGATGCCCACCGGCAGGTTGATCAGGAAGATCGGGCGCCATTCGAGACCGAAGAGGTTCCACTCGGTGAGCAGCGCGCCGAGCATCGGGCCCGAGACGGCACCGAGGCCGACGATCGCGCCGAACATGCCGAAGGCCTTGCCGCGCTCGTGGGGCGGGAAGGTGACGTGGACGATCGCCAGGACCTGCGGGACCATCAGGGCCGCCATGCCGCCCTGGAGGATGCGGGAGGCGACGAGCATGGCCGGGTCGGCGGCGATGCCGCAGAGCAGCGAGGCCGCCGTGAAGCCGGCGACGCCGATGAGGAAGAGGCGCTTGCGCCCGTAGATGTCACCGAGGCGGCCGCCCGTGATCAGGCCGGCGGCGAAGGCCAGGGCGTATCCGGCGGTGATCCACTGGATCGCGCTGGTGGAGGCGCCGAAGTCCTGGCGCATGCTGGGTATCGCGATGTTGACGATGGTGACGTCGACCAGGTCCATGAAGGCCGCGGTCATGACGATGGCCAGCGCCAGCCAGCGGCGGCGGTCGGCCGGGGCGGCGGCTCCCTCGCCGGGGGCTTCTCGTACGGGCCCGTTCTCTCTTTCGGGCGATGTCTTGGACGTCTCGGTGCTCATGGAGAGAAACCTAGACGGCATGTAGGTCAGATGGTGTCCTCATTCGCTGGCAATGTGGACCCATGAACGACACCCCCGGCCGGCTCCTCACCCTGCTGTCCCTCCTCCAGACCCCCCGCGAGTGGCCCGGCAGCGAACTGGCGGCCCGGCTGCGGGTGAGCCCCAGGACGATCCGGCGGGACATCGAGCGGCTGCGCGAGCTGGGGTACCCGGTGGAGGCCTCGCTGGGCGCGGTGGGCGGGTACCGGCTGGTGGCGGGCGCGGCGATGCCCCCGCTGCTGCTCGACGACGAGGAGGCGGTGGCGATCGCCGTGGGGCTGCGGGCGGGGGCGGGCCATGCGATCGAGGGGATCGAGGAGGCCTCCGTACGGGCCCTCGCGAAGCTGGAGCAGGTGCTTCCGTCCCGGCTGCGGCACCGGGTGGGCGCCCTCCAGTCGGCCACCGTCGCGGTGACACGGGGGGACGGGCCGAGCGTGGACCCGCACACGCTGACGACGATGGCGGCGGCGGTGGCGGGTCCGGAGCGGCTGCGGTTCGCCTACCGGGCGCGGGACGGGGCGGACTCGCGGCGGCTGGTGGAGCCGTACCGGCTGGTGAGCACCGGGAGCCGCTGGTACCTGGTCGCCTACGACCTGGAGCGGGAGGACTGGCGCACCTTCCGGGTGGACCGGGTGAGCGAGCCCCTCGCGACGGGGGCCCGGTTCGCGCCGCGGGAGCTGCCGATGGAGGCGGCCGAGTTCGTGCGGCACGGGCTGCGGGGCGGGGAGACGTACCCGGTCGACGTGTCCTTCGCCGCGCCGCCCCGGGAGCTGCCGGGGTGGCTGCGCGGGACGGCCGTGGCGGAGGGCGACGGGGCGCGGGTGCGCTTCGAGAGCGGGGACGCCCCGGAGTGGCTGGCGGCGCGGCTGGCGCTGACCGGGGTGCCGTTCACGGTGCGCGGGCCGGAGTTCCTGGTGCGGGGCGCGCGGGCGCTCGCCGAACGGCTGACGGCGGGGGCCGGGGCCGCGGCCGGGGGGTAGGCCGCGCCGGGGGCCGGGGGCCGGGGTCCCGGGCGTGGGGGAGCCCCGGCACCCGGGGGGGGGTGGGTGCCGGGGCTCGTACGGGGGTGGCCGGACGCGGGCCGGTCAGGCCACGGCGTCGAAGCCGGTGTCGCGTGCCATGCGCTTGAGTTCGAGCAGCGCGTGCTTCTCGATCTGCCGGATCCGCTCCCGGGTCAGACCGTGCTGCTTGCCGACCTCCGTGAGGGTCCGCTCGCGGCCGTCCTCGATGCCGTACCGCATCTTGATGATGGAGGCGGTGCGCTGGTCCAGCTTGCCGAGCAGGTCCTCCAGTTCCTCACTGCGCAGCAGGGAGAGGACGGACTGCTCGGGGGAGATCGCGGAGGTGTCCTCCAGCAGGTCGCCGAACTGGGTGTCGCCCTCGTCGTCCACCGCCATGTTGAGGCTGACCGGATCGCGGGCCCAGTCGAGTACGTCGCCGACGCGCTTCTGCGTCGTGTCGAGCTCGGCGGCGATCTCCGCGTGCTCGGGGTCGCGGCCGTTCTCACGGTTGAACTCGCGCTGCACCCGGCGGATCCGGCCGAGCTCCTCGACCAGGTGCACGGGCAGGCGGATGGTGCGGGACTGGTCGGCGATGGAGCGGGTGATGGCCTGGCGGATCCACCACGTGGCGTACGTGGAGAACTTGAAGCCCTTGGCGTAGTCGAACTTCTCGACGGCGCGGACCAGGCCGGCGTTGCCCTCCTGGATGAGGTCGAGCAGGGGCAGGCCGCTGCGCGGGTAGCGGCGGGCGACGGCCACGACCAGACGCAGGTTGGAGCGGATGAAGACTTCCTTGGCGCGCTCGCCCTCGGCGGCCAGGGCTTCCAGCTCCTCGCGCGCCGGGGCCTCCCCGTCGCGCTCTATCGCGTCGTCGAGGATCTGCTGGGCGTAGACGCCCGCCTCGATGATCTGCGAGAGCTCCACTTCCTTGGCGGCGTCGAGCAGCGGGGTGCGCGCGATCTCGTCCAGGTACATGCCCACCAGGTCGCGGTCTGCGATCTCCCCGCCGACGGCGCGGGCGCTGCTCGTGGACTGACGACGGGCGACGGCGCGGGTTGCCATGCGTGCTCCCTTGCGATGCGATGAATCGGTCGCGGTACGTCTTCGGACACTCTCCCGAGTGCCCAGCTTCCGAAGGAAACAACGACTGGAATCGGGACAGAATTCCCACGTTGTCCCCTGCTTTCCGAGATCTTGCAGTATGCTGCCCCGCCGCCCCCGGAAACGGAGGCGACGATTCACCGCGAGAACGCGAAGAGGTGCAGGTCAAGGCCGGGGCGAAGGCCGGTCCCGGCGTACGGGCGGCGGCGGACGGGCATCCGGTCCGTGAGACCACCGTCACAGGCGGTGCGGCCCCTTTCGGCCCGGAAACGTGCTCGCCGCGACCGCACTCCCACCCCGAAGACGGGGAACGCCGGCTCCTGGTTGCCTGGACAGGCGATCGAATGTCCGGATACGGGAGGAATCCGGGAGGGATCCGGGAGGGATCAGCCGAACTGGAGCGAGCGCTTCGAGAGGCCCATCCAGAACCCGTCCACCGGAGTGCGCTGGGCGGGGAGATCCGCTCCGGCGGCGCCGAGGGTGACGAAGAGCGGGGCGAAGTGCTCGGTGCGGGGGTGGGCGAGGCGGCCCGCCGGGGACTTGGCCTCGAAATCGAGCAGGGCGTCGACGTCGGACGCGGCCAGGGCCTCGCGGCCCCAGGCGTCGAACTCCGCGGACCAGCCGGGGACGCCGGGTCCGGTGTGCCGCAGGGCGGCGAGGTTGTGGGTGAAGAAGCCGCTGCCGACGATCAGGACGCCCTCGTCGCGCAGCGGGGCGAGCCTGCGGCCGATGTCCATCAGGCGGGCCGGGTCGAGGGTCGGCATGGATATCTGGAGCACCGGGATGCCGGCGTCCGGGTACATCTCCACCAGCGGTACGTACGCGCCGTGGTCCAGGCCGCGGTCCGGCACGTCCTGGACGGGCATGCCGGGGGCTTTCAGCAGCTTGCGGACCGAGGCCGCGAGCTCGGGGGCGCCGGGGGCGGCGTAGCGGACGGCGTAGTAGTGCTCGGGGAAGCCCCAGAAGTCGTAGACGAGCGGGACGCTCTCCACGGCGCCGATGGCGAGCGGGGCCTCCTCCCAGTGGGCGGAGACCATCAGGATCGCGCGCGGCCGGGGGAGGTCCGCGGACCAGGCGGCGAGTTCGGCCGGCCAGAACGGGTCGTCGGCGAGCGGCGGGGCGCCGTGGCTGAGGTACAGCGCCGGCATGCGGGCGGGGTCGGGGGTCATGGGGGCGCTCCTCGGTCATCGGTGCGGGACCGCTCCACAAAGACTAACCCCGCTTCGTTCAAATTTGAACGAAGCGGGGTGGTCAGTCATTCCCGTCAGTCATTCCCGTCAGTCAGTCCCGACAGTCAGTCCCGTCGGTCAGTCCCCCGCCGGGGCCCCCGTCAGTGGGCGATCACCGGGACCTTGAACTCGGCGTCCTCGGCGCCGGCGCCCGCGCCCGAGGCCACCGGGCCGCCGGAGCCGGGACGGCCGGTGGTGATGAGGGTGAACGCGATGGTCGCGCTGACCACCAGGATCCCGACGGCCCACCAGATCGCGGCGGAGTAGCCCTCGACCATGGCCTGCGCCTGGATCAGCTGCCCGGCCGGGCCGCCCGCCGCGGCCTGGGCCGCGTGGTCGGTCAGGTACGCGGTGGTCGCCGAGGCGGCGATGGTGTTGAGCAGGGCGGTGCCGATCGCGCCGCCCACCTGCTGCGAGGTGTTGACCATGGCCGAGGCCACGCCGGCGTCCGCCGGGTTCACCCCGTACGTGGCCAGGGACATCGCCGGCATGAAGGCGGTGCCCATGCCGAGGCCCAGCAGCAGCTGCGCCGGCAGGATCAGCGCCGGGTAGGAGGAGCCGACCTCCAGCTGGGTCAGCAGCAGCATGCCCGTGGCGGCGAGCAGGAAGCCCGGGCCCATCAGCAGCCGCGGCGGGACGCGGGTCATCAGGCGGGCGCCGATCTGGGTGGAGCCCGTGATCATGCCCGCGATCATCGGCAGGAAGGCGAATCCGGTCTTGACGGGCGAGAAGCCCTTCACGACCTGGAGGTAGTAGGTCAGGAAGAGGAACAGGCCGAACATCGAGATGACGGCGAGGCCGAGCGAGAGGTAGACACCGCCGCGGTTGCGCTCCAGCAGCACGCGCAGCGGCAGCAGCGGGGACTTCACCTTGGACTCGACGGCCACGAAGGCCAGCAGCAGCGCCGCGGCGGCGACGAACAGGCTGACGGTGACCGCGTCCGACCAGCCGGCGGACTCGGCGCGGGTGAAGCCGTAGACGAGCGAGACCAGACCCAGGGTCGAGAGGATCACGCCCGGGATGTCGAGGCGGGCGGCGTTGCGGGCACCGGCGGGCTCGCGGATGACCAGCCAGGCACCCACGGCCGCGACGATCGCGAACGGGATGTTGACGAAGAAGGTCCAGCGCCAGTTGAGGTACTCGGTCAGGAAGCCGCCGAGGATCAGGCCGACGGCGCCGCCGCCGCCCGCGATCGCACCGTAGATGCCGAAGGCCTTGGCGCGCTCCTTGGCGTCGGTGAAGCTGACCGCCAACAGGGAGAGCGCGGCCGGGGCGAGCAGTGCGCCGAAGGCGCCCTGGAGGGCGCGGGCGCCCAGCATCATCGCCTCGCCGTTCGCGGCGCCGCCCAGCGCGGAGGCCAGGGCGAAGCCGGCCAGGCCGACGATGAAGGCGTTCTTACGGCCCCACTTGTCGGCGATGCGCCCGCCGAAGAGCAGGAGTCCGCCGAAGGCCAGCGCGTACGCGGTGATGACCCACTGGCGGTTGCCGTCCGAGATGCCGAGGTCGGTCTGGGCGGAGGGGAGGGCGATGTTCACGATGGTCGCGTCGAGCACGACCATCAGCTGCGCCAGGGCTATGAAGACCAGGGCCTTCCAGCGACTGGGATCGGCGGCAGCCGGTGCGGGAACCGCGGCTGTTTTGGACATGGGGGTACCCACTTCACTGTGCGGAATGACTGAAAAGGAATGAAATGTTCGGTTGTAGAAGCTAGGGGGTGCGCGGTGCCCGCGTCACATGGTTTTACGCCGCAGGTCCTGCAACGTGGCTGCCGTGCCGGGCAGTTCGGAGCGGGCCGGAGCCCGCAGCCCGTCGAGGAAGAGCTGGAGGTGGCGGTGGACGAAGCGGTCCGCGCCCAGGCAGTCCGTCCCCGGCAGGGGGCGGCTGAGCTGGGACAGCGCGACCATCAGGTCCCCGACGCCGATGTCGGTGCGCAGCAGCCCGGCGCGCTGGCCGGTGGTGACCAGCGTCTCCACGGCCTCCTCCAACGCGCTCCGGGCGGCCAGCAGTTCGGGGTGCTCGCGGTCGAAGTCGCCGGAGAGCATGGGGCACAGGGCGCCGATCCGCTCGTCGGCCGCCGCGTGCGTGAAGCGGCAGAGCGCGGCGAAGGCGTCCGCCTCCCCGGCGAGGGAGTCCTCGGCCTGGGCGGTGACCCGGTCCATCACGTAGAGCACGACGTGGTGGACGAGGGCGGCCCGGTCGGGGAAGTGGCGGTAGAGGGTGGCGTTGCCGACGCCGGCCCGGCGGGCGATCTCGTCGAGCGGAGCCTCCGCGCCCGACTCGACCAGCATCTCCCGGGCCGCGACCAGGATCCGCTCCCGGTTGCGCACGGCGTCGGCGCGCGGCTTGGGGACCCGGGTGGGGGCCGCGGCACAGGCGGGGACCGCGATATCCACGGACGCCGCGGGGGCGGCCGCCGGGGCGCTGGCGGGGCTCTTCATCCGGGGCCTCCCTGGGGCTGGGACTCGTACGGCTCACCCGGCGCCCACCAAACGGGGAGCCGGTCCCCGCTTTGCGGGACTCACGTACAAACGGGGATTGCGTCCCCGGTTATTTCACTCTTGAGTGTGACCCGCATCACATAGGAATATGGGCTGTTCTGTCCCGTTTGGACGTCTTCGGCGCGCGGGCGCGCCGTGGCCGTCGGAGGGTGAGCGCACAGAGCGCAGTCCGGACCCGGCCGGCTGCCGCGGACCCCGAAGGCGATCTCCATGCCGCAGACCCGCCACCGGATACGCAGACCCTGCCGCACCGGCGCGTACATCGGCCTGACCGCACTGGCCCTGGGCGTCACCGCCACCGCCAGCACCGGCATATCCGGACGCGGCCACTCCGCCGCCGGACCGGTCGCGACCAGCGCGGAATCCGTACTGGCACCGTGCCGGATCGCCGGGACGATGGGCGTCCAGATGTCCGAGGGACTGCCGACGCCGCCCGGGTACTCCCGGTCGACCGGCGAGGTGCGCGCGCTCAACCTGATGATCGACTTCCCGGACGCCAAAGGGGAGGGCTCGGCCCTGGACCGGCTGGCGGAGTTCTTCCCCCAGACCTCCGACTGGTTCCGCACCAGCTCCTACGGGCGGCTCACGTACCGCGCCGAGGCCCCGATACGGAACTGGCTGCGGATGCCGATGCCCTTCGCGGCGTACGGGATCGGGCGCGGCTCCGCCTACGAGCCGGGCTACCGCCAGCTCGTCGAGCACATCGCGAAGGCCGCCGACTCCGAGGTGGACTTCAGCCGGTACGACCTGATCAACATCCTGGTCACGCCGAACGCCGGGCCGTCCGCGCTGGACACCGTCCTGTCGGTGACCTTCTCCGGCAACGGCGAGGCGCCGATGGCCGACGGCGTGCCGCTCGCGAACACGTCCTTCGTCTACAGCCGGCAGGACGACGGCTCCGGTTCCTACCGGGAGACCGGCTACCGGGTGCTCCCGCACGAGAACGGGCACGTCTTCGGACTCCCCGACCTCTACACCTCCGACGGGGGCGGCACGGTCGGCCACTGGGACATCATGAGCGAGGACTGGGGGGCCAACAACGACCTCCTCGGCTGGCACAAGTGGAAGCTGGGCTGGCTCGACGGCTCGCAGATCAGCTGCGCGGCGAAGTCCGGCGTCAGCGACCACGTGCTGACCCCGCTGGCGGTGGAGGGCGGCACGAAGCTGGCCTTCATCCCCCTGACGGAGAGCGCCGGGTACGCGGTCGAGGTCCGCACCCGGGCCGGGAACGACGAGGCCGTCTGCAAACCCGGAGTACTGATCTACAAGGTGGACTCGGACGTGGACACCGGGCGCGGGCCGGTGACGGTCGCGGACAGCCTCGGCGGGAGCGGCGGCTGCACCCGGCGGCCGAACGTGCACGCGGAACTGTCCGACGCGCCGTACCGGCCGGGCGAGACCTTCACGGACGAGAAGGCCGGGATCAGCGTCTCGGTGGTGGGCGAGCTGCGCAACGGCAGTTACCAGGTGCGGGTCACGCGGCCTTGAGGGGTGGGGGCGGGGGCGGCCGGGGCCGGGGCCGGTGGGGCCTCGCCGGGGCCGGTCGGGGCCCGCCGGGGCCGGTCGGGGCCGGTCGGCCTGGGAAGTCCGGACCTCCGGCCCCCGTGGGCGGCGCCGCGGGCGGGGAGGCTGGACGGCGTACCCGTACGCCCGCCACCCCGAGGAGACCGCCGTGAAGGGCCGCCGGGCGGCTGCGGGGCGCGCGGGTCATCGCCGTGGAGCCCGAGCCAAGCGTCAGTTGCCGGCGCTGCGGTTCGGGGCGGACGTGGTGGTGGACCCGGCCTGCGAGGACGCGGCCGAGCGGGTGCGGGAGCTGACCGGCGGGGCGGGCGCCGACCGCGCGATCCTGGCCACCGCCGCACCGGGTGCGGCCGCCGCGGCCCGGGCGGGCACCCTGCCGGGGGACCGCGTCACCCGGGCCCGCTGCCGGGCGGGCGGGAGCGGCGGACTCGGGCGGATGCCGGGGCTGATCGGGGACGGGCTGCCGGATCCGACCGTGATGACCACGCACGCGTTCTCCTTCACCCGGGTGGAGGAGGCCTTTCGGCGGCTTTCGGCGCGGGAGCCGGGCATGGTCAAACCACTGATCCATTTCCCGGGATCCGCTGCCCGTGATCCGTTTCCTCTGAGGAGCCCCGTCGTGACCGCGAACCCCACCACCCCCGAAGAGCGCCTGGCCGCGGCCGGGCTGCCGCTGCCGCCGGCCCCCGCTCCCGTCGCCGTGTACGTACCGGCGGTCGTGAGCGGGCACTACGTGTACACCTCCGGCCAGCTGCCCATGGTGGACGGCGCCCTGACCGTGACCGGGAAGGTCGGCGCCGAGGTCGACGCCGAGCGGGCCAAGGAGCTGGCCCAGCGGTGCGCGCTGAACGCGCTGGCGGCCGTCGCGTCGGTGGCCGGGGACCTGTCCGCCGTGAAACGGGTGGTGAAGGTGGTCGGCTTCGTGGCGAGCGCCGCCGGCTTCACCGGGCAGCCGGGCGTGCTCAACGGGGCGAGCGAGCTGCTCGGTACGGCCTTCGGCGACGCGGGCATCCACGCGCGGAGCGCGGTCGGGGTGGCGGTGCTGCCGCTGGACGCGCCGGTGGAGGTCGAGATCACCGTGGAGCTGCACACCCCGATGGGGGTGTGACGGGGCGCTCGGGGGCTGGGGGCGGGGGGCTGGCGGCAGAACTCAGAACTCCGGCGCGCCCCCGAGCGTCCTCGGCTGCATGACCCCGCGCCCGCGCCCGCGTCCCCTCGCCCGCCTCCGTCCCGTCCGGCCCCTCCGTCCCCTGGCCGGCCGGTGCCCGCGCGGCGCCGTCACCGCCGCCCTCGCGCTGGTCGCCGCCTCCGTGATGCTGCTGCACCGGTGGATCCCCGGCGGGGCCTGGGCGGGGCACGCCCGCAGCCTCGTACAGACCTTCCTGCCCTGGACCGGCCTCGCGGTGCCGGTGCTGCTGGCGGTCGCGCTGCTACGGCGGTCCCGGCTCGCCTCGGCCGCCGTCGTGCTGCCCGCGCTCGTGTGGGGCCTGCTGTACGGGGCCGCCCTGGCCGGGGGCGGGGGGCCCGGCGGCCCGGCCGACCTGACCGTCGTCACCCACAACGTGGACGATGCCAACCCCGACCCGGCGGGGACCGCCCGCGCGGTCGCCGCGTCGGGCGCGCAGCTGATCGCGCTGGAGGAGCTGACGCAGCCCGCGACGGGCGCGTACGAGCGGACGCTGGGCGCGAGCCACCCGTACCACGCGGTGCGGGGCACGGTCGGGCTCTGGAGCACCTTCCCGCTGCGCGAGGTGCACGCGGAACCCGTCGTGCCGTGGCGGCTGGTGCTGCGCGCCACGGCCGACACCCCGCACGGGCCGGTCACCGTCTACGTCGCCCACCTGCCCTCCGTCCGGCTGGGCGCGGCCGGCTTCACCACGGGCCGGCGGGACACGGCCGCCCACGCCCTCGCCGCCGTCCTGCGGGCGGGGCCGGGCGGACCGGCCCTGCTGCTCGGGGACTTCAACGGCACCACGGACGACACCGCGCTGGCCGGGGTGACGGATCGTTTCACCTCGGCCCGGACGGCGCCGGGCGCGGGCTTCGGCTTCAGCTGGCCGGCGGCGTTCCCGGTGGCCCGGATCGACCAGATCCTGGTCCGGGACCTGACCCCGGTCTCGGCCCGCACGCTCCCGCGCACCGGGAGCGACCACCTGCCGATCGCCGCGTCGCTGCGGTTCTGACGGCGCCGGCCCGCCTCAGGGACCAGTCGAGGGCGCGTACGGGGCGAAGTACGACGGCGGCCAGGAGGAGTCGTACGAGGGCTGCGGCGCCGGCGTGGACCCGGTCGGGGCGAAGGGCCCCAGCCGGTTGGTCATGAGGATCATCACGGTGGCGGCGAGGAGCAGGCTGACGATGATCAGCGTGAGCCCGACGGGGTTGCGCGGGTTGTAGTAATAACGGTTCGCGCCCCACTTGCTGCGCTTGAAGACCGGCTCGTCGTCGCGCACTCCCCCGCCCTCCCCGTCGGTGCGGCCACCGCCGCCCCGGGTGCCGTCCGTGTGTCCCCCCACCACGGCACCCGGACGGCGGCGAACCCCCCTGCGCCTGCGATCCTCCCCCGCCCGCCCCCACCCCCGCACTGCCGACCCCCGGCAGACTTCCCCACCCTTCGATGCCGGTCGGCCCCCCGGCCGGGCCCGCGAGCCGGAGCCCGGGGTGGGCGAGGAGGGCCAGGCAGACGAGTTCGCCCTGGTCGCGGGCGGCGATTAGACCGGAGGGGACGTCATCGTCCGGCTCCGTGCGCACTCGGCGACGAGGCGGACGAGGTAGTGGTTGATCTCCCTTACGCCGACGGCGAGTTCCTCGCGGCCGGGGCGTGAGCATGGCGGCGACCCATCCGGAGAACCACTGCGCAGGTCCAGCGGTGAGGCGAACTCCGCGACCAAGCCGGTCGATTCGCCGCTCCAGCCGTCCGACGAGGCCCTCGACCGCCTCCCGCACGAAGCCGCGCAGCCCTTCGCCGTGCCGGGCGCACCCCCGGGCCACCAGGCGCCGGAGCCTCAGCTGGCCTCCGAGGTCGAGGTTGAGCAGGTTGGCGTCCCGCGCGAGCGGCAGCGAGAACCCCACGAAGCCGGTCCCGGAGTGCCGCGCCTCGGCCAACACCCGTCACACATCAGCCTCATGGACCCCAACCACACGGGCGCCCCGTCGGTGCACGGACCCCGCCGCCCGCAAACGGGGTACGGATCGACCCGGACTTCTCCCCGACCGGCCGGTGCCGGACATCCGCCCGGGCGGTAAGTCTCACGGTTCCCCACGGGCTCACTGCGCCGGCCGGCCCGAACCGGACCACCGGCTCACCGGCCCCACGCTGCGCCCGGCCTACCCAGCCCCTTCCGGCGCACCTCCGGCAGGCCGATAACCCCGCCGCGGAGCTCCGCCCCGATCCGCTACCCTGTCCCTGGGCTGCCCCTGTGGCGGCCCAGGACCTTGCCGAGGCCGGCTGGACTCTCACGCAGAGCATTCAGGCCGTCCCCCGCGAGGCCCGCCTTCGTAGCTCAGGGGATAGAGCACCGCTCTCCTAAAGCGGGTGTCGCAGGTTCGAATCCTGCCGGGGGCACAAGGCAAAACGGCCCGGACCGATCATGGTCCGGGCCGTTTTGCTGCACCGGCTGACGGCAACGGGGTCACATACTCGGGCGCTGGCCGAAGGAGCGGTAGGTGACCCTGATCTGCGGGCGCACGGCCGGTCCGGGCGGGACACCGGCTGAAGCCGACCCACCAACGAAGGAACGGTCGGGGCCGGAGGTGTTCGGCGTGAGACCCTCCCGGGGGCCGGGAGGGTCTTCCGGGGAGCGGGGGTCAGCTGAGGCCGCGGCTGCGTTCGCCGATGCGGTCGCCCTGCGGAGTGCCGGACCGCTTCAGGGCGGCCTTGGTGTGGGCGCCGCCCTTCACCTTGCTCCGGACCGGACCCGCGAAGCCGTGACCCGTCGTGTGCGGCGGCTGGAGCGGCTCCGTGGCCTTCGCGATCGCCGCCTGGACGTCGTGCTTGTGCTCTTTGCTCATCCCGTCGTCAACTCCCTCGGGAAGCACCCAATCGGACTACTCGGATCGTATGCAGATATACCGGGCGGTGCACCCGGGCGGTCGGCAAAGATTTCGGGATCAAGGACGCGGCGGAGCGGGCCGTTCCCGGTTGCCCTGGGTGGCGCGGACCAGTTCCTCCGGGCAGGGCGTGCCCCGCGGGAGCTGGTATTTCGCCGCCACCCGGTACTCCCCCGGCGTCGGGGCCAGCAGCTCCGTCCAGACGTCCCCGGCGGCGTCGGGGGCCGCCTTGAAGAGGCACCCGGAGGTGTTGGCGTACTCCTTGGGGGTCGCAGGACCGGACGTGCCGCGCGCCTTCGAGGCGGGGGTCTCCTGCGGGGGCTCCACGGCCTTGCCCGCCGCGTCGACCAGGCCCAGCCACGGCGAGTGCGGGATCCGCACCAGCACCCGGCCCGGCGCCCTGACGTCGATGACCAGCTGGTCGGCGCCCGCGCGGAGCACCGTCGCCGGGCCGGCCACCAGGTTGGTGGGGTCGACCACCCGGAACAGCCGCCAGTTCGCGTCGCCCCACACCTCGCTGAGGTACGGGAGCCCCGCGCCCACCAGCTTCGCCTCGGCCTCGCCGCCCGAGTCGGGTGTGCCGGCGGGCAGCACCACGTAGTGCACGGCCCAGCGCTCCAGCCAGGCCCGGTAGCCGTCGGCGGTGAGGGTGCCGTCGTAGAAGAGCGGGTTGCGCTCCAGGTCGGCCTGGCGGTTCCAGCCGCGCGCGAGGTTCACGTACGCCGGGAAGGCGGAGGACTCGCGGTGGCTGCTGGCGGGGACCACCTCGACGCGGCCCCGGTCGGCGCCCGCCTTCTGGAGCTGGTCGACCAGCGGGGCCAGCTCCCGGTTCCAGGCGGCCACCGGGGTGGTGCGGACGATGTCCGTGACGCTGTTGGTGGTGATCCAGACGGTCAGCCCCGCGAAGGCCAGCAGCAGGGCGTACCAGTGCCGCGAGCGCGGGACGGCGTACGGGAGGGCGGCGAGCAGCACGGCCCCGCCGAACAGCATGACGAGGCGGGTGACGTTCGAGCCCACCTGGGAGTCGATCACCCAGGTCAGGAAGACCCCGAAGGCGTAGACGGCCGAGGCGATCCGCACCGTCTTCCACCCCTTGGGCACCAGGAAGACGATGGCCAGGCCGAACACGAACGGCAGCCAGGCCGAGCCCAGCTTCATCGGCTGCGTCCCCGAGAAGGGGAACAGCCAGGCCGAGAGCCCCACGACGGCCACCGGAGCCAGCCCGAGGGCGTACGCGCCCGGCCGGCGGCCGCTCAGGAACAGGGCGGCCGCGACCACCCCGAGGAAGAGCCCCGCCACCGGACTGGCGAGGGTCGCCAGACCGGCGAGCGGCGCGGCGACGGCGGCCTTGGCCCAGCGCCGCCGGGCCCATTTGCGGGGCCAGCAGAACACGGCGGCGACGGCCCCGAGCGCGAAGAGCACGCCGAGCCCGAAGGTGACGCGGCCCGACAGCGCGTTGCAGAGCAGCCCGTACACCCCGGCCAGGGCGGGCCACAGGGGCCGCCGGACGGCGCCGCGGCAGCGGGTGAGGATCAGGGCGAGGAGGCCGGCCGAGGCGGTCCCGGCGATCATCATCGTGGTCCGCACGCCGATCATGTGCATGACGTACGGGGACACGACGCTGTACGAGACCGGGTGCATCCCCCCGTACCAGGCGAGGTTGTACGCCGTGTCGGGGTGGCGGCCGACGAACTCCGCCCACGCGTCCTGCGCGGCCAGGTCTCCGCCGCTGTTGGCGAAGCTGAAGAACCACACCACGTGCAGGACGGCCGCCACGGCCATGGCGACGGCCACGGGGTGCCGGTGCGCCAGGGCGAGCGCCCGCGCGGCCGCACCGGCCGCACCGTCCGTCCCCGGGGGCGCCTCGGCCGGGCCCTGCCCCTGCTCATCCCGCTCAGCGGTGGTCACAACCGACGCTCTCTCCCGACCCGACCCGACCCGATAGGACACCGACACGACGCGCTGCGGTGGGGCGCGACGCGGTGCGCCGCGACGCCGGACCGCGGCGGCCGGCACGCGCGTCCCCGCCCCGCACCCTAGACGCGCCGCGGCGCCCCGGGGTTGCCGGGGCGCCGCGGAGCACCTGCGGTCGGATCAGCCGATACGGGTCAGCTTGCTGCCCGCACCCGGCGCGGCGAGCTCCCGCTGGAGCGCCACGGGCACCTTCACCTGGCTGGCCCCCTCGCCCACGGTCAGCACCCCGACCCGGGTTCCGGCCTTGGCCGTCTCCGGGATCTTGGTGCCGCCGTCGCCGAGCTTGAGGGCGACGGTCAGCGAGGACCAGCCGACCGCCTGGACGTCGGCGGTGGCGACGACCGGGGTCCGGCCGCCGAGGCCGTCGTCCACGTACCCGACGACATCGCCCTTCTTCACGACCGTCGCGCCCTCGATGGACTTCTGGGTGGCCACCAGCAGCGTCTTGCTCGCCCCGATGACGGTGTCGATGATCGGCGGCTTGTGCTGGCCGAGGACCGCGCCGACGATCAGCTGGTTGGTGTCGCCGACCTTCTTCTGGGCGGCGAAGAGAAGGTTTCCACCCGCCTTGGTCGTCGTACCGGTCTTGATGCCGAGCGAGTCGTTGTACGGGACCAGGCGGTTCCAGTTCGGCCAGGTCTTGCCCGACGGGTCGACCCAGCTGGGCATGCGGGTGATGTCCACCAGCGCCGGGATCTCGACGATCTTCAGGCCGAGCTTCACCTGGTCCTCGGCGGTGCTGACCGTGGTCGCGTCCAGGCCCGAGGGGTCGGTGTAGGTGGTGTTCGTCATGCCGAGTTCCTTGGCGGTGTCGTTCATCTTCTTGACGAACGCCTCCTGGGAACCGGCGTCCCAGCGCGCGAGCAGCCGCGCGATGTTGTTGGCCGACGGGATCATGAGGGCGGCGACCGCGTCGTACGCGGAGATCTTGTCGCCCTCCTTGACCGTGTTGAGGGTGGACTCGTTGTCCGACTTGTCCTTCTGCCCCTCGGTCTCCGCGGTCTTGTCGACGTCGATCATCGCGCCCTTCTCACCCTTCTTGAAGGGGTGGTCGCGCAGGATGATGTACGCCGTCATCGACTTGGTGACGCTCGCGATCGGCACGGGCTTCTGCTCGCCGAACGAGCCGATGGTGCCGAGACCGGCGGCGGCCATGGAGGCCTGGCCCTCGGTGGGCCATGGCAGCTCGGGGGCCCCGCCGGGGAAGGCGTACGTGGACTTCGCGGTCATCTTCAGCTTCGGCGCGGGCAGCGGGCGCACCAGTTGCACGACGGCGAGCACGATCGCCAGGAGCAGCACGATCGGCGCGTAGATCTTGAACCGCCGGACCGCGGTGCGCAGGGGGCTGGGCGGCGGGGGCGGGTTGTTGGTGAGGTCCGCCAGCATGTCGAGCGGCGGCCTGGGGGGCAGCGGCTGCTGCGTGGTGCGCTCGCTGGAATCCAGCCGGGCGGCTGCGGGCGGGGGCGGCGGGGTCGCCGCCGCGGGCTTCGGCGTCGGCGTCGGCGTCGGCTTCGGGGTCGGCTTGGGCGCCGGCTGGGGGGTGGCGGGCTTCGGCGGGGCCGCCGGGCCGTCGCCGCGCAGCGGTACGAAGGTGCTGGACCGCGCGTCGGCCTTCCCGGCCCCGGCCGGCTTCTCGTCCGCGGCGGGGGCGGAGCCGGGCTTCACCGCACGGAAGACGGCGGTGCGCTCGCTGTCGGCGGCCTCGGGCTTCCCGTCCTTCGCAGCCTCGGCGGGCTTGCCCGAACGCGGTTCCTGCGCGGGCTTCTTGTCCACGGCGGGAGCGGAACCCGGCTTCACCGCACGGAAAACAGCCGTGCGCTCGCTGTCGGCGGCCTCGGACGCGCCGGCCTTCCCGTCCTTCGCAGCCTCGGCGGGCTTGCCCGAACGCGGGTCCTGCGCGGACTTCTTGTCCACGGCAGGAGCGGAACCCGGCTTCACCGCACGGAAAACAGCCGTGCGCTCGCTGTCGGCGGCCTCGGGCTTCCCGTCCTTCGCAGCCTCGGCGGGCTTCTTGTCCGCGGCCGGAGCCGTGTCCGGCTTCACCGCGCGGAAGACGGCGGTGCGCTCGCTGTCAACGGCCCCCGGCTTCTCGGCATCCTTCGAAGCGGAATCCGGAACGACGACCCCGAACGCGGTGGTACGGGCGTCGGCGGCCGGCTTCTCCGCGGCCTTCGGGGCGGCCGCGTCCGGCTTCGGGGCGCGGAAGACCGCGGTGCGCTCGCTGTCGCCCGTACGCGGGTCCCGCGCGGGCTCCTTGGCCTCGTCAGCGTCCCCGTCAGTCGCCGAAGCGGAATCCGGTACGACGACCCCGAACGCGGTCGTGCGGACGTCGGCGGCCGGCTTCTCCCCGGCCTTGGGGGCCTCCGGACCGGGCTCGGGCTTGGCGGCGGACTTCTCCTCGTCCGCAGGCTTCCCGTCCGCACGCTTCTCGTCCGCGGCCGGAGCCGGAGCCGTGTCCGGCTTCAGGGCGCGGAAGACGGCCGTGCGCTCGCTGTCAACGGCCCCCGGCTTCTCGGCGTCCTTCGAAGCGGAATCCGGAACGACGACTCCGAACGCGGTCGTACGGGCGTCGGCGGCCGGCTTCTCCCCGGCCTTCTCCCCGGCCTTCGACGCGGCCGGCGCGTCCGCATCGGGCTGCGCGGGCGCCCCGGGCTTCGCCCGCTGCTCCGGCTCCGCCGGCTGCTCCCGCTCCGGCTCCGAAGCGGAATCCTCGGCGGGCTTCCGCCCGGCCGTGGTCCGGCCGTCCTCGGGAGAGGCCTGGCGGACCACACCGGAGGACGACGGCTCCGGGACGGCGCCGCCGCCGGTCCTGTCGCCGGTCCCGCCGTCCGTCCCACCCTCGGCGTCCGCCGCGTCCGACGCGTCCGCGCCCTCGGACCGTGCCGACGGACCGGAGGACCCGGTGGTCGCGACCCACGCGGCCACCGCCTCCTTCAGCGGATCGCGCCGCGCCGGCGGCTGGAACACCGAGAGCCTCGGATCCCGATCCGCGGAGGACTCCGCCGCCCCCGACGCTCCTTCATCTACCGACTTGTCGGGGGACTCGCCCGCCACCGTTCCTCCTCGATCGCCGTCCGGTCACTGTCCGAACCGTCTAACAGTGTCCCGTCTAGGGGGCATCGCCCCCGTGCTAGACGAGAACGACATAGCTGCAGGTTCCCCCGCAAAGCGGCCAGGCGCTCTCGACAGATGAATGTGAGAGGCGTCACCCTGTCACTCATCCACGCGGGGAGGCATGGATGGGCAGGAGCCGCAGAACAATTCCAGAGGAGCTTTTGCTGCTCGCCTTGGACCCGGCCACGGGAACCACGGCGCAGCCGCAGTCGCTCGACCTCGGCCTGGCCGGGGCACAGCTAGTGGAGCTGGCTCTGGCAGGACGGATAGCCCCTGACGGGGATCGTATCGCCGTGGTGATGCCACGGCCGACAGGAGATCCGACTTTGGACTCCGCACTGGAACTGCTGCGCAGACGCGGCAGCCCGGTCCGGGCCGTCCACTGGATCGGCGGACCCCGGCTGGGGCTCCGCCAGATTTACCTCGCCCACCTGGAGCGCTGCGGCATGGTGCACGCCGTCGCGGGACAGATGTGCGGGGTGCTGCCGACGGTGCGCTACCAGGCGACCGACACGGCGATCAGCCGGGAGATCCGTGCCCGGCTCGACAGTGCGATCCGCACCGGCGTACCGCCGGACCCGCGGACCGCGGCGCTCGCCGCACTGGCCCACGCGGTCGGACTCGGCAAGCACCTGTACCCCGGCAACGAGGGGCGCTCGTCCAGGTCCCGGCTGCGGGACCTGATCCGGCACGACCCGATGGGCGGTCTCGTGGCGCACGCCGTGATGGACGTCCAGAACGGCGTGGCCGCCCAGCCGCGCCGCGACAGGGCTCCGGCCCCGCCGGCCGCCCGGGCCGCGACGAGCGGCGGGGTGCCGCTGCAGCCGCGCCGGACGGGTGCGATGGCCCGCGCGGCCGCGCACTGATCCGCCCGCAGCACACGTACGACACGCACGACCGGCACGACCCGCACGACCGGCACCACCCGCACGACCCGCGACACCCCTGAGCAGTCAGCGGGGTACAGATCACCGTGACCGGAAGTCCCCCAAAGACCCGGCACGGAAGCCGCCCGCACGCGGGGTGGCGGACCGGTGAGCCGGTTCCGCCACCCCGCGTGCTGCTTTTCCCAGCCGTTCCCCAGCGCCGTCGCACCCTTCGGTGGCACTCTGCTGAACATCAGACACGCAGCGAGACAGCGACAGAAGAAGGCGGAGGTGCCGTCCCCGTGGCGTCCAATGTCAATCCCACCGTCCGACGCCGCCGACTGGGCATGGAGTTGCGCAAGCTCCGTGAGGACAAGGGCATGACGGCCGAACAGGTCGCCGAGCGCCTCCTCGTCTCCCAGTCGAAGATCAGCCGGCTGGAGAACGGCCGCAGGTCCATCAGCCAGCGCGACGTGCGCGACCTGTGCGAGGTCTACGAGGTGGAGGACCCCCGGCTCGTGGACTCGCTCATGCAGATGGCCAAGGACTCGCGCCAGCAGGGTTGGTGGCACGCCTTCGGAGACATCCCGTACAGCGTCTACATCGGGCTCGAAACCGATGCCGCCAGCCTGCGCACCTACGAACCGCAGATGGTCCCCGGCCTGCTCCAGACCCCGGAGTACGCCCAGGCCCTGATCCGCGGCGCGCTGCCGGAGACGGCCCCCGCCGACGTGGACAAGCGCGTCCAGGTCCGGATGCACCGCCAGAAGCGGCTCTCGGAGACGGACAACAACAACCCGGACGTCGGGCCGCTGCGCCTGTGGGCGGTGATCGACGAGGCGGCGCTGCGCCGGCACGTGGGCGATCCCCAGTTGATGATCCGGCAGCTGGAGTTCCTGATAGAGCAGTCGCAGCAGCCGTACATCACGGTCCAGGTGATGCCCTTCTCGATGGGCGCGCATCCGGGGGTGAACGGCCAGTACGCGATCCTGGAGTTCCCGGACGCCTCCGACTCGACGGTCGTGTACATCGAAGGCGTCACGAGCGACCTGTACCTGGAGAAGGCCAACGACGTCCAGAAGTACTCGGTGATGTACGAGCACCTGCGCGCCCAGGCGCTCAACGTCGACCAGACCCGGCAGTTCATCTCGGAGATCATCGACAACTACGCGGGCAAGACGGCGAAGTGACGGCGGTGGCCGTACCGTCCGCCGCGGCCTCCTCGGGCCGAGGGGGCCGGTACGGTACACCGTCAATCCCCGGCCACAGAAGGCCTGAATGGAATATGCCACCCGGTCGAGTGAATGCCTCCTTCAGCCCTCGGGAGGTGCCGGTAGCGTCGATCACGTCGGTCAGGGAATGGGCCGGCACGAACCCGGAACTACTCGCTGAACCGGAGATCATCATGGCTATTCGTCAGGGCGCCACGGAAATCTGGACCAAGTCCTCCTACTCCGGCGGGAACGGCGCGTGCGTCGAGGTCAAGTCCCCCGTCATGGCGGCCATCGCGGTCCGCGACTCCAAGGTGCAGGACGGACCGTCCCTCACCTTCGCGCCGGCTTCCTGGACCTCCTTCGTCGCCGATGTCACCGAGGGCCGGTCGGGGCGCCTCGCCTGAACGTTTCATCCCCCCACCCGACAGCATGTCCGGCACCACTGACTGAAGCCCTCTCGACCGGTCCGCCGTCCTGGCCGAGGGGGCTCGGCCATGTCCCGGCGCGGCCGCCGCCGTCGCCGTCGCCGCCGCCGCCGCCGTCAGCGCAGCCGGTCCACGTACCGGTCGGTCCCCGGCACCGTCGGGATGAACGGCGCGACCAGTTCCACCCGGCCCGGCCCCGACTCCGCGATCTCCGCGTCGAGCCCCCGGAAATGGTCCCAGCAGCTCCGCGGATCGGCCTCCAGGAACCACAGCAGGGTGAGCCGGGTGTCGACCCCCTCGACCTGTTTGACGTAGGTCATCCGGTCGCCGGGCAGCGGCGTCGGACGGAAGACGGTGACCATGGCCGCCGGTGAGCCGGCCAGCCGCCCCGGCAGGATCCGCGAGCGCAGCCGTTCCAGCAGCTCCGCCCGCTGGTCCGGGCCTTCGGCGTCGACGACCTGGAGGACGAGCCCCGCGTACGGGTGGTCCAGGGCGTGGAAGTCGCGGGGCCCGGCGGCTCCGTCGCGGTAGACGGTCGCCTCGTGGTCCTGGAAGGCCGTGAAGACGTGCGTCCGCTCCTGGTGGACGCGGCCGTCCCGGCCCAGCCGCTTGTTGATGCCGACGGTCCACTTCATGTGCTCGTCGTAGCGGCCCTCGGTCACCCAGTACGTGGACAGGTAGCAGCCCGCGGTGACGGGCTGGGCGACCGCGGACTTCTCGGGGTAGCGCAGTTCCTGGAGGTCGCGGGTGGCGACCCAGCGGCGGCCGGCGTACATCCAGGGCATGGCCATGGCGCCCGCGTAGTAGTGGTCGTCCTCGTACCAGCGGTTGTACGCGTACTCGTGGCCCGGGTGCGGCTCCACCATGGTGATGAGGGCGTGGCCGGGGCGGACCCCGTACGGGCCGACGGCCGCCAGCTCCGCGTAGTCCCCGGCGCGGGTGTCCTGAGGGGCGCTCTCCCGCTCGTCTCTCGTCATGGCACCGGTCTATCTGATGCGGCGTCAGTTGTGGAGGGGGCGGACGGCGTTCACTCCCTCGGCGTCCTGCGCCAGACCGGGCCGCCGTCCGCGTACAGGGCCTCGATCTCGGCGGCGTAGCGGTCGGCGACGGCGCCCCGGCGGAGCTTCAGGGTCGGGGTCAGGGTCCCGGCGGCGATGGAGAACTCCTCGTCCAGCACCCGGAAGGCGCGGATCCTGGCCGGCCGGGAGACGGCCGCGTTGGCGGTGGCCACGGCCTCGGCGACCAGGGCCCGCACCGCCGGGTGGGCGCCGGGGGCGGCGCCGAGGTCGAGGGACTCCCGGGCCGCCCAGGCGGCGACCTCCGGCGCGTCCAGGGTGATCAGGGCCACCGGGTGGGGCCGCCGGTCGCCGATCAGGACCGCCCGCGAGACGTAGCGGGAGGCGGCCTGGACGGCGAACTCCACTTCGGTCGGGGTGATGTTCTTCCCGGCCGAGGTGATGATGAGCTCCTTCTTGCGGCCGGTGATGGACAGGTAGCCGTCGCCGTCCAGCTCGCCCAGGTCCCCGGTGTGCAGCCAGCCGTCGGGATCGAGCGCCTCCGCCGTCGCGGCCGGGTTCGCGTGGTAGCCGGGGAAGACCATCGGGCCCCGGGCCAGCACCTCCCCGTCACCGGCGATGCGGACCTCGCAGCCCGCGACCGGGCGGCCGACGGTTCCGGGGCGGTCGGCGCCGGGGTGGTTGAGGCTGATCACCCCGCCGGACTCGGTCATGCCGTAGCCCTCGAAGAGCCGGATGCCGCAGGCGCGCAGGAAGTCCAGCGTGGCCGGGGCGATCGGGGCACCGCCGGTCAGGGCCCATTTCAGGCGGCCCCCGAAGGCGGCGCGGACGGGCCCGTAGAGGGTCTCCTCCGCGGCCTCGTACGCGGCCCGGTCCGCCTCCGGAAGGCGGCCCTCCGCCGCCAGCACGCCCAGCCGTACGGCCTCCTGGAACCGCTCGCGGCCGCCGTCGGCCCCCTCGGCCAGGGCCTGCACCACGGAGTGCACCTTCTCGAACAGGCGCGGTACGGACGGCAGGTGGGTGGGCCGGGCCTCGGCCAGCTCGCCGACCACGTCCTCGACGCGGCCGCCGAAGTAGCAGAGCTCCCCGCCCTCCAGGAGGGTGGTGAACTGGATGAGCTGGGCCAGCAAGTGCGCGAGCGGGAGGTACAGGTAGGTGGAGTCGCCCGGGCCGCCCCGGACCAGCGGGAGCGTGGCGTCCTGGACGGCCCCGAAGTTGCCGTGGGTGAGCCGGCAGCCCTTGGGGAGGCCGGTGGTGCCGGAGGTGTAGACGATGGAGGCGTCGTCGCCGGGGGTCACGGCGGCGGCCCGCGCGGCGAGTTCGGCGGCGGTGGCGCGGCCGTACGGGGCGCCGTACGAACCCCCGGACGGGGAACCGGACGAGGAGCGGGACGAGGAGCCGGACGAGGAGCCCGGCGCGGCGGGCGGCGCGGCGGGCGGCGCGTCCATGCGCAGGACCTCCCGCAGCGCGGGGAGCTTGGGGCGCAGCGCCTCGACGCGGGCCGCCTGGGCGGCGTCCTCGCAGACGGCCACCACCGCCTCGGAGTCCGACAGCACCCAGGCCAGCTCCTCCTCCCCCGCCGTCGGGTACACCGGCACGAGCACCCCGCCCGCCGCGAGGATCCCGAAGTGGGCGTACGTCCACTCGGGCCGGGTCTCCGCGAGCACCGCGACCCGCTCCCCGGCGGCGAGCCCCAGCCCGAGCAGCGTGCGGCCGGCCTCCCGGACCGACGCGGCGAGCTCGGCGTAGCTCCGGGTCCGCCAGCCCCCGTCCGGCGCCCGGAAGCGGAGCGCGGGCGCGGGCCCGTACCTCTCTTCGGCCCACTGGGTGAACTCCGCCAGCGTGCCCGGCCGACCGTCCATCGCATGCCCTCCCCGAGACAGGTGACCCCCCGCACCCCGACGCTAGGCACCCCCGCACCCGCTCCGGCATGACCGGAAGCGTCACCCCCGCTGACCTCAGCGCTCATTGGGGCTACCGTCGGAGCCATGGGGAGGCGGACGATCACCGTGCACCACGTGCGCGCCGTGCTCGCGGGGGCGCGGCGCGGCGGCTTCGACCTGGTGCCCCTGCTCCAGGAGGCGCAGATCCCGCCGCTGCTGCTGGGCGACGACCGGGCGCGGATCACGCCCGCGCAGTTCGCGCGCCTGTTCCGGGCGCTGTACCGGGCCACGCAGGACGAGTTCCTCGGGCTGTCGGCCGCGCCGAGCCGGCCGGGCACCTTCACGATGATGGGCCACGCCTGCCTGGGCTGCCGGGACCTGGGGGCGGCGGTGCGGCGGGCCGCGGAGTTCTACGGGCTGTTCCCGGACGGCCCGGAGCTGGCGCTGGACGTCGGCGGCGGGCAGGCGCGGTTCACGGTGCGCAACGCCTTCGACGGGGACGAGGAACGGTTCCTCAGCGAGTGCGTGCTGGCGATCTGGCACCGGCTGAGCAGCTGGCTGATCGGCCGCCGCATCCCCCTGCTCCAGGCCTCCTTCGCGTATCCCCCGCCGCCGCACGCCGACGAGTACGCCACCCTCTTCGGCTGCCCCGTCCGCTTCGGCGCGGAGCTGACGGGTGCGGTCTTCGACGCGCACTGGCTGGCCGCCCCGCTCGTCCGGGACGAGGGCGAGCTCGACGCGATGCTCCGCCGGGCCCCTTTCGACCTGCTCTCGCGGCCCGAGTACGGGACCACCGTCGCGCAGCAGGTCCGCCGGAGCCTGACGCAGCGGCTGCGGGAGTCGCCGCGGCTGCCGGAGCTGGGCGAGGTCGCGGCCCGGCTGGCGGTGTCCCCGGCGACGCTGCGGCGCCGGCTGCGCGAGGAGGGCACCTCCTTCCAGCAGCTGAAGGACCACGTACGGCGGGACGCGGCCATCGCGGGGCTGGCCGAGAGCGGGGAGCCGATCGCCGAACTGGCGGCCCGGCTCGGTTTCTCGGAGGACACCGCCTTCCACCGCGCCTTCCGCCGCTGGACGGGAACCACCCCGGGCGCGTACCGGATCGCCTCGGGCGGCTGACCCGGGCGCGTCCCGCCGGCCCCCGACCGGGCCCGCCGCTCCGAACCGGCCGTGCCCGCCGCCCGGAGCCCGCCGGTGCTCAGGCCGGGAGTTCGACCGTCACGTGCGGGGCCAGCGCCCGCAGGAAATCCGCCGCGCCGAACATCGCACCGGCCGAGGCCACGCCCGTGGTCCGGGTCCGCCCGGACAGGACCCGCTGGACGGCCTCCACCACCAGCGGCGCGGTGACCGCGTAGATGTCCTGCCCGCGCGCCGTGGCCCGGCGCTCCACGCCGCCCGCGCGGACGCGGACGTCGACGACGAAGGTCTGGTCCGAGCGGCCCAGGCCGTCGACCGCCTCGGGCGCCGGGGTGTCCGCCCCCGCCAGGTCCCGTGCGGCCTCGACGGCCATGTGGGTGCGGACTTCGGGCACGGCGAGGTGGCTGGGGACGGTGACGACGTCGGCCATCGTGAACTCCGAGACCACCGCCCGCCGCCCCAGCGGCTCCGGGAAGTCCCACTGCGCCTCGCGCGCCGCGTCGTCGTGGTAGCGCAGCGCGCCGTCCGCGTACCGCACGCGGCGGCCCGCGCGCCGCTCGTGGGAGACCCGCCCGGCCGTGCGGGTGCCCTCCGTGGGGCGCCAGCTGCTCAGGCCGTAGGCGACGTCGACCGTGTCCGCCGCCGTCCACCCGCCCATCGCGGCCGTCACCAGCAGGTCGCCCAGGCCCCCGTAGAAGGCCATCGCCGGGACCACGGGCACGCCCGCCGCACGGGCCGCCTCCGCGTGGTCGGTGAACATCGCGGCGTTCGCCTCGATCTCCGCCGCGACGTCGAGGTACGGGATCCCCGCGCGCAGGGCCGCCCCGACGAGCGGGCCCGCCGTCACCGCGAAGGGGCCCGCGCAGTTGATGACGGCCGCCGCTCCGGCGAGGGCCCGGTCCAGCGCGGCCGGATCGTCCGCGGCGGCCGGCCGCACGGCCACCTCGGGCCACTCGGCCGCCAGCGCCTCCAGCCGCGCCGCGTCCCGGCCGGAGGCGACGGCCGCCAGACCGCGCCGGCGGAGCTCTGCCAGGACGAACCGGCCGGTGTGCCCCGTCGCCCCGTACACCACAACTACCGGCCGCTGGTTCATCGTTGCCCCGTTCCGTCGTTCTCCTGCGTCCCTGTCACCCCTACTCTCGCCGCCGGCCGCATCGGACGTGAGAGTCCGGAACGACATCACCCGTACAGTTCCGGACATGACCACGATCGCCCTGCCCGCCGTCGGGAACCTGCTGCACTTCGAACTGGCGGTGGCCTACGAGATCTTCGGAAACCCCCCGGCCGAGGCCGCGGACGGCTGGTACGACGTACGGCTCTACGGGCCCGGTCCGGTGCGCGTCGGGCCGTTCACGGTCGAGCCCGAGCACGGGCTGGAGCGCCTGGCCGAGGCCGACACCGTGATCGTGCCCGCCTGCGCGGACGTGGACGAGCCGCTGCCGCCCGAGCTGGTCGACGCCGTACGCGCGGCGCACGCGGCCGGGGCCCGGGTCGCCTCCCTGTGCACCGGGGCGTTCGTGCTCGGCGCCGCGGGCCTGCTGGACGGGCGGCGGGCCACCACCCACTGGGCGCACGCCGCGGAACTGCGCGCGCGCCATCCGCGGGCGCTGGTCGACCCGGACGTGCTGTACACCGACAACGGCAGCGTGCTGACGGCGGCGGGCAAGGCGGCCGCCGTGGACCTGTGCCTGCACCTGATCCACCTCGACCACGGCGCCGCCGTCGCCAACGCGGTCGCCCGCCGGCTGGTCATGCCGCTGCACCGGCCGGGCGGGCAGGCGCAGTTCGTGGCCACGCCCGTGCAGACCTCGGGCGACCACGGGCTGGCCCGGCTGCTCGCCTGGGCCGGGCAGCGCCTGGACCGGCCGCTGACGGTGACCGACCTGGCCCGCGAGGCCCGCACCAGCCCCCGCCACCTCGGGCGGCAGTTCCGGGCGGTGGTCGGCCAGACCCCGCTCCAGTGGCTGCTGACCCAGCGGGTACGCCGCGCCCAGGAGCTGCTGGAGTCCACCGACGAGAGCGTGGAGGCGGTCGCCCGCGCCACCGGTATGGGCACCGCCACGACGCTGCGGCGCCAGTTCAAGCGGACCGTCGGCGTCTCCCCGAGCGCCTACCGGCGCTCCTTCCGCGCCGAGTTCCCGGCCTGACCGTCCGCGGGGCGGCGACGTGGACGGCGACGCGGACGGCGGCACGGACGGCGGCACGGACGGCGGCGCGCCCGCGGGCGGGTGGGTGGCCGGGTCAGGAAAGGTGAGCTGCCCGGTCAGCCACATTCCGACTGGTCGGTCACTACCTTCGCTTCACCCACCCCACACGGACCCTCGGGAGAGCCGCCCATGCGCATCCGAAGCACCGGCACCGCCCTGGCCGCCGTGGCCGCCCTGGCCGTCTCGGCCTGGATCCCCGCGAGCGCCGCGCGGGCCGCCGACGGCGAGGCCGCCGCCCGCCCCGGTGACGTCGTCGCCAGCGCCCCCTCCGCCTTCCACCCGCTGCCCGGCCAGCCCACCAACACCAAGGCCTGGAAGGTCCATTACCGCTCGACCACCGCCGACGGCGCCCCGAACGTCGTCTCGGGCACCGTCATCGTCCCGCAGGACGGCCGCACCGGCCCGCGCCCGCTGATCACCTATGCCGTCGGCACCGTCGGCATGGGCGACTCCTGCGCCCCGAGCAACAACCTCCCGTACGGCACCGCCATGGAGGCCAACCTCATCCAGCAGTACACGCTGCGCGGCTGGGCCGTGGTCGTGACCGACTACGAGGGGCTCGGCACCCCGGGCCTGCACACCTACACCGTCGGCCCCTCGGCGGGCCACGCCATGCTCGACGCCGCCCGCGCCGCGATCCGGCTGCCCGAGGCGGGGCTGGGCACGGACACCCCGGTCGGGATCATGGGCTACTCGCAGGGCGGGCAGGCCAGCAGCTGGGCGGCCGAACTGCAGGGCTCGTACGCCCCGGAGCTGAAGGTGAAGGGCACGGCGACCGGCGGGGTCCCGGCGGACCTGCTGAAGGTGGCCGCGTTCAACAACGGCTCGTACGGTTCCGGGCTCATCTTCATGGCGGCGGCCGGGCAGGACGCGGCCTACCCGGAGCTGCGGCTCGACTCCTACCTGAACCCGGCGGGCAAGGCCCTCGTCGCCGGGATGAAGGAGAACTGCGTGGCCATCGACGCCATCGCGGGCTCCTTCAAGCGGATCTCCGACCTGACCACGCGCGACCCGCTGGCGCAGCCGGACTGGCAGGACCGGCTGAACCGCAGCCGGCTCGGCGGGACGGCCCCGGCCGCGCCGGTGTACCAGTACCACGCGCTCGGCGACGAGCTCATCCCGTACGCGGTGGGGCGGCAGTTGCGCTCCGAATGGTGCGCGAAGGGCGCGGACGTGCAGTGGGACACCATCTGGGTGGGTGAGCACGTCAGCGGGGTCATCACGCACTCCGTGGAGGTCGGGGACTGGATGGCGGACCGCTTCGCGGGGCGCCCCTCGCACCCCAACTGCTAGCCCCCCAGCTACCCGCACCCCGCCGGGCCGTCAGCGCCCGGCGGGGCAGGTGCGCGCTCCGGGAGCGGGCAGAGGCCCGCCGGTGAGGAAGCCGTCCACGGCGGCGCGCACGCAGGCGGAGGCCGCGTAGCCGGTGTGCCCGTCGCCCTCGTGCTCCAGGACGACGGCGGCGCCCAGCCGGCGGGCCGTCTCCCGGGTCCACTCGTACGGGGTCGCCGGGTCGCCGCGGGTGCCGACGAGCAGCACGGGCGGGGCGCCCGGGTGGTCGATCCGGCGGATGAAATCGGTGCCGGCGGGGCGTCCGTAGCAGGACAGTACGGTGCCCAGCAGGCCCGGACCGAAGATCTTCGAGGCCTTGCGGAACTCCGGCCGCAGCTCTTCGAGTTCCTTCGCGACCGCCGCCGGCCCGGCCCGGTCGTATCCGCGGTCGGGGTCGTCGGCGCAGTTCACGGCGGTGAGGGCGGCCTCGGGGTTGTCGGCGGGGATCGGGGCGGGCCCGGCCCCGGGGTCGGCTTCCGGTTCGGGGGCGGCGGCGGTGGGGCCGCCGAGCTGCATCAGCCCGGTGGGGTCGTGGCGCTGCTCGACGAGGGCGAGGGCGTCGGCGAGGGCGGCCCGGCCGGCCGGCGCGTACAGGGCGGTGGCGAGTGCGGC
Organism: Streptomyces sp. NPDC002032; assembly: GCF_042890765.1. NCBI lineage: Bacteria > Bacillati > Actinomycetota > Actinomycetes > Kitasatosporales > Streptomycetaceae > Streptomyces > Streptomyces sp. NPDC002032. The sequence continues at coordinate 65,518 of NZ_JBIASM010000008.1, read as the reverse complement.
GACGACGTCCTGGCCGGTGAACCAGGAGCCGTCGTCCCCGACGAGGGGTTCCCGGTCGAGCCGCTCGACGAGGGCCTCGACCGCCTCCCCGGCGGTGCGGGCGTCCGTGCCGTAGACGCAGCCGGCCGGGCCGGGGCGGCGGGCGCACCAGGCGAGGAAGCCGTCCAGGGCGCGCTGGCGGCCGCGCGCGGAGACCAGGGCCTGTTCGGCGAGGGGTTCACCGAGGGTGTCGACGCCGTCGAGGGCCATGCGGCCGGTGCGCCGCGGGAAGAGGGCGGCGTAGACGGCGCCGAGCCGGGTGCCGTAGGAGAAGCCGAGGTAGTTGAGCTTCTCGTCGCCGAGCGCGCCGCGGATGGCGTCGAGGTCGCGGGCGACGTTGACCGTGCCGACGTACGGGAGCACGGGCCCGGAGTGCAGGGCGCACCCCCGGGCGACGGCCCGCAGGGCGGCCAGCTGGGAGGCGGCGTCGGCCGGGACCAGGTCGCCGACCTGCTGGGAGCCGCCGCAGGAGACGGGGGCGCTGAGGCCGACGCCGCGGGGGTCGAAGGAGACGAGGTCGTAGCGCTCGCCGAGCTTCGCGAAGGTCGCGGCGTCGGCGGCCAGGGCGGTGGTGCCGCGGCCGCCGGGGCCGCCGAAGTTCAGCAGCAGGGAGCCGAGGGGCCGCCGGCCGGGGGCCGAGGCGGGTATCCGGGCGAGGGCCACCCGGATGGTCCCCTTGGCGGGGTCGTCGTGGTCGAGGGGGACGGTCACCGTCCCGCACCGCATCCGCTCGGGGACGGGCCGCTCACGGCACTCGCCCCACCGGACGGCCCCCGCGGGCGCGGGCGCCGGGCCGGGGGCGGGCGCGGGGGCGGCTCCGAGCCCGGCGGCCAGCACGGCCGCGCAGGCGGCGGCGGCGCTGCGGGCCCGGCGCCCGACGGTACGGGAACGGCCCGGGGCGGCGGTAAGGCCCCGGGCAGCGGTACCGGTACGGGTACGGGTACGGGCAGCGGTACGGGTACGGCCTCGGGAACGGTGCACGCCACCCTCCTCAGGTGACCCCCCGGACCGATCCGCCCAGCCCACGATAAGCGCCGCCCCCCGGACCCGCCCGCCGGACGACGCCGGGGGTGGCGGCAGGCGCGGCGGGGGGCGGCGGGCGCGGCGCTCGGCCCGCCTCAGCGGTCGCGGCGGCGGTACAGGTCCTCGATCTCCCGCTCGTGGTCGCGGGCGACGGCGGCCCTGCGCAGTTTCATCGACGGCGTCAGGTGCCCCCGCCCCTCCGTGAACTCCCCCGGCAGCACGGCGAAGCGGCGGATCGACTCCGCGCGCGAGACCAGCGCGTTCGCCTCGTCGACGGCCCTTTGGAGCTCCGCCAGCAGCGCCTCGTCCGTGATCAGCTCGCGGATCGGGACGCCCTGGCGCTTGTTCATCTGCCGCCAGTGGGACAGCCCGTCCGGTTCGAGGGTGATGAGGGCGGTGACGTACGGCCGGTTGTCGCCGATCACCATGCACTGCCCCACCAGGGGGTGGGCGCGCAGCCAGTCCTCCAGGGGCGCGGGGGCGACGTTCTTGCCGCCGGAGGTGATGATCATGTCCTTCTTGCGGCCGGTGATGGTGAGGTAGCCGTCTGCGTCGAGCTCGCCGATGTCGCCGGTGGGCAGCCAGTCGCCGGGCTGCTGCGCGGCGACGTTCCAGTAGCCCGCGAAGACGTGCGCCCCGCGCAGCAGCACCTCCCCGTCGTCGGCGATGCGCACCGCCGTTCCGGGCAGCGGCCAGCCGACCGTGCCGAGGCGGGGCCGCAGCGGCGGGGTGACGGTGGAGGCGGCGGTCGTCTCGGTGAGCCCGTAGCCCTCGAACACCTCGATCCCGGCGCCCGTGTAGAAGGCGGCGAGGCGCCGCCCGAGCGGTGAGCCACCGCTCAGCACGTACCGCACGCGTCCGCCCATCGCCGCGCGGATCCGCCGGTAGACGAGCGGGTCGTACAGGGCGTGCGCGGCCCGCAGCGCCATCGACGGCCGCCGGCCGCGGCTGCGCTCCTCGCCGACGCTCTGCGCGATGCGGGAGGCACGGTCGAAGGAGGCTGCCCGTCCCATGCTCTCGGCGGTGGCACGGGCGGTGTTGTGGACCTTCTCCAGGACGTAGGGGATGGCCAGCAGGAACGTCGGCCGGAAGCCGGCGAGGTCGGCGAGCAGGTCCTCGGTGGCGATGCTCGGCGCGTGGCCCAGCTTGACGCGGGCCCGCATGCAGCCGACGGCGACCATGCGCCCGAAGACGTGGGACAGCGGCAGGAAGAGCAGGGTGGAGGCCGGGTCGTCGGTGGCCGACTTGAACACCGGGTGGAGCAGCTCCACCGCGTTGTCGACCTCGGCGTAGAAGTTCCCGTGGGTCAGCACGCACCCCTTGGGCTGCCCGGTGGTGCCGGAGGTGTAGACGAGCGTGGCGATGGACTGCGGCGTACGGGTGGATCTGCGCGCGTGCACGATCGCGTCGGGCAGGTCCTCGCCGGCCTTGACGAGCCGGGCGACGGCGCCCGTGTCGAACTCCCACAGGTGCGCGAGCCCGGGCAGGTTGCCGCGCTCGGCGCTGATCAGGCGGGCCTGCACGGTGTCCTCGACGGCGCAGGCAACGGCCCCGGAGTCGTGCAGGATCCAGCGCGCCTGGTGGACGGAGGAGGTGGGGTAGACCGGTACGGTGACCAGCCCGGCGGCCCAGCCGGCGAAGTCCAGCAGCGTCCACTCGTAGGTGGTCCGGGCCATGATGGCCAGCCGGTCGCCCTCCTGGAGCCCTTCGGCGATCAGCCCCTTGGCCACGGCGAGCACCTCGTGGGCGAACTCGGCGGCGGTGACGTCCCGCCAGGCGCCGTCGCGCCCCTTGCGTGCGAGCACGGGCTCGTGCGGGGCCTGGCGGGCGTTCTCGAAGGGAAGGTCCCCGAGCGAGCCGCTCACCGGCATCCGGGCGAGGGCGGGCACCGACACCTCGCGCACCACCCCGGCGACGGTCGTCTTGACGGGCTCGACCAGCTTCGGCTCGGCTTCCACGGCTTTCTCCTCGGTCGGGATGGAGTTACCGCCGGTAATTTACGCACGGGTAACCCCCTCCGACCAGCCCCCGGACCGCTTCTTCACCCACCTCCCACCCCCTGCCCACACACCCCCGCGCCCCCGGGACCCCGCACCCCCGGCCCGGCGGCGGCGCACAGCACCCCGCCCCGCCCCGGGCCGCCGGGTAACCGCCCTGCAACAGCGACCCGGAACGCCTGCGGCCGCCCGCGGCCGCCGGGCACAATCCCCACGGGGGTCCGCCCGGCGGCTTCCGCACTCCCGTCCACCGTGAGGAGCGTCCGGTGTCGTCGCAACCGCAGGAAATACAGTTACCGCTCACCCCGCAGCAGGCCGCCGAGGGCACCATCGTCACCGTCCCGCTGCCCAACGGCACGGCCCGCCTGCGCATCCCGCCCTCCCGGGACGGCGACCTCGTCCGGGCCCGCTTCGGCGACAACGAGGTCCTGCTCCGCGTCCGCGTCACCGCCCCGGGAGCGGCCCCGCCCCCGGTGCCGAAGAAGTCGAGCCCCCTGGGCTGCCTCCTGGCCCTGGGCGCGGCGGCCGTCGTGATCGCCGTCGTGGTCGTGGCGAGCAACGACAACTCCGACGACGCCAACAACACGGCCTCGGCGAGCCCGACGTACTCCAGCCCGGCCACCACCGCGTACCAGACCCCCACGTACTCCCCCACGTACACCTACGAGCCGACGACCCGGCCGACCCCGCCGGCGCTCCCCACCCTCCCGGCCCTTCCGGCCCCCGCCCCGACGAGCGCCGCCCCGACCCCCTTCGACAAGGGCACCTGCCTCAACGGCCAGCTCCCGGACTCCGAGACGGCCCAGCGCGTCAACAACGTGGACGAGGTCTCCTGTTCGGCCTCCGACGCGCACTACAAGGTGATCGAGAGGTTCCCCTTCTCCTCCGACATGGAGCAGTGCAAGAACAATCCGGACACGGAGTACGCGTTCTCGTACCGCTACACCCTCAACGGCAGCGTCCTCAACCAGTACGTCTACTGCCTGATCGGACTCGGCTCCTACTCCCGCTCCTGACCGAAGACCCGCCGCCAGGCCCGGGCGGCCCCCCGGACGAACAGGGCGGCGGCCGGGGCACCCGTCCGGGGGTGGGCCGCCGGCGCCGCGGCCGAAGATGCCGTCCGGCGGGCGGCCAGGGTGTTCAGCAGGGCCGCGCCGCGGGCGGCGTCGGGGACGGAGACGGCGAAGTCGCGGCCCTTCGCGCGGATGACCAGGCACTCGCCGCCGCGGAGCATCACCGTCGTGCCCAGGCCGTTGATGCGGTAGCCCCAGCCGCCCGCCTGTGCGGGGGTGCGGTGTTCGGCGCGGGCCGACTCGATGGCCCGCACGGGCCAGCTGCGCACCGGCAGCCCCAGCGGGCCGAGGGCCACCTCCAGGCCCCGTACCGTCACCCGGGCCCGGACCGAGGAGCAGCCCAGCAGGGCCAGCGAGGCGAAGCCGGCCGGCAGGGCCACCGCCCATGCCGGGCCCGTCAGTCCGGCCAGTACCGCCAGGGCCGCGCCCACCGCCACCAGCCCGCACGCGGCACCGGCCAGCCGGAGCCACGGATTGCTCTCCCGGGAGAGCCAGACGAGCCGTTCACCGTCCGGGATCCGCAGCACCGGCCCGTCGGGCACCGGCTGCGCGGCGTCCCGGCGGCCCGCCAGCGCCCCGCCGAGCGCGATCAGTACGGCCGCCACCGCGACCCCCACGGCCCACCCCGTCATCGGCCCGGCCTGCCGCCAGTCCGCCCGGTCGAGGTTGGCCCGTACGATCGCGGCCTGCCCACCGGCCAGCCCGGCCCCGGCGCCGCCCAGCGTTCCGGCGACCCAGCCGCCCGGCCCCGCGAGCCGCCGCCCGAGGACGACGCCACCGACCAGCAGGACCCACACCCCCGCCGGGACGGCGGCCGCCGCCCACAGCGGCATCGAGCCGTCCGGGCCACCGGATCCCGCCGGCCAGTGCGTGGCCAGCCGCCGCGGCAGCCTCCCGCTCGCGGCCCACGGCAGCGCCACCAGGACCACCAGCACCCCGGCCGTCCAGCCGGCCACGCCCCACCCCGCACGGTCCTTCACGGCAACTCCCCGATCATTTCGATGAGATCGGCCCTGCTGTAGCCGAGCCGCGCCCCGTCCGCCACCAGAGCGCGTACGCGTTCCAGCACCCCGGAGCGCCCGTCCGCCCCCTCGGCGACGGTCACTCCGCGGCCCCGCCGGAACTCCAGCAGCCCTTCGTCGCGCAGCGTCCGCAGCGCGCGCAGCACGGTGTTGGCATTGACCCCCAGCGCGCCCGCGAGGTCCCGCGCGGGCGGGATCCGGTCCCCGGGCGCGCACTCCCCCTCGGCGATGGCGCGCCGGAGCGCGCCCGCCACCTGCTCGTGGAGCGGACTCCCGTCCGCGGTGTTCAGCCTCAGCAACATGATGCCAGTGAACGTAGCACCATGCCCAGCACCGGCCGGAGTTGATCCAACGTCCGAATCCCGGTGGACAACGCCCTCGGGGCGGCCGATAGTGCCGCCATGGCCTCTCTCGTACGACACGTGACCTTCGACTGTGCCGACCCCTACACCCTGGCGGGGTTCTGGGCCGCCGTCCTGGACGGGACCATCGCCGAGAACGACCTCCCGGGCGACCCGGAGGTCCTGGTGACCTCGGCCGGCACGGCCCTGCTCTTCATCGCGGTTCCCGACGCGAAGGTGGTCAAGAACCGCCTGCACGTGGACCTCCAGCCGCAGGACCGCACCCGCGACGAGGAGGTCGAGCGCCTCCTCGCGCTCGGCGCCACCGTCGTCGGCGACCACCGCAAGCCCGACGGCGCGGGCTGGGTGACGATGGCGGACCCCGTGGGGAACGAGTTCTGCGTCGAACGCTCGGCCGCCGAACGGACCTCCGCCGCCGCCTCCTAGAGTGGACACGCGTACGGGAACTGACCGACCACCAGTTCCCGGCGCGTGACGAAGGAGCAACGGAGAACATGCGAAGGATCAAGGCAGCCGTACTGGCGGCCCTCGCCATGACCGGACTCACCCTGGCCACCGTGCCGGCCCGGGCGGCGGACCACTGCACCGCGGGGGGCGGCGGCATCTACATCTGTGAGTACGGGGTGACCAAGCACGCCCTGCCGGGCGGCGAGAAGGAACAGTTCCTGGTCGGCACCGACTACATGATCTGGACCCGCTACACGACGAACGGCAAGTGGAGCGGGTGGACGTCCCTGGGCGGTCCCGCCAAGAGCGCGGTCGGCATCCAGGAACGCCCGGACCCCGGCCACCCGGACGCGATCATGGTCTACGCCACGAGCACCTGGGACAAGGCCTGGGGCACGGTCCGGATGGCCCCCGGACAGCCGTGGAGCCCGTGGGACTGCCTCAAGTGCCCTGAGTAGCCGGTAGCCGGTAGCCGCGGGCCGGGCCTGCCCTCAGGCCACGGCCGGCGGAGCCGGATCCGGCGGGCAGTCGCGGCAGCGGCCGGGAGCGGGGGCCCGGAAGGCCCGTTCGCAGCCGTCGCAGGTCTGGAGCGGATCGGGCCGCCGGGCGTGCGCGTCGGGGGCGGCCGGTGCGGGCATCCGCGGCGGGATCCCGGCCTTCAGGCGGTGCGCGATCAGGGCCGCAGGATGCCGGAGGTCGGCGGGCAGGCTCGCCGAGAGCACCTGCCGCACGGCCTCCGGATCGGCCCCCCGGTCGAGCCAGCCCGACACCCCGGGCGCGAGGCGGCGTACGTCGCGCTCGGCGAGCAGGAGGCGCGGGTCGTCGGCCCGCAGCCGGGCGAGCAGATCCACGGCCTCCGCCCGCACGGGCGCCACCCCACACTCCGCCTCCACCTCCGGCACCGGGGCGAGCACCGGCGGGGAAACCACGACCGGCACGGATACGGGTACCGGCTCAAGTACGGTCTCGGGTACGGGTGTCGCCGGCGGCGGCTGCGGGAGCGGGAGCGGCTGCGGCGGCTGCGGGAGCGGAGCGCCGCGCGGGCGGTTGTAGGACACCGTCCGGGTCAGCACCCGCCCCTCGGGGGTCCGTACGCGGCTGCGCTCCAGGTACCCGTGCGCCTCCAGTTCCCGCAGGGCGGCCGCGATCCGGACCTCCCCCTCGGGGAACCGGTCGGCGAGCGCCTTGATGCCGACCTTGGCACCGGCGGGCAGCGACTGGATGTGGAGCGCGAGGCCGATCGCCACGAGCGACAACGCCCGGTGCTGGGCCAGGTGGTTGCCGACCACGGTGTAGTGATCGGCGTGCCGCACATTGACGTGGACGACACCGGATCGGGGGGTTCCGGAGCGAGGCCGGGACGCGGAGCGCGCGTGCGCGCTAAGGTGCTGAAGAGCCATTGGGAAGGTGTGTTCCTAGTTGGTTAGGCCCTCGCCCGGGATGCCAGTCCCGGCGGGGGCCGTCTCATTTCTGCGGTGGCGGGGCGAGCATATGCCAGCCAACCACCAGGAAATCCAGTCAAGTTGGGACCGTTCACCCATGTGAGTTACCGGGGAGCCGGAGGGGTTCGGTGGGTTGGATTTACCTTCCGTACTTTTCATCAGGAGACATCGGGCGGAACCGGATCGCGGCCCCCCGCGTCCCGGTTCCCCCCGCCCTCCGGCCCGTTCCCGACGCCCCCACCGCGTCGCGGGAACCCGGGATCCGGTGGCACGCGCGCCGCAGCCCCCGCCCGGACGGGGGCGGGGGCTGCGGCGTGTACGGGTGCCTCGGGGCGTCAGGCGGCGACGGGGACCTTCGCCGGCTCCGCGGCGGCCGGCTCGGCGGCCGGTCCGTCGAGCGGGAAGGACGAGGCGGCGGCGTACGCCTCCTTGTCCAGGATCCCCTCGCGGGCGGCGACGATGACCGGGACGACGGCCTGGCCGGCCACGTTGGTGGCGGTGCGCATCATGTCCAGGATCGGGTCGATCGCCATCAGCAGGCCGACGCCGGCCAGCGGCAGGCCCAGCGTGGAGAGGGTCAGGGTCAGCATCACGGTCGCGCCGGTGAGGCCGGCCGTGGCGGCGGAGCCGACGACCGAGACGAACGCGATGAGCAGGTACTCCTTGATGCCCAGCTGCACGTCGAAGATGTTCGCGATGAAGATCGCGGCGAGCGCCGGGTAGATCGCGGCGCAGCCGTCCATCTTGGTGGTGGCGCCGAACGGGACGGCGAAGGAGGCGTACTCCTTCGGGACGCCGAGGCGCTCGGTGACCTTCTGGGTGACCGGCATGGTGCCGACCGAGGAGCGGGAGACGAAGGCCAGCTGGATGGCCGGCCAGGCGCCCTTGAAGAACTGGACCGGGTTGACCTTGGCGACCGTCGCGAGCAGCAGCGGGTACACGCCGAACATCACGAGCGCGCAGCCGATGTAGATGTCGGCGGTGAAGGTGGCGTACTTGCCGATCAGGTCCCAGCCGTAGCTGGCGATGGCGGTGCCGATGAGGCCGACGGTGCCGATCGGGGCGAGGCGGATGACCCACCACAGGGCCTTCTGGAGGAGTTCGAGGACCGACTCGGCGAGGTTCAGGACGGGCTGGGCCTTGCTGCCGAGCTGGAGGGCGGCGATGCCCGCGACGGCGGCGAGGAAGACGATCTGCAGCACGTTCAGCTCGGTGAACGGCGTGATGATGTCCTTCGGCACGATGCCGGTCAGGAAGTCGATCCAGGAGCCGTGCCGCTTGGGCTCCTTGCCGTCGGCCGGGGTGAGGCCGGTGCCGGCGCCCGGGTCGGTCAGCAGGCCGATGGCGAGGCCGATGGCCACCGCGATCAGCGAGGTGATCATGAACCAGAGCAGGGTGCGGGTCGCGAGCCGCGCGGCGTTGTTGACCTTGCGCAGGTTGGTGATGGACACCAGGATCGCGAAGAAGACGAGGGGCGCGACGGCCAGCTTCAGGAGCTGGATGAAGATGTCGCCGACCTGCTCCAGCGTGGTCTTGAGCCAGCTGACGTCCTGGCTGCGGGCGAGCCAGCCGAAGAGGACGCCGAGCGCGAGGCCGGCGACTATCTGGGCCCAGAACGGGAACTTGAACGAGGCCTTGGCGGGAGCCTGGGCCTGGGGGGACGCGGACACGGACACTCTCCGGGGGGACGCACGACGTACGGCGGAAGGTTTCTGCGAGGGATGCGGTGCGGCGGCAGCCGGAAAGGGGCCGGGCCGGCCGGGGACCGCTGCTGAAGCGGTTCAGCTCAACAGCAACAGGCCGCGGACACGCGGCGGCAGAGGTCGACGTGCAGGCGCGCCACGAGCGGGACGCTCGCGGTCATCGGGGGCACGGCTGGGGTCGACATGTTGAACACGCTAACACTTCTGCTTTGAGAATCTCAAAGGCGTTCTTTGGGTTGGGGCGCGGTTGGGGCGCGGTTGGGCGGCGTGGAGGACGCGCGGAAGCCCGGGAACGCCGAAGCCCCGGCGTGGCGGGTGGAGTTCCCGGCGCCGGGGCGGTGTGTCGTCGGTGATGCGGGGCGGGTGTGTGAGAAAGCCAACCGGAAGAAAGAGTTCCGGTCAGACTCCGACGGTCCGCGGCAGACCCGCGGGGCCTGCGGTCAGGTGGAGCGGTCAGCTCACGCGGGCGGCGTCGTCAGCCGCGTCCTCCTGGCTGCGGTTCTCGGCCAGCTTCTCCTTCGCGCCCGCGACGCGGCCGGAGATCTGCGCCGACATCTCGTCACGCTGCTTGCGCAGCAGGACGAAGGAGAGCGGGGCGGAGAGCACCAGGGCCAGCAGCACGATCCAGGCGGGGTTGGCGTCGCCCAGCGCGGAGGGCACGGCCCCCAGCTTGACCAGAACGGCCACCAGCACCAGGCATCCGACGAAGATGCCCAGGCGCATCGCGGTGTAGCGGATCGTCGCGCTCGGCTTGAGGGACACGGTGACCCCTTCTCTCTCGTCGTCTACGTCGGCACGTGCCCGTCCAGTGAAGCACGCCCGGCCCCCGCTCCGGGCCGCCGGGGTCAGTGCAGCGGCAGCAGCATCGTGATGTCGTCGCGGTCGTCGCCGGGGGCGACGCGGATGGCGTCGGGCACCCGGCCGACTTCCTTGTACCCGCACGCCGCGTAGAAGTGCTCCAGCCCGAGGCCGCCCCGGCAGGTCAGCCGGACGGCTTCGATGCCCTCCATCGAGCGCGCCGCGTCGGCGAGGGCGGCCATCAGCTCCCGGCCGGCGCCCCGGCCCTGGAGGGCGGGGGCGACCATGACGGTGTACGCCCACACCCAGTGCTTCTGGAGCCGGTGGGTGTTGAGGGTGAGGAAGGCGACGGCGGCGACCCGGCCGCGCCCGTCGTGGCCGACCAGCAGCCGGTTGCGCCCCTCGGCCAGGGCGGCCAGGTGCTTGACCAGCTCGGGCCGGATGTCGTCGCGGGTGACGGGCGGCACGAAGCCGACCGCGCCACCCGCGTTGGAGACCTCGGTCCACAGGTCCGCGATGCCGTCGCGCAGGGCGGGGCCGATCACCGGATCGAAGGTAAACGTAAGGGTCATTACGGCAGCTTATCTATTACAACTGGCCGATGACAACCGCCGGGCAACGAAAAACCCCGGTCCGCGAGGGACCGGGGTTCCGTCACGCCCGCCGCACGGGCCGGCGTCAGACGCGCATCGCCTGCGGCGACTCGCGCAGGCCCGCCTCGGGGCCGGGGTACTCGCGGATGATCTCGTAGCGCGTGTTCCGCTCGACCGGGCGGAAGCCCGCCTCGCGGATCAGCTCCAGCAGGTCGTCACGGCCCAGCTTGTTCGGCGTGCCGTAGTTGTCCGCGTCGTGCGTGATCTTGTACTCGACGACCGAGCCGTCCATGTCGTCCGCGCCATGCTGGAGCGCGAGCTGGGCGGTCTGCACGCCGTGCATCACCCAGAAGACCTTGACGTGCGGGACGTTGTCGAAGAGCAGGCGCGAGACCGCGAAGGTCTTCAGGGCCTCCGCGCCGGTCGCCATCGTCGTGCGCGCCTGGAGCTTGTTGCGGACCTTGCCGTCCTGCATGTCCACGAAGTCGTGCTGGTAGCGCAGCGGGATGAAGACCTGGAAGCCGCCGGTCTCGTCCTGGAGCTCGCGCAGCCGCAGGACGTGGTCCACGCGGTGGCGCGGCTCCTCGATGTGCCCGTAGAGCATCGTCGAGGGGGTCTTGAGGCCCTTCTCGTGCGCCAGGCGGTGGATGCGCGACCAGTCCTCCCAGTGCGTGCGGTGGTCCACGATGTGCTGGCGGACCTCCCAGTCGAAGATCTCCGCGCCGCCGCCGGTGAGGGACTCCAGGCCGGCGTCGATCAGCTCGTCGAGGATCTCGGAGGCCGAGAGGCCGGAGATCGTCTCGAAGTGGTGGATCTCGGTGGCCGTGAACGCCTTCAGCGAGACGTTCGGCAGCGCCTCCTTGAGGGCGGACAGGGAGCGCGGGTAGTACCGCCACGGCAGGGTGGGGTGCAGGCCGTTGACGATGTGCAGCTCGGTGAGGTTCTCGTTCTCCATGGCCTTGGCCAGGCGGACGGCTTCCTCGATGCGCATCGTGTACGCGTCCTTCTCGCCCGGCTTGCGCTGGAACGAGCAGTACGCACAGGAGGCGGTGCACACGTTCGTCATGTTGAGGTGGCGGTTGACGTTGAAGTGGACGACGTCGCCGTTCTTGCGCGTGCGCACCTCGTGGGCGAGTCCGCCCAGCCAGGCCAGGTCGTCCGACTCGTAGAGGGCGATGCCGTCCTCACGCGTCAGCCGCTCGCCGGAGCGGACCTTCTCCTCCAGCTCGCGCTTGAGCCCAGCGTCCATGCCGGTGTCTCCTCTATGTGTCCCGTCCTGCGTGCAACCGCCACCCACCGTACTCTCAGCCCTCCTCGGGCAGCTCCCCGACCCGGTTCTCCCACTTCGTGGAGAGCACGATCGTGGTGCGGGTGCGCGAGACGCCCTTGGTGCCGGACAGCCTGCGGATGATCTTCTCCAGGCCGTCGACGTCGCTGGCGCGGACCTTCAGCATGAAGGAGTCGTCACCGGCGATGAACCAGCAGTCCTCGATCTCGGCCAGGTCGCGCAGCCGGCGCGCCACGTCCTCGTGGTCCGCGGCGTCGGAGAGGGAGATGCCGATCAGCGCGGTGACGCCGAGGCCGAGCGAGGCCGAGTCCACGGTCGCGCGGTAGCCGGTGATCACGCCCGCCGTCTCCAGGCGGTTGATCCGGTCGGTGACGCTGGGGCCGGAGAGGCCCACGAGACGGCCCAGCTCCGCGTACGAGGCACGACCGTTCTCGCGAAGTGCCTGGATGAGCTGCCTGTCCACCGTGTCCATTACGTGGAGCCTTCCATTATTCGGCGATCCTGCAAGTCTAGGTATAGAATCTAAGGCACACAGGGTCAACACCCTGTGAATCTTTCAACAGATCAATGACGATCTTCAGGAGTGGTTCACCGTGTACACGATCGAGATGGCCTACGCGCACATGCGACAGCTCCAGGAGCTGGCCAACCGATCCCGCACCGACCAGCCGTCCGCCGCGCACCGGGTCGACAAGACCCGCAAGCCGAGCGGCGCCAAGAAGCGCTAGTCACCGGACTGGCCACGGGGGCGGGCGCTGCCAAGCTCCCCCTCCCACCGGCGGTACAGCCGATGCGGCACCCCTGCCGCGTCGAGCACCCGCCCCGCGACGAAATCAACCAGGTCCTGGATGTGCGTCGCACCCGCGTAGAACGCCGGGGAGGCGGGCAGCACGATCGCGCCCGCCTCGTCCAGCGCCACCAGATGCCTGAGCGTCTGCCCGTTCAGCGGGGTCTCCCGCACCGCGACCACCAGCCGGCGCCGCTCCTTGAGCGTCACGCTCGCGACGCGCTGGAGCAGGTCCTTCGACAGCCCCAGCGCCACGCCGGCCACGCACGCCGTCGAAGCCGGGACGATCAGCATCCCCTTCACGGGGTACGAGCCCGAGCTCGGACCGGCCGCCAGGTCCCCCGCTCCCCAGTACCGGACGTCGTCCAGAACCGGTGCCCCGAAGGTGCCCGGCTTCCCGTCGGCCCCCCGGCCCAGCCACTCGGCGAGGTCCTCCCGCCAGTGCGCGTCCCGGAAGGCGATCCCCGTCTCGTCCAGCAGGGTCAGCCGCGAGGCGCGGCTGACCACCAGGTCCACGTCCTCGCCCGCCGCCAGCAGCCCGCGGATCACCGCCGCCGCGTACGGCGTCCCGGAGGCCCCGGAAACCCCGACCACCCACGGGGTGCGCTTGCGCTCAGTCATACCTCCGAGACTATCCGGCCACACAGCGTCGGCACTCGGTTAGGTGACCGCCCGTCCCAGGGGGTGGGACGGAGCGGTGTCAGCCCCTGAGGCCCCGCGTCACCAGGTCCGCCAGCGCGCACACGAACAGCGCGATGCCGATGAAGCCGTTCACCGTGAAGAAGGCCCGGTTCAGCCGGGACAGGTCGTGCGGCTTGACGATGGTGTGCTCGTAGAGGAACGCCCCCACGACGACCAGCAGTCCGCACCAGAACAGCGGACCCGCGTCCGTGGCGACGGCGTACCAGGCCAGGAGCGCGGTGGTCACCACGTGCGCCCCGCGCGCGCCCCACAGGGCGGCCGGGATCCCGAAGCGCGCGGGGACCGAGCGCACGCCCTCCGCGCGGTCCGCCGCCACGTCCTGGCAGCCGAAGATCAGGTCGAAGCCGCCGATCCACACGCCGACGGCCAGGCCCAGGATGACCGCGTCCCAGGACCACTCACCGGTGACGGCCAGCCAGGCGCCGATCGGGCCCATCGCCTGGGCCAGGCCCAGGATGGCGTGCGGGAAGTCCGTGAACCGCTTGCCGTACGGGTACACGACCATCGGCACGACGGCGATCGGCGCCAGCATCAGGCAGAGCGGGTTCAGCAGCGCCGCCGAGCCGAGGAACACCACGAGCGCGACCCCGGCCCCCGTCCACGCCGTCCGCACGGACACCGCGCCGGTGACCAGTTCGCGCCCGGCGGTGCGGGGGTTGCGGGAGTCGATCTCCCGGTCGATGATCCGGTTCGCGGCCATGGCGAAGGTCCGCAGGCCCACCATGCACACCGTGACGAGCAGCAGCGTGCCCCAGTGGACCGTCCCGTCCAGCCGGAACATGGCGGTGAGCGCAGCGATGTAGGCGAAGGGCAGCGCGAAGACCGAGTGCTCGATCATCACGAGCCGCAGGAACGCCTTCACCTTGCCGCCGGCCTGCGGGGCCGGTCCGGATCCGAGGACTCCCTCGGCGGCCGACGTCATCCGAGGGACCTCCGGAACTGTTCGAGTTCGGCGCGCAGGTCGGCGACGGACTGCGGGCCGATCTCCACCTCCAGCGGGGGCGTTCCCTCGGAGGGCGGCGGGACGACGCCGGCCAGGAAGGCGAAGCCCTCGCCGGCCGGGCGGCCGTCCAGCCGCAGCACGTCGTGCGCGGCCACGGTCAGCACGAGGGAGAACTCGGCCTCCGGGTCGGCGATCGCGGCGAGCATCCGGTCGGCGAAATCGGCGGCGTCGGCGGTGGAGAGGTCGTTCAGGGCGATCTCGCGGCCCTCTCCGTCGGTGCGGTCGGCGATCAGCTGCCACAGGTCCGACGGTCCGGCGAACTCCTCGGGGGTGACTCCGGCGCGCTCGGCTGCCTCGCGGACCGCCGGCTGGGCCGGGTCGATCTCGGGGCGCACCAGCGCGACGCACGGGGTGTCGCTGCCGATGAAGAGGGCGGGACCGCCCACGGCGATGGGGCTCACAGGCCGTACTCCTTCCAGCGGCGGTCCACGAGGGCCGCCGTCGCGGGATCGGACTCCACCATGTCGGGCCAGCCGCCGTCGCGCGTGTAACCCTCCTCCGGCAGTTTCTTCGTGGCGTCGATGCCCGCCTTGCCGCCCCAGAACTGCTGGTACGAGGCGTGGTCGAGGTGGTCCACCGGCCCCTCGACGACCGTCAGGTCGCGGGAGTAGTCGGTGTTGCCCAGGGCCCGCCAGGACACCTCGTGCAGGTCGTGGACGTCGCAGTCCTTGTCCACCACGATGATCAGCTTGGTCAGCGACATCATGTGGGCGCCCCAGATGGCGTGCATGACCTTCTGCGCGTGCTTGGGGTACTTCTTGTCGATCGAGACGATCGCGCAGTTGTGGAAGCCGCCCGACTCGGGCAGGTGGTAGTCCACGATGTCCGGCACGATGATCTTGAGCAGGGGCAGGAAGAAGCGTTCCGTCGCGCGGCCCAGCGGCCCGTCCTCGGTCGGCGGACGGCCGACGACGATGGACTGGAGCAGCGGGCGCTTGCGCATCGTCACGCAGTCGATCTTCAGCGCGGGGAAGGGTTCCTGCGGGGTGTAGAAGCCGGTGTGGTCGCCGAAGGGTCCCTCGGGGAGCATCTCGCCGGGCTCCAGCCAGCCCTCGATGACGACCTCGGCGTTGGCCGGCACCTGGAGCGGGACCGTCTTGCAGTCGACCATCTCGATGCGCTTGCCCGCGACGAACCCGGCGAAGAGGTACTCGTCGATGTCGCCCGGCAGCGGCGCCGTGGAGGCGTAGGTCACGGCGGGCGGGCAGCCGAAGGCGATCGCGACCGGCAGCCGCTCGCCGCGCGCGGCGGCGACGGCGTAGTGGTTGCGGCTGTCCTTGTGGATCTGCCAGTGCATGCCGATGGTGCGCTTGTCGTGGCGCTGGAGGCGGTAGAGGCCGAGGTTGCGCACGCCCGTCTCGGGGTGCTTGGTGTGCGTGAGGCCCAGGTTGAAGAAGTCGCCGCCGTCCTTGGGCCAGGTGAAGAGGGCCGGCAGCTGGTCCAGGTCCACGTCGTCGCCGGTGAGGACGACCTCCTGGACGGGCGCGGACTCGCCCTTCACCTTCTTCGGCGGTACGTGCACCATCGAGCCGAGCTTGCCGAAGGCCTCGCGGACGCCGATGAAGCCCTGGGGCAGCTCCGGCTTCAGCAGGCCGCCGATCTTCTCGCTGATCTCGGCGTAGGACTTCAGGCCGAGGGCCTTCAGGAGGCGGCGGTCGGTCCCGAAGACGTTCATGGCCAGCGGCATCGCCGCGCCCCTGACGTTCTCGAAGAGCAGGGCCGGACCGCCGGCCTTGTTCACTCTGTCGACGATCTCCCCGATCTCCAGGTACGGGTCGACTTCGGCCTTGATGCGCTTGAGGTCGCCCTCCCGCTCCAGAGCCCGGAGCAGCGAGCGGAGATCGTCGTAAGCCATGGGGCCCAGTATCCGTCACCAACTACCCTGGGGACGTCACCGGGGCCCCGCGCGGGCCCGCCGCCACTGCCTGGGAGTCGGTCCCACACCGTGCTGCGCTATCTGCCGTTCCTGCTGATCCTCGCGCTGACCATCTACACCTTCATCGACTGTCTGAACACCCCCGAGGAGGAGGTCAAGCACCTCCCGAAGGTGGTGTGGGTGATCATCATCCTGCTGTTCTCGATCGTCGGGCCGGTGGTGTGGCTGTTCGCGGGCAAGAAGCGCACCGGCGTGGGCGGCGGTCGCGCCGGGCGCACCCAGTGGGTGGCCCCGGACGACAACCCGGAGTTCTTGAACTCGCTGCGCGAGGAGCGCGAGAGGAACGACGAGAAGAAGGGCGAGAAGAAGGACGAGAGGGACAAGGACAAGGACTGAGGGCGCCGCGCCCGCGGCGCGGCAAAATGTGACGCAAAAGCTGATTGAACGCGTTCAAGTCGGCTGCCAGAATGAGCCCATGCGACTGTCACGGGCACCGTCACGGACCCCCGCGCGGAGCGGGCCGCGGATCGTCGACACGATCCTGCGCAACCTCCTCGCCTACGGAGTGCTCGCCTGCGCCCTGCTCGCCATGACCGGGGGCAGCCCGCGGCACTACGCCGCTCCCCCCGTGCCCGCCGTCTACGACGCCGACCTCAACGAGATCGTCGGCACCTGGCACTGCGTCGACGGCACCGCGATCGTCTTCCGCGCCGACGGCAGCGCCTCCGTCACCCTCCTCGACGGCCAGGAGGGCGACTACGCCGCCGGCTGGCGGCTCAGCGGCCCCGCCCGCTGGCGGCTGACCGACGCCCGCGACGCGGGCCGCAACTTCGGCCAGCACCTGCGCCTGGTCCTGCCCGCCGCGACCGGCACCGCCACCCGCGCCGGGACCGTCACCAAGGCGCCCGGCCGCTACTCCTGGACCTTCGAACTGCGCCGCGACGCCCGCAAGTCGCTGGAGCTGTACTTCTTCCTCGACAACGGGACCGGCCCCGGCCGGCGCGCCGCCTACGTCCTGGAGAAGGACGCGTAGGCCGCGCGCCGGCCGGGGCCGGTCCGGGGTCGTCCGCCGCTCGGGCCGGTCCCCCGCCGGGGCCGGTCCGCCGCCGGGACTAGACGCCCGCGTACGAGTGCTTGCCGCTGAGCAGGATGTTCACGCCGTAGTAGTTCCAGATCCAGCAGGCGAACGCGAACAGCGCCAGGTACGCCGCCTTGCGCCCCTTCCAGCCCGCCGTGGCCCGTGCGTGCAGGTAGCAGGCGTACGCCACCCACGTCACGAACGACCAGACCTCCTTGGGGTCCCAGCCCCAGTAGCGGCCCCAGGCGTCGCCCGCCCAGATCGCGCCCGCGACGATGGTGAACGTCCACAGCGGGAACACCGCCGCGTTGATGCGGTACGAGAACTTGTCGAGCGAGGCCGCCGAGGGCAGCCGCTCCATCACCGAGGAACGGAAGCGGCCCACGGTGCGGCCGGCCTCCAGGTGGCTCTCGTAGCTGTCGCGGAAGAGGTAGAGCACCGCGCCCGCCGCGCCGATGTAGAAGACCGCGCCACAGAAGATGGCGGTCGAGACGTGGATCCACAGCCAGTACGAGTGCAGGGCCGGGACCAGCTGGTCACTGGCGGTGTAGAGCCAGGTCGTGGCGATGCCGAGGTCCAGCAGGACCGTCGTGATCAGGATCAGGCCGAGCCAGCGGACGTTCTTCTTCAGCGCCAGCAGGGCCAGGTACGCGCCGACGGCCACCGTGGAGAAGGTCACCGAGAACTCGTACATGTTGCCCCAGGGGGCCCGCTGCACCGACATGGCGCGGGAGACCACGCCCGCCGCCTCGATGAGGAAGCCGAGCACCGTCAGCGAGACCGCGATGCGCCCGTACAGGTCGCCCTTCTCGGTGCCGCCCGCGGCCCCCGGACCGTCCGGGACGTCCCGGGTGCCCGCGGCGGAGCGGGTGACGACCTGCGGCTTGTCCAGGACGGCCGTGCCGCCGCCCTTGGTCCGCACCTGCACGGCGGGCGCCGCGCCGGCCCGGCCGGCCGTCAGCGCGGCGGCCGTACGGCCCACCTTGCTGCGGCTGCCGAAGACCCATTCGGTGATGTGGGCGAAGAAGGCGAGCGTGTAGACCGCCATCGACGCGTACACCAGCTTGTTGCTGAGATCAGCCAGGCTCTCGTTGGTCGCGGCCGCGAGCAGCGTCATGCGCGCTCTCCTTCGTGGGCTTCATCTTCGGATTCGGGTACGGCGGCGGGCGCGGAGGGCGCCCGCTCGAACAGGGCGGCCGAAAGCGCCGACAGCTCCTCCGGCAGCTTCGCGGACTCGCTGCGGCCCAGGCCCGCCATCTCGACGACGGTCACGCCGTCCGCGCCGCGCACCGCGCGGACCCAGACCCGGCGGCGCTGGATGAACAGGGACGCGGCCAGACCGCCGATGGCGGCCACCGCTCCCGCCAGGGCCAGCCCGCTGGCGGGCTGCCGGGTGACCGAGAAGGTCGCCCAGCGCTCGATGCCCTCGAACTTGACGGTCCCCTCGCCGCCGGGCAGCTCCATGGCCTCACCGGGCAGCAGCCGCTTCTTGAACAGCTTCCCGTCGGCGTCCTTGAACTCCTGGAGCTTGCTGGTGTTCAGCTGGTACACGTTCTGCGGCAGGCCCGAGTCCACGCCCAGACTGCCGTGGTAGGCGCTCAGCGCGAGGACGGGGAAGTCCAGCGCCGGGAACTGCGAGAGCATCGTGCCCTTGCCCTCGCCCGCGAAGGTCGGCACGAACATGGCGTTGAAGCCGAGCTGTTCCTTGTCGCCGTTCTTGTTGCGGTAGCCGTCCGGGACCTTGACCGCGCCGGAGGAGCTGAGGTTCGCGTCGAAGGGCAGCATCGGCACGGCGTCCTTGAAGATCACCTTGCCGGCCGGGTCGGTCACCGAGATGACCGGCGCGTAGCCGTGGCCGAGCAGGAAGATCTTCGAGCCGTCGATCTCCAGCGGCTTGTTGACCTCGATCTCCGACTTCCGCGGCGCGCCGTGGGCGCCCTCGCTGTAGGTCACGTACGCCTTGAAGTCGCGCGCGGTGCCCTTCTGCGGGCCGTTCTTCTCGTACGTCGCGTCGAACTTGTCCAGCGTGAACGAGAACGGCGGCAGATCGTCCGGGGAGAAGAGGCTGCCGTACTTGAAGTCGTCGTACTGGGTGAGCGTGTTGGAGAAGCCCTTGCCGCGCAGGACGAGCTTGCCGCCCTCGGACTTGAAGAGCTGCCCGGCCGCGAAGGCCACCAGCATCACGATCAGGGCGATGTGGAAGGCCAGGTTCCCGGCCTCGCGCAGGTAGCCCTTCTCGGCCGCCACCGCGTTCCCGGACGCCTCCGTACGGAAGCGGCGCCCGCGCAGCAGCGTCCTCGCCGAGGCGAGCACCGCGTCGGGGTCCTCCCCCGTACGCCACGTCGCGTACGCCGGCAGCCGGTCCAGGCGCCGGGGCGCACCCGGCGGGCGGCCGGTGAGCTGGCCGACGAACTGCCAGGTGCGCGGGACGATGCAGCCGATCAGCGACACGAAGAGCAGGATGTAGATCGCGGAGAACCACACCGAGCTGTAGACGTCGAAGAGCTGGAGCTTCTCGGCGGCGGGGACCCAGAACTCGTGGGTCTTCTTCCACTCCGCGACCTTCATCGCGTCGACCTGGGTCTGCGGGATGAGGGAGCCGGGGATGGAGCCCAGGGAGAGCAGGAAGAGGAGGATCAGCGCCACCCGCATGGAGGTGAGCTGCCGCCAGAACCAGCGCGCCCAGCCGAGCACGCCGATGCCGACGGGGGCGGTGGGCGAGTCCTCCAGGGGGGCCGTGGACAGCTGCGCGCCGGCCGCGGCGTCGGCCGCGTCGGCGGGATCGGGCTCGTGCGGCGCCTCGGTGGACGCCTTGTCGGTCGTACTCATGTGCCTGTAGTCCCTCAGATCCCCACCGTGAAGCCGTCGGTCCAGCTCTGCATGCCGGTGACGATGCTGGCCCACATTCCTGTGACGAGCAGCAGGCCGGTCACGATCAGCATGCCGCCGCCGATGCGCATCACCCACGCATAGTGCTTCTTCACCCAGCCGAAAGCGCCGAGCGCCTTGCGGAACGCGATCGCGGCGAGGATGAACGGTACGCCGAGACCGAGGCAGTAGACGACGGTCAGCAGCGCGCCCCGGCCGGCGCTGGCCTGGTTGATGGACAGCGTCTGGACGGCGGCCAGCGTCGGACCCATGCAGGGCGTCCAGCCGACGCCGAACAGCGCGCCGAGCAGGGGCGCGCCGACCAGGCCCGCCGCGGGCTTCCGGTGGAAGCGCAGCTCGCGCATCGTCAGGCCCGGGATCAGTCCCATGAAGAAGAAGCCCATGACGATCACGAGGCCGCCGAGGACGCGGGAGATGATCTCCCTGTTGTCCTGGAGCGAGGAGCCGAAGTAGCCGAACAGCGCGCCGGTGGAGACGAAGACGGCGGTGAAGCCGAGGATGAACAGGCCCGCGCCCGCCACCATCCGGCCGCGCCGGGCCTCGGCGAGGTCGGCCCCGCCGACTCCGGTCACGTAGGACAGGTAGCCGGGGACCAGCGGGAGCACACAGGGCGAGAAGAACGAGACCAGACCGGCGAGCAGGGCGATCGGCATGGCCAGCAGGAGTCCGCCGCTCAGGACGGTGCTGTTGACGCCGGTCACTTCGGCGGCCAGGAGGTACGGGGCGACCACGAGGTCACTTCTCCGCGAGGAGCGGGTCGATCATCGAGCGCAGCTGCTCCTCGTTGACCGCGACGAGGGTGCGGGCGGCGATCTTGCCCTCCTTGTCGAGGACGATCGTGGAGGGGATGGACTGCGGGTTGAGCGTGCCCTTGGGGAAGCGGAGCATCAGCTTCCCGTCCGGGTCGAAGAGGCTCGGGTAGGTGATCCCGAAGTTCTCCTCGAAGCCGGCGGCGTTCTGCTTGCTGGTGTCGCGGGTGTTGAGACCGACGAAGGCGACGTCCTTGCCGCCGTCGGCCAGCTCCTTGGAGACCTTCGCGAAGTACGGCGCCTCGGCCCGGCAGGGCGGGCACCAGGAGCCCCACACGTTGAGGACGACGACCTTGCCCTTGAGGGTGGTGGTGTCGAGGGTCTTGCCGTCGACGGTCTCGCCGTCCAGCTTGGGGGCGTCCGTGCGGTCGCCCTTGGCCACGGTGGAGATGCCGTTGGGGCCGGTCACGTAGCCGCCGGCGGACCCGGAGGCTTTGCTGCCGCTGTCCCCGTCGCCGCACGCCGAGAGGGTCAGGGCGCTCGCGAGGGTCGCCGCGGTCAGCAGGATGGCGCGGCCGCTGGTCGAGCGGCGGCGTCGGGGGGCGCGGCTAAGGCTCATGTGAAAAGTTTCGCATGAGCGATTTGCGGATCTTCCGCACCCCCCGGAGGGGTGTTAAGGCGCTGGTCAGTACCGGTCGGCTCGGCTCAGACGGCCGAGAGGTACGCGGCCCAGCCGCCGGCCGGGGCCTGACCGGGGGCCAGGGACCGCAGCCTGGCCAGCAGTTTCTGGTCCTGGACGTCCAGCCAGTCGGTGAACTGCCGGAACGATACGAGACGTACATCCTTTTTGTCCGCCATGCCCTTGAGGGCCTCCTCGACGGCGTCCATGTAGATGCCGCCGTTCCATTCCTCGAAGTGGTTGCCGATGAACAGGGGCGCCCGGTTGGTCTCGTAGGCCCGGCGGAAGCCGCCGAGGTAGGTGGCCGTGGCCTGCGAGCGCCAGGACGGGTAGTTGGCGGGCACGCCCCGGGTGGTGTTCTGCGACTGGTTGGCGAGGATGTTGTAGTCCATGCTCAGCACCTCGAACGCGTGCCCCGGGAACGGCAGCGACTGGAGCGGCAGGTCCCAGACGCCCTCCTTCTTCACCGGCCACTGCTGCAGGCCGCCGGGCGAGCTGGAGTCGTAGCGCCAGCCGAGGCGGGCGGCGGTCGGCAGCAGGTTCTCCTGGCCGAGCAGACAGGGGGTGCGGGCGCCGGTCAGTTCCTTGCGGTAGTCGAAGGGGAGCGGTTCGAGGTCGGTGAAGCCGGTGTTGGTGCGCCACTCGGTGACGAAGGACACGGCCTGGTCGATCTCGGACTGCCAGTCGGCCGCGCTCCAGTGGGCGACGGAACCGGAGCCGCCGCAGAAGTGGCCGTTGAAGTGGGTGCCCACCTCGTGGCCGTCGAGCCAGGCCTGACGGACGAAGTGGAGCGTGTTGCGGACGTTCTCGTCCTTCAGGTACCCGATGTCGGAGGCGCCGACGGGATTGTTGGGCGGGTGGTAGAGGTCCCGCTTCGACTCCGGGAGGAGGTACAGCCCGGAGAGGAAGAAGGTCATCGCCGCGCCGTGGTCCTTGGCGAGCTTGAGGAAGCGGGGGAAGAGGCCGTTGCCGATCTCCCCGGCGCCGTCCCAGCTGAAGACGACGAACTGCGGCGGGGTCTGCCCGGGCTCCAGGGGCACGGGCCGGGGCGGCTGGTGCGGCTGGGGTCCGGTGTCGGAGGTGGAGCCGTCACCGATCACCCGGGCGGGGGACGGCGCGGCGGTGCCGGTGGTCATCGGGCCGTGCTTGCCCGGCCCGGAATCGCCTCCACCGGTACCGCAGCCCGCGATCCCCATCGCGGCGGCGGCACCGAGGGCGAGCACTCCCCTTCGGCTGAAGTCGCGCACATCGCTCATGAAGCGTCATATAAACGGACAATCAGGTGGGATTGAACCGTCGACACGGCTTGCAGCGCACAACTTGTATGAAAAAAAGCCAATCCATGACCGGCCTTTGCCCCGCGGGCCCGGCCCCCGGCGGGGGTCGGGCCCCGGCGGGGGTAGGGCCCGTGCACTCCCGGCGGGGGCCGCCGGGCCCTACGCCCCGAAGGCCTTCGACTTGCCCTTCACCGGCTTGGCCCCGGCCAGCAGGTGCGCCGGGACCAGGTCCCGGGCCGGCTCGCTGTAGCCCACCGACACCAGCTTGTCGCCCTGGTACGTGAACGACGTCAGCGAGGCCAGCGTGCACTGCCGGCGCCGCGGGTCGTGCCACAGCCGGCGCTTCTCCGCGAAGCTCCGCACGATCCAGATCGGCAGCTGGTGGCTGACCGCCACCGCCTCGTGCCCGCGCGCCGCGTCCCGCGCCGTCTCGATCGCGCTCATCATCCGTACGACCTGCTCGACGTACGGCTCGCCCCACGACGGCTTGAACGGGTTCGTCAGGTGCTTCCAGTTCGCGGGCTTGCGCAGGGCGCCGTCGCCGACGCCGAAGGTCTTGCCCTCGAAGACGTTGCCCGCCTCGATCAGCCGGCCGTCCGTCGCCAGCTCCAGGCCGTGCACCTTCGCGATCGGCGCGGCCGTCTCCTGCGCCCGCTCCAGCGGGGAGGCCACCACGTGCGTGACGTCGCGGTCCTGGAGGTGCTCGGCGACCCGGTCGGCCATCTGCCGGCCCAGCTCCGAGAGGTGGTACCCGGCCCGGCGCCCGTAGAGCACCCCGTCCGGGTTGTGCACCTCTCCGTGGCGCATCAGGTGGACGACGGTGATGTCGCTCATGCGGTCGCCTCCGCGGCGGCTCGGGCGGCGGCGGGCAGCGCGGCCGCGACGCGCTCGACGGCGCGCTCGTCGTGGGCGGTGGACACGAACCAGGACTCGAACGCCGACGGCGGCAGGTAGACGCCCTGCGCCAGCATCGAGTGGAAGAAGCCGTTGAAGCGGAATGCTTCCTGCTTCTTCGCGTCGTCGTAATCGCGGACCTCGTCCTCGGTGAAGAACACCGAGAACATGTTGGAGGCCGTCTGCAGCCGGTGCGCCACGCCCTCCTTGCTCAGCGCCGCCGTCACCAGGCCCTGGATCTCCCGCGAGACCGCGTCGACCTTCTCGTACGCCGCGTCGTCCAGCAGCCGCAGCTGCGCGAGACCGGCCGCGGTGGCGATCGGGTTTCCGGAGAGCGTGCCCGCCTGGTAGACCGGGCCGGCCGGGGCCAGGTGGCCCATGACGTCAGCGCGGCCGCCGAACGCCGCCGCCGGGAAGCCGCCGCCCATGACCTTGCCGAAGGTCATCAGGTCGGGCCTGACCCCGTCCACGCCGTACCAGCCCGCGCGGGAGGTACGGAATCCGGTCATCACCTCGTCGGAGATGTAGAGCGCGCCGTTCTCCCGGCACAGGTCGGCCAGCCCCTGGTTGAAGCCCTCGCCCGGGGTGACCACGCCCATGTTGCCGGGGGCCGCCTCGGTGATGACGCAGGCGATCTCGCCGGGGTGCGCGGCGAACGCCGCCCGCACCGCGCCGAGGTCGTTGTAGGGGAGCACGATGGTGTCGCCGGCCTGCGCGCCGGTCACCCCGGGAGTGTCCGGCAGGGCGAAGGTCGCCAGGCCGGAACCGGCGGCGGCCAGCAGCGCGTCGACGTGACCGTGGTAGCAGCCGGCGAACTTGACGATCTTGGCGCGGCCGGTGAAGCCACGGGCCAGCCGGATCGCCGACATGGTCGCCTCGGTGCCCGAGGACACCAGACGCACCTGCTCGACCGGCGCGACGCGGGCCACGATCTCCTCGGCGAGCGCGACCTCGCCCTCGCCGGGCGTGCCGAAGGAGGTGCCGCGGGCGACCGCGGCCTGGACGGCCTCGATCACCTCGGGGTGGGAGTGGCCGAGAATCATCGGCCCCCACGAGCAGACGAGGTCGACGTACTCGCGCCCGTCGGCATCGGTCAGATAGGGACCGGTACCGGACACCATGAACCGGGGCGTACCGCCCACGGCACGGAAGGCGCGCACGGGAGAGTTCACGCCGCCGGGGGTCACGAGGGACGCGCGCTCGAAGAGCGTCTGCGAAACTGGGGCTTCATACGGGTACGGGTAGCTCACACCAGCCATGGTCTCAGAGGCCGCGACAGACTTGCGGACGGGCGTTTCACCGCGCCGCCGCGGGGGAGGTCACTGCCATGATGATCAGGCTGCGTGGCGGGGGCCGCGGGGCCGGGGCAGGCAATACCAGTCGGGTGGAGATATGCAACGCGGTGGTGGACCGGGCGAGGGCACGGACGGCCTGGACCCGCAGCGCGCCCGTGACGCCCGAGCCCGCCGCGGCAAGCACCGCCGCCGCGGAGCCGAGGCCGCCGATCCCGTACCGGCCCCCACCCGGGCGCCCGACGGCAAGGACGGTGAGGACGGCCTCCCCAAGGGCCGCGGCATGGGAGTGACGTACAAGTACTTCGGCGCCCCCGACGGCGCCACGGCCGCCCGGGTACCGCAGACCATGCGGCCGGAGGAGCTGGGCGGCGACGAGCTCGGCATGGGCGGCATGTTCACCAAGATCAAGCCGGAGACGGTCGCCGCGATGGTGCTGACCGGCATCGAGGGCATACCCCTGCACAAGGTGCCCCCGCTGGAACTGGTCGTCCTGCATCCCGACTACGCGGTGGTCAAGCTGCCGATGACGGTGGTCGACCCGCTGCGCGGCGTCGGCGAGGAGTCCGTCGGCGCGGCCGCGTTCATCTGGTCGACGGTCCCCGACCGCGGCGGTCCCCGCGACGCCTTCAACGTCTACCAGCTCCTGCACGAATGGCAGGACTTCTCCCATCGCCTCCACGAGGCCGGCCACCAGCCGTACTGCCTGGTCTGGCCGTGACCGGCGTACGCCTGGAACCCTGGTCCGCGGACGATTTCCCGCTGCTGCGGCGGTGCAACGCGCCGGAGATGACCACGCACCTCGGCGGCCCGGAGTCCGAGGAGAAGCTCACCGACCGGCAGCGGCGGTACGAGGCCCTGAGCGCGCGGGAGCCCGCCGCCGGCCGGATGTTCCGGGTCGACCTGGGCCCGGAGACGGTCGGGTCGATCGGGTTCTGGGAACGGGAGTGGCGCGGCGAGCCGGTGTACGAGGCTGGCTGGGCGGTGCTCCCGGAGTTCCAGGGCCGGGGCCTGGCGGTGGCCGCGCTGGCGGAACTCGTCGGCCATGTCCGCGCCCACGGATCCCGCCGGTCCCTGCACGCCTTCCCCGGCACCGGCCACCCGGCCTCCAACGCCGTCTGCCGCCGGGCCGGCTTCACCTGCCTGGGCCCGGTCGACTTCGAATACCCCCCGGGCACCCCCCACCCCAGCAACGACTGGCACCTCCCCCTGACGCCCTGACCGGCCTCGGCAGCCTCCTCTCCCCCGTGCAGCACGCCTACGGCCGGCCCACCGCCCCGACCGTCTTATTCAGCCGCGCCACCCGCCCCCGCGATGGCATGCTGGGGCCGTGAACGGTCCCGGCATTCAGCTCACCCTCGCCCCCGAACTGCGCCTCTTCGCCCCGCCCAGCCGGCGCGCGGACCGCGTACCGACCGCCACCGACGGCGCGTCCAGCATCGGCCACGTCGTCGAAGCGGCCGGCGTCCCGCTCACCGAGGTCGGGCGCCTCCTCGTCGACGGCCACGAGGTGCCCGTCTCCTACGTGCCCCGGGCCGGCCAGTCCGTCGAGGTGTTCGGCGTGGACCGCCCCCAGCGCGTCCCCGAAGCGCCGCTGCGCTTCCTCCTCGACGTCCACCTCGGCACCCTCGCCCGCCGCCTGCGCCTCCTCGGCGTCGACGCCGCCTACGAGAACGAGGACATCGGCGACCCCGCCCTCGCCACCCGCTCCGCCGCCGAACGCCGCGTCCTGCTCTCCCGCGACCGCGGCCTGCTGCGGCGCCGCGAGCTCTTCGCCGGCGCGTACGTCTACAGCGACAACCCCGACGAGCAACTCCGCGACATCCTGAGCCGGTTCGCCCCCGCCCTCGCACCCTGGACCCGCTGCACCGCCTGCAACGGCTCCCTGCGCGCCGCCGACAAGGACAGCGTCGGCGACCGCCTCCAGCACGGCACGCAGCGCGCCTACGACGTCTTCGCCCAGTGCGCCGACTGCGAGCGCGTCTACTGGCGGGGCGCCCACCACGCCCGCCTGGAGCGGATCGTGAACGAGGCCGTGGCCGAATTCGGTGGCGGCGCAGCCGCGTAACCCGCCCCCGGCGGGCCCCGGCTGGCAGACTCTGCCGACATGACCGCCGCCGACGACGACACCAGGCCCGCACCCACGGCAGCAACGGCAGCAAGGGCGACCACGGCAGACCGGGACGGCCGCGGCCGCCAGGACATCGTCGACGTCGCGGTCGTCGGCGCGGGACCCACCGGGCTCCTGCTCGCCGGCGACCTCGCCGCCGCCGGACTCTCCGTCACCCTCATCGAACGACGCCCGCGGACGGCCGCCAACCTCACCCGCGCCTTCGCCGTACACGCCCGCACCCTCGAACTGCTCGACGCGCGCGGCCTCGCCGACGAACTCGTCACCACCGGCCGCCGACTCGACCGCCTACGCCCCTTCGGTTCCACTGCCCTCACCCTCCAACGCCTGCGCTCGCGCTATCCGTTCGTGCTCATCACCCCCCAATATGAGACAGAGAAACTCCTGGAGCGCCGCGCGCTGTCCACAGGGGTGCACATCCAGTACGACTGTCAGGTAACCGGCCTGCTCCAGGACCAGGACACCGTCACCCTCGACGTCCACCCCGCCACGCCGGACGCCACCGAAGCCACCCGCCCCACCCGCCGCATCCACGCCCGCCACGTCGTCGGCGCCGACGGCGTCCGCTCCACCGTCCGCCAGACCCTCGGCCTGCCCTTTCCCGGCCAGGCCGTCGTCCGCTCCATGGTCCTCGCCGACGTCCGCCTCACCGACCCGCCCGAAGACCTCCTCGCCGTCAACGGCAGCGCCGACGCCTTCGGCTTCCTCGTCCCCTTCGGCGACGGCTGGTACCGCGCCATCGGCTGGCGCCGCGACGGCCGCGCCGCCGACACCGACCCCGTCGCCCTCGACGAGCTGCGCGCCATCCTCCGCGACGCCCTCGGCACCGACCACGGCATGCACGACGCCCGCTGGATGTCCCGCTTCCACAGCGACGAGCGCCAGGTCCCCCACTACCGCGCGGGCCGCGTCTTCCTCGCGGGCGACGCCGCGCACGTCCACTCCCCCGCCGGCGGCCTCGGCATGAACACCGGCATCCAGGACGCCGCCAACCTCTCCTGGAAGCTCGCCGCCGTCCTGCACGGCCGCACCCCCGACCCCGAGGCCCTCCTCGACAGCTACCACCGCGAACGCCACCCCGTCGGCCGCACCGTCCTGCGCGTCAGCGGCGCCCTCGTCCGCGCCGTCATGGCCGACGGCCCCGCCCGCCGCGCCGCCCGCGGACTCGGCGCGAGCCTGCTGGCCCGCGTCGGCCCCGCTCAGGACCGCGCCCTCGGCATCGTCTCCGGCATCGGCATCGCCTACCCGCCGCCGCCCGGCACCCACCGCCCGAGCCCCGCGGGCCGCCGCGCCCCCGACCTCGCCCTCGCCGGCGGGGAGCGGCTCTACGAGGCCCTGCGCACCGGCGGCTTCGTCCTCGTCACCCCGCCCGGCGCGGCCGCCCCGCCCGGAGCCCCCCTCGCCCACCGCCACTGGGCCACGGACACCCGTACCGCCTGTATCCTCGTACGCCCCGACGGCCACATCGCCTGGAGCGCCCCGCGGGCCACCGACTCCGAACTCGCCTCGGCCGTCTACGGCTGGCTGCTGCCCGCACCCGCCCGCGTCCCGGGGGCGCCACCTCAGAAGGCGTAACCGTCACCCGTGTCCAGGGCCAGCACCACGTGCTCGTTGTTGCCGCGGTCGCGGTCGGTCGCGCCGCCGTTCCACCACGTGTCGATGCGCACCACCACCTCGGCCGGCCGCTCCCGCAGCGCCAGCGCCAGCCCGATGTGCCGGCCCCTGCCGTGCTCCGGCAGCGGGCCCGTCTCGCACACCACCTCGCGCTGCCCCGCCCGCGCGCAGCCCGCCGGCAGCTCCTGACGGTCCGCGAGGTCCACCGACAGGCGCACCCGCACCGTCGCGTTCGCCAGCGCGGACGGGCCCTCGTTCTCCGGCACCATCCACACCCTCAGCTGCCCGTACCCCAAGGACACCCGCCCGTGGTAGGCGACGTCCGCCTCCGGACCGGCCCACGCCCCCGCCGGCCCGGCCCCGGCCCCGGCCAGCACCAACAAGCCCGCCACCACCACACTGCGTACGGCACCACGGCGCACCGCCACCACCTCCTCGCGCGGACGCTAGGCCCCCCTCCCACCCCCCGGTCGGACCATCACACGAAAGAGGGCGAGCCCGCCTCCATTCGCCTGCGTACGCTTTCAGCCATGCTCATCGCCCGCTCCGCCGCCCTCTTCCTGCTCGCCGCCGTCCTGGAGATCGGCGGCGCCTGGCTGGTCTGGCAGGGCGTGCGCGAACACCGGGGCTGGGCCTGGGTCGGCGGCGGCGTCATCGCCCTCGGCCTCTACGGGTTCGTCGCCACCCTCCAGCCGCAGGGCGATTTCGCCCGCGTGCTGGCGGCCTACGGCGGCGTCTTCGTCGCCGGTTCCCTCGTCTGGGGCGCCGTCGCCGACGGCTACCGGCCCGACCGCTGGGACGTCACCGGCGCCCTCGTCTGCCTCGCCGGGATGGCCGTGATCATGTACGCGCCGCGCCGCTGACCCCACCTATGCTGGCGAGCAATCGCCCGTACGAACGAACGAGCCCCACGACCGAACGAGGAGCCCCGCCCATGAGCACGCGCACGGCCACCCCCACCGCCGTAGTCACCGGCGCGAGCAGCGGAATCGGCGCGGCCACCGCCCGGCAGCTCGCCGCGGCCGGCTACCACGTCGTCCTCACCGCCCGCCGCAAGGACCGCATCGAGGCCCTCGCCGGCGATCTGACCGAAGCCGGTTACGAGGCCACCGCCCACGCCCTCGACGTCACCGACCGCGCCGCCGTGGACGCCTTCGCCGCGTCCCTGGGGGACTGCGACGTCCTGGTCAACAACGCCGGCGGGGCCATCGGCGCCGAGCCCGTCGCCACCGGCGACCCGGCCGACTGGCGCACGATGTACGAGGTCAACGTCATCGGCACCCTCAACGTCACCCAGGCCCTCCTGCCCGCCCTCACCGCGAGCGGCGACGGCACGGTGGTCGTGCTGTCCTCCACCGCCGGGCACTCCACCTACGAGGGCGGTGCCGGGTACGTCGCCGCCAAGAACGGCGCCCGCGTCCTCGCCGAGACCCTCCGCCTGGAGATCGTCGGCCGGCCCGTCCGCGTCATCGAGATCGCGCCCGGCATGGTCAAGACCGAGGAGTTCGCGAAGACCCGCTTCCGCGGCGACGCCGCGAAGGCCGAGAAGGTCTACGAGGGCGTGGCCGAGCCCCTCTCCGCCGACGACGTGGCCGACACCATCACCTGGGCGATCACCCGCCCCAGCCACGTCAACATCGACCTCCTCGTCGTCCGCCCCCGCGCCCAGGCCTCGAACACCAAGATCCACCGCGAGCTCTAGGGAGTGGTCCGGCGGATCACGGCCGGACCACCGCGGGCCCCTACGGGACCAGCCCCTCTACGGGACCAGCCCCGCCGCCTTCAGCTGCGGCATGAGGGCCGCCGGCTTCAGCCCGGCGGCCCTCGCCGCGTCCAGGGCCCGCTGGAGGTCCGCCGCCAGCGTCGGCGTGAAGTGCAGCAGCACGATGTCGCCGGCCTTCAGCTGCGGCGTCGGCGGGGTCTGGCTCCAGGTGGTGAAGTCGTACGTCCACGTCACCAGCGCCTTGACCCCGCAGGCCTTGGCCGCCGCCCGCACGCCGTCGTCGACGGCCCCGTACGGCGGCCGCAGCAGCTTCGGCTCCTTGCCGAAGACCGCCGCGAGCTGCTCCCCGGCCCCGCACACCTCGGCGTCCTTCCCGGCGGCGTCGAGGGTGGTCAGGTCCGGATGGCTGACGGTGTGGTTCTCCACCGTCGCCCGGCCCTGGCCGGTCAGCGCGGTGAAGTACTGGGCGTCGTACGAGGTCGCCCCCGGCAGCAGGAACAGCGACACCGGCACCCGCTTGTCCAGCAGGATCCGGGCGGCCTCGGGGTCGTGGTTCCAGCCGTCGTCGATGGTGATGAAGACGACCTGGTCCTGGGTCGGCACGTGCGACACGACGGGCGGCAGTCCCACCCGGGCCTGGGCCGGCCCGGCGACCCCGAGGGCGAGCGACAACGACGCGAGCGCGGCGAGAACCACGCGAGATCTCCTCATGCCGCCACCCTGGTCTAGACCAACTCGGCCGTCAACCCCCGTACGGCAAAGCCCGGTTGACCCGTCCGGCCACGTCGCCCGCGCATGCGGCAGGCCGCGCCTGACGTCAGCTCGCGCCGCCCCGGTCCGGCCGGGCCAGTCCGGCGACGAGGAGGGCGACCGCCCGGCGCGCGTCGTAGCGGGGGTCGTTCTCGGCGCCGATGCAGAGGTTCCCGACGCCGCGCATGAGCTGGTAGGCGTCGATGTCCGCGCGGATCTCGCCCGCGGCGGTGGCGGCGTCGAGGAGCGCGGCGCACACCGGCAGGAGACGGTCCAGGAAGTAGGCGTGCAGCGCCTCGAAGCCGGCGCCGTCGGTCCGCATCGCCCCCGCCAGGCCGTGCTTGGTGACCAGGAAGCCGACGAAGAGGTCCACCCACCGCCCGAGGGCGGCGTGGGCCGACGGACTGCTCGCCAGCAACGCAGGACCGGCCTCGGCGCAGGCGTCGACCTGATGCCGGTAGACCGCGATGATCAGGTCCGCCCGGGTGGGGAAGTGCCGGTAGACCGTGGCGACCCCGACGCCCGCCTCGGCCGCGATGTCGCGCACCGGCGCCTCCACCCCCGAGGCGACGAAGACCGCCGCGGCCGCGTCCAGCAGGTTCTGCTGATTGCGCCGGACGTCCTTGCGCCTGGGCCCGGCCGCGCTCGCCGCGCCCGCGCCCGCGCCCCGCTCGTCGCCATCCACCACGGCACTCCTTCCACGCATCACCGGCCGTCCGGCCGGCCGGCCTTGCAAAACGGAACACCGTTCCGTATCGTCAACGGAACAAGGTTCCGTTTCACCCGCCCATGATGGCACAACCACGGAAGGCACCTCCATGCCCGACTCCTCCGCCGCGACCGCGCGCACCGCCACCACGGGCGCGCCCGCCACGGTGATCTCCGCGAAGCCCGTCGTACTGCCCGCCCCGGACCGCGGCGAGGACCTCCAGGTCCGCGTGTCCGCCCCCGCCACCGGCGACGCCCTGCCCGTCATCGTCTTCTCGCACGGCTTCGGCTGGTCGATGGACGGCTACGCTCCGCTCGCCGACCACTGGGCCGCCCACGGCTTCGTGGTCCTCCAGCCCACCCACCTCGACTCGCGGACGCTCGGCATCCCGCCCGAGGACCCCCGCACCCCGCGGATCTGGCGCATCCGCGTCGAGGACCTCACCCGCGTCCTGGACGGCCTCGATGTCCTGGAAGCCGCCGTGCCGGGCCTCGCCGGCCGCGTCGACCACGGCCGCATCGGCGCGGCCGGCCACTCCTGGGGGTCCCAGACCGTCAGCACGCTGCTCGGCGCGCGCGTCCTGGACGCCGACGGCGTACCCGGCGAGGACCTGTCCGACCCCCGCGTGAAGGCGGGCGTGCTGCTCGCCCCGGCCGGTCTGGGGGACGACCTCACCCCCTTCGCCGCCGAGCACCTCCCCTTCCTGAGACCGTCCTTCGCCACCATGACCGCGCCCGCCCTGATCGTCGCCGGGGGCAACGACCGCTCCCACCTGTCCACCCGAGGTCCGGACTGGTCCGCCGACCCCTACCTCCACAGCCCGGCGCCCAAGAGCCTGCTCACGCTGACCGGTGCGGAGCACTCGCTCGGCGGCATCCCCGGCTACGAGGTCGCCGAGACGACCGACGAGAGCCCCGCCCGCGTCGCCCTCGTCCAGCGGCTCACCACCGCCTTCCTGCGCAGCGCCCTCTCCCCCGGCGACCCCACCTGGAAGGCCGAGGCCGCCGCCCTGGAGGCCGGCCCCGACCCGCTGGGGACGCTGCTGAGCAAGTGAGGACGCGAAGGGGCCCGGACCGCGGTCGAAACGCGGTCCGGGCCCCTTCCGCCGGGCTCAGCCGGGCAGCCGGGCTCAGCCCTTGACGCAGATGACCTGCTTCAGCTTCGCCACGACCTTGACGAGGTCGGTCTGCTGGTCGATGACCTGCTCGATCGACTTGTAGGCGGCCGGGATCTCGTCCACGACACCGGCGTCCTTGCGGCACTCGACGCCCTGCGTCTGCTCCGCCAGATCGCGCGCCGAGAAACGCTTCTTCGCCGCCGTACGGCTCATCTTGCGGCCCGCGCCGTGCGAGGCGGAGTTGAAGGACTTCTCGTTGCCGAGGCCCTTGACGATGTACGACCCCGTCCCCATCGATCCCGGGATGATCCCGTAGTCACCGCTGCCGGCGCGGATCGCGCCCTTCCTGGTGACCAGCAGGTCCATCCCGTCGTACCGCTCCTGCGCCACGTAGTTGTGGTGGCAGCTGATCTCCCGCTCGAAGGAGACCTTCGCCTTGCGGAACTCCTTGCGGACGACCTCCTTGAAGAGGCTCATCATCGCCGCGCGGTTGTACTTCGCGTACTCCTGCGCCCAGAACAGGTCGTTGCGGTACGCGTCCATCTCCGGCGTCGCGGCGAGAAACACCGCCAGGTCCCGGTCGACCAGGCCCTCGTTGTGCGCCAGCCCCCGGGCCACGCCGATGTGGTGCGCGGCGAGCTCGTTGCCGATGTTCCGGGAGCCGGAGTGCAGCATCAGCCAGACCGAGCCCGCCTCGTCGAGACAGAACTCGATGAAGTGGTTCCCCGAACCGAGCGTTCCGATCTGCTGCGCGGCCCGCTCCCGCCGGAACTTGACCGCGTCCGCGAGGTGGTCGAAGCGCTTCCAGAGGTCCTCGTACCCCGGCACCGAGAACCCGTACAGCCGTGCCGGATCCACCGCCTCCCGGTGCAGGCCCGCTCCCACCGGGATGGCCTGCTCGATGCGGGAGCGGAGCTTCGAGAGGTCGCCCGGGAGGTCGTTCGCCGTCAGGGAGGTCTTCACCGCCGACATGCCGCAGCCGATGTCGACCCCGACCGCCGCCGGGCAGACGGCGTCCTTCATCGCGATCACCGAGCCGACCGTGGCGCCCTTGCCGTAGTGGACGTCCGGCATGACCGCCAGGCCCTTGATCCACGGCAGGGACGCGGTGTTCTGCAGCTGCCGCATCGCGCTGTCCTCGACCGACGCCGGATCGGTCCACATCCGGATCGGGACCTTGGTCCCGGGTACCTCTACATACGACATATGGCGTCAATCCCCCGGAAACCAAAGAAAGTCAGAGAAAACTCGGAATACGCAAAAAGCCTCGCTCATCGCCCCAAAACAGTCAGGGAACCGGCGCCGGCACCAGCGTGTGCGATAGACATTGTGTCCATCCCTGCCCAAGTCGCGGCAACGGATTTTCCCAAGGGACCAAGGGAGCCAGTGGACGTGGAGCGCAAGGCGGTACGCCGACGGGTCCTGCCCGGCATCGCGATGGTCACCGCCCTCGTGGCCGCGGTGACCGGTCTCGCCGGGTGCACCGACGGCGGCGCCGCCGGGACCAGCGACCAGAAGGGCGGCGGGAGCAGCCCCGCCCCCGCCCAGCCGGGCAAGTACCGCAGCCTGCCCCAGGCCTGCAAGGCCGCCGACCCCAAGCGGCTCAAGGCCATGCTCCCGGCGGCCGATTCCCTCACCACCGAACAGCGCGAGCAGCTCTACGCCGGGACCGCCGACCCCTCCTTCGACGGCGACCGGCACGTCGGCTGTCACTGGAGCGCGCAGGCGCCCGAGGGGACCCTGCTGCTGTCGGTCGTCTTCGAACGCGTGGTCTCGTACGACCGGGGCGCCGCGAGCGACGACGACAAGGCGCACAAGGTGTTCGTGCGCCGCCTGACGGACGCCCACCTGCCCTTCCCCGGCCCGACGAGCACCCCGAGCGGCTCCCCGGCCGGATCCCCCAGCGGCGCCCCGGCGAACCCGGCCGCCCCGGCGAACCCGGCCGCGAGCCCGGCCGCGACCCCGTCGACGGGGCCCGGCGCCGAAAGCCCCGCGGCGCCGTCCGCATCCGCCTCCGCTCCCCCCTCTTCCCCCTCCTCCTCTTCCTCCCCCTCCCCCAGCGCCCCGCCCGAACTCGGCTCGCGCGTGCTGGAGGGGCTCGGCAACGAGGCGTACCTCGACGACAAGCTGAGCGCGGCCGGGGCGAGCGCCGCCCAGTCACGCACGGTGCGGATCGTTTTCCGCACCTCGAACGTCCTCGTCACAGTCGAGTACAGCGTGCAGCCCTCCGCGCCCGGAACGGTCCCCCCAAGTGCGCAAACGCAGGAGCGGGCGAACCAGTTGGCGGAGGCCCTGGCCGAGCGCTTCAACGAGTGACGGCCCTGTCGCGCGGGGGCCCGAGGGCCCTCCGTGACGGCGCGCACAGCAGCCGGGCGCCCGGTCGGGCTACCGTTGCCCGGGTCCCGCGCCCGCAAGAAGACCCCTACGTCTGAAGGAACCATGCACCGATCAGCCTCGCGTCTCACCCGTGTCCTCGCCTGCGCAGCCGTCGTCCCGGTGGTCCTCGCCGCCGCCGGCTGCTCGTCCGACTCGGAGAAGTCCTCGGGCTCGGCCTCCGGCAAGAAGCCCTCGGCGTCCTCCTCGGCCAAGACGAACCAGAAGGCCCCGGCCGAGCTGGAGAAGGTGGCGTTCGCGAAGCTGCCCGACCCCTGCAAGGCGATCGCGGCGAAGAGCATAGAGAGCTTCGTCCCCGAGGCGAAGGAGAAGAACGGCACCGCCGCGAAGTCCAACGACCTCGCCAACCGCGCCAGCTGCTCCTGGAACGGCCTCCAGACGGACGGCACCAAGGGCTCGCAGTACCGCTGGCTGTCCGTCTCCCTGGTGCGCTACGACTCGCACGCCACGCTCGGCAGCGGCGACAAGCGCGCGGAGGAGCAGTACACCAAGCAGATCGAGCTGGCGAAGTCCGCCGAGGGTGCGCACGACGTCAAGGTGGAGCAGGCCGGCGGGGTCGGCGACCAGGGCTCCTCGGTCGTCTACGGCGTGAAGAAGGACGTGGACTTCTTCAACACCACCGTGGTGGTCCGCACCCACAACGTGGTCATCACGCTCGACTACAACGGCGCTGCGTACGAGGGTGCCGGCGCCCCGGACCAGGCCAAGCTGCTCCAGGACGCCGTCGCGGCGGCCCGGGAGACCGTCGGCTCGGTCGACGCCGCCAACAAGGGGGACGCCGCTCCCGAGCAGGCCCCCTCGGGTTCCGCTTCGCCTTCCGCTTCGGCCTCGCCGTCGGGTTCCGCTTCCCCGCAGCAGTAGGCGACGGTCGGTAAGGGGCCCTACGGAACGGGTGACGCGCTGTCACCCGTACTCTGTGCCTGCCGTAGCTCGACAAGGGGAGGGGATCACCAGTGGCCGCGATGCAGCTGACTCGTACGCACCGGATACTCATCGGTGTCGTGGTCGCCGGTGCCGTGGTCATCGCGGGCATCGGCTTCGCGGGATCGTACGCCGCCGTGCGCGCGCTGGCGCTGCAGAAGGGCTTCGGCAGCTTCTCGCTGGTGTTCCCGATCGGCATCGACGCGGGCATCTGCGTACTGCTGGCGCTCGACCTGCTGCTGACCTGGATCCGGATCCCGTTCCCCTTGCTGCGCCAGACGGCCTGGCTGCTGACGGCGGCCACGATCGCGTTCAACGGCGCGGCCGCCTGGCCGGACCCGCTGGGCGTGGGCATGCACGCCGTGATCCCGATCCTGTTCGTGGTCACGGTCGAGGCGGCCCGGCACGCGGTCGGCCGGATCGCGGACATCACCGCGGACCGGCACATGGAGGGCGTGCGCATCACGCGCTGGCTGCTCTCGCCCGTACCCACCTTCAAGCTGTGGCGCCGGATGAAGCTGTGGGAGCTGCGCTCGTACGAGCAGGCGGTCGGCATGGAGCAGGACCGGCTGATCTACCAGGCCCGGCTCCAGGCCCGCTTCGGGCGGGCGTGGCGGCGCAAGGCCCCGGTGGAGGCGCTGATGCCGCTGCGGCTGGCGCGGATCGGCGTCCCGCTGTCCCAGACGGCCCCCGAGGGGCTGGCGGCGGCGGGCATCGACCCGATGCTGCTGCCCCCGGCGCCCGTGACGGCCCCGGCCCTGGAGGCGGCGCTCCCGCAGGCCGCGGTGCCCGCGCCCGGGGACCCCGCGGGCCAGGCCGCCGGGCCGGCCCCGGCCGCGGCGGCCGCGGGGACCACGGCCACGGCCCCCGGCCCGGTCCCGGCTCCGGCTCCTGTGACGCACGCTCCGCCGCCCTTCGCGGTGGATCCGACGGCGATGCCCGCCGCGCACGACAGCGCCTGGTTCGCGGCGCCGCTGGCCCCGCAGGCGGCGTACGAGGGCGGCTACAACCCGCAGTACGTGGAGGGCCTGGAGCCGACCCCGGTCATGGCCCCGGCCGGCCCCGAGCAGGACCCGCAGCCGCAGCCCCAGCCGCAGCCGGGCCCGCAGCCCGGCCCGCAGCCGGTGCAGGAGCAGCTTCCGGCCCCCCGCTCCGAGACGGACGCCCAGCCCCGGCCCGAGGCCGGCGGCGGCGGTGTGTCCGACCTCGACGAGGCGAAGTTCACGGAGGCGGCGTACGAGGTCTTCCGGACCTACATCGAGGAGAACGGCAAGGTGCCGAGCCCCGAGCAGGTCGACATATACCTCTCGGACCGGCACGGGATCACGCACCCGCTCGCCTTCCGGACGATCAGCCGGCTGATGCCCGGGCTGAAGCAGCGATACCAGCGCGACCTGGAGAACGAGCACATCTCGTAAGCCGTCATCGGCCCCGCACGGCGGAAGGGCCCGCACCCCTCGGGGGTGCGGGCCCTTCGGCGTCCACGCGAGCCGGTCAAGCGGCTCAGGCGACTCGGACGGCTCAGACGGCGAGCAGCTTGCGCACCCGGTCCGCGCCCACGGCGAGGAGCAGGGTGGGCAGGCGCGGTCCGGTCTCCCGGGTCACGAGCAGGCGGTAGAGCAGGGCGAAGAACTCGCGCTGGGCGACCTTGAGCTCCGGCGTCGGCTTGGCGTCCGGCTCCAGGCCCGCCATCACCTTGGGCACGCCGTAGACGAGGGTGGTCAGCCCGTCGAGGGACCAGTGCGAGTCGAGGCCCTCCAGGAGCAGCCGCAGCGACTCGCGGCCGGACTCGTCGAGGGAGGACAGCAGCTCGGTGTCGGCGTCCTCGCGCACGAGGGTGCGCTGGTCGGCCGGGACCTGGCTGGTGATCCAGTTCTCGGCGCGGTCCAGACGCGGGCGGACCTCGTCGAGGGAGGTCAGCGGCTGCGTCGGGTCCAGGTCGGCCAGGATCCGCAGGGTCTGCTCGTCGTGCCCGGCGGTGATGTCGACGACCGACGCGAGCGTGCGGTAGGGCAGCGGACGCGGGGTGCGCGGCAGCTCGTGCGAGGCGACGCGGACGGCGCGGGCGTGCGCGGCGGCGTCGGCCGGCAGCACGGAGCCGTCGGCGACCTTGCCCTCCAGCTTGTCCCACTCGTCGTACAGCCGCTGGATCTCCTGGTCGAAGGCGATCTTGAAGGACTGGTTGGGGCGGCGGCGGGCGTAGAGCCAGCGCAGCAGCTGCGGTTCCATGATCTTCAGCGCGTCGGAGGGGGTGGGCACCCCGCCCTTGCTGGAGGACATCTTGGCCATGCCGCTGATGCCGACGAACGCGTACATCGGGCCGATCGGCTGCTCGCCGCCGAAGATGTGCACGATCTGGCCGCCGACCTGGAACGACGAGCCGGGCGAGGAGTGGTCGACGCCG
This sequence comes from Streptomyces sp. NPDC002032, assembly GCF_042890765.1. NCBI lineage: Bacteria > Bacillati > Actinomycetota > Actinomycetes > Kitasatosporales > Streptomycetaceae > Streptomyces > Streptomyces sp. NPDC002032. Next base: position 26,742 of record NZ_JBIASM010000008.1, on the reverse strand, counting down.
GAGGGCTCGAAGATCACGCCCTCGAAGGCCCAGCGCATCGGCCAGTCGACCTTCCAGACCAGCTTGCCGCGGTTGAACTCGGAGAGCTTGACCGTCTCGGTGAACTCGTCCTCGGTGCAGACGTAGGTCAGCTCGGTGGTCTCGTCGTTGTACGCGGTGACCTTGGTGAAGTCCTTGCCGCACCGGCCGCAGTACGGCTTGTACGGGAAGTAGCCGCCCTCGGCGCTGCTGCCGTCGTCCTCGGCGGCCGCGCCGGAGCCCTCGGCGGCCTCCAGCTCGGCCTCGTCGACCTGCTTCTGCTGGGGCTTCTTGCCGCCCGGCTTCTGCTTGGTGCGGTACTGGTCCAGGACGGCGTCGATGTCACCGCGGTGCTTCATCGCGTGCAGGACCTGCTCGCGGTAGACGCCGGAGGTGTACTGCTCGGTCTGGCTGATGGGGTCGTAGTCGACGCCCATCTCGGCCAGCGCCTCGACCATGGCGGCCTTGAAGTGCTCGGCCCAGTTCGGGTACGCGGATCCGGCCGGGGCGGGCACGGAGGTCAGCGGCTTGCCGATGTGCTGGGCCCAGGACTCGTCGATGCCGGGGACGCCGGCCGGGACCTTGCGGTAGCGGTCGTAGTCGTCCCAGGAGATGAGGTGACGGACCTCGATGCCCCGGCGGCGGATCTCGTCCGCGACCAGGTGCGGGGTCATGACCTCGCGGAGGTTGCCGAGGTGGATGGGGCCGGAGGGGGAGAGTCCGGACGCGACGACGACGGCTTTGCCCGGGGCTCGGCGCTCCGCCTCGGCGATGACCTCGTCCGCGAAACGGGAGACCCAGTCGGTCTCTGTGCTGCTCTGGGCGCTCTGAGCCACGACACGTCCTTCTATCTCGAATGCTGGCTTGGGCCATTCTCCCAGACGGAAGGAGGCCCTCCGAGGTTGCCCGCGCGCCCGTGCCCGTCAGCTGTTCTGGTAGTTCTCGAAGTGCGCGTGGGTCAGCCGGTACTCGCTGCCCTCGCGGGTCATGCCGATGGTCCACTGACGGCCCTCGGCGTCCAGCACCCGGCAGTTCTGTCCGTAGACCGCCGTGCGCGCCGCGTACATGTCGATCGCCGCGTCGCAGGCGGCCTGGAGGGTCCGGAGGTATTCCAGCGGGGTGTAGCGGCGGACGTTCGCGAAGAAGACCGCCGTCTGTTCCTTGCGGGAGCGCTGGTACTCGAAGAAGTGCCGCACGGCGCTGTCGCCCTGGTCGCTGAAGTAGCAGGTCCGCCCGCGCGGCGTCGAGAACCGCAGCCCCCGCCCCATGCGCGCGGCGACCTCGTCCGCCGTCGGGCCGTCCGGGGCGGCCGCGCGCTGCGGCGCCTGCGCGGGGGCGGCGCTCTGCCGCACGGTCTGCGCCGGTACGCGGACGGGCTCGTCCTCCTCGGAATCCTCCCAGCGGCTGGTCGCCGGCGGCTCCATGTCGGCGTCCTCCACCGACGAGGAGGTGGAGGTGGCGGGGGGCACGGCCGGGCGGGCGGCCGCGGCGACGGCGTGCACGGCCTGGGCGATCTCCGCCACGGCGCGCAGCACGGGCAGGCCGTGCACGTGGTCGGCGAGGACCATCCGGCCGCGCCGCCGCAGACCGTACAGCCGGCTCGCGTCGATGTACTCCAGGCCGCCGGACCCCACCGACACGGCCAGCGGGACGTGCAGCGTGGGGTCCACCCCGTGGATGACGGTGTCCAGCATCTGACCGGTGGGCGTCTCGTAGTACGTCCGCAGCCCTTCCCCCGCCAGGTTCACGTAGGCGCCGTCCGCCGACATTTCCGCCATGTCCCCCACCCTTCGACCGGCCGTCACATCGCCGCGGAGCCTATCGGCCGGGCACCGGCCGCGCCGGGCGAACCGGGAATCCGGCGAGCGCTTCCGGTTCCGGCGGTGACGGGCCGCCACCGCCGGAAATCCCGGAATGCGGACAGGCCCTCCGTGGGATACTCGACGGGCATCAACCGACTCACAGGAACGGCAGCTCATGGCCTCGGTCCCTTCCCTCGCTTCCTCCGTCGAACAGCGCGTCTCGGACGCCCTCGCCTCCGCCCTGCCGGAGGCCGGTGCGACCGACCCGCTGCTGCGACGAAGCGACCGGGCCGACTTCCAGGCCAACGGCATCCTGGCGCTCGCGAAGAAGGCGAAGGCGAACCCGCGCGAGCTGGCGACGACCGTGGTCGAGGGCATCCCGACCGGTGACCTGATCCAGGAGATCGAGGTCTCCGGACCGGGCTTCCTCAACATCACGATCACCGACCGGGCGATCATCGAGACCCTGGCCGCCCGCGCCGAGGACGACCGCCTCGGCGTCGCGCTGTCGCCGTCGGCCGGCACCACGGTGATCGACTACGCGCAGCCGAACGTCGCCAAGGAGATGCACGTCGGCCACCTGCGGTCCGCCGTCATCGGCGCGGCGATGGTGGAGATCCTGGAGTTCACGGGCGAGAAGGTGGTCCGTCGCCACCACATCGGCGACTGGGGCACCCAGTTCGGCATGCTGATCCAGTACCTGCTGGAGCACCCGCACGAGCTGGACCACAAGGGCGACGACGTCTCCGGCGAGGAGGCCATGTCGAACCTGAACCGGCTCTACAAGGCCTCGCGCGCGCTCTTCGACTCGGACGAGGAGTTCAAGACGCGGGCGCGGGCCCGGGTGGTGGACCTCCAGGCGGGCGAGCCGGAGACCCTCGCGCTGTGGCAGCGGTTCGTGGACGAGTCGAAGATCTACTTCTACTCCGTCTTCAACAAGCTGGACATGGACATCCAGGACGCGGACGTGGTCGGCGAGTCCGGCTACAACGACATGCTGACGGAGACCTGCAAGCTGCTGGAGGACTCGGGCGTCGCGGTCCGCTCCAACGGCGCGCTGTGCGTGTTCTTCGACGAGTACAAGGGCCCGGACGGCAACCCGACCCCCCTGATCGTGCAGAAGTCGGACGGCGGCTTCGGCTACGCGGCCACCGACCTGTCCGCGATCCGCGACCGCGTCGGCAACCTGAAGGCCGACACCCTCATCTACGTGGTGGACGCGCGGCAGGCGCTGCACTTCAAGATGGTGTTCGAGACGGCCCGCCGGGCCGGCTGGCTGGGCGAGGACGTCAAGGCCGTCCAGCTGGCCTTCGGCACGGTCCTCGGCAAGGACGGCAAGCCGTTCAAGACCCGCGAGGGCGAGACGGTGCGGCTGGTGGACCTGCTGGACGAGGCCATCGACCGTGCGGCGGCCGTCGTACGGGAGAAGGCCCAGGACCTGTCCGAGGCCGAGATCGGCGAGCGGGCGGTGCAGGTGGGCATCGGCGCGGTGAAGTACGCCGACCTGTCCACCTCGGCCGCGCGCGACTACAAGTTCGACCTGGACCAGATGGTGTCGCTGACCGGCGACACGTCCGTGTACCTCCAGTACGCGTACGCCCGGATCCAGTCGATCCTGCGCAAGGCCGGTGCCGCGAAGCCCGTCGCCCACCCGGAACTGGCCCTCGCCCCGTCCGAGCGCGCCCTGGGTCTGCACCTGGACCACTTCGGCGAACTCGTCGCGGAGGCGGCGGCGGAGTACGCGCCGCACAAGCTGGCCGCGTACCTCTACCAGGTGGCCTCGCTGTACACGACCTTCTACTCGGAGTGCCCGGTCCTCAAGGCCGAGACCCCCGCCCAGGTCGAGAACCGTCTGTTCCTGTGCGAGCTCACCGCCCGCACCCTCTCCAAGGGCATGTCCCTCCTCGGGATCCGCACCCCCGAGAAGCTCTGACGCACGCCCCCGACGGCCCCCGGCGCAACCACCCCGCGCCGGGGGCCGCGCGTTTGTTCGGCCGGGCAATACCCGGCGGTAGCGCCCCGTTCATGCGGCCCTCCTACCGTCGGCGCGATCGTGCCGAACACCCGAGGGGATCTCCCGCACATGCGCCGCAGACCGTTGAAGACGCTCACCGTCCTGGCCCTGGCCAGCGCCGTGGCCGCGGGCACCGCCGTCACCGCGAACTCCGCGCCCCAGCAGAGCGACTCGCACCAGGACATCCGGAACGTCATCTACCTGCTCGGTGACGGAATGGGCCGCACCCACGTGACGGCCGCGCGCGACCGCTACGCGGGCGCCTCCGGCAAGCTCACCATGGAGACCCTCCCGAACACGGGCGCGGTCGCCACCTACGCCGTCGAGAAGAACAGCGCGAAGCCGGCCCTGGTCACCGACTCGGCCAGCTCCGCGACCGCCTGGGCCTCCGGCGTGAAGACCTACAACGCGGCCATCGGCGTGGACGCGTACGAGAAGAAGGTCGCCACGCTGATGGAGCAGGCCCACGCGGCCGGCTTCGCCACCGGCAACGTCTCCACCGCCGAGATCACCGACGCCACCCCGGCCGCCCAGTTCAGCCACGCGCTGCTGCGCGGCTGCCAGGGCCCCGTCTACTCCGACGCCGCCTGCCTCCCGAAGAAGGACGACGGCAGCTACGAGCAGGCTCCGTCGGACAAGACGCTGATCACGCCGATCGCCGAGCAGATCGCCCGCAACGGCACCGCCGACGTCATCCTCGGCGGCGGTCTCGCCCGCTTCGAGCCGGACGACCAGAAGGCCCTCCAGGCCCAGGGCTACCAGGTGCTCGGCAGCTTCGGCGACCCGGCGCTGCCCGCGCAGACGGCCGCCAGCCAGAAGGTCGCCACCAAGTCCGACCTGGACAAGGCGGGCGGCAAGAAGGTCATCGGCCTGTTCAACCGCGGCAACCTGACGGTGGAGCAGAACAAGGCCGCCCTGCCGGCCGACGCCCCGCAGAAGCAGGAGCCCTCGCTCGCGGACATGACCCGCAAGTCGATCCAGCTCCTGAACGACCGCAAGCAGGGCGGCTCGTACGACCGCAACAAGTCGAAGAAGGGCTTCTACCTCCAGGTCGAGGGCGCCCAGATCGACAAGCGTTCGCACGCCAACGACGCCGCGCAGACCCTCGCCGAGGTCAAGGCCTTCGACGACGCGGTGAAGGCCGCCTACGAGTTCGCGAAGAAGGACGGTCACACTCTCGTGGTCGTCACGGCGGACCACGAGTGCGCCGGCTTCAACATCATCGAGAAGGGCACCTACACCAACGCCGAGGCCGTCGCGCCCCCGGCCAACACGGACGCCGGCAACCCGGCCAACAACAGCGTCCCCTCGCGTGCCGCCTCGGGCGCCAAGGACCCGGTCCGCTCCAGCGGCATCGTCAACGGCGCGGGCTCCGGTGACGCGAAGAACTTCGGTCCGGCCACCTTCCGTACGCCCGACGACCCGGCGGACGTGAAGGACGGCAGCCCCGAGGCGAGCCTGTGGCTGACCTACCTGTCGGGCAACCACACCGGCGCCGACGTGCCGATCTTCGCCTACGGCCCGAACGGCAACGCCTTCGCCACGAGCCAGGTCAACACCGAGCTGTACGGCAAGCTGTACCGCTCGCTGTTCGGCCGCTCCCCGCAGCACCACTGATCCCCGCGCGGCCGGGGCCGGGGGCGCACTCCCCCGGCCCCGGCCGCCGTCGTTCCCGGCCCCTTTCCCGGCCTCCCCAGGAGCACTTCCGATGACGCTGACGTACCTCCCCCGCGCCGCTGCCGCCGCCACGGCCGTCGCCGCCCTGTTCGCGCTGGTCACGGGTTGCTCGGGGGCCGAAGCGCCCGCCGCCGCCGAGGCCCCGGCCACCGCCGCGTCCCCGGTGGCCCTGCCCGCCCCCCGCAGCGCGCCCTCTCCGGCCGCGGTCCTCACCCCGGTGCCCGCGGCGGGCGAGGTCCGCGTCCAGCAGGGCCCGTTCACGGACCGCGTGAAGCTGACCGGTCTGCGCCTGACGGCTTCGCCGTCCTCCGTCACCGGCCACATCGCCATCAGCTCGGACGTCAGCGACACCCTGGCCCTGGAGATCACCGCCGCGTACTACGACGCGGAGGGCCGCCTGCTGGGCACCGGCACCTTCCACCACGAGGAGGAGGGCGAGGAGGCGCACGCCGGACAGCCCCACACCGGCCCGCACGCGGCCGGTGACGGCATCGACTTCACCGTCCCCGCCGACCACCTCACCGGCACCCCGGCCGGCGCGGTCCTCTCGATCCCGGTCCTGGTCAACGAGTGAGGGCCGGGCCGCCGGTTCTGTCGAGGACGCGCCGCGCCGGCTGACCGGTGACACGGGCGATCGTCTCGAAGCCGGCGAGTGAGCGTGCGCCACCGGACGGGCCCGTTCACCCGTACGGGCGGATTCCGGGGCCGGGAGCCGGGTAGGGGACGGCCCGTCCTTCCCCCAGCCCCACCGACGGAGGCATCCGTGCCCGACATGAACGGCCCCTACAAGCCCGGCACCCCCTGCTGGATCGACCTGATGGTTCCCGACCAGCAGGCCGCCCTCGACTTCTACCGCGACCTCTTCGGCTGGCAGGGCGAGGTCGGGCCCGCCGAGCAGGGCGGGTACGCCGTCTGCACCCTCAAGGGCAAGCCGGTCGCCGGGATCATGAAGGCGATGAACCCGGACGGCAGCGTCCCCGACCCGCTGCCGCCGACGGTGTGGACCACCTACCTGTCCACCGACAACATCGACGGCACCCTCAAGTCCGTCACCGACGCCGGCGGCACGGTCATGATGGGCCCCGTGGACGTCATGGACCTCGGCCGGATGGCCGTCATCGCCGACCCGACGGGGGCCGTCGTCGGCCTCTGGCAGGCCGGCACCTTCGACGGCGCGGGCATCGTCAACGAGCACGGCGCGCTGATCTGGAACGAGCTGACCACCGCCGACCTCCCGGCCGCCGCCGCGTTCTACTCCTCCGTGCTGCCCGTCACCACGGCCCGCTCCGAGATGCCCGGCGCCGAGGGGTACGTCGAGTTCAAGGTCGACGGCCGCGCGGTGGGCGGAATGATGGACCTGACCAAGCTCCCGCCCGGCGTCCCCCCGCACTGGCAGCCGTACTTCCACGCGGACGACGTCGACGAGGTCCAGGCCGCGGCCGTCCGGGCCGGCGGCAGCGTCCTCGCCCCGGCCTTCGACATGGCGGCCGGCCGGATGGCCGTCCTCGCCGACCCGCAGGGCGGCGCCTTCTCGGTGATCACCGCGTCCGCCCCCGAGACCCCCTAGTCCCTGCCGCCGCACGGCCCGGTGTGACGCGTCCCACAGGGAACGTTCCCGGCCCGCGGCCCCTCCTCGGGGTGCCGGTTCCTTCGCCACCACACCCCGGGGAGCACCCCATGGCCGTCCTCACCACCCGCCGCGCCGGGCGGGCCCTCGCCGCCGTCCTCGCCGCCGACGCCCTCGCGCACCTGTACTGGGCCACGGGCGCCACCTGGCCCGCCCCCGACGCCCGGGCCCTGTCCCTGGGCCTGCTCGGCGCGGAAGTGCCCTTCACCCCGCCCGTCGTCCTGCCCCTGGCGGCCGCCCTGTCGGTGGCGTCGCTGGCCGTCGCGGCCCGCGCGGAGGGCCGGGGCGGGCGGGAGGCCGCGCTGGTCACCGGGGCCGTCGCCGCGGGACTGGGCGTACGGGCCCTGGCCGGGGCCGGCTGGGCCCTCGGCCTGGACGCGGGCGTCGAAGCGGCGGGCCCGGCCTTCCACCGGCTGAACCTGCTCCTCTACACACCGCTGTGCCTGGCCTCCGGCTGGGCGGCCCTGCGCGTCCTGGCGGGGACCCGGCCCAGCAGGATCACCCCGTGAGCACCGAACGCCGGGACCGGGGCGTGGCCCTGGCGCGGGCGGCCCGCGCCGGGAACACCCTCGCGCTGGACGAGCTGCTCGACCACCTGACTCCCTACGTGGCCCGGATCTGCGAGCCGATCGCGCTGGCCGACGGCCCCGACGCCACGCAGGAGGCCCTCGTCGCCGTCTTCACCTCCCTGCGCTCCCTCAAGGACCCCCAGGCGCTGTACGGGTGGGTACGGGCGATCGCCGCGCGCGAGGCCGTCCGCATCGCCCGCCGGGCGGCCCGGGCGCGGCCCGCCGCCGAGCTGGACGACGTACCGCAGCGCGGGGACCCGCAGTTGGCGGCCGACATCGCCGATGTCCTGGCGCGGCTCTCGCCCGACCACCGGGCCGTCCTGGTGCTGCGCGATGTGGAGGGCCTGGACGAGGAGTCCGCCGCGGCCCTCCTCGCCATCGCGCCCGGCACCGCCAAATCCCGGCTCAGCCGGGCCCGTTCGAGTTTCCGGAAGGCGTGGTCGGCATGACGTACGCAGAGGACGCGGTGGGTGCCGTGGATGCGGTGGATGCGGTGGGTGCCCTCGACCCGGTCGCCCGGCTGCGCATCATGGCCGCCGCCGTCCCGGGCGCCCGCGTGGTCGAGCGGGTCCTGGCCGCCCCCGTGGAGGCCGTCTGGGCGGTGATGGGCGATCTGGAGGGCGGCTTCGGGGACTTCCAGCCGGACATGCGCCGGGTGCGGGTGCTGCGGGTGTCGGGCGACCGGGTGGAGGCCCTGGCACGCAGCCGCCACGGTTTCCGCGCCCGGCTGCGCGGTCACGTCCGGCCCGGCTGGTGCTGGCTCCAGAGCCGGTTCCTGATCATCGGCATGGCGGCCTCGCCGGAGCCGGGCGGCGGCACCCGGGTGGCCCTGACGGGCGGCGTACGGGTCCCCGCCCGCGCGGCGATCGTCCCGCTGGGCGCCCGCCGGGAACTGGAACGCGCGGCGACCCGCCTGGAGGCCCTGGTCACGGGCCCGTGAGAGCCCCGGGCCCGTGCCGTACGGAGGACGGCACGGGCCCGGCAGCCCCTCAACCCCGGCAGCCCCTCCACCCCGGCAGCCGGTCAGCCGGGGCAGACGGTCAACCGAGTCCGCCGGTCAGCGCCTCAGCCGATCAGCGGGTACGAATTCCTCCCGGTGGCCTCGTCGATCTCCCCGTGGGCCTTCTGCAACAGCTGGCTCGCGAGGTCCATCAGGGCGCGCGCCCCGGCGATCTCCTCACCGACCCTGAGCTGCTCCGGGTCCGACGGGTGCCGCATCGCGTAGCCGCGCGCCCTGACCTCGGAACCGTCGGCGAGCCTGAGCAGCGCCGCCGCGGTCGTCCGGTGGCCGTCTTCGGTGAACTCCATCTCGACGTGCCAGCCTGCGAGTGTGGGCATGGCGGATCACCTCCACAGTGCCGTGTCGCCACTCCCTACAGCCTGCTCCCCCCACCCCACCGGGGCCAGTCAGCGGGCCTCGCGCAGCCAGCCCGCGACCTCGGTCGCCCAGTAGGTGAGGATCGTGTCGGCGCCCGCCCGCTTGATGCCGAGCAGGGTCTCCAGGATCGCCCGGTCGCGCTCGATCCAGCCCTTCTCCGCCGCCGCCTCGATCATCGCGAACTCACCGCTGATCTGGTACGCGGCCACCGGCACGTCCACCGCCTGCGCGACCCGGTAGAGGATGTCCAGGTACGGACCGGCGGGCTTGACCATGACCATGTCCGCGCCCTCCTCCAGATCCAGCGCCAGCTCGCGCAGCGACTCCCGCGCGTTCGCCGGGTCCTGCTGGTAGGTCTTGCGGTCGCCCTGGAGGCTCGACGCGACGGCCTCGCGGAACGGTCCGTAGAAGGCGGAGGTGTACTTGGCGGTGTACGCGAGGATCGAGACGTCCTCGTGGCCCGTCTCGTCGAGCGCGTCGCGGATCACCCCGACCTGACCGTCCATCATCCCGCTCGGCCCCACCACGTGGACGCCCGCGTCGGCCTGGACCTGCGCCATCTCGGCGTACCGCTCCAGCGTCGCGTCGTTGTCGACGCGGCCGTGCTCGTCGAGCACCCCGCAGTGCCCGTGGTCGGTGTATTCGTCCAGGCACAGGTCGGACATGATGACGAGCTCGTCGCCGACCTCGGCCTTCACGTCGCGGATCGCGACCTGGAGGATGCCGTCCGGCTCGGTGCCCGCCGTGCCCAGGGCGTCCTTGTTCTCGTCGGCCGGGACGCCGAAGAGCATGATCCCCGCGACGCCCGCCCCGACGGCCTCCACGGCGGCCTTGCGCAGCGTGTCCCGGGTGTGCTGGACCACGCCCGGCATCGCCGAGATCGGCAGCGGCTCGGAGATCCCCTCCCGGACGAAGGCGGGGAGGATCAGGTCCGAGGGGTGCAGCCGGTTCTCCGCGACCATCCGCCGCATCGCCGGGGTGGTGCGCAGCCGGCGGGGCCGCGAGCCGGGGAAGGATCCGTACGCGCTCATACTCAGTCGCCTCTTCGAGCTTCGACAGCAATCGCCTCCAGCCTAGGGGGTGTCCCGCCCCTCTCACGGCCCCGAAGATGCCACGGGGCCCGGGCGCGCTGCGCACCCGGGCCCCGTTCGGTACCGCTCTACGTCACGTCGTGCGGCGGCGCCGGGCGCCCGGGCGGCGTTCGCTCGGGCGGGAGACCGTCTCGCCGGCCTCCTTCGCGGCCTCGCGGCGGGCCTCGCCGTACGCGGCGAGGGCCTCCGCCAGCTTGCCGACGCTCGGCTCCGGCGACAGGACGTCGACCCGCAGGCCGTGCTCCTCCGCCGTCTTCGCCGTCGCCGGACCGATGCAGGCGATGACCGTCACGTTGTGCGGCTTGCCCGCGATGCCGACCAGGTTGCGCACCGTGCTCGACGACGTGAACAGCACGGCGTCGAAGCCACCGCCCTTGATCGCCTCACGGGTGTCGGCCGGCGGCGGCGACGCGCGCACGGTCCGGTAGGCCGTGACGTCGTCGACCTCCCAGCCCAGCTCGATCAGGCCGGCCACCAGCGTCTCGGTGGCGATGTCGGCGCGCGGCAGGAAGACGCGGTCGATCGGGTCGAAGACCGGGTCGTAGGGCGGCCAGTCCTCCAGCAGCCCGGCGGCCGACTGCTCGCCGCTCGGCACCAGGTCCGGCTTCACGCCGAACTCGACCAGCGCGGCCGCGGTCTGCTCGCCGACCGCGGCGACCTTGATGCCCGCGAAGGCGCGCGCGTCGAGCCCGTACTCCTCGAACTTCTCCCGCACCGCCTTGACCGCGTTGACCGAGGTGAAGGCGATCCACTCGTAGCGGCCCGTCACCAGGCCCTTGACCGCCCGCTCCATCTGCTGCGGGGTACGCGGCGGCTCCACCGCGATCGTCGGCACCTCGTGCGGCACCGCGCCGTACGAACGCAGCTGGTCGGAGAGCGAGGCGGCCTGCTCCTTCGTACGCGGTACGAGGACCCGCCAGCCGAACAGCGGCTTCGACTCGAACCAGGCCATCTCCTCGCGCCGCGCGGCGGCGCCCTGCTCACCGACCACGGCTATGACGGGCCGCGCGCCCTCGGGCGAGGGGAGCACCTTGCCCTGCTTGAACACCTGGGCGATGGTGCCCAGGGTCGCGGTCCAGGTGCGCTGCCGGGTCGTCGTACCGCCGACGGTCACCGACAGCGGGGTCTCCGGCTTGCGGCCCGCGGACACCAGCTCGGCGGCCGCGGCCGCGACGGTCTCCAGGGTCGCGGAGACGACGACGCTGCCGTCGCTGGCACCGACCTCGCTCCAGCACCGCTGCGAGGCGTGCCGGGCGTCCACGAAGCGGACGTCCGCGCCCTGCTCGCCGCGCAGCGGCACACCGGCGTACGCGGGCACGCCGACGGCGGTCGCGACACCGGGGACCACCTCGAAGGGGATCCCCTCGCGGGCGCAGGCCAGCATCTCGGCGGCCGCGTTCCCGTCGAGCCCCGGGTCCCCGGTGACGGCACGCACGACCCGCCTGCCGGTGCGCGCGGCCTCCATGACAAGATTGGCGGCGTCGCGGATCACCGGGACCCCGGCGGCGGCTGACAGTTCGTCAGCTACCGTCAGCTGCGGCGTGTCGACGCCCGCGCGCGCATGGGTCCGTACGACGTCGAGCACTTCCGGCTCGGCGATCAGTACGTCCGCGCCGGCGAGCGCCTCCACGGCGCGCAGCGTCAGCAGACCCGGATCGCCGGGGCCGGCACCGAGGAAGGTGACGAGCCCGTGGGCGGCGACGACCGGAAAAGCGGAGGTGGTGGGGCTTGAGGGGTTCACAGGGATCGCTCCCCCATCAGACCGGCCGCGCCCTTGGCCAGCATCTCGTCCGCGAGTTCGCGGCCGAGCGCCATGGCCTCGTCGTACGACTGGGGCACGGGACCGGTGGTGGACAGCTGTACCAGCGTGGTTCCGTCGAGGGTTCCGACGACACCGCGCAGGCGCATGACATTGACAATCTGCCCGTCGGCCAGCAGGTCGGCGAGCGCGCCCACGGGCGCACTGCAGCCGGCCTCCAGGGCGGCGAGCAGGGCTCGTTCCGCCGTCACGGCGGAGCGGGTGTACGGGTCGTCGAGCTCACCGAGTGCGGCGGCGAGTTCCACGTTCGAGGCGAGGCACTCCACGGCAAGGGCTCCCTGGCCGGGCGCGGGCAGCACGTTGTCGACCGACAGCAGGTCGGTCGCCTCGTCGCCGCGGCCGATCCGGTTCAGCCCGGCGGCGGCCAGCACGACCGCGTCCAGCTCCCCGGCGCGCACGAAGCCGATGCGGGTGTCGACGTTGCCGCGGATCGCGACGGTCTCGATCCGCTTGCCCAGGCCGCGGGCGTAGGCGTGCAGCTGCGCCGTGCGGCGCGGCGAACCGGTGCCGACGCGGGCGCCGTCGGGGAGCTGCTCGAAGGTCAGCCCGTCGCGGGCGACCAGCGCGTCGCGCGGGTCCTCCCGCTTCGGCATGGCCGCGATGACCAGCTCCTCGGGCTGCGCGGTCGGCAGGTCCTTCAGCGAGTGCACGGCGAAGTCGACCTCGCCGCGCGCCAGCGCGTCGCGCAGCGCGGTGACGAACACCCCGGTGCCGCCGATCTGCGCGAGGTTCTCGCGGGAGACGTCACCGTAGGTCGTGATCTCCACGAGCTCCACCGGCCGGCCGGTGATCGCCCGTACGGCCTCGGCGACGTGCCCGGACTGGGACATGGCCAGCTTGCTGCGCCGCGTGCCGAGCCTGAGGGGCTGGTCGGGACGTGTGTTCATGATGCCCGTCCTGGGTCGTCATCGTTCTTCGGATCGGCCGCGTCCGCCCGGCTGACGGATGCCACCGTCTGAGGGTCGAGGTCGAAGAGTTCGCGCAGCGCCTCCGCGTACCCGGCGCCGCCGGGCTCGCTCGCGAGCTGCTTGACGCGCACGGTCGGCGCGTGGAGGAGCTTGTCGACGACGCGGCGCACGGTCTGGGTGACCTCTGCCCGCTGCCGGTCGTCGAGGTCGGGTACCCGCCCGTCGAGCCGTGCCACCTCCATGGCGACGACCTCGGCGGCCATCGCCCGCAGGGCGACGACGGTGGGGGTGATGTGCGCGGCCCGCTGCGCGGCGCCGAAGGCGGCCACCTCGTCGGCGACGATGCCGCGCACGGCGTCGACGTCGGCGGCCATCGGGGCGTCCGCGGAGGCTTCCGCGAGGCTCTCGATGTCGACGAGCCGCACCCCGGGGATGCGGTGCACGGCGCCGTCGACGTCCCGGGGCATGGCCAGGTCGAGCAGGGCCAGGCGCACCGCGGCGGCGTCGACGCTGCTGCGGACCGCCCGCCGCGGCTGCCGCTGCGCGGCGGCCTCGCCCTGGTCGGCCCAGGTCCCGTGCAGTTCGAGCGAACCGGCGTCCACCCCGGCCAGCGCGGAGCGGCCGTCCCCGGTCGGCGCGTCCAGCCCGAGCGGGCAGCCGTCCGGCTCGGCGAGGGCCCGCGCGGTCGCGGCCTCGGCGGGCGCGATGGTCCGCACGGCCCCGGCGTCGGCCAGCCGCCGCCCGCCCTCGGCCGCGGCCACCAGCCGCGCCACGACCTCGGCGTCGGCCGTGGACACCCGCGCCCAGCCCGTGACGGCGGGGCCCGGTCCGGCCGGGCCGGCCGGCGCGTGCGGCGAGGACCCGGGGGCGGGCGCGGGCGGGGCGGAGGCGGGCCCGGCGGGGCCCCCGTCCGACAGCGCCGCGGCGACGTCGTCGCCGGTCAGCACCAGCCCGGTCGCCCCCGTACAGGAGACGACCACGTCAACACGTGTCAGTTCGGCGGCGACGGCCGACATGCCGACGGCCCGCGCCACCACACCGGTGCCCGAGGCAACCAGAATCCCGGCAAGACGCTCCGCCCGCTCCGCGGTCCGGTTCGCGACCACGATCTCCGCGACGCCCACCCGTGCCAGCGTCGCCGCGGCGAGCGAGGACATCGATCCGGCCCCGATCACCAGCGCCCGCTTGCCCGCGGCCCAGTCCGCGACCGGCGTCCCGTGCCCGGCGAGCTGCTCCAGCCCGAAGGTCACCAGCGACTGCCCGGCCCGGTCGATCCCGGTCTCGGAGTGCGCCCGCTTGCCGACCCGCAGCGCCTGCTGGAAGAGGTCGTTGATCAGCCGCCCGGCGGTGTGGAGCTCCTGCCCCAGCGCGAGCGCGTCCTTGATCTGCCCGAGGATCTGGCCCTCGCCGACGACCATGGAGTCCAGCCCGCACGCCACGGAGAACAGGTGGTGCACCGCCCGGTCCTCGTAGTGCACGTACAGGTACGGGGTGAGCTCCTCCAGCGCGACCCCGCTGTGCTGGGCCAGCAGCGTGGACAGCTCGGCGACACCGGCGTGGAACTTGTCCACGTCGGCGTACAGCTCGATCCGGTTGCAGGTGGCGAGCACGGCCGCCTCGGCCGCCGGCTCGGCGGCGAGCGTGTCGTGCAGCAGCTTGGCCTTGGCGTCGGCGGACAGCGAGGCCCGCTCCAGCACGCTGACCGGCGCGCTGCGGTGACTGAGGCCAACGACGAGCAGACTCATGCCGGCATCACCGCCGGGACCTCTCCCTCGGGCCCGCCCTTGCGCGCGGCGGCGGCCGCCGCGGCGGACCGCCCGGCCGGCTGCGGGCTGGCGGCAACGGGCTCCGCGCCCGTTCCCCCACCGGCGGCCGGCTCCGGCACGACCCCCACGCCGCCCGCGGCCACACCGGCGGCGGCGGCTTCCTCGCCCGCCTTGCGCTGCTCGTGGAAGGCCAGGATCTGGAGCTCGATGGACAGGTCGACCTTGCGCACGTCGACGCCGTCCGGCACCTGCAGCACGGTCGGCGCGAAGTTCAGGATGGAGGTGACACCGGCGGCGATGAGCCGCTCGCTCACCTGCTGCGCGGCGCCGGCCGGGGTCGCGATGACCCCGATCGAGACGCCGTTCTCCTCGATGATCTTCTCCAGGTCATCGGTGTGCCGCACCGGCATCCCGGCGACGGGCCTGCCGGCCATCGCGGGGTCGGCGTCGATCAGCGCGGCCACCCGGAACCCGCGGGAGGCGAAGCCGCCGTAGTTGGCGAGCGCGGCGCCGAGGTTGCCGATGCCGACGATGACGACCGGCCAGTCCTGGGTGAGGCCGAGCTCGCGGGAGATCTGGTAGACGAGGTACTCGACGTCGTAGCCGACGCCGCGGGTCCCGTAGGAGCCGAGGTACGAGAAGTCCTTGCGCAGCTTCGCCGAGTTGACCCCGGCGGCGGTCGCGAGCTCCTCGGAGGACACCGTGGGCACCGATCGCTCGGAGAGCGCGGTGAGGGCGCGCAGGTACAGCGGAAGCCGGGCGACAGTGGCCTCGGGAATACCTCGGCTGCGGGTCGCCGGTCGGTGAGTTCGGCCAGTTGCCACGATGCTCCTGCGGGATGAGCGGGGCTGCAGGCGGCCACTTGTCCCAGGACCGCCCCGTCGAATGCAGGCTATGTCTTTGTGAACGCGTGCACAAAGATTGTGTCCGCTTTGTCCGAGCAAAGTGACCGGGGTCACGCGGGGCGGGCAGGCAGGGCCCGGGCCGGGAACGGGCCGAACCCGTTCAAATCCCGAGGGGGGCAAAGCGGTACACACTCCTCATCGATACGCCCCCGAGTCCCCACAAATCGCCCACGATGGTAACGGGCGAATCGGTCAGGCCCCCAATGCCCGTCGCAACCGGTCGGGGTTCACCCTCCAGAAGGTGTGCTGTTCACCATCGACGAGCACCACCGGAATCTGCTCCCAGTGCAGCCGGTAGAGCTCCTCGTCCTGCGAGATGTCCTTCTTCTCCCACTGTGCCCCCGTCTGCGCGCAGACCGTCTCGATGACCGCCTGCGCGTCGTCGCACAGATGGCACCCCGGCTTCCCGATGAGCGTGACCATCCGCTCTCCCGGACTCTTCTTTTCCTTACGGCGCAGCAAAGGACTCATGCCCTCATTGTCCCGCCCCGGGCGGGCGCGCCCGAAGAGTTAACCGCTCCGTCTCCCGGCGGTTCGGGAACTCCCGAACACAATGGCTATGCTCGCGTCATGGCCGCTCTGGGATGGCTCACCCCCCGTAGGCGCTCCGCCACCGCGCGGAGCGTGCTGGCAGGCGAGGCCTCGGCCGAGGCCGCCCGCAAGAGCGCGCGGGCCGGAGCCCCACCTCACACCGCCCCGACGCAGGACGAGACCGCGCTCGCGACGGCGTCCCTGGACCTCGCGACCGCCACCGGCGGCGCCGAGCGGCCCGCGGAGCCCGAGCCGGAGCACCCCGAGCCGGAGTTCCCCGTTCCCGGGGACGACCTCGCCGCCGCCTTCTTCGACCTCGACAACACCGTCATGCAGGGCGCCGCGATCTTCCACTTCGGCCGCGGCCTCTACAAGCGCGAGTTCTTCCGGCGCCGCGAACTGGCCCGCTTCGCCTGGCAGCAGGCCTGGTTCCGGCTCGCCGGCGTCGAGGACCCCGATCACATGCAGGACGCCCGCGACAGCGCCCTGTCCATCGTCAAGGGCCACAAGGTCTCCGAGCTGATGTCCATCGGCGAGGAGATCTACGACGAGTACATGGCCGAGCGCATCTGGCCGGGCACCCGCGCCCTGGCCCAGGCCCACCTCGACGCCGGCCAGAAGGTGTGGCTGGTCACCGCCGCCCCCGTCGAGACGGCCACGATCATCGCCCGCCGCCTCGGCCTCACCGGCGCCCTGGGCACCGTCGCCGAGTCCGTGGACGGGATCTACACCGGCCGCCTGGTCGGCGAACCCCTGCACGGCCCCGCCAAGGCGGAAGCGGTGCGCGCGCTGGCCGCCGCCGAGCACCTCGACCTCGAACACTGCGCCGCGTACAGCGATTCGCACAACGACATCCCGATGCTGTCCCTGGTCGGGCATCCGTACGCGATCAATCCCGATACGAAACTGCGCAAGCATGCGCGGGCCAACGACTGGCGCCTGCGCGACTATCGGACCGGCCGCAAGGCCGTGAAGGTCGGCGTCCCGGCCGCCGCCGGAGTCGGCGCCCTGGCGGGCGGCGCGGCCGCCGCCATCGCCCTGCACCGGCGCCGCAAGTAGAAACGCCGGGCCACGGCCCCGCGACGGGCTCCCCGGCGCACATTCCCCCACCCCTACCCGCGCCGTCGGCGCGGCATTCCGGCCTGCCCGACTCGGTCGCGAGCCACCGTGGAAGCTTCCATTCCGCGCACCCATGTGATCAAGAACTGATCACCAACCCGACCTGAATATGCCCTCGACACGCAACAGAAGTGTCGGAACCGGTGATTTCAGCAACTGGGTGTAGCGCTGCCTGTACGAAGCGTTATTCTCCTCAAACGCATGCCACCGCCCATCTGTCGCCACGACGGGTGAACGGTCCCGCACTGCACGTGATGGAAGCTCTGCCTCTGGGAGTCCCGTGTACCCACCTGTCGGGGTTGACGCCTCGGGCCTGGCTACGCTGCGCGCAACGGTCCTCGACCTCCTGCGCGGCTTCGTCCCCACCGCGTACGCCGTCCCCGCCCTCGCCGCCGCGGTCCCCGCCGGACTCGGCCCGGCCGGTCCTTGCTATGCCCTGACCGACGGCGGAGCGACGGTGGGCAGACGCGGTCGATCGGGCGCGAGCCCGGCCGCCACCGCCGGCACCACCACGCCCGCGGCCCGCCGCCCCACCGCGGACAGCGACCAGGCCCGCATGATGGACCTGGTCGAACGGGCCCAGGCGGGCGAGGCCGAGGCCTTCGGCCGCCTCTACGACCAGTACAGCGACACGGTGTACCGCTACATCTACTACCGCGTCGGCGGCAAGGCGACCGCGGAGGACCTCACCAGTGAGACCTTCCTGCGCGCGCTGCGCCGCATCTCCACCTTCACCTGGCAGGGCCGCGACTTCGGCGCCTGGCTGGTGACCATCGCGCGGAACCTGGTGGCGGACCACTTCAAGTCCAGCCGCTTCCGCCTGGAGGTCACCACCGGCGAGATGCTCGACGCCAACGAGGTGGAACGCAGCCCCGAGGACTCCGTCCTGGAGTCCCTCTCCAACGCGGCCCTGCTCGAAGCCGTGCGCAAACTGAACCCGCAGCAGCAGGAGTGCGTCACCCTGCGCTTCCTCCAGGGCCTGTCGGTCGCCGAGACCGCCCGTGTCATGGGGAAGAACGAGGGGGCCATCAAAACGCTCCAGTACCGGGCCGTCCGCACCCTGGCCCGCCTGCTGCCGGACGACGCCCGCTGACCGGCTCCACCGGGCAGCCCGGCCCCCACCCGACAACACGACCCCACACCCACGACCGGTGACCCCTCGATGACGCTGTGGTCCGATCATCCTTCGTCCGTAACCCAAGTGCCGCGCCGCTCGTTGTGCGGGATGCAGGCTCCCTTTGGACACGCCCTGCCCGAAGCCGCTCACTCGAAAGTGTGGATGTGCTCAAGGAAGGCAACCTTCCGGACACCTAGGGGAGTCGATCGTCATGACGAGAGGAGGTGCCGCCAGTGATCGCGAACGTTACTCCGCACCGGCGGGCGAACGCCTTCGCCCAGGCCCTGGAGGATCGGACCCTGTCCGACCTTTCGGAACCGGACCCGGCGGCCGAGCAGTCCGAGGCACCTGCCGAACCTGCCGACCACGACCGGTTGTTGGCCCTGGCGAGCGTGCTCGGCGAAAGAATGCCGCGCCCGGTGCTGGACCCCGAGGTCAAAGTGGTGCAACGAGCCCAGCTCGTCGCAGCCATGGAGACCATGGTGAAGGAGGAGAGGGCCGGAGGCGGTGCCGCCGCCGACCCTCTGGTGCCCGAACAGCGGACCGGCCGCGGCGCCCACCGGGCGACCTCGCTCCGGAAATTGCGGCCCCGCTCCCGCTGGTCCAAGGGCATCGCAGCGGGGGGCCTCACCGTGGGTGTGGCCGCAGGGGCCTTCAGCGGAGTGGCCGCTGCCAGCACCGACGCCCTGCCAGGTGACTCCCTCTACCCCATCAAGCGGGGCATGGAGGATCTGAAGCTGGGCATGGCCGACGAGGACGCGGACCGGGGCGAGCTCTACCTCGACCAGGCCTCCAACCGGCTGTCGGAAGCGCGCAGGCTCATGGAGCGCGGCCGCACGGGCGTACTGGACCACGAATCCCTGGGCGCGATCCGCCGCGCCCTCGCGGGCATGAAGCACGACGCCGCGGAGGGCCACCGGCTGCTCCAGGCGGCGTACGAACGGGACGGATCGCTCGGCCCGATCCAGACGCTGTCCTCGTTCTCCCGCTCCCACCGCGACGCGTGGGGCCGTCTCCGGGAGAAGCTCCCGGCGCAGCTCACCGACGTCGGGGGCGAGGTCGAGTCGGTGTTCCAGGCCATAGACGATGACGTGGCGCCGCTCCAGGGCCTGCTGCCCAAACCCCCGGAGCAGACCCGCGGCCCGGGCGCCCCCGCCAAGCCCAGCACCCCGGCGACGGGCAAGCACCAGCCGTCGGCGCAGCCGGGCGCGCCCTCCCAGGCCGCACCGCCGGCCGCCCCCAGCCCCTCCGGCAGCCGCCCCACGGCTCCCGGTACGGGCGGCGGCCTCCTCGGCGGAGCCGGCGACCTGCTGCACCCCCCGGCCCCGGGCCAGTCCGCGCCGCCGTCCGCGACGACCCCGGACCTCCCGCAGCCGGACATCACCCTCCCGCCGCTCCTCCCGGGACTCCTCCCGGGCCTGGGCCTCAACGCGGAGGACGCTGGCCAGTAGCCGACGCACAGCGGGGGCCGCGCACGGCGCGGCCCCCGCTGACGTCTGCCCTAGAAGAAGACCGACCGCCGCTGCACCAGCAGCTTGTACAGGGTGTGCTGGATCTGCTCCCGGACCTGGTCCGTGAGGTTGAACATCAGCATCGGATCCTCCGCCGCCTCCGGCGCGTACCCGTCCGTCGGGATCGGCTCCCCGAACTGGATCGTCCACTTCGTCGGCAACGGCACCGCCCCCAGCGGACCCAGCCACGGGAACGTCGGCGTCACCGGGAAGTACGGCAGCCCCAGCAACCGCGCCAGGGTCTTCGCGTTCCCGATCATCGGGTAGATCTCCTCCGCGCCCACGATCGAGCACGGCACGATCGGAGTTCCCGCCCGCAGCGCCGTCGAGACGAAGCCGCCCCGCCCGAACCGCTGGAGCTTGTACCGCTCGCCGAACGGCTTCCCTATCCCCTTGAAGCCCTCCGGCATCACCCCGACGAGCTCGCCCGCCTCCAGGAGCCGCTGCGCGTCCTCCGCGCAGGCCAGGGTGTGCCCGGCCTTGCGGGCGATCTCGTTGACCACCGGCAGCATGAACACCAGGTCCGCCGCCAGCAGTCGCAGGTGCCGCTCCGCCGGGTGCCGGTCGTGGACGGCCACCTGGAGCATCAGCCCGTCCAGCGGGAGCGTCCCCGAGTGGTTCGCCACGATCAGCGCCCCGCCCTCCTTGGGGATGTTCTCGATCCCCTTGACCTCCACCCGGAAGTACTTGTCGTACACCGGCCGCAGCAAGGACATCAGGACCTGGTCCGTCAGCTCCTTGTCGTAGCCGAAGTCATCGACCTCGTACTCCCCGGTGATCCGCCGCCGCAGGAACGCCAGCCCACCCGCGATCCGCCGGTCCCAGCCGTCACCCGGCAGTCCCGGCTCCGAAGGGGGCACCGGCCCGGCCGCGGGCCCCGCCGGGTCCACGGCCGCCGCGGGCGCCGGCACCGCGCGCACCTTCCGGGGCGTGACCCGCCGGCGCGGCCGGTCCTCGTCGAACGGAATGACCTTGGCGTCCGCCACTATCGCTTCGCTCCCTCGTCCACACCGGCGCCCGCACCGGCGACCGGCCCGCTCACCTCCGGGTCCTCCACCCCCAGCACGGAGGCCACCCGCCGCACGGCCCGGTCGACCCGGTCCGCCGGCAGCAGCCCCTTCCCGCGGCTCCGCGCGAAATCGGCGAAGGTCTCCACGGTCGTGTACATCGGCCGGAACCCCAGGGTGTCCCGCATCTGCGTGGTCTCCACGACCCGCCCGTGCGTCAGCAGCCTGATCTGCTCCGGGGAGAAATCCGTCACCCCGACCGTGCGCAGCGCCGAGCCCACCCACGTCACCGCGGGCAGCAGCAGCGGCACCGTCGGCCGGCCCAGCCTGCGCGAGCACTGCGACAGCAGCAGCACCCCGTCCCCCGCGATGTTGAACGTCCCGCTGTTCAGCGTCCCCCGCCGGGGCTCCCCGGCCGCCAGCCGGAGCACCTCCACCACATCGTCCTCGTGCACGAACTGCAACCGCGGGTCGTACCCGAGCACCGTGGGCATCACCGGCATCGAGAAGTACTCCGCCAGCGCCGAATCCGCGTACGGCCCCAGGATGTTCGCGAAGCGCAGCACACACACCGCCACGTCCGGCCGCCTGCGCGCGAAGCCCCGTACGTAGCCCTCGACCTCCGCGGCGTCCTTGGCGAAGCCGACGGCGGGCAGCGACTTCGGCTGGGTCGTCTCCGTGAAGACGGCGGGGTCGCGCGAGGTGCCCCCGTACACACTGGTGCTCGACTTCACGACGACCCGGCGCACCGTCGGCGACTTCTGGCAGGCCCCGAGGAGCTGCATCGTCCCGATGACGTTCGTTTCCTTGACGGTGCTGCGCCCGCCCGGAGCCCCCGCCGCGCCGCCCGTGACGGCCAAATGGACCACCGTGTCCACGGCGTGCTCCGCGAGCACGCGCACGATGCCGGACTGTCTGATGTCCGCGCGGACGAACTCCGCCGAACCGAGCCGGTGCGGCGGGCTCACCGCGTCGACCGCGATCACCCGCTCCACGTCCGGGTCGCGCTGGATGCGGCGCACGAAGCGGCCTCCCAGCTGCCGGGCAGCCCCGGTGACGAGCACGACCTTCCCCACGAGCTCAGCGCCTCCCTCGAAGAAGTACCCCGGCTGCACCGCAGCCCCTCCACCAGGATGGTGGAGGGGCTGCGGAGAACACGTACAGCTGCCGTTTACTTCTTGTTACGGCGCTGGACGCGGGTGCGCTTGAGCAGCTTGCGGTGCTTCTTCTTAGCCATCCGCTTGCGCCGCTTCTTGATAACAGAGCCCACGACTACCCTCGCTCACTTCTCTTCATTCGGTGCGGGGCGTCGGGGCCCACACGACCTACGTCGGCCTAGCCTACCGTCCCGAGCTCTGAGCTTGTAATCCGAGGGCCCGCCGGGTCAGTCTCAGGCCGATTCCACCCCCACATACGACTCGCGGAGGTACTCGTGGACCGCGTTTTCGGGGACCCGGAAGGACCGGCCCACCCGGATCGCGGGCAGATGACCGTTGTGCACCAAGCGGTACACGGTCATCTTCGACACTCGCATCACCGAGGCGACCTCCGCCACGGTCAGGAACTGAACCTCGCTGAGAGGCCTCTCGCCAGCAGCCATGACACCCACCTTGACCTTCCGCGCGTGACGGGCACCGGCTTCCCCTCCGGTTACTCCTCGTCGTCGCACGCTCACTCCCAGAGTAGGGGCGTGTGATACGAGTGGGGAAGAGGAGCTACGGCCACTCCTGACGCCCCGGCAGCCGGGCCCGGTGCAACACGTACCGGATCAGCGGTCTGTAGTAATCCGAGCGCACCCCGTCATCAAGCGGAACCGTCACCGCGACCCGCCCCTCGGCCTCGCCGACGAACAGCGCGGGATCGTCCGTATCCGCCAGCCCGATGGCGTCCACACCCAGCTGACCTGCACCGCAGACCCACCCGTGGTCCCCCACCACCAGCTCCGGCAGCGGGCCGCCGGCCTCCGCCAGCGCCCCCAGCGCCATCCGAACCGGCAGGGGTGAATGGGAGTGTGCGCCGGGGGCACTCGCGGCCGACCGCGCGCCGTCCTCCCGCACCAGTGCGACTCCCCGTACGTAATCGATGCGGTGCGGCCGTACGCCGAACCGGGTCGCCATGTCGACACCGACCCCCTGCGCCGGAGTGAGGACAACACATCCCGCCGCCGACAGCGCCCCGGCCAAAGAGGCGTAGAACTCCAGGAGGCGGTGCGGATGCCCCGTGCCGAACAACACGGGCGACCGCGCCCCGGCAGCCGCCCCCAGCCGCTCCGCGAACGCCCCCAGGGCCGCCACCGTCCGCTCCGGGTCGATCACGTCCGGCCCGCTGACGTGCGCCGGATCCGCCGAAACCCCGCACTTGGACGCCATCAGCCCCAGCAGTTCACCCTCACCCCAGCCCCGCTCCGGGTCGAGCCCCAGCAGCACCCGCGGATCCCGCGCCGCGAACAGCCGGTAACTGCGCAGGCTCGACTCCCTCGACGTGGCGACGGGCCCGGCCAACCGGGCGGCCAGCAGATGCGCACGCAGCGCGCCGGTGGTCAACACCCTCCGATGCTGCCGCACCGGACCTGGCACGGCCTCACATCCGGGAAACCGCCGCACAGTTGGCGTAATGGTGCATCGTCACACCAGCATCCCCCGCAACGGGAACACCGCCCGCCGGGTCGCCAGAACGGCCTGATCCGTACGGTCCGCCGGATCGTACCCGGCCTCCCACTCCCGCCACCGCGCGTCCCGCCCGTCCGTCATCCGCGCCGGCCCCGGCTGCCGCGTCCGCGCGTACACCAGGTCGAGCCACTCCCTGGGCACCGCCGCCGCCGGATCCACCGGCCGGTGCGCCGCGATGCCCACCAGATGCGTCCAGGAGCGCGGCACGACGTCCACCACCGCGTACCCGCCGCCGCCCAGCGCCAGCCACCGCCCGTCCGCGTACTCGTGCGCCAGCCGGTGACAGGCCTCCTGCACCGCCCGCTGCGCGTCCAGCGACACCGCCAGGTGCGCCAGAGGGTCCTCGAAGTGCGTGTCCGCCCCGTGCTGGGTGACCAGCACCTGCGGCCGGAAGTCCGCCAGCAGCTCCGGCACCGTCGCGTGGAAGGCCCGCAGCCAGCCCTCGTCACCCGTCCCGGCCGGCAGCGCCACGTTCACCGCCGAACCCTCCGCCCCCGGCCCGCCCGTCTCCTGCGGCCAGCCCGTCTGCGGGAACAGCGTCCGCGGGTGCTCGTGCAGCGAGACCGTCAGGACGCGCGGATCGTCCCAGAACGCCGCCTGCACGCCGTCCCCGTGATGGACGTCCACGTCCACGTACGCGACCCGCTCGGCCCCCAGCTCCAGCAGCCGCGCGACCGCCAGCGCCGCGTCGTTGTACACGCAGAACCCGGCCGCGCCGCCCGGCATCGCGTGGTGCAGCCCGCCCGCGAAGTTCACCGCGTGCTCCGCCTCGCCGCGCCACACGGCCTCCGCCCCGGCCACCGACTGCCCCGCGATCAGCGCCGAGGCCTCGTGCATCCCGTGGAAGGCCGGATCGTCGACGGTCCCGAGCCCGTACGAGCCGTCGGCTGCCCCCGGGTCGGCCGACACCTCGCGCACGGCCGCCACGTAGTCCTCCCGGTGCACCAGCCGCAGCGTCGAATCGCCGGCCGCGCGGCCCGCCCGCACCTCCATCGCCCGGTCCAGCCCGAAGGCCCGCACCAGACCCATGGTCAGCGCCAGGCGCACCGGGTCCATCGGATGGCTCGGTCCGAAGTCATACCTCGTTACCGCTTCGTCCCACATCAACAGCCCGGTCACCGGCTCGACGCTCATGCCCGACACCGTATCGGGCCCGGTCCGCGCCGAACGAGCGGGCCTGCAAGAGCGTCACCAGCACGAGCACCATCGGCACGAGCATCGCGCCCCGGTAGCTCCAGGCGTCCCCGATGCCCCCGACGAGCGGCGAACCGATCAGGAAACCGACGTAGTTGAAGATGTTCAGCCGCGCCACCGCCGTGTCGGAGGCCCCGGGGAACAGCCTCCCCGCGGCGGCGAACGTCTGCGGCACGATCACACACAGCCCGATCCCCAGCAGCGTGAAGCCCAGCATCCCCGTCCACGCCCCCGGCGCGGACGCCACCACCGCGAACCCGCCGGCCGCCACCACCGTCCCGGCCCGCACCACGGCCACCGCACCGAACCGGCGCACCCCGAGGTCCCCCACGGCCCGCCCGATCAGGGTCGTCACCATGTACACGTTGTACGGGACGGTCGCCAGCTGCTCGGAACTGCCCAGCACGTCCTGGAGGTACTTGGCACTCCAGTTCGCCACCGTCGAGTCCCCGATGTACGCGCACGCCATCACCACGCACAGCGGCAGCAGCAGCTTCCCGCCCTTCGCCGGCCAGCCACCGGCCGCCTCACCGGCGCCGCCCGGAGCGGAGTCCGCGTAGAACCGGCTCCCCACCAGCGCCGACGGCAACAGCACCAGCACGGCGGGCAGGTAACCGGTGAACAGCGACAGGTGCCAGTGCGCCCCCGCCCAGGCCGCCGAGGCCCCCAGGATCCCGCCGAGGCTGTACGCGGCGTGGAAGCCGAGCATGATGCTCCGCCCGTACGCCCGCTGGAGGCTCACCCCCAGCATGTTCATCGAGGCGTCGAGCGCCCCCACCGCCAGCCCGAACACCCCGAGCGCCACCGCGACGTGCCACATCCGGGTCCCCGCCCCGACCCCGAGCAGGGCGAGCAGGACGACGGGCTGCGCCCACCGCAACACCGTGCTCGGCGCGATCCGCTTCACGAGGTGCTCGGTGGCGACGCTCGAAACCCCGGCGAGGACCGGCACGGCGGCGAGGAAGGCGGGCAGCAGCCCGTCGGATATCCCGTACTGGTCCTGGATCGCGGGGATCCGGGTCACCAGCAGGGCGAAGGCGACGCCCTGCGCGAAGAAGCTGAACCCGAGGGCACCACGCCCGCGCCGCAGCCGCACGTCAACTGTCATGGCGGCACAGCGTAGGCCCCCCTGCTACCGGTGGGTAGAGCGATCACACACCCAATCCGAGCAGCGGGAACAGCTCCTTCATCTCCCCGAAGTAGGCGCTGGCCCCGGGGAGCGCGTCGGCCGGGGACATGGAGGTGTACGCGAAGACGTCCATCCCCGCGGCCCGGGCCGCCTCCACCCCGAGCTTGCTGTCCTCGATGACGACGCACCGCGCGGGCGCGACGCCCATCATGTCCGCCGCGTGCAGGAACAGGTCCGGCGCCGGCTTGCCCCGCCCCACGTCCTCGGCGCTGAAGATCCACTCCTCCTCGAACCACTCCCCCAGCCCCGCGCTGCGGTGTCCGACCCGGATCCGCTCGTGCGTGCCGGAGGAGGCCAGGCAGTACGGCACCCCCTGCGCGGACAGCTCGGCCAGCACCTCGGTCACCCCGGGGACGGGCTTCAGCTCCCGGACGAAGGCGGCGGAGACCCGTTCCTGGAGGGTGTGGTCGAACTCCTCGGGCAGCCGCTGCCCGCTCCTCTCGAAGACCAGATCGTGCACCCGGTGCACCGCGGCCCCCATGTAGTCCCGCAGCGACTCCTCATAGGAGGTCGGATGCCCCAGCTCCGTCAGATACCCGGAGAGGATCGTGTTGGAGAGCGGCTCGCTGTCCACGAGGACGCCGTCGTTGTCGAAGATGACCAGCTCATAGCCCATCCACCCAGCGTACGAGCGACCGGCGCGGGTTCCCGGCAGGTTCGTACGGGTAAACGGTGGAACCCTGCCCGGCCCCGGTCCCGGTCCCGGCCCGGGCGTCGGCTGGCTGCCGCGCGAAAAGGCCCGTAAACGCAGAAAAGCCCCGCACCAGTTACCTGGTGCGGGGCTTTCCCACAATGATTGTTCGGCGGCGTCCTACTCTCCCACAGGGTCCC
>NZ_JBIASM010000007.1:0-376895 GCF_042890765.1 Streptomyces sp. NPDC002032 | reverse complement strand
CGGTGACCCGCTGCCCGAGGAGGTCCAGCAGGTCGGGGACGGTCACGGGACCGGCCGAGAGCTGGAGCAGCGACAGGAGCTGGGGCATCGCCTCGACCACCTCGGCGACGGCCGAGGGGGCGATGTCGGCGGGGGCCGGGTGGACGAGCGACCAGGCGTCGAAGAGGGCGACCCAGCCGCGCAGTACGGCGGTGTCGTCGCGGTCCCAGGCGCGCAGCCGCCAGCCGGGCCGGGCGTGGCCGCCGTGCACCTCGACGAGGCCGGAGAGCCGGGCGCGGTCCCAGCCGACCCGGATCTGGCCGTGCGTCAGGGAGAGTTCCGCGGCGGCGCGTTCGACGTCGGCGGCGGGCAGCGCGGCCGCCGGGGCGGGCCGTCCGCCGTCGCCGGCTCCCAGGTTCAGCTCGGCCCAGCGGGCCAGCCGTACCGCGTCCGCGAGGGAGGCGCGGGCGCGGTTCGCCAGGTCCGCCGTGGCGGGGGTGCCCGCCGGAGGACGGGGGGCCGTCCGGGTTCGCCGGTCGGTCACCGCCTTGCGCGCCGTGGCGACGGAGCGCGGGGAGACGAGTCGGAGTCTGGAGTCGCGAGCCAACTGCTCATCAGGCTTTCGGGACGTCACGGAAGCAGTCTCGCCCGTCACTGGCCGAAAGCCCAAACGGAACCAGTCGTTTCCACAGGGCGGCGGCGGGATGAACCGGGGCAATGCGGCCACCCCGTCCCGTCCGCCACAGCCCCTTCACATAAGTGATCACATGAGCGGTACGAGGAAGCGGCGCAGCGCCTCCTCGTACCGGGCGGGGTCGGCGTTCCACATCGCCCCGTGCGCGGCGTCCTTGACGGTCTGCAGCACGACCAGGTCGGGCCGGGCGGCGGCGAGCCGGCGGGAGGGTTCCCAGGGGGCCAGGGTGTCGTCGGGGCCGTGGAAGACCAGGACGGGGACGCGCAGGGCGGCGGGGTCCGAGCCGGGCGGCCGACGGTCGACGCGCAGCCCCGCCCGGCCCTCGGCGGCGCGTACGGCGAACGGGATCAGCGGGGCGGGGGTGCGGCGGGCGGCGAGGAGGGCGCGCAGGGTGGCCTGCCAGTCCAGGACGGGCGAGTCCAGCACGATCCCGGAGATCCGGCCGGCCAGGGCGGAGCGCTCGACGGCGTGCAGGGCCATGGCCGCCCCGGTGGACCAGCCGTGCAGGATCACCCGCCGGGCGCCGTAGCGCACGGCGTAGCGGATGGCGGCGTCCAGGTCCCGCCACTCCGACTCACCGAGGTGGCCGACGCCGTCCGGGTTGGCCGGGGCGCCGAGGTCGCCCCGGTAGGCGAGGTCCAGTACGGGGAGCCGCAGGCGGTGCAGGAAGGGCATGACCACCATGGGGTGCTCCCGGCCGGCTCCCAGCCCGTGCACGGTGATCACCCAGGTGTCCCGGGCGGCGGGCACGAACCAGGCGGGCAGGGGGCCCAGCTCCCCGGGGACGTCCACGTCGGCGTGGTCGAGGCCGAGGGCGGTGCTCGGGTTGCCCAGGTGGACCACGGGGGTGAGGGTGACGCGGGTGCCGGGGTCGAGGCTGCCGTGGGTGACGGCGATCAGGCGGCGCACGACGGTGTCGGGGCCGGACGGGACCCCGTCGAGGACCGGGCCGACCACGGCGTGCACCCCGGGCGCGGTCAGTCCGTAGGTGCCCGGACGCAGGGAGGCCAGGGAGCGGGTGAGCACGACGCGCCCGGCGGCGGTGGAGTGGACGCTGAGCCGGGGGCCGCCGGGCAGCGGGCGGCCCGGTTCGGCGCGCAGGGCGCAGTCGGCGGCGTACCGGGCGGCCGCGACGGCGGCCGCTCCGGCACCGATCAGGCTCGTGGTGACGGCCGCTGCCGTCGCTGTGGCGGTACGCACCGCTCCAGTGTCGGGGCGCGGGGGCGGGCGGGCCACCGGAGCGGGATCACGGGGGCGGGCTCCCGGACCGGGAGGACCGGGAGAACCGGAGTGATCTACCTCTCTTTTCCCTCGTGCCGGGGTGGGCGTCCAGGCCGAGGGGCCCCCGGGCCCGGGCCCCGCCACCCGGCCCTGACATGGGCGAATCGATATATCTACGACAGAATCGGGACCAACGACGCGATCGCGCCGTCGGCCGGAACACCACCCGTCCCTAGTCAGTTCACCTTCCGTTCATCCAGGTTGCCTACGGTCGCCGAGCCACTGACGTCAAACAGAAGCTCGGGTAAATGGAGCACATAACGCTTCTCCTCGGGATCGTGATCATCACCGCTCTCGTGTTCGACTTCACGAACGGTTTCCACGACACGGCCAACGCGATGGCCACCACCATCTCGACCGGCGCCCTCAAGCCCAAGACGGCGGTGGCCATGTCCGCCGTGCTCAACCTGGTCGGCGCGTTCATGTCCGTGGAGGTCGCCAAGACGATCTCCAAGGGCCTCGTCAACGAGGAAGGCATCCAGCCGGAAGTGATCTTCGCCGCCCTCGTCGGCGCGATCCTCTGGAACCTGGTGACCTGGCTGGTCGGACTGCCGTCGAGCTCCTCGCACGCCCTGATGGGCGGCCTGGTCGGCGCGGCCGTCGCCTCCGCCGGCCTCGGTGCCGTCAACGGCGGCACGCTCGTCACCAAGGTGCTGCTCCCCGCCGTCGCCGCGCCGATCGTGGCCGGTGCGGCCTCGATGCTGGCCGCCAGGCTGACGTACAAGCTGGGCGGGAACATCGGCGAGAAGACCTCGGCCAAGGGCTACAAGGCCGGTCAGATCGCCTCGGCCGGACTCGTCTCCCTCGCGCACGGCACCAACGACGCGCAGAAGACGATGGGCATCATCACCCTGGCCCTGGTCGCCGGCGGCGCGCTCGCGCCCGGCTCCAACCCGCCGGTCTGGGTCATCGTCTCCGCCGGTCTGGCCATCGCGCTGGGCACCTCCCTGGGCGGCTGGCGCATCATCCGCACCATGGGCAGCGGCCTGACCGACCTCCAGCCGCAGCAGGGCTTCGCCGCCCAGACCTCGGCCGCCAGCGTCATCCTGGCCTCCTCCAGCCTCGGCTTCTCCCTCTCCACCACCCACGCCTGCTCGGGCGCGGTCATGGGCGCGGGTCTGGGCCGCAAGGGCGGTGTGGTCCGCTGGTCCACCGCGACCCGCATGTTCATCGCGTGGGGCCTGACCCTGCCGGCCGCGGCCCTGGTCGCCTCGGGTGCCGAGCTGGTCATGCGCACCGGTGACGTCGGCGTCGCCGCCGTCGCGCTCTTCCTGGTGGCCTCCTGCTTCGCGATCTGGGTGATCTCCCGCCGCCAGGTCGTCGACCACACCAACGTCAACGCCGCCGACGCCGCTTCCGCCGCGTCCGGCTCCGAGCAGCCCGGCGTGGTCACCACCGCGATCGCCGCCGTGGCCGTCCCGCCGACCGCGGGCGCCGTCGCGGCCGCGACCACCGCCGAGGTCACCGACGAAGCCCTCAAGGCCACCATCCCGGCCGCGACGGCGGCCCCCGCGGCTCCGGCCGCGGCGGTCTGACCCCGAGAACGACAGAGGAAACGGCAGTATGAAGATCGACTGGGCAGCACTCGGCTCCGTCTTCGGGGTCAGCCTCTCCGCCACCGTCGCCCTCGTGGCCCTGTTCACCCTGGGCCTGGTGGGCCTGTCCAAGCACGAAGCCGCCACCGAGCGGGGCGGGGCCGCCACCCTGGCCCGCAGCGGCGCCTACGCCTGCTTCGCGCTCTGCGCGGTGGCCGTCAGCTACGGGATCTACCTGATCGTCAGCTGACCCGGCACGCACCACGGCGCGCGAGGGCTCCCTCCGGAATCCCGGGGGGAGCTTTCGCGTACCCGTGCCTCCCCTTCGTCCCCCGTCCCACCGCAGGTCAACAGTAAGTTGACGGGCGTTCGCGGGGCGTGGTGGACTGCCCGGGCCAATACGGCGGCATGGAGAGGAAGTCCGGTGCGAATCCGGCGCGGTCCCGCCACTGTCACCGGGGAGCGCACGCGGCGCGTGCGGGCCCCGGGAGCCAGGAACTCTCGCCGCCGGACACGTCGAACCAGGGCGCGGACCCTGAGTGAGGACATACCTGCCACCATGCGTGCCGACCGCGTCTTCGCGTACGGCGCCACGGCGGGCCTGATCGGCGACCGGATCCTCGGGGATCCGCGCCGAGGGCACCCCGTGGCCGCCTTCGGACGAGCCGCCGCCGCCGTCGAGGGCGCCCTGTGGCGCGACGACCGCGCCCGGGGCGTCCTGCACACCCTGATCTGCGCCGGGGGCGCGGCCGCCGTCGGAGCGCTCGGCGCCCGCGCCGTGCGCTCCCGGCCCGCGGCCGCCCGGATCGCCCTGACCGCCGCTGCCACCTGGGCCGTCGTCGGCGGCACCTCGCTGGGCCGGGAGGCCCGCGCGATCGGCGGAGCGCTCGCCGCCGGCGACACCGACGTCGCCCGCGAACGCCTCCCCCACCTGTGCGGGCGCGACCCGCAGGCCCTGGACGGGCCGCAGATGGCGCGGGCCGTCGTGGAGTCCGTCGCGGAGAACACCTCCGACGCGGTGGTCGGCGCACTGGTGTGGGGAGCCCTCGCCGGGGTCCCCGGCCTGCTCGCCTTCCGCGCCGTGAACACCCTCGACGCGATGGTGGGCCACAAGTCCCCCCGCCACCTGCGCTACGGCTGGGCCTCCGCCCGGCTCGACGACCTGGCCGGCTGGCCCGGGGCCCGGCTGACGGCGCTCGCCGCCGTGGCCGCCGGTCCCGACCGGCGGGGAGCCGTACGGGCCTGGCGCGCGGACGCCGCCGCCCATCCGAGCCCCAACGCCGGCCCCGTCGAGGCCTCCTTCGCCGGGGCCCTGGGGGTCCGCCTCGGCGGGACCCTGTCCTACGGCGGCCGGGTCGAACACCGGGCGGTGCTCAACGGCGCGGCCGGGCGGCCCGTGGAGGTCGCGGACATCGACCGGGCGGTACGCCTCTCGCGGCGGGTGACCTGGCTGGCCCTGGGCACCTGCGTGGCGGGCCGGGCGCTGGCCTCCCGCCTCACCTCGACACGGAAGGGACGCGCATGAACGGCGCGCGGCGCGGCGGCGGACTGCTGGTCGCCGGTACGACCTCGGACGCGGGCAAGAGCGTCGTCACGGCCGGCATCTGCCGCTGGCTGTCCCGGCAGGGCGTGAAGGTGGCCCCGTTCAAGGCCCAGAACATGTCCCTCAACTCCTTCGTGACCCGCGAGGGCGCCGAGATCGGCCGCGCCCAGGCCATGCAGGCGCAGGCCGCGCGGGTGGAGCCGACGGCCCTGATGAACCCGGTGCTGCTCAAGCCGGGCAGCGACCGCAGCAGCCAGGTGGTGCTGCTCGGCAAGCCGGTGGGCGAGATGAGCGCACGCGGCTACCACGGGGGACGCCAGGAGCAGTTGCTCGGCATCGTCACGGACTGCCTGGAGCAGCTGCGGGGCACGTATGACGCCGTGATCTGCGAGGGGGCGGGCAGTCCGGCCGAGATCAACCTGCGCCGGACCGACATCGTGAACATGGGGATCGCGCGGGCCGCGCGGTTCCCGGTGGTCGTGGTCGGCGACATCGACCGGGGCGGGGTGTTCGCCTCCTTCTTCGGGACGACGGCGCTGCTGTCCCCCGAGGACCAGTCGCTGATCGCGGGCTACATGGTCAACAAGTTCCGGGGCGACGTGTCCCTGCTGGAGCCCGGCATGGAGATGCTGCGCGGGCTGACCGGCCGGGCCACGTACGGGGTGCTGCCGTTCCGGCACGGCCTCGGCATCGACGAGGAGGACGGCCTGCGCGTCTCCCTGCGGGGCGCGGTGCGCGAATCCGTGGTGGCCCCGCCGGTGGGCGAGGACGTGCTGCGGGTCGCGGTGTGCGCGGTGCCGCTGATGTCGAACTTCACCGACGTCGACGCGCTGGCGGCGGAGCCGGGCGTGGTCGTGCGGTTCGTGGACCGGGCCGAGGAACTGGCCGACGCGGACCTGGTCGTCGTACCGGGTACGCGGGGCACGGTGAAGGCCCTGGAGTGGCTGCGCGCGCGCGGACTCGCGGACGCGCTGGTCCGGCGCGCCGCGCAGGGCCGCCCGGTCCTGGGCGTCTGCGGCGGCTTCCAGCTGCTCGGGGAGCACATCGAGGACGAGGTCGAGTCGAAGGCCGGGGCGGTGGCGGGCCTCGGGCTGCTGCCGGTACGCGTGCGCTTCGAGCGGGAGAAGACCCTGGCCCGGCCGGTGGGCACGGCCCTCGGCGAGCCGGTGGAGGGGTACGAGATCCACCACGGGGTGGCCGAGGTGCTGGGCGGGGAGCCCTTCCTGGACGGGTGCCGGGTCGGGTCCGTGTGGGGCACCCACTGGCACGGCTCGCTGGAGTCGGACGGCTTCCGGCGGGCGTTCCTGCGCGAGGTGGCCTCGGCGGCGGGGCGCCGGTTCGTACCGGCGCCGGACACCTCGTTCGCGGCGCTGCGCGAGGAGCAGCTGGACCTGCTGGGCGACCTGATCGCCGAGCACGCCGACACCGGCGCCCTGCTCCGTCTGATCGAGGGGGGCGCCCCGTCGGGCCTCCCGTTCCTGCCCCCGGGCGCGCCGTGAGGGGCGCGGGGAGCGCGTCAAGCACGGCGAGCCGCCGGCACGGCGGCACGGAAGTCCATCGCAAGCCACTCGAAGGAGTGACCGTCTCATGAGCAGCGCCCACTTTCCGTTCTCGGCCGTCGTCGGACAGGACGACCTGCGGTTGGCCCTGCTGCTCAACGCCGTGAGCCCCGCGGTCGGCGGGGTGCTCGTGCGCGGGGAGAAGGGGACCGCCAAGTCCACCGCCGTGCGCGCGCTGTCCGCGCTGCTGCCGCAGGTCGACGTCGTTCCCGGCTGCCGGTTCTCCTGTGCGCCGGCGGCTCCCGACCCCTCGTGCCCGGACGGCCCGCACGAAGCCGGTCCCGGCGCCCAACGGCCGGCCCGCATGGTCGAACTGCCCGTCGGCGCCTCGGAAGACCGGCTCGTGGGCGCCCTGGACATCGAACGGGCCCTGGCGGAGGGCGTGAAGGCCTTCGAGCCCGGTCTGCTCGCCGACGCGCACCGCGGGATCCTGTACGTCGACGAAGTGAACCTCCTCCACGACCACTTGGTGGACGTGCTCCTCGACGCCGCCGCCATGGGCGCCTCCTACGTGGAGCGCGAGGGCGTCTCCGTACGCCACGCCGCCCGCTTCCTGCTCGTCGGCACCATGAACCCCGAGGAGGGTGAGCTGCGGCCGCAGCTCCTCGACCGGTTCGGGCTGACCGTCGAGGTGGCGGCCTCCCGCGAGCCCGCCCAGCGCGTCGAGGTGGTGCGCCGCCGGCTGTCCTACGAGGACGACCCCCAGGCCTTCGCGGCCCGCTGGGCCGGGGACGAGCACGAGGTGCGCGCCCGCGTCGTGGCCGCCCGCGCCCTGCTGCCGAAGGTGACGCTCGGGGACACCGCGCTGCTCCGGATCGCGGCCGCCTGCGCCGGGTTCGAGGTGGACGGTATGCGCGCCGACATCGTGATGGCCCGGACCGCGACGGCCCTGGCGGCCTGGGCGGGGCGCACCGAGGTCCGCAAGGAGGACGTCCGGCAGGCCGCCCTGCTGGCGCTCCCCCACCGCCGGCGCCGCAACCCCTTCGACGCGCCGGGCCTGGACGAGGAGCAGCTGGACCGGATCCTGGACGGGTTCCCGGACGACGAGCCCGAGCCGGAGCCCGATCCGCAGCCGCAGGGCCCGGACGACGGCGGCGACGGTGACGGCGATGGCGACGGCGACGGCGACGGGGGCGGCGGTCCGGACGGGGACGGCGGCGGGCTCCCCCCGCGGCACGACGGGCCCCCGGCCCAGGACTCCCCCGAGAGCCCCGACGCCCCCGACGCCCCGCAGACCCCCGACACCGCGCGCGAGGACGCCCCGCAGCCCGCGGCCCAGGGCGCCCCGGCCCCGGAGCAGCCCGCCGTGGCGGCCGCCGAGCCGTTCCGCACCAAGGCCCTCAGCGTGCCCGGGCTCGGCGAGGGCGCGGCGGGCCGGCGCTCGCGCGCCCGTACCGCGCACGGCCGCACCACCGGGTCCCAGCGCCCCCGGGGCCACCTGACGAAGCTGCACCTGGCCGCGACCGTCCACGCGGCCGCCCCGCACCAGAAGGCGCGCGGCCGCGCCGGGCGCGGGCTGGTCATCCGCAAGGACGACCTGCGCCAGGCCACCCGCGAGGGCCGCGAGGGCAACCTCGTGCTGTTCGTGGTCGACGCCTCCGGCTCCATGGCGGCCCGGCAGCGGATGAGCGCCGTCAAGGGCGCCGTCGTCTCGCTGCTCCTCGACGCCTACCAGCGCCGCGACAAGGTCGGCCTGATCACCTTCCGGGGTGCCGGGGCCGAACTGGCGCTGCCGCCCACCTCGTCGGTGGACGCGGCCGCGGCCCGTCTGGAGCGGCTGCCGACCGGCGGCCGCACGCCGCTGGCCGCCGGGCTGCTCAAGGCCCACGAGGTGCTGCGCCTGGAGCGGCTGCGGGATCCCTCGCGGCGCCCGCTGCTCGTGGTCGTCACCGACGGGCGGGCCACCTCGGCCGGGGCCCTGGGCGGCGATCCGCGCGAGCTGTCGGGGCGCAGCGCCCGCCTGCTGGCCGCCGAGGGGATCGCCTCGGTGGTGGTGGACTGCGAGTCCGGTCCGGTCCGGCTGGGGCTGGCCGGGGTGCTCGCCGCCGATCTGGGCGCGGCCGCCGTGACCCTCGACGGGCTGCGGGCCGACTCGCTCGCCGGGCTCGTGCAGAACGTACGTACCGCAGTGACACACACTGCGTCACCCAACAGCGTCTCCAGGAGGGCCGCGTAATGCCGCAGGGACAGCCGTCCGTCGTTCCCGACGACGGGCTCACGACGCGTCAGCGCCGCAACCGTCCGCTCGTCTTCGTCCACACCGGACCGGGCAAGGGCAAGTCGACGGCCGCCTTCGGGCTGGCGCTGCGCGCCTGGAACCAGGGGTGGCCGATCGGGGTGTTCCAGTTCGTGAAGTCGGCGAAGTGGAAGGTCGGCGAGGAGAACGCGCTGAAGGTGCTCGGCGCCTCCGGCGAGGGCGGCAGCGTCGTCTGGCACAAGATGGGCGAGGGCTGGTCCTGGGTGCAGCGCGACGCGCAGCTCGACAACGAGCAGGCGGCCAAGGAGGGCTGGGAGCAGGTCAAGCGCGACCTGGCCGCCGAGACGCACAAGCTGTACGTGCTGGACGAGTTCGCCTACCCGATGCACTGGGGCTGGATCGACGTGGCCGAGGTGATCGAGGTGCTGCGCGGGCGTCCCGGCACCCAGCACGTGGTCATCACGGGCCGCAACGCGCCGCAGGAGCTGGTGGAGTACGCGGACCTGGTCACCGAGATGACCAAGATCAAGCACCCGATGGACGCCGGTCAGAAGGGCCAGAGGGGCATCGAGTGGTGACGTCCGTCCACGTGCCCCGGCTGGTGATCGCCGCGCCGTCCTCCGGCAGCGGCAAGACCACCGTGGCGACGGGCCTGATGGCGGCCTTCGCGGAGCGCGGCCTCGCCGTGTCCCCGCACAAGGCCGGGCCCGACTACATCGACCCCGGCTACCACGCTCTCGCGACCGGGCGCCCCGGGCGGAACCTGGACGCCTTCATGTGCGGGCCGGAGCTGGTGGCACCGCTGTTCGCACACGGGTCCGCCGGCTGCGACCTGGCCGTGGTCGAAGGGGTGATGGGGCTCTACGACGGGGCCGCGGGGCGCGGTGAGCTGGCGTCGACGGCGCAGGTCGCGAAGCTGCTGCGGGCGCCGGTGGTGCTGGTCGTGGACGCCTCCTCGCAGTCCCGGTCGGTGGCCGCGCTGGTGCACGGCTTCGCCTCGTTCGACCCTCAGGTGCGCCTGGGCGGGGTGATCCTCAACAAGGTGGGCTCCGACCGGCACGAGGTGATGCTGCGGGAGGCACTGGAGGAGGCCGGGACGCCGGTCCTCGGCGTGCTGCGGCGGGCCCCGCAGGTGGCGACGCCGTCGCGGCACCTGGGGCTGGTCCCGGTGGCGGAGCGGCGCACCGACGCGCTGGCCGCCGTCGCCGCCCTGGCGGAGCAGGTCCGGGCGGGCTGCGATCTGGAGGCCCTGCTGGCGCTGGCCCGTACGGCGCCGGCGCTGGACTGCGCCTCGTGGTCGCCGGGCGGGGCACTGGCCGGGGAGCCCGCCGGGGAGCCGGCCGGGCCGGCCGGGCCGCGGCCGGTCGTCGCCGTCGCGGGCGGACCGGCGTTCACCTTCTCCTACGCCGAGCACACGGAGTTGCTCACGGCCGCCGGGGCGGAGGTCGTCACCTTCGACCCGCTGCGGGACGAGGCGCTGCCCGCCGGTACGGCCGGGCTGGTGATAGGGGGCGGGTTCCCCGAGGTGTACGCGCCCGAGCTGTCGGCGAACGAGCCGCTGCGGGCGGCGGTGGCCGCCTTCGCCGCGGCCGGCTCCCCGGTGGCGGCGGAGTGCGCCGGGCTGCTGTACCTGGCCCGGTCGCTGGACGGGAAGCCGATGTGCGGGGTGCTCGACGCCGAGGCGCGGATGTCGGAGCGGCTCACGCTCGGGTACCGGGAGGCGGTGGCGGTGTCGGACAGCGCGCTGGCCGTCGCCGGAACCCGGCTGCGCGGCCACGAGTTCCACCGCACGGTGATCGAGCCCGGCGCCGGTTCCGCCCCGGCCTGGGGGTTCACGCATCCGGAGCGGCGCGTGGAGGGCTTCGTACGGGACGGGGTGCACGCCAGCTACCTGCACACGCACTGGGCGGCGCGGCCGTCGGTGGCGGCCCGGTTCGTACGGTCGGCGCGGGCCGGCGGGGCGGACGGGGCCGGCGGGGCCGCGTACGCAGGCGGGACGGACCGGACGGACCGGGCGGCGCGGGCGGCCGGGTGAGGTCAGTCCGCGAGCCCGACCACGAGCCAGATCCCGGCCACCCCGCCCACCGTGCACATCAGCGTGGACAGGGCGGGGTGTTCGTGGTGCGCCTCGGGCAGGATCTCGGCGGCCGCCAGGTACAGCAGGACCCCGCCGAAGAAGCCGAGGTAGGCCCCGAGCGGTTCCTCCGGAAGGGTGAACAGCAGGGTGGACGCGGCGCCCACGACGGGTGCCACCGCGTCCGCGAGGAGCATCTTGACGGCCTTGCGGCGCTCGTTCCCGTAGAGGGTCGTCAGGGTGTACGTGTTGAAGCCGTCGGCGAAGTCGTGGGTGACCACGGCCAGCGCGACGGCGAGGCCCATGCCCCCGCCGACCTGGAAGGCGGCGCCCAGGGCCACCCCGTCGGCGAGGCTGTGGCCGACCATCGCGGCGGCCGCGGTGAGTCCGACCTCGGGGACGCGGCCGCCGTGCCCGGCGCCGTCCTCGGCGCCGTGGGCGGCCTGGCGCACGGCGAGCAGGCGTTCCACGACGTGGGCGACGAGGAAGCCGCCCACGAAGAGCAGCAGGGCCAGGGGGACGCCGAAGACCTCGTCCCCGGCGGCGCGCATCGCCTCGGGGAGCAGGTCCAGGCCCACGACGCCGAGCATCAGCCCGCCGGCCAGGCCCAGCACGAGGTGGCGGCGGTCGGTGACGCGTTGCGCCGTCCATCCGCCCGCCAGCGTCATCAGGAACGCGCCCAACGCCACGATCACCGCCATGTGCCCCTGAATACCGACTGGCGGCCGCGCGCGCACGTCCGCGCGCGGGTGGCGCGGGACACCGTGTTGACGACGACGGCAGACTGACGCAAGTGACTACGGAGGGAGGGCCCCGGTGGGCGAGTACGTGACGCGGCTGGTGGTCGGCGTCGGCGGACGGGCGGGTGTTTCCGTCGCGGAGGTCTGCGCGCTGGTCGAGGAGACGCTGCGGGGGGCCGGACTGACCGCCGGCGCCGTGACGGCGCTGGCGACGGTGGAGGCGAAGACCCTGGAGGCGGGGATCGCGGGGGCGGCGGAACGTTTCGGCGTCCCGCTGGTCGGCTATCCCGCGGAAGAGCTGGCACGGATCTCCGTGCCGCATCCGTCGGGGGCCGTACGGGAGGCCGCCGGGACGGCGTCGGTGGCGGAGGCCGCGGCGCTGGCGGCGGGCGGGGAACTCCTCGTGCCCAAGCGGCGTTCGGTGGCGGCGACCTGTGCGGTGGCCACCGCACAGGAGCACGACCTGCGCCACCACGGGGACGCGGAGGTGGTGGACGCGGGCGGCGCACTGGTGGACCTGGCGGTCAACGTACGGGCGGACACCCCGCCGGAGTGGCTCAAGCGGCGGATCGCGGGCAGCCTCGGCTCGCTGGCCGCCTACCCGGACGGCCGGGCCGCCCGGGCGGCGGTGGCGGCGCGGCACGGGCTGCCGCCCGAGCGGGTGCTGCTGACGGCGGGGGCGGCGGAGGCGTTCGTGCTGATCGCCCGGGCGCTGGGCGCCGAACGGCCGGTCGTGGTGCATCCGCAGTTCACCGAGCCGGAGGCGGCCCTGCGCGATGCGGGGCACCGCGTCGAGCGGGTGGTGCTGCGGGCGGCGGACGGGTTCCGGCTGGACCCGGCGGCCGTGCCGCAGGACGCCGACCTGGTGGTCGTCGGGAACCCGACCAACCCCACCTCGGTGCTGCACCCGGCCGGGGTGCTGGCGGCGCTGGCCCGGCCGGGACGGACCCTGGTGGTGGACGAGGCGTTCATGGACGCCGTCCCGGGCGAACGGGAGGCGCTGGCCGGGCGGATGGACCTGCCGGGGCTGGTGGTGCTCCGGAGCCTGACGAAGACCTGGGGGCTGGCGGGGCTGCGGATCGGCTACGTGCTGGCCGAACCGGAGGTCATCGCGAAGCTGGCGGCGGCGCAGCCGCTGTGGCCGGTGTCGACGCCGGCGCTGGTGGCGGCGGAGGCCTGCGTGGCTCCGGCGGCGCTGGCCGAAGCGGAGGAGGCGGCCCGGCGGATCGCGGTGGACCGGGAGCACCTGCTGGCGGGGCTCACCGAGTTCGAGGAGATCTCGGTGGCGGGGGTCGCGGAGGGGCCGTTCGTACTGATCCGCGTCGCGGGGGCGGCGGAGGTCCGGACCCGGCTGCGCGCGCTCGGCTTCGCGGTGCGCCGCGGGGACACCTTCCCGGGCCTCGACGCCTCGTGGCTGCGCCTGGCGGTCCGCGACCGCGCGACGACGGGCCGCCTCCTCCAGGCGCTCGACCACGCCCTGGCGCTGGCCGCGCGGTAACCCCGGCGGCGGGACCCCGCCCCGGGGCTCCCGCCTCCCCTCCCCCGTCCGCGACGGGGGGTGGGAGGGCCGGGCGGTTCCGGGGGCGGGGCGGCGGGGCGGACCCTACGATGACCGCGCGGAGCATTCGGCACC
Organism: Streptomyces sp. NPDC002032; assembly: GCF_042890765.1. Classification (NCBI taxonomy): domain Bacteria; kingdom Bacillati; phylum Actinomycetota; class Actinomycetes; order Kitasatosporales; family Streptomycetaceae; genus Streptomyces; species Streptomyces sp. NPDC002032. The sequence continues at coordinate 363,660 of NZ_JBIASM010000007.1, read as the reverse complement.
GGTGGTACGGCGACGGGGGCGGCAGATGAGGGCAGCGGTGAAGGCGGGTGCGGCGGTCGCCGGACTGGCGGTCGCCGGGGGCGCGGTCGCGGTCTACGCCGTTCCCCGGCTGCTGGAGAGCGGCGCGCCGGCCGCCACGGAGCAGCGGCTCGGGCCGGCGCCCTCGGGCACCTCCGCCGCGCCCCCCGGTCCGCCGGGCCGGCCGTTCACCCTGGTGGCGACCGGGGACATCATCCCGTACCCCTCGATCGTCCGGCGCGCGGCGGACGACGCGGGCGGCGCGCCCGGGGAGTACGACTTCCGGCGGATACTCGCCGGGGTGAAGCCCATCGTGTCCGCCGCCGACCTGGCGATATGCCACCACGAGATACCGTACGGGCGGCCCGGCGGCCCCTACACCGGCTACCCCCTGTTCAAGGCCCCGCACCAGCTGGCCGACGCCCTGCGCGACACCGGGTACGACAGTTGCTCCACCGCCTCGAACCACACCCTCGATGACGGCTACGACGGCCTCGTCCGGACCCTCGACCACCTCGACCGCGTCGGCGTCAAGCACGTCGGCTCCGCGCGCGGGGCCGAGGAGGCGAAGGCCCCCGCCGTCCTCACCGCGGGCGGCGCGAAGGTCGCCCAGCTGGACTACACGTACGGGACGAACGGGATACCGCTCCCGGCCGGCAGGCCCTGGGCCGTGAACCTGATCGACCGGGAGCGGATCGTGGCCGACGCCCGGGCGGCCCGCGCCGCCGGGGCGAATGTCGTCGTCCTCAGCGTCCACTGGGGCACCGAGTGGCAGACGGCCCCCGACGAGCAGCAGCGCGAACTGGCCGGGGCCCTCACCGCTTCCCGCGCGGCCGACGGCCTGCCCGACATCGATCTGGTCCTCGGCACCCACAACCACGTGCCGCAGCCCTACGAGAAGATCAACGGCACCTGGGTGGTGTTCGGCATGGGCGACCAGGTGGCCAGCTTCTACGAGGCGGACAAGGCCCGCGGGAACATGTCCTCGATCCCCCGCTTCACCTTCGCCCCGGATCCCGCGCATCCGGGCCGCTGGTCGGTGGTGAAGGCCGAGTACCTCACCCAGTACGCGGACACGGGGCCGCCGTTCCGCGTGGTCTGCGCCTCCTGCGCGAGTGCGGACACCGCCCCGGCGACGGCCGGCGGCGGCGCGTACGCCCGGGCCGACCGCGAGGTCACCGCGGCCGTGAACGCGCGGGGCGCGGCCGCCCAGGGCCTGGAGCGCGCCACCCGCTGACCGCCCCGCGCGTGGCCCGCGCGGAGCCCGCGCGCCGCCCGCGCTCCTTACGAGGCCCTGCCGCGCCGGGTCACGACGAGCGCGCCCGCGCCGATGCCGAGCAGGAGCAGCGCGCCGCCCGCCACGTACGGGGTCACCGAACCGGCCCCGGTCTCGGCCAGGCCGGCGTGGCTGACGGGCGTCCCGGTGCCCGTCGCGGTCTGCGGTTTGACGTCGGGGCCGACCGGGGGGGCGGTCGAGGGCGCGGGAGCCTCGGGGGCCTCGCAGTGGGCCTCGGCGAGCACGACCTCGCCGTCGACCTCGGCCACGTTCAGGTTCAGCGGGTTCACCGACACCTTCAGCCGGAGCGCGGAGGCGGCGGCGGTGGTGGAGGTGGTCTGCGTACCGGACAGCTCCAGGCTGACGAGGCCGACGCCCGGGACGTCGAGCTTGGTGGGGCCGCCCGCCGTCAGGCTGACCTTCTTGCCGAGCGCGGTGACGGACCCGAGGACGTTCGCGCGGGCGACCGGCTTCCTGCCCGCCTCGCAGACGGCCTTGGAGGTGACCTTCTCCACCTCGATGAGGGAGAGCGCGGGCAGTCCGGGCACGTGCACCTTGGCGTGCGCGAGGCTGGCCTCCGCCTCGGCGCGCCCGTCGGCGGCGGTGGCCTTGGCGGTGGCGACGTCCGCCTGGAGGACGTTGACCGGGCGGCCCTGCTCGGCCCCGTCGAGGGTGACGGTGAGGGCGGTCTTGTCGGCGGTCGCGGGGGCGCTGACCTCGTTGAGGGTGGTCTTCAGCGGGACGTGCACGGACTTGTTGAGCAGGCCCACGTCCAGTCCGGCCCGCAGGACGACGGCGCCGGAGCTGCCCTGGCCCGCGCCGCCCTGCGCGCCTCCGCCGCCGGCGGCGAGGGCGGGCGACGCGGTGAGCAGGGCGACCGCTCCCGTGGCGAGCAGAACGGCCGCGGGCAGGCGGAAGGTATTGCTGTTCAAGGTGGTGGAACCCCCGGGGAGATGGGTGCCGTCGCGCCGCCAATGGGGGACATCGCGGGCGCCGACGGCTTCGACCCTCGGAATTTTTACGCACTGTGAGTGAACGGGGGTCAACCTGCGGTGAGTTCACCCCAACGGGTGGTTTCCATGCACATATTCGATTTAACGGGCATCACGCGGCACGCCCGTTCCCTCCTGCCCCACCAGCGGGCCGGACCAGCCCCTGACCGGGTATTCCCAACGAGGGGCGGGGCGTGGACGTCACGCCCCGTCAACCGGCCGCCGCCGTCGTACCCGTCGCCGTCCGCCGTCGCTCAGGCGCGGACCTCGCCGTTCACGATGACCCGGTCCGGCGCCGCCAACGCCCGTACGTCGGCCCGCGGATCGGCGGCGTACACGACGAGGTCGGCCGGCGCCCCCTCGGTCAGGCCGGGCCTGCCGAGCCACTCGCGCGCCGCCCAGGCCGTCGCCGAGAGGGCGTCCAGCGCCGGGATGCCGGCCTTGACCAGCTCCGCGACCTCGGCGGCGACCAGGCCGTGCGGCAGAGAACCCCCCGCGTCGGTGCCGACGTACACCGGGACGCCCGCGTCCCAGGCCGCGCGCACCGTGTCGTACCGCCGCTCGTGCAGCCGCCTCATGTGCGCCGACCAGCGGGGGAACTTGGCGTCGCCGCCCGCCGCCAGCTTCGGGAACGTCGCGATGTTGACCAGGGTCGGCACGATCGCCACCCCGCGCTCCGCGAACAGCGGGACGGTGTCCTCGGTGAGCCCCGTGGCGTGCTCGATACAGTCGATGCCCGCCTCGACGAGGTCGCGCAGCGCGTCCTCGGCGAAGCAGTGCGCGGTGACGCGGGCGCCGAGCCGGTGCGCCTCGGCGATGGCCGCCTCCACCTCGGCGCGTGGCCAGCAGGCCGTCAGGTCGCCGGCCTCGCGGTCGATCCAGTCGCCGACCAGCTTCACCCAGCCGTCGCCGCGCCGCGCTTCCCGGCCGACGTAGGCGACCAGGTCCGCGGGCTCGATCTCGTGGGCGTAATTGCGGATGTAGCGCCGGGTCCTGGCGATGTGCCGGCCGGCGCGGATGATCTTCGGGAGGTCCGCGCGCTCGTCGATCCAGCGGGTGTCGGAGGGGGAGCCCGCGTCGCGGATGAGGAGGGTGCCCGCGTCCCGGTCGGTGAGGGCCTGCTGTTCGGCGGTCCGCGCGTCGACCGGACCGTGGGCGTCCAGCCCCACATGACAGTGCGCGTCGACCAGCCCGGGCAGCACCCAGCCGGTGACGGTGGTGACCTCGCGGGCGGCGCGCGGCCGCTCGAAGGAGACCCGCCCGCCGACGATCCACAGCTCGTCGCGCACCTCGTGGGGCCCGACGAGCACCCGTCCCTTCACATGGAGCACACCGCTCTGATCACTCATGTCGGCACCCTACGCGCGTGCTGGGTACGCTCACCCGGTAACCCCGGACGAAGAGAGCCCCGCCGTGACCCACCCCCTCCTGGACCTTCCGCCGCTCACCGCCGAGCACTTCGCGTCGATCGAGCGGGGGGTGGCCCGGCTCCTCGGCACCCGGCACGACGTCGTGATCACCCAGGGCGAGGCGCTGCTCCCGCTGGAGGGCTGCATCCGCTCCGGGGCGCGGCCCGGTTCGACGGCGCTGAACATCGTGACCGGCCCGTACGGGACCACCTTCGGCAACTGGCTGCGCGACGCCGGGGCGAACGTGGTGGATCTGGCGGTGCCCTTCGACACGGCGGTCGACGGTGACCAGGTCGCCCGCGCGCTGGCCGCGCACCCGGAGATCGACTTCGTCTCCCTGGTGCACGCCGAGGCGGCCACCGGCAACACGAACCCGGTCGCGGAGATCGGCGAGGCGGTACGGGCCCACGGGGCCCTGTTCATGCTGGACGCGGTGGCGTCGGTGGGGGCCGAGCCGCTGCTGCCGGACGCGTGGGGCGTGGACCTGTGCGTGATCGGCGCCCAGAAGGCGATGGGCGGCCCGGCCGGGGTCTCGGCCGTGTCGGTCTCGGACCGGGCGTGGGAGCGGTTCGCGCGGAACCCGGCGGCTCCGCGCCGCTCGTACCTCTCCCTGCTGGACTGGAAGGAGCGCTGGATCGACGGCGGGCGCACGGCCCTGCCGCACGCGCCCGCGCAGCTGGAGATGCTGGGCCTGGAGGCCGCTCTGGACCGGATCGCGGCCGAGGGCCCGGCGGCCGTGCTCGAACGGCACGCCCGCGCCGCCCGGGCCACCCGGGCGGGCGCGGCCGCGCTGGGCGTCGCCCCGTGGGTCGGAAAGGCGGCGCAGGCGGCGCCGGTGGCGACCACGCTGCGCGTCGCGGAGGCCTCCGCGGTGGTGGCGAAGGCCCTGGCGGCGCAGCCGCAGGCGCCGCTGGCGGCGGGCGGCGGGGCGCTGGCCGGGGAGATGGTCCGGGTCAACCACTACGGCCCGGCGGCCTCCCCGGAGGCGGTCGCGACCGCGCTGCGCGCCCTGGCCTCGGCCCTGTCCGCCGACCCGGCCCCGGCCCTGGCGGCCGCGTCGGCGGCCTGGCGGTAGGGGCCCCGGGGGCCGGGCCGCGGGCCGCGGCCCGGTCAGCCGGCCAGTACGTCCAGCAGGCGGTCGACGTCGGCCTCGGTGTTGTACAGGTGGAACGAGGCCCGCAGCGCACCGGCGCGGGCCGCCGTGGACACCCCGGCTTCGAGCAGCGCGGCCTGGCGGCCGGCGAGGCCGGGCACGGAGACGATGGGGGCCGTGCCGGGCACGGCCTCGTGGCCGAGGCGGGCGAGTCCGGCCCGGTAGCGGGCGGCGAGGGCGGTGTCGTGGGCGTGCACCGCCTCGATGCCGATCCGCTCCAGCAGGGCGAGCGAGGGCTCCGCCGCGTGGTAGGGGAGGAAGGCCGGGGACTCGTCGAACCGGCGCGCGTCACGGGCGAGTTGCCGCATGGGCCCGTAGGTGGCGTCCCACATCGACTCCGCCGCCACCCATCCGGCGTGCAGCGGGACCAGGCCGCTCTGGGCCTCTTCGGAGACCGTGAGGTACGAGGCTCCGCGGCCGCCGAGCAGCCACTTGTACCCGGCGGTGACCGTGTAGTCGTACGGCGTGGCGTCGAAGGGCAGCCAGCCCACGGCGTGGGTGGCGTCGACGAGCATCCGCGTCCCGTGCGCGGCCGTGGCCGCGCGGACGGCGGCCAGGTCCGCGGTGCGCCCGTCCGCGGACTGTACGGCGCTCAGCGCGACCAGCGCGGTGTCCGCCTCCACCGCTTCGGCGAGGGACTCCAGCGGGGCGAAGCGGACCTTGAGGTCGCCGCGCACCACGAAGGGGTTCATGACGGAGGCGAAGTCGCCCTCGGGGACGAGGACTTCGGCGCCGGGCGGCAGCGAGGCCGACACCAGGCCCACGTGCGCGGCGACGGACGAGCCGACGGCCACGCGCCCGGCGTCGACCCCGACCAGCCGGCCGAAGGCGGCCCGGACCCGGTTCACGCGCTCGAAGTCGCCGAATCCGGCGGGGAGTCCGGCGCCGGCCGCCTCGGCCAGCGCGCACACCTCGGCGACGGCGGCGCGCGGGAGGATCCCGCTCGTGGCCGTGTTGAGGTAGGTGGTGGAGTGCGCGAACTCGGCGCGGCACAGGTCGGGGAGCGGCGGGAGATCCATGACGCCAACTCTGCGCCAGGAGCTACCCAAAGTCCATCGCCTTAATGCGCATGCCATCCCCAAGGTTTCCTTATGGGGCGCGCCGCCCGGCCCCGGGGCTGCCCGGGGCCGGTCCCGGGGCCGGTCAGCCCTGGGGGACGGCGCAGGCGCCGTCCGGCTCGCAGGCCTCGGCGCCCCCGGCCTGCCCGGCCGGCTCGCGTCCGGCCCAGGCCTGCTCCAGCGCCTGGGTGAACACCTCCGCGGGCTGGCCGCCGGAGATGCCGTAGCGGCGGTCGAACACGAAGAACGGCACGGCGCTCGCGCCCAGTTCGGCTGCCTCGTGCTCGTCGGCCCGCACCTCGGCGGCGTACGCGGAGTCATCGGCGAGGACCTCGCGGGCCTCCGCCTCCTCCAGCCCCGCCTCGACGGCGAGCGCGACGAGCACCTCGGGGTCGAAGACCGACCGCTCCTCGGCGAAGTTGGCCCGGTAGGCGAGGTCGAGCAGCTCCTCCTGGCGGCCGCGGGCGGCGGCCAGGTGCAGCAGGCGGTGGATGTCGAAGGTGTTGCCGTGGTCCCGGCCCTCGGTGCGGTACGTCAGCCCTTCGGCGCGGGCACTGGCCGCGACGTGCTCCTCCATGCCGCGCGCCTCGTCGAGGGTCCGGCCGTACTTGCGGGCCAGCATCTCCAGGACGGGGGCGGTGACGCCCTTGGCGCCGTTGGGGTCGAGCTCGAAGGACCGGAAGACGACCTCCACCTCGTCCCGGTGCGCGAAGGCGGCCAGGCCCTTGGTGAACCGGGCCTTGCCGATGTAGCACCAGGGGCAGGCGATGTCGCTCCAGATCTCGACGCGCATGATCCTTCTTCTCTCCGGGTTCTCACGGGGGCAGGGGTAAGGGGGATAAAACGGTTACCCCTTCAACCATTCAGGGCTCCGTCTCATTCCCCGGACGGGCCGGGGCTCTCCGGGGGGACCTCCAGCCAGAGCGTCCGGTGGGTGCCGGAGGCGGAGTCGGCGGGGGCCGGGCGCCAGCCGTGGGCGGCGTAGAAGGCCTGGGCGCGCAGGTTGTGCGCGTAGACCTCCAGCCGGACCCGCTCGATCCCGGCCCGGCGCCAGGCGGCCAGGCAGGCCTCGTGCAGGGCGGCCCCGGTGCCGCGGCGCCAGTGTGCGGGGTCGACGTGCAGCTGGGTGAGGGTGGTCACGCCGTCGTCGGTGAGGAAGGCGGCCACCCCGGTGACCTCGCCGTCCCGCTCCGCGCAGAACACCCGGCCCTGCACCTCGGACCGGCCGACGGCCCGCGCCCAGCCCTCGCGGGAGCGCGCCAGCTCGGCCTCGCCGGCGTAGGCCTCTTCGGGCACGCGGCCCCGGTAGTAGGTGGCGCGCGCCCGGGTGTGCAGGGCGGCGATGGCGGCGACGTCGGCGGGGAGCGCGGTCCGGATCATGGCAGCAAGAACGCGCCGGGAACCCCGATCGGTTCCCGGCGCGCGGCCCTGCGGGGGCGGGGGCTACTTCTTCAGCCAGGCGGCCATCATCTTCTGGGCGATCGGGGCGGCCAGCTTGCCGCCGCCGATCTCGGAGCGGTCGGTGTCCGAGTTCTCGATCATCACGGCGACGGCGATCTGCTTGCCGCCGGCCTTGCCGTACGAGGTGAACCAGGCGAGCGGCGGGATGTTGTTGTTCACGCCGCGCTGGGCGGTACCCGTCTTGCCGCCCACCTCGGCACCCGCCACCTGGGCGGGCTTGCCGCCGCCGTCGGTGGCGACCGTGCGCATGGCGTCCTGGAGCATCGAGGCGGTCTTCGCGCTCATGACCTCGTCCGCCTTGGGGTCCTTGAAGCTCTCCAGGACGTTGCCATCCGCGTCGGTCACCTCGGAGACCATGTGCGGGGCGACCAGCTTGCCGCCGTTCTCGATCGCGGCGGTCACCATGGCGATCTGGAGCGGGGTGGCCTGCACGTCGAACTGGCCGATACCGGTCTGCGCGACCTGGTCGACGGACATCTTCTTCGACGGGTACTTGCTGGACGGGTTGGTGCGGATCGGGGTGTCGATCTGCGTGTTGAAGCCCAGCTTCTCGGCGGTCGCGCGCATCTTGTCCTGGCCGAGCTTGGAGGCCAGGTCCGCGAAGACGTTGTTGCAGGACAGCTTGAGGGCGGTGCGGGCCGAGACGTTGTTGCAGGCCGCGTCGCCGGCCTCGCTGGGGAGGTTCGTCCGGGTGCCCGGGATCGTGTACGGGGCGGCCACGCCGGTGGGCGCGTCGATGCTGGTGACCAGCCCGTTCTCGATCGCGGAGGTCAGGGTGACCAGCTTGAAGGTGGAGCCGGGGGCCTGCGGCTTGCGCAGTGCCACGTTCTCCATGGCCTTGCCCTGGTCGGCGGACAGCTCGTTCCAGGCGGCCTGGTCGGTGGCGCCCGTGATGCGGCCCGGGTCGTACGAGGGGTTGTTCACCACGGCGAGGATCTCGCCGGTCGCCGGGTCGAGGGCGACGGCCGCGCCCTGCTTGCCCTGGAGGGCGTCGTAGGCGGCCTTCTGGACGCCCTTGTCGATGGTCGTCAGCACGTTGCCGGGGTCGGCCCGCTTGTTGGTGAGGACGTCCATCATCGTCTTGAGCCGGGTGTCGGAGCCGTTGAGGACGTTCTTGTAGACGCCCTCCAGCATGGTCGTGCCGTAGGCCTGGGAGCTGTAGCCGGTGATCGGCGCGTACAGCGGGCCGTCCAGGTACGTCCTCTTGTAGCCGAAGTCCTTGCCGCCCGTCTTCGTGGAGCCGGTGACCGCCTCTCCGCCCACGATGATGTTCCCCAACGGGTTCTCGTACTGCCCGATGAGGTTGCGCCGGTTGTTCTTGTCGTCTGCGAGGGCCTGGCCTTGATATGCCTGCACCCAGGTGACCCGCACCAAAAGGGCCAGCACCAGAAGCAGACAGAAGACCGACGCACGCCTGATCGTCTTGTTCATCCCCCGGAAAGACGCGCGAGCGGCTCCAGGCGTTCCGCTCTGCCCCGATTGTGGCGGGGTTCTCAGCCTTTCCTCATGATGAGACCTGCCTCACCGGCGGCGGCTTCGCCGGGAGCCGGCCCGGCTCACATCCGCCGCGTCACCACCGACAGCCGGTCCCGGGCCTCGAACAGGGCCGACTTGATCAGCTGCTCGTGCCCCGGCGTCAGCCGCGCCACCGGCACCGAACAGCTCACCGCGTCCCGCGCCGGGGTCCGGTACGGCACCGCCACCCCGAAGCAGCGCAGTCCGAGCGTGTTCTCCTCCCGGTCGAGCGCGTACCCCTGCTCCCGCACCAGCGCCAGCTCCTCCACCAGCTGCTCCCGGTCGGTGATGGTGTGCTGCGTGACCGCCTCCAGCCGGCGCGGCAGCAGCGCGCGCACCTCGTCGTCGGTGTGGGTGGCCAGCAGGGCCTTGCCGAGCGCCGTCGAGTGCACCGGCAGCCGCCGGCCGACCCGGGTGAAGGGCCGCAGGTAGTGCTGGGACTGCCGGGTCGCGAGGTAGACCACGCTCGTCCCGTCCATCCGGGCCAGGTGGATGGTCTCGGTGGTGTCGTCGGAGAGCCGGTCCAGGGTGGGCCGGGCGGCCGCCACCACCTCGTCCCCGTCGATGTAGGAACTGCCGACCAGCAGGGCCCGTACGCCGATGCCGTACCGGGTGCCGGTCGCGTCCGTCTCCACCCAGCCCAGGTTCACCAGGGTGCGCAGCAGCATGTAGAGGCTGGACTTGGGCAGGGCGAGGTCGTGCTGGATGTCGGCCAGGCTGTGCAGCCCGGGCCGCGCCGCGAAGTGCTCCAGCAGCAGGACCGTGCGCACCGCCGACTTCACCGGCGCCGCGGTATGCCCCTCCGGACCCTCCGTACCCGCCGCCCCCTCCGGAGCTCCGGCCCCCTGCGCTCCCTCCGGCCCCTCCGGCCCCTCCGGCCCCTCGGCCGTCGCCGCCGTCTCCGCTGTCGTCATGCGCCCGCTTCCCCTCTGTTCGGCTCCGGACTCCCCTTGTCACGCGGTGGGCGCGGAAATAGAGTCCGCAGCAGCAGTGATCATTCATCCACCGGAACACCGTTCAGAATACTGAACGATCCAGGAGGCAGCGGGCGATGGCAGCGACACCAGTCTGGAGTGTGGACCCCCGCACCGGGAAGCAGCGAGAAATGGTCACCGCCGAAGCCTCGCCCCGGGACGTGGACCTGGCCGTGCGCGCCGCGCACTCCGCCCGCGCCGCCCTGGCCGGCTCCCCCGCCCGCGCCGCCTTCCTGCGGGCCGCCGCCACCCTGCTGGACGGCGCCGCCGCGCGGATCGTCGAGACCGCCGACGCCGAGACCGCGCTGGGCCCGGTCCGGCTCACGGGCGAGCTCGCCCGCACCACCGGTCAGCTGCGGGCCTTCGCCGACCTCGTCGAGGAGGGCTCCCACCTCGACGTCCGCATCGACCGCGCCGACCCCGCGCTCACCCCGCCGCGCCCCGAACTGCGCCGCTACAAGGTGCCGCTGGGGGTGGTCGCCGTCTACGCCGCCTCCAACTTCCCGCTCGCCTTCTCCGTACCCGGCGGGGACACCGCCAGCGCCCTCGCCGCCGGCTGCCCGGTGGTGGTCAAGGCCCATCCCGACCACCCCGCCACCTCCGAGCTGTGCGGCTCCCTGCTGCGCCGGGCCGCGGAGTCGGCCGGGCTGCCCGCCTCGGTGGTCCAGGTCGTCCACGGCTTCGACGCGGGCCTGGAGCTGGTCCGCCACCCCCTCGTCACGGCCGCCGGGTTCACCGGTTCCGTGCGGGGCGGGCGGGCCCTGTTCGACGCGGCCGCCGCCCGGCCCGTCCCCATCCCCTTCCACGGCGAGCTCGGCTCCCTCAACCCCGTCGTGGTCACCCCGGCGGCCGCCGCCGAGCGCGCGGAGGAGATCGGCAGCGGACTCGCGGGCTCCGTCACCCTCGGCGCGGGCCAGTTCTGCGTGAAGCCCGGCCTGGTCCTGGTCCCCGAGGGCCCGGGCGGCGACCGGCTCGCGGACGCGCTCGGCACGTCCCTCGCGCGGACCGGTCCCGGGGTCCTCCTCGACCACCGGATGCGGGAGAACTTCCTCGCCGGGGTGGCCGAGCGGGCCGCCCTGCCCGCGGTCACCGCACCCGTCGCGCCGGGACCCGCCGGGGAACACGCCGTCGGCCCCGGATACTTGAGCGTGCCCGCCGCCGATCTGCTGGGCGGCGGCCACGAGGTGCTGCTGGAGGAGTGCTTCGGCCCGGTGACCGTCCTCGTCCGCTACGCCGGGCGCGAGCAGGCCGCCGCGGTGCTGGGCCTGCTCGACGGGAACCTGAGCGCCACCCTCCAGCTCTCCGCCGCCGAGGCGACGGGAACCACGACGGCGGACGGGCCGGACGGCCCGGACAGCCCGGACGGGCCGGACTCCCCCGACGCCCCCTTCGCCGCCGAGCTGATCGGGCTGGTCACGGCGCTGGCCGGACGGATCGTGGTCAACGCCTGGCCGACCGGCGTGGCGGTCGCCCCAGCCCAGCACCACGGCGGCCCCTACCCGGCCGCCACCTCCCACTCCACCTCCGTCGGCGGCACGGCGATCGAACGCTGGCTGCGCCCGGTGGCGTACCAGTCGGTGCCCGACGCGCTGCTCCCGCCCGAGCTGCGCGAGGCCAATCCGCTGGGGGTGCCCCGCCGGGTGACCGGAGCCCGGTAAACCCGTTGCCCGCCCCGCCCGCGGCGGGGCAGGCTGCGCCCATGCCCAAGCCGCACGGGTTCTCGTACGAGATCCGCAACGACACCACCGTCCTCATCACCCACCAGGGCCGTGCCGCCGCCACCCTCCGGGGCGGCCGCGCCACCGCGTTCCTGGCCGAGGTGGAGCGCGGCGACGCCCAGCTGGTGATGGCCCGCTGGACCGGCTCCTACAAGTTCGGCAACGAGCGCACGGCCCGGAACCACCCGCGCAACCGCCGCTGAAATCTCCCGGAATCTCCGGCGAGGGTAAGGGAACGGCAAAGCCGCTCCGGTCGTTCTCCGGGCATGACCGCTATGACCCCTGGTTCCAACCTGCCGCTCAATGCCGTCAGCGTGACGGTCGACGTGGCTGCCCCGGTGCGTCTCGACGTCTCGGGTCTCCTCCTCGCCGCGGACGGCAAGGTGCGTTCCGACGCCGACTTCATCTTCTACAACCAGCCCTCCGGGCCCGGCGTGAGCCACCGGTCCGGCGGCGGGTCGGCGCCCGACTCGATCACCGTGGACACGGGCGCGCTGCCGCCCGGCATCGAGCGGATCGTGGTCACGGCCAGCCCCGATGCCGCCGGGCAGAGCTTCCAGGGCATCGAGCCCACCGCCACCGTGCGGGACGCGGCCACCGGCACCGTGATCGCCACCTTCACCCCGCCCAGGCTGGGCGCGGAGACGGCGCTGGTGGTCGTCGAGGTCTACCAGCGCGGCGGCGTGTGGAAGGTGCGCGCGGTCGGCCAGGGGTACGCCAACGGCCTCGCCGGCATCGCCACCGACTTCGGGGTCTCCGTGGACGAGGAGCCGGCCGCGGCCGCCGCCCCGGCCGCCCCGGCCGCTCCGCCGGTGCCCCCGGCGCCGCCCGCCCCGCCGGTCTCCCACCCCGTCTCCCCCTGGCTCGGCGGCCCCGCGCCCGCCCAGGCCGCGCCCGCCGCGCCGCCCGCCGCCCCGGCCGCCGCCCCCCTCGGCGCCGGGAAGGTCAACCTCGACAAGGGCCGGGTCAGCCTCCAGAAGAACCAGACGGTCTCCCTGGTCAAGGGCGGCCGCCCGCTGCTCTCCCAGGTCAAGATGGGCCTGGGCTGGGAGCCCGCCTTCCGCGGCGCCGACATCGACCTCGACGCCTCCGTCATCGCCTACGGCCCGCAGCGCAACCACATCGACAGCTGCTACTTCGGCAAGCTGTCCATCCTGGGCGGCGCGATCAAGCACTCGGGCGACAACCTCACCGGCGAGGGCGCCGGGGACGACGAGGTGATCGTCGTGGACCTCGGCCGGATCCCCGCCGAGGCCACCGGCCTGGTCTTCACGGTGAACTCCTTCTCCGGGCAGAAGTTCACCGAGGTCGCCAAGGCCTACTGCCGGCTCGTCGACGCGGCGAGCGGTGAGGAGCTGGTCCGCTTCGACCTCACGGGCGCCGAACCGCAGACCGGCGTCATGATGGCCAAGCTGATCAAGCAGTTCTCCGGCGAATGGGAGATGACGGCCATGGGCGACTTTGTGAAGTCCCGCACAGTGCGCGGCATGGTCAAGCCGGCCTCCCAGGCACTCTGAGCAGGTGGGCGGGTACGCGGCGGCCCCGGCGCGGACGGCCGGGGCGGCCGGGTGATGGATGCCACGCGTAATCCGGAGGTGGCTGTCAGTGCCCGCCCGTAGCCTGGAACGCATGCCCATGCAGAACACACTCCAGCCCGCGGGACCCGCGCGCCCGTCCGCCGCCGAGGCGAACGAGGCGATCCGGCTGCTCGTCGAGACCCGGGTCGACGGCGAGTGGCCCGCACAGGCGTACGAGTTCCTGCTGGAGGAGTGGGCCGCGGCCTCCCGCAAGGACGTCCGCGCGGACTGGTGAGCCCCGCCCCGGCGGGCGGGGCTCCGGGCGCCCGCCCCGCCGGCGCCCGCCCCGCCAGTGCCCGCCCCGCCGGCGCCCGCCCCGTCAGTGCCCGCGCCGCCAGGGGCCGGTGACGGCGAGCATGATGCCGGGTTCCTGGATGTTGGCGTACAGGGTCCGGCCGTCCGGCGAGAAGCAGACCCCGGTGAACTCCGAGTACTCGGGTGCCTCGGGGGTTCCGTTGTTGAGCTCGTTGCGCGCCAGCGGGTAGACCCGGCCCGACTCGGTGGCCCCGAGCAGGTGCTGGAGGCCGTTGCCGTCCTCGGCGATGACCAGCCCCCCGTACGGGGACACGGTGATGTTGTCGGGGCCGTCGTAGCCGCCCTCCGCCGCCGGGTCGGCGTTGACCCCCAGCAGGACGACGAGGCGGATGGTGCGCCGCTTCGGGTCGTAGAACCACACCTGGCCGTCGTGGGCCGCGCCCGGGCTCTCCTCGCGGGCGTAGGAGGAGACGAAGTAGGCGCCCCCGTCGGCCCACCACATGCCCTCCAGCTTGCGCGCCCGGGTCACGGCCCCCTCCGCGAACTGCTTCCGTACCGACACGCTCCGCGCGTCGCGGTCGGCCACCGGCGCCCAGTCGACGCCGTAGACGGTGCCGGTCTTCGTCGCGCGCGAGAGGTCGTCCACGAAACGGCCGGAGCTGTCGAAGCACTTGGCGGCCGCCAGCACCCCGGCGTCGGCGGCGAGCGTACGGAGCTTGCCGCGCCCGTGCCGGAAGCCCTGCGGCGGGCTCCAGCGGTAGAGCAGCCCGTTGGGGCCGGAGGCGTCCTCCGTCAGGTACGCGTGGCCCTGGCGCGGGTCGATGACGACGGCCTCGTGCGCGTACCGGCCGAAGGCCTTGACCGGCTGGGGGTCGCGGTTGGCCCGGCGGTCGTGGGGGTCGACCTCGAAGACGTAGCCGTGGTCCTTGGTCATGCCGTTCTTGCCGGCCAGGTCCTCGGTCTCCTCGCAGGTCAGCCAGGTGCCCCAGGGGGTGGCGCCGCCCGCGCAGTTGGTCGACGTACCGGCAATGCCCACCCATTCGGCGACCTCGCCGCCGCGCCGGACCTCGACGACGGTGCAGCCGCCGGCCGCGGCCGGGTCGTAGACGAGGCCCCCGGTGAGCGGGACGGGGTGCGCCCACTTCGCGCGCGGTCCCTTCAGCTCGTGGTTGTTGACGAGGAGGGTGGTGCCGCGCGCGCCCTCGAACGCGGCGGTCCCGTCGTGGTTGGAGGGGGTGCTCTCGCCGGAGTCGAGGCTGGTCACACCGCTGTGGGTGATCACGCGGTAGGTGAACCCGGCGGGCAGGGCGAGCAGTCCGGCCGGGTCGGGGAGGAGCGGTCCGTAGCCGGGGCCGTGCGGGCGGCCGTGCTCGTCGGAGCCCTCCCGGTGGGGGCCGTCGTCGGCCGCCAGCGCCCCGGGGGCCGTGGCGAGCGCGGCGACCGTTCCGGTGAGGGCGACGCCCGCTCCGGCGACGACGGTGCGGGCGGTGAAGTCTCTGCGGCTGAGGGGCATCGGGTCTCCAGGGGTGGGGAGGTGGTGCGCCTGACGTACGGTCGTCGGCGCACACGCTCCCGCCCGTACGTGAACGGCGGCTGAACTACCCGCAAAGGGGGCCCGATCCCTTGCCGGTGGCCGCAATGGCCTACGCCCGCCACTCGAACGGCTGACCGCGCACCGCCACCCGCCGCGGCGGGCGCGCACCCCCCGCCCGCCCGTCAGGGCTGCCGGGAGCGGGCTTTGAACGCCGCCTTCCGGGCCTCCTTCGCGGCCTTCTTGTCGGGGTGCAGCCGGCCCATCGCCTCCAGTACGAACGCCGTCGCGGGGTGCTCGACCCGCCAGGCCTGCTCGAAGAACTCCGCGTGGTGCCCGGTCAGCGAAGCCATCAGCAGCGGCAGTTCCTCGGTCTCCCCGTCCGCCGCGAGCTGCGCGGCGATGGTGTCGACCGTCAGCCACAGCACCATCTCGGCGTCCGGGGCCGGTACGTCGGTCACCCCGTGCTCCGCCAGCCAGACCCGGGCCAGCCCGCCGAGCTCCGGGTCGTCCAGCACGGCCCGCACGGCCGGCTCGGCCTCCCGCCCGGCGGGGGTCAGGGCCTGCTGGCAGCGCAGCCGGCGCAGCGGGGCGCCCTCGTCGTCCCCGCGGGCCGCGGCGAGCAGTTCGGCGACGGCCTCGGCCGGTTCGCGGCCGGCCAGCCACGCTTCGATCTCGGCCTGCGCGGCGCCCTCGGGGTAGAAGGAGACCGCGTCGAGCAGCGCGTCGGCGCCCTTGCCGGCCAGCTCGCCGACGGCGGGGGCCTCGACCCCGGCTTCGAGCATCCGGGCGCGGACCCCGTAGAGGCCGAGCGGGGTCAGCCGCACCATCCCGTACCGGGAGACGTCCTCGTCGTCGCCGTCGTCCTCGGGGAACGCCTCGGCGCTGTCGTCGGCCTCCGCCATCAGCTCCTCGTCGACGGGGCGGTACTCGACCAGGCCGATCGGCTCCAGCTGCCGGAACTGGTCGTCGAGGCGCATCATCGCGTCGGAGACCTGCTCCAGGACCGCGTCGCTCGGGTCCCCCATGTCGTCGGGCACGATCATCGAGGCGGCGAGCACCGGCAGCGGCACGGGGCCCTCGCCCGCGCCGCCCTCCGCGACGGTGAGCAGGTAGAGGTTGGCGAGCACCCCGTCGAGGAAGTCCGCCTCGCGCTGGGGGTTCCAGTCGAGGCGGTCGAAGTCGATCTCCCCGCCCGCGTCCATGGCGTCGACGAGGTCGTCCAGGTCGGGGACGGCCGCGTCGGCGAGGACGGTGTCCAGGGCCGCGAGCCACAGGTCGAGGACGTCGCCGGGGGCGCCGCCCGCCACCAGCGCGAGGTCCTCCCCGGGGGCGGCGGTGCCGAATTCGGGCCCGTCGCCCGCGCCGTCGCCGTCCTCCTCCGGTTCCGTCACGTCGACCAGGCCGGTGTCCACGGCCACCCGCCAGGCCTGGCCGGCGTACACGGGGCTGTCCTCGTCCGCGGCGTCGAGGCCGAGCACGGTCACGGCCTCGGCCAGCTGCCCGGGGACCAGTTCCCCGCCGACGTCGACACGGGTGTCGGGGCCGGCCCAGCGGGCGAGGCGTACGGCGCGGGCGAACAGCGGGGCGACGAGGGCGTCGCGGGCCAGCTCCGCATCGGAGTGCAGCCGTACCGGCGGCAGCGTGGGGTGCGGCTCTGCGGACATGGGGTGGTTCTCCTCGGACGGGACGCGCGGGGGCGGGTGACGGCGGATGAGGGACGGTGACGCGGTTGCGCGGACGGGGTGTCAGGCCCGTTGCGGCGTCCCAGGGTAGACGCATTTCGGGCAGCCCCGAGGAGCCCTCGCCTTCGGTTCATCCCACAGTCAACTCCCGTCTTCCCTGGAGGCCTTGACAACTTCGCTGGTCGCACTGGAAATTGACGCGCGTAGATGTATCAGGGTCCACACCTCCCACCCCCCTCCACACACCGGAGTTCCCGCCCATGCGCTCCTCGCATCCCCGTTCCGCCGCCGTCGCGGCCCTCGTCGCCACCGCCCTGGCCACCGGCCTGCTCGCGGGTTCCGCCGACGCGGCCGAAGGCGCCGTGTCCGCCGATCCGATACGCATCCACGACATCCAGGGCACCACCCGGGTGTCCCCGCTCAACGGCAAGGCCGTCGCCGACGTCGAGGGCATCGTGACCGGCGTGCGCACCTACGGCTCGCGGGGCTTCTGGCTCCAGGACCCGGACGCCGACGACGACCCTGCCACCAGCGAGGGCATCTTCGTCTTCACGAACTCCGTTCCGGCCGTCGCCGTCGGTGACGCGGTCAAGGTCTCGGGCACGGTCGGCGAGTACGTTCCCGGCGGCCTCGGCTCCGGCAACCAGTCGGTCACCCAGATCGCCAAGCCCACCGTGACGGTGGTCTCTTCGGGCAACGCGCTGCCCGCGGCCGTCGCCGTCAACGAGTACTCCGTGCCGGCCGCCTACGCCCCGGCGGGCGACCCGGCCGCGGCCAACAGCATCAACGCCCTGCCGCTGGAGCCCTCGCGCTACGCCCTGGACTACTACGAGTCCCTGGAGGGCATGAACGTCAAGATCGGCACCTCGCGCGTGGTCGGCGCCACCGACCCGTACAACGAGCTGTGGGTCACGGTGAAGGGCTGGGAGAACCCCACCAAGCGCGGCGGCACGCTCTACGGCTCCTACGGGGCCCAGAACACCGGCCGCATCCAGATCCAGCAGCTCGCGCCGGTCGCGCAGCAGCCCTTCCCGGTGGCGAACGTCGGCGACAAGCTGACCGGCACCACCGAGGGCCCCCTCGACTACAACCAGTTCGGCGGCTACACCCTCGCGGCCCGCACCCTGGGCACGGTCACCGCGGGCACCCTGGCCCCCGAGAAGACGAAGGCGCAGGCGGCGAACGAGCTCGCGGTGGCCACGTACAACGTCGAGAACCTCGACCCGACGGACCCGCAGTCGAAGTTCGACAACCTCGCCAAGGCGGTCGTGGAGAACCTCGCCTCGCCCGACGTCCTGGCGCTGGAGGAGATCCAGGACGACAACGGCGCCAAGAACGACGGCACCGTCTCGGCCGAGCAGACCCTGACGAAGTTCACGGCGGCCATCGCGGCCGCGGGCGGCCCGGCCTACCAGTGGCGGTCGGTCAGCCCGGAGAACAACAAGGACGGCGGCGAGCCCGGCGGCAACATCCGCCAGGTGTTCCTGTTCAACCCGGCGCGGGTCTCCTTCACCGAGCGCGCGCCCGGCGACGCGGTGACGGCGACCGGTGTGACGACGGAGAACGGCAAGGCCGCCCTGACCCACTCCCCCGGCCGGATCGACCCGGCGAACCCGGCGTGGGCCGACAGCCGCAAGCCGCTGGCCGGCGAGTTCGTCTTCCAGGGCAAGACGGTCTTCGTCATCGCCAACCACTTCGGCTCCAAGGGCGGCGACGAGGGGCTGACCTCGGTCCACCAGCCGCCGGTGCGCTCCTCGGAGGCCAAGCGGCTGCTCCAGGCGCAGGCCGTGAACGGCTTCGTGAAGCAGCTGCTGGCGGCGGACAAGAACGCGGCCGTGCTCGCCGTCGGTGACATCAACGACTTCGAGTTCTCCGGTACCGCGCAGGCGCTGGAGGACGGCGGGGCGCTGTACTCGGCGATCAAGTCGCTGCCGAAGGCGGAACGTTACTCCTACGTCTACCAGGGCAACGCGCAGGTGCTGGACCAGATCCTGACCAGCCCGGCGGTGAAGAACTTCACCTACGACAGCGTGCACATCAACGCCGAGTTCTCCGCGCAGAACAGCGACCACGACCCGCAGGTGCTGCGCTTCCGCCCGTAAGACCCCGCGCAACGCGGCATGACGCTGCGTGACTTCCGGTCCGCGAAGGGCCCGGCCACCGTCCCGGCCGGGCCCTTCGCCATGCGCGGACGGGGACTTTCGCCCCTGGCGTGACACTCGCCACACCCCTCCCGAAATCGTCCGGTTGTGGTGTTGAGTGTCTGCACGCCCGATCATCCGTCCCGGTTTCGTCCCGGCTCGTACGGTTCGCACTCACTGGAGGACCGCGTGTTCCCCTCCATTTCCCCCGTCCAGGAAATCGGCCTCGCCGTCCTGTTCGTGGCCGCCCTCGTCTGGGTCCTCGGCCTGGGCCACATGCTGTGGGACAGCCGTTTCCACCACCCCGAGCCGGGCGCCTACGAGGGCCTCCCCGTCATCCCGTCCCAGCGCGCCGCCGCCGGGCACCCGATGGAGTCGGTGGAGCTGACGGAGGCGGAGGAGCAGGCCTTCGCGGGCCTGATCCGCACCTTCCCGCTGCACTGACGCCGGGCCCCCGGGCCCCCGGCCCACCCCCTCGCGCACACGGCGGAGCCCCTCACCCCGGCCGGGGTGAGGGGCTCCGCCGCCAGTGGCCCGTACGGGTCAGTTGTGGCTGTGCAGGACCTCGTTCAGGCCGCCCCAGGCCGCCTTGTAGGGGCGGGCCTCGACGGCGCCCGTGACCGAGTTGCGGCGGAAGAGGATGTTGTCGGCGCCGGAGAGCTCCAGGGCCTTGACGATCTGGCCGTCCGGCAGGGTGACCCGGGTGCCGGCGGTGACGTAGAGGCCGGCCTCGACGACGCACTCGTCGCCCAGCGCGATGCCGATGCCCGCCTCGGCGCCGACCAGGGTGCGCTCGCCGATGGAGATGATCTGCTTGCCGCCGCCCGAGAGGGTGCCCATGGTGGACGCGCCGCCGCCGATGTCGGAGCCGTCGCCGACCACGACGCCCGCGGAGATGCGGCCCTCGACCATGGAGGTGCCGAGGGTGCCGGCGTTGAAGTTGACGAAGCCCTCGTGCATGACGGTGGTGCCCTCGGCGAGGTGCGCGCCGAGCCGGACGCGGTCGGCGTCGGCGATGCGCACGCCCTTGGGGGCGACGTAGTCGGTCATGCGGGGGAACTTGTCGATCGAGGTGACCTGGAGGTGCAGGCCCTCGGCGCGGGCGTTGAGCCGGACGGTCTCCACCTGGTCGACGGCGACCGGGCCGAGCGAGGTCCAGGCGACGTTGGCGAGCAGGCCGAAGAGGCCGTCCAGGCTCTGGCCGTGCGGCTTGACCAGGCGGTGGCTCAGCAGGTGCAGGCGCAGGTACGCGTCGTGCGCGTCCAGCGGCTTGTCCTCCAGGGAGGAGATCACCGTACGGACGGCCACGACCTCGACTCCGCGGACCGCGTCCGTACGGATGGCCTTGGCCGCGGCCGCGCCCAGGAGCTCCACGGCCCGCTCGGCGGTGAGCCGCTCGGTGCCGGCCGGGCCGGGCTCGGCGGCCAGCGCGGGAGCGGGGAACCAGGTGTCGAGGACGGTGCCGTCGGAGGCGATGGTGGCAAGTCCGGCGGCGACGGCGCCGGTGGTACGCGTAGCAGTCATGCCCGAAACCTAACCGGCGACGGCCCGCGCCCGCGAACCGGTCTCAGGTGCCGGGCGCACCGCGTGTCGCCGGTCCGCCCGGGCCTGCCGCACCGAGAGCCGGATCAGGGCCGCCCCCGCCCCGGCGGCCAGGCCCGCGCACACCGGCCACAGCAGCCCGGGGGCGGCCGCGTACAGGGCGCCGCCCAGGGGTGGCCCGAGGACGGTCCCGGTGACGGAGACCCCGGCGTACAGGCTCTGGAAGCGGCCGGCGGCGTGTTCGGGGGCCTGGTCGGCCACGTAGGCGGTGGCGGTGGTCTTGTAGAGGATCTCGCCGAGGCTCAGCAGCACCATCATGGTGACCGCGCTCGCGAGGCCCGCGCCCAGCACCAGCGCCCCGTACCCGGCGCCGACCAGCACCAGCCCCGTCCCGGTGACGGCCAGCGGCGGCCGGGCGCGCAGCGCGAGCGCGGCGGGCAGTTCCAGGAGCAGGATGACGGCCCCGTTCAGGGCGATGACGAAGCCGAAGGCGCGGACGTCCTGGCCGTGGTCGGCGAGGAACACCGGGAAGGTGAAGTACTGCTGGCGGTAGACCACGTCGGCGACCAGGATCGCGCCGAGCAGCACCGGCACGGCGGGCCGGGCCCGCAGTGCGGCGAGGATGCCGCCGCGGCCCCGACCCCCGTCCGGGGCCGCGGCGGACGTGCGGGGGGCGCCGCGCGCCGGGACGACGCGGGCGGTCCAGAGGGCGAAGAAGAGGGTGCCGAGGCCGTCGCCGACGAAGAGCCAGTCGTACGAGAGGCCCGTCGCGACCAGGGCGCCCAGCGGCGGCCCGAGGGTGAACCCGCCGTTGGAGGCGCACCGGACGACGGCGAAGGCCTGGCGCCGGGCCCCCTCGGGGACGGTGACCGCCACCAGGGCGGAGTTCGCCGCGCGCACCACCCCCGAGGCGTACTGGGCCAGCGGCAGCGCGGCGTACAGCGCCGGAGTGGGCAGCAGCGGGAGGGCCATGAGGGCCAGGCCGCCGAGGGCGGAGGCGCCGAGCAGCACGCGGCGGTGGCCGAAGCGGTCGCCGTACCAGCCGCCGGTGAAGTTCCCGGCGACGAGGCCGATGCCGCCGATGCCGGTGACGAGGCCCGCCCCGGCGGCGCCGAGGCCGCGCGGGCCGGTCAGGTAGAGGAAGACGAAGACGAAGGTGAAGCCGACGACGGCGTTGACGAAGACCCCCGCAGCCAGCAGCCACACAGCCCTCGGTACGTCCTTGAACCCCTGCAGCACACCCGTGCCCCCCGCCCCACGTGGTCAGTTCCTTTTGGGAACGGACTATGTCAGCATGACAGCCTGGGGTCAACGGACAAAGGAGTGCCATGGCCCAGCGCACACACCTCGGCGACGCGGACTGCTCCATCGCCCAGGCGCTCGACGTCGTCGGCGACTGGTGGACGCTGCTGATCGTGCGCGACACCGCGCGCGGCCTCTGCCGCTTCGACGAGCTCCAGCGCGAGCTGGGCGTGTCCCGCAAGGTGCTCGCCGAGCGGCTGAAACTGCTGGTCGAGGCCGGGGTGCTGACGCGCGAGGCGTACCAGGAACGTCCGGTGCGCCACGAATACCGGCTCAGCCCGCGCGGGCGGGGGCTGTTGCCCGTCCTGGTGGCCCTCCAGGACTGGGGCGACACCTGGGTCCTGGGAGAGGGAGAGATGACGGCGACGACCGAAGAGGCCTCGAAGGAGGCCGTACGGGTGCACGCGCTGCGCGGCACCCGGCTGCCGGAACTGCTGCTGCCGGACCGCTTCGGCGAACTCCGCGACCCCGTGGCGGACACCCCGTTCACCGTCCTGTACTGCTTCCCCGGCGCCTACGCCCGGGCCGAGGCCTATCCGCCGGGCTGGGCGGGGATCCCGGGCGCGAAGGGCTGCACGTTCGAGTCGTGCACCTTCCGCGACCAGCTCGCGGAGTTCACCGCCGCGGGCGCCACCGTCCACGGGGTCTCGACCCAGCGGCCGGACGAGCAGCGGGAGTTCGCCGAGCAGGAGCGGCTGCGCTTCCCGCTCCTGTCGGACGCGGGGCTGGACCTGGTGACGGCGCTGCGGCTGCCGACGTTCCGCGCGGGCGGGGTCAGCCGGCTGAAGCGGCTGACGCTGGTCCTGGACCGGGACCGGACGGTGCGCGAGGTGATCTACCCGATCCGGGACATCGAGGCGAGCGTGACGGCGGCCCTGACGGCGGTCCGCGCGGCCGCCTGACGGACCGGCGCGCGCTGCCCGGCGCCCTGACGGACCGGAGCCCGCCCGCGCCACAGCCGCCTGACGGCCCGAGCCCGCCGCGCGGCGCCCTGACGGGCCGGAGCCCGCCGCCGGGCCGCCGAGGGCCTCCCGTCAGCCGGCCGGCCCCAGGACGCGGCGCAGGACGGCCCGCGCGTACGGCTCCTCGTACGGGCGGCCCGTCAGCAGGACCTGGAGGCTGATGCCGTCCATCACGGCCACCAGCGCCCGCGCCGTCACCGGATCGGTGTGCTCCGCGAGCGCCGTCGCCACCGATTCCAGCCACTCGGCCGCGACCGGCCGCAGCGCGGGGCGGCGCAGGGCGGCCAGGTAGAGCTCGTACTCCAGCTCGGCCCGCCCCCGGCCGGCCCCCAGGAGCCGTCCCAGCAGCCGGGCCAGCGCGTCCGCGAGGTCCTCGCCCGGGCCCGGCGTCCACCCGCGGGCGTGGCCCTCGTTGGCCTGGCGCAGGGCGGCCACGAGCAGCTCGTCCAGGGTCGCGAAGTGGTAGGTCGTCGAGCCCAGCGGCACGTCCGCCTCCGCCGCCACGCTGCGGTGGCTGAGCCCCGCGATCCCCTTGGCGCCCACCACCCGGATCGCGGCGTCGATGATGCGCTGCCGGCGTTCCGGGTCGTACCGGCGCGCCCTCGCCGCCATCAGTGGGCCGCCCCGCCCAGGTTCAGCACGACCACGCCCGCGATGATCAGCGCGATCCCGGCGAGCTTCGCCGCGGTGGCGGCCTCCCCCATGAACACCATGCCGATGGCGGCGATGGCGGCGGTGCCCACCCCGGCCCATATCGCGTACGCCGTGCCGACGGACATGGACTTCAGGGTCTGCGCGAGCAGGGTGAAGGCGATCACGTACCCCAGCAGCGTGCCCAGCGAGGGCCACAGCCGGGTGAAGCCGTCGCTGAACTTCATGGCCGTGGTTCCGGCCACCTCGGCGGCTATGGCCGCGGCAAGCAGTACGTAGGGCATGCGGACAACTGTACGCATCGATGCGTACACATGTACACACGCACGCCCCAGGACACTCACAGGATCCGGGGTTACGGTGTCCCCCCTCATACGACAGGGGGGACCTCGCATGGCGCGGCAATGGACCCACCGGGGCGGCGGCTGGCTGCCCCCACAGCGGCCCCGGCCCGGCGTGGTGCCGCTGCGCCCGCTGGGGCCCGGCGACATCCTCGGGGGTGCCTGGGCCGCCTTCCGGCGCTACGGCGGCCGGGTGTGCGGCGCGCTGCTGCTGGGCCAGCTCGCGGCGGGGGCGCTGGTCATCGCCGCGGCGGGCGCGGCGGCCCTGGC
Source organism: Streptomyces sp. NPDC002032 (assembly GCF_042890765.1). Lineage (NCBI taxonomy): Bacteria > Bacillati > Actinomycetota > Actinomycetes > Kitasatosporales > Streptomycetaceae > Streptomyces > Streptomyces sp. NPDC002032. The sequence continues at coordinate 339,829 of NZ_JBIASM010000007.1, read as the reverse complement.
CTCCCTCAGCCCGCACGCCGGCGAACGGGCCTTCGTCTGGGTGCTCTTCCCGGCCGCGGCCCTCTTCCTGCTCTTCACCTGCGCGCTGGCCACCGCCCTGATCGCCGCCCTGCTGCGCCCGGCGGTCCTCGGGCGCGCCGTGACCGTGCCCGGGCTGCTGCTGGCCGCGCTGCGGCGCACGCCGCGGGTGCTCGGCGCCCAGCTGCTGGCCCTGCTCGCGGCGGCGGGTCCGGCCGCGGTGGCCCTGGCGGCGGGGCTGCCGCCGCTGGTGGCGGCGGCGCTCGCCCCGGTCGCACTGTGGCTCGGGGTGGGGTTCGCGCTGGCGCCCACCGCCGCCGGGTACGAGGGGCTCGGGCCGGTGGCGGCGCTGCGCCGCTCGGTACGGCTGGTGCGCGGCGCCTGGTGGCGGACCTTCGGCTGGACCGCTCCGGCCGTGGCCTTCACGGCGGGGGCCGGGTGGGCGCTGCTGGTGTGGGCCGGGCTGCCGGGCGCGCTGCTGGCGCTGGTCCTGCTGCCGGCGTTCCCGCAGCTGCCCGCCGGGCTCCTCTACGTGGACCGGCGGATCCGCCGCGAGCACCTGGCCGAGGCCCTCGCGACGGATCCGGAGCCGGAGCCGGATCCGGTCATCCCAGGGTGAACCAGGCGGCCCGGGCCTTCTTCCACTCCGGGTGGGTGAGGTCCTTGGCCTCGGTCCCGTCGCCGTACAGGTCGGCGGACCCGCTGTCGGTGACCAGCTGCACCCGCGCCCCGGGGGCGTTCAGGTCGGGCACCTCGACGATGGCCTCCCAGCCGCCGGGGTCGCCGGTCGGCAGGTCGGCCCGCTTGACCGGGGCGTGGCCGGGGATCCCGTCCCACTGGTAGAGGGCGTAGGGGTCGGAGTTGTCGTCGGCGGCCCAGGACCCGGCCAGGATCAGGTACTGCCCGGCGTCGTTCTTGCGGAGGTCGCGGACGGCGAGGCCGCCGAGGTCCAGCTCGACGCCGGCCCCGAAGACGGCCTTGGAGCCGCTGGAGAGGACCTTGTCGAAGTTGGTGACGGGCACCAGCAGCGCCTTGCCGCCCGGGACGGCGGGGGCCAGCGGGGCACGGAAGCCCAGGTAGGCGGTGGTGGTGGAGCCCGGGGCGAACTCCAGCCCCTCCACGTTGAACCCGTCGATCTGCTTGGGCGCCTGGCCCGCGGCGGTGCCGGCCGCGAAGCCGTAGCGGTTGCCGTTCGCCGTGTCCCAGGCGACGAGGTCGTCGCGCAGGCTCTTGTACGAGCGCCCGTACGCGAGCTGGGTGGCCGAGCCGGCGCCGCTCACCGTGGTGGTGAACACCGTGTTGCGGGGGGCCTTGTACTCGCCGTCCTTGTTGTTGCCGAGCGAGCCCGTCCAGTAGATGGTGTTCCCGATCCGGGTCGCGCCCTCGATGTCCACCTCCTTGGAGACGCCGAGCTGCGAGCTGAAGTCCCAGGTGCGCACCGGGGCGGCGGAGTGGGAACGGTCGTACAGGCGCAGCACGTTGTTCTCGTCGTCGGCCACCACGGTGAAGCCGCCACCGACGTCGACGGCGGCCGAGGAGTCCGAGGCGCCGCTGAAGTAGCGGGCGTCGGCCGGGTTCTGGACGGCGGCCGAGGCGGCGTAGGAGAGGGTCTTGACGGCGCTCTTGCCGCCGAGCCCGCTCACCTTGACGGTGAGGTTGGTGTAGCCGCGGGCGTGTGCGGTGACGGCCAGCCGGCGGACGGCTCCGGTCCCGGTGACGGTGACGTCGCCGGTGCCCGCGACCGAGGACTTGCTGGAGGCGGTGGCGCTGACGGTGAGCGCGGAGGCGTCGGCCCCGCTCTGCCCCACCGTCACGTCCACGGTCTGGTCGTCGACCCCGCCGACGGCGCCGGACAGGTAGGCGGCGGAGAAGGAGATGGTCGGCGTGCCGTAGGACGCCGCCTGCGCCGGGGCGTTCAGCCCGGCGAGCAGGAGCGCCGCGAGCGCGGCCGTACCCAGGTGCTTGTTCTTCATCGGTGTCCCCCACGGGTCGGGCCGAGCGTGAACCACGCGGAGCGGGACTTCTTCCACTCCGGGGCCGCCAGGTCCTTGGCTTCGGTGCCGTCGCCGTAGAGGTCGGCGGCGCCGTTGTCGGTGATGAGCTGTACGCGGGCGCCGGGCACCCGCAGGTCGGGCACGTTCACGATGGCCTCCCAGCCGCCGGGGTCGGCGGTGGGCAGGTCGGCACGCTTGTGCGGGGCGTGGCCGGGGACCCCGTCCCACTGGTAGAGGGCGTACGGGTCGCTGTTGTCGTCGGCGGCGAAGGAACCGGCCAGGATCAGGTACTGCCCGGCCGCGTTCCTGCGGAGGTCGCGGACGGAGAGGCCGCCCAGGTCCAGCTCGACGGGGTCGCCGAAGACGGGCTTCTCCCCCGAGGCGACGACCCGGTCGAAGTTGGTGACGGGCACCAGCAGCGCCTTGCCGCCCGGGACGGCGGGGGCCAGCGGGGCGCGGAAGCCCAGGTAGGCGGTGGTGGTGGAGCCCGGGGCGAACTCCAGCCCCTCCACGTTGAACCCGTCGATCCGCTGGGGGACGCGGCCGGGCGCGGTGGCGGCGGCGAAGCCGTAGCGGTTGCCGTGCGCGGTGTCCCAGGCGATCAGGTCCTCGCGCAGGCCCCGGTAGGCCGGGCCGACGGTGACCTCGGTGGCGGCCCCGGAGCCGGTGAGGCGGGTGGTGAAGACGGTGTCGCGCTCGGCCTTGTACTTGCCGTCCTTGTTGTTGCCGAGCGAACCCGTCCAGTAGACGGTGTCGCCGACCCGGGCACCGGCCTCGATGTCGGCCTCCTTCTTCAGGCCGAGGGCGGGGCCGAGGTCCCAGGTCTTGACGGGCCCGCCGGAGCGGGAGCGGTCGTACAGCCGCAGCACGTTGGACTCGTCGTCGGCCACCAGCACGTGGCCGTCGCCGGCGTCCACGGCGGCGGAGGCGTCGGAGGAGCCGGTCAGGTAGCGGGTCGAGGAGGGGGCCCCGGTGCGGGCCGAGGCCGCGTAGGAGAGGACGGCGGTGGCGGTCTTCCCACCGCGTCCGGTGACGCGCAGCGTGAGGTCGGTGTACCCCTGGGCGCGGGCCCGGACGGTCAGCGTCCGGTCGCCGTCCGGAGTGCGTTCCTGGCGTACGTCGCCCGCGTCGGCGACGGCCGGGTTGCTGGAGGAGACCACCTGGAGCCGCAGGAATCCGGCCGGGACGCCGGCCTGCTCCACGTCCACCGTGACGGCGGGGTCGCCGCCGGCGTCCACGGCGCCGCTGAGGTGGGTGGCGGACAGCGCGATCGTCGGCGCGGCGTAGCCCGCGGCCGCGTACGCGGGTCCGGTCAGCCCCGCCAGAAGCAGCGCCGCGGCTCCGGCCGCGCCGACGGCGCCGCAGCGGCGTGCCGGTGAAAGGCGAACGGTCACAGAGGGTCCTCTCGTGTGCGCCGCCCTTTCAAGGCGGCCGTCGAGAAGATTCGGCCACCGTGGCCAACTCCCGGTGCACGTCACCTGTCGGCCCGGAAAACAGGGAGGGCCCCCGGCACGACCGTGCCGGGGGCCCTCTCGCAGTCGCCTCGCTCAGACGTTGAAACCGAGCGCGCGCAGCTGTTCACGACCGTCGTCCGTGATCTTGTCCGGGCCCCACGGGGGCATCCAGACCCAGTTGATGCGGAGTTCGTTGACGATGCCGTCCGTCGCCGACTTCGCCTGGTCCTCGATGACGTCCGTCAGCGGGCAGGCCGCCGAGGTCAGGGTCATGTCGAGGGTGGCGATGTTCGCGTCGTCGACGTGGATGCCGTAGATCAGGCCCAGGTTGACGACGTCGATGCCCAGCTCGGGGTCGACCACGTCGTAGAGGGCCTCGCGGACCTCTTCCTCGGTGGCCGGCTTGATCGACGCCTCGGGCGTCGCGTTGTCGGTCATGCCGTCTTCCTCTCCGCGTCGCCCAGAGCCTGGGCGGTCGCGTCCTTCCACGCCATCCAGCTCAGCAGAGCACACTTCACGCGCGCCGGATACTTGGAGACGCCGGAGAAGGCGATGGCGTCCTCCAGCACCTCCTCCATGGCCTCGTCGGGCTCCAGCTTGCCCTTGGACTGCATCAGCTCCAGGAAGGTGCCCTGGATCTTCTGCGCCTCGGCCAGCGACTTGCCGACGAGCAGCTCGTTCAGTACGGACGCGCTGGCCTGGCTGATGGAGCAGCCCTGGCCCTCGTAGGAGACGTCGGTGAGCGTCTCCCCGTCGTACTTCACGCGCAGCGTGATCTCGTCCCCGCACGTGGGGTTGACGTGGTGCACCTCGGCGTCACCGTCGCGCAGGCCGCGACCGTGCGGGTGCTTGTAGTGGTCCAGGATCAGGTCCTGGTACATCGAATCCAGCTTCACTGCGGCCCCAACGCCTTCGTCTCGTCCCTCGTCATCCGAAGAAGCTCCGTACGTGCTCCAGCCCGTCGACCAGCGCGTCGACCTCGGCGGGAGAGGAGTACAGGTAGAAAGACGCTCGCGTCGTCGCGGGAATTCCGTAGCGCAGGCAGACGGGGCGCGCGCAGTGGTGTCCCACGCGGACCGCGATGCCCTGCTCGTCCAGCACCTGGCCGACGTCGTGGGGGTGGATGTCGCCGAGCACGAAGGAGATCGCGGCGCCGCGGTCCTCGGCCGTGGTGGGGCCGATGATCCGCAGGTCGGGGACCTCCAGGAGGCGCTTGACCGCGTACTCGGTGATCGCGTGCTCATGCGCGGCGATCTTGTCCATGCCGATCGCCGACAGGTAGTCCACAGCCGCGCCGAGGCCGACGGCCTGGGCGATCGGGGGCGTACCCGCCTCGAACTTGTGGGGCGCCGGAGCGTACGTCGAGGCGTGCATCGACACGGTCTCGATCATCTCGCCGCCGCCAAGGAACGGAGGCAGGTCCTCCAGCAGCTCCTGGCGGCCCCACAGGACGCCGATGCCGGTCGGGCCGCACATCTTGTGGCCGGTGAAGGCCACGAAGTCGGCGCCGAGCGCCTGCACGTCCAGCGGCATGTGCGGGGCGGCCTGGGAGGCGTCGATCAGGACGAGGGCGCCGACGTCCTGGGCGCGCCGGACGATCGCCTCGACCGGGTTGACCGTGCCCATGATGTTGGAGACCAGCGTGAAGGAGACGATCTTCGTCTTCTCCGTGATGACCTCTTCGATGTTGGACAGGTCGAGCCGGCCGTCGTCGGTCAGGCCGAACCACTTCAGCTTCGCGCCGGTGCGCTGCGAGAGCAGCTGCCACGGCACGATGTTGGAGTGGTGCTCCATCTCCGTGATGGCGATCTCGGTCTCGCGGTCGACCCGATAGGGCTCGTCCGCCCAGCCGAGCATGTTCGCGACCAGGTTGAGCGACTCCGAGGCGTTCTTGGTGAAGATCACCTCGTCGCGGCTCGGTGCGTTGATGAAGGCGGCGACCTTGTCGCGAGCGCCCTCGTACAGCGCCGTGGCCTCCTCGGCCAGCACGTGCACGCCGCGGTGGACGTTGGCGTTGTGCTGCTCGTAGTACTCGTTCAGCGCGTCGAGCACCTGGCGCGGCTTCTGCGAGGTCGCCGCGTTGTCCAGGTAAACGATCTTCTTCCCGTCATGGACCACTCGATCCAGCAGGGGGAAGTCCTTGCGGATCGCCTCGATGTCGAGGAGGCCAGGCAGCTGTGTCACGCGGTCGCGCCACCCTTCGTGCTGTACGCCTCGTAACCTTCCGCCTCCAGCTTGTCGGCGAGCTCGGCGCCGCCGGACTCGACGATGCGGCCCTCGGAGAAGACGTGGACGAAGTCGGGCTTGATGTAACGGAGGATCCGCGTGTAGTGCGTGATCAGCAGCGTGCCGACCTCGCCGGTCGCGCGGACGCGGTTGACGCCCTCGGAGACCTGGCGCAGCGCGTCGACGTCGAGGCCGGAGTCGGTCTCGTCGAGGATCGCGATCTTCGGCCGCAGGAGCTCCAGCTGGAGGATCTCGTGGCGCTTCTTCTCGCCGCCCGAGAAGCCCTCGTTGACGTTGCGCTCGGCGAAGGCCGGGTCCATCGACAGCTGCTCCATCGCGGACTTGACCTCCTTCACCCAGGTGCGCAGCTTGGGGGCCTCGCCGCGGATGGCCGTGGCCGAGGTCCGCAGGAAGTTGGAGACGGAGACGCCGGGGACCTCGACCGGGTACTGCATGGCGAGGAAGACGCCGGCGCGGGCGCGCTCGTCGACGGACATCTCCAGGACGTCTTCGCCGTCGAGGGTCACGGTGCCACCGGTGATGGTGTACTTCGGGTGCCCGGCCAGCGAGTACGCCAGCGTGGACTTGCCGGAGCCGTTCGGACCCATGATGGCGTGCGTCTCACCCTGCTTGACGGTGAGGTCGACGCCCTTGAGGATCTCGCGGGCGCCGTTCTCGGCCTCGACGGAGACGTGCAGGTCGTGGATTTCAAGCGTTGCCATGGATACCTCAGGACTCCTGGGTGAGGGAGGCGCGTACGTCAACGAGGACGCTGCCCCCTTCGATCTTTACGGGGTAAACGGGTACGGGGCGGGTCGCGGGCAGGCCCGAGGGCTTGCCGGTGCGCAGGTCGAAGGCCGACCCGTGCAGCCAGCACTCGATCATGCAGTCCTCGACCTCGCCCTCCGAGAGGGAGACGTTCGCGTGCGAGCAGATGTCGTTGATCGCGAACACCTCCCCCGCGGTGGAGACGATGGAGACCGGCGTGCCGTCGAGTTCCACCCGCTTGGGGGTGTTCTCCTCCAGCTCGCTCAGCGCACAGGCCTTGAGGTAGCTCATCAGACGGACGCCTGGAGCTCGGTCTCGATCCTGGCGAGCAGGCGCTCCTCGATGTCCGCGACGCCGATCTGCTGGACGAGCTCCGCGAAGAAGCCGCGCACGACCAGACGGCGGGCCTCGTCGGCGGGGATGCCGCGGGCCTGGAGGTAGAAGAGCTGCTCGTCGTCGAAACGGCCGGTGGCGGAGGCGTGGCCGGCGCCGACGATCTCGCCGGTCTCGATCTCCAGGTTCGGCACCGAGTCGACGCGCGCCCCGTCCGTCAGGACGAGGTTGCGGTTCATCTCGTAGGTGTCGGTGCCCTCGGCGGTCTTCTCGATGAGCACGTCACCGATCCAGACGGCGTGGGCGTCCTGGCCCTGCAGCGCGCCCTTGTAGACCACGTTCGACTTGCAGTGCGGGGCGTCGTGCTGCACGAGGAGGCGGTGCTCCTGGTGCTGGCCGGCGTCCGTGAAGTACAGGCCGAACAGCTCGGCCTCGCCGCCGGGCCCCGCGTAGCTCACGCGCGGGTGGAGGCGGACCAGGTCGCCGCCGAAGGTGACGACGACCGACTTGAAGGTCGCGTCCCGGCCGATCAGGGCGTTGTGCTGGGAGACGTGGACGGCGGTGTCGTCCCAGTCCTGCACGGAGACCACGGTCAGCTTGGCGCCGTCGCCGACGAGGAAGTCGACGTTGGCGGCGCGCACGCCGTCACCGGTGTGGTCGATGACGATGACGGCCTCGGCGAAGGCCTGCACGTCGAAGACGGTGTGGCCGAAGGTCGTGCCGCCCTCGCCGTGCAGCGTGACGCGCACGGGCTCGGTCAGGACGGCCTCCTTGGGCACGGTCACGACCGTGGCCTTGGCGAAGGACGAGAAGGCCTGCGCGGCGACCCGGTCCACCGGGGTGCCGGCCTTGCCGATGCGCGCGTCGCCGCGCTCCACGGACTCGATCGTGACGACGTCGGGCGCGTCGATCTGGGCCTTCATGGTGCCGTCGGCGACCGCGGTGCCGTCGTGCAGGCCCTTGAGGCGGGCGAGCGGCGTGAAGCGCCACTCCTCCTCGCGGCCGGTGGGCACGGGGAAGTCCGCCACGTCGAAGGACGGGGGGGCACTCATCCGGGTGGCGACGGTGGACTCGGCGGCCACCGCGATCGCGCCGGCGGTGGTGGAACCCGCCGGAATGTTCTGAGCCTCTGCCATGGCTGTCGTCTTGCTCTCTTCCTAAAGAATGTGCTGCGGGACGGGCGGTTCGGCCGGGACTAGCCGACCGAACCCTCCATCTGCAGCTCGATCAGCCGGTTCAGCTCCAGCGCGTACTCCATGGGCAGCTCGCGCGCGATGGGCTCGACGAAGCCGCGCACGATCATGGCCATGGCCTCGAACTCCGTCAGACCGCGGCTCATCAGGTAGAAGAGCTGGTCGTCGGAGACCTTCGAGACGGTGGCCTCGTGGCCCATGGAGACGTCGTCCTCGCGCACGTCCACGTAGGGGTACGTGTCCGAGCGGGAGATCGTGTCGACCAGGAGCGCGTCGCACAGCACGTTGGACTTGGAGCCGTGGGCGCCCTCGCCGATCTCGACCAGACCGCGGTAGGAGGTGCGGCCGCCGCCCCGCGCCACCGACTTGGAGACGATGTTCGAGGAGGTGTTCGGCGCCATGTGGACCATCTTGGAGCCGGCGTCCTGGTGCTGGCCCTCGCCCGCGAAGGCGATGGAGAGGGTCTCGCCCTTGGCGTGCTCGCCCATCAGGTAGACGGCCGGGTACTTCATGGTGACCTTGGAACCGATGTTGCCGTCGATCCACTCCATGGTCGCGCCCTCGTACGCCACGGCGCGCTTGGTGACCAGGTTGTAGACGTTGTTCGACCAGTTCTGGATGGTCGTGTAGCGGCAGCGGCCGCCCTTCTTCACGATGATCTCGACCACGGCGCTGTGCAGCGAGTCCGAGGAGTAGATCGGGGCGGTGCAGCCCTCGACGTAGTGGACGTAGGCGTCCTCGTCGACGATGATCAGCGTCCGCTCGAACTGGCCCATGTTCTCCGTGTTGATGCGGAAGTAGGCCTGGAGCGGGATGTCGACCTTGACGCCCTTGGGGACGTAGATGAACGAGCCGCCCGACCACACGGCGGTGTTCAGCGAGGCGAACTTGTTGTCCCCGACGGGGATGACCGTGCCGAAGTACTCCTGGAAGAGCTCCGGGTGCTCCTTGAGCGCGGTGTCCGTGTCGAGGAAGATCACGCCCTGCTCCTCCAGGTCCTCGCGGATCTGGTGGTAGACGACCTCGGACTCGTACTGGGCCGCGACACCGGCGACGAGGCGCTGCTTCTCCGCCTCCGGGATGCCGAGCTTGTCGTACGTGTTCTTGATGTCCTCCGGCAGGTCCTCCCAAGAAGCGGCCTGCTTCTCGGTGGAACGCACGAAGTACTTGATGTTGTCGAAGTCGATGCCCGAGAGGTCGGAACCCCAGTTGGGCATGGGCTTCTTGCCGAACAGCTTGAGGCCCTTGAGGCGGAGGTTCAGCATCCACTCCGGCTCGGACTTCTTCGCCGAGATGTCGCGGACGACTTCCTCGGACAGACCCCGCTTGGCAGCGGCGCCGGCCGCGTCGGAGTCGGCCCAGCCGTATTCGTAGGTGCCCAGGCCATCGAGCTCAGGGTGAGCAGTCTCCGTGGTCATGCGGGGTTCCTCCCGGCCGTACTTGCAGATGCTGATGTGTCGGTCTGTGTGGCGCTTCGCGGAATGAACGTGGTGCACACTCCGTCGCCGTGGGCGATCGTGGCGAGGCGCTGCACGTGCGTCCCGAGCAGGCGGGAGAAGACCTCGGTCTCCGCCTCGCAGAGCTGTGGGAACTGCTCGGCGACATGTGCGACCGGGCAGTGGTGCTGACAGAGCTGTTCGCCGCTGTGCGGGCCGGGAGCGCTCTTCGCCGTAGCAGCGTACCCGTCCGCGGTCAACGCCCGGGCCAGGGCCTCGGTGCGGTCCGCGGGGGCGGCCGCCTCGACGGACTCCCGGTAGGCCTGTGCCTGCGCCTCCATGCGGGCCCTGGCGAAGGCGGCCACGGCCGCCTCCCCCTGATCGCCGCCGCCGGCGCCCTGTGCGATCCAGCGCAGGGCGTCCGCGGCGAGCGTGTCGTAGGACTGGTCGAAGGCGTCCCGGCCGCAGTCGGTGAGCGCGAAGACCTTGGCGGGCCGGCCCCGGGTGCGCGCGCCGTACACGCGCTGCTCACGGGACTCGACCACGTCGTCGGTGACGAGCGCGTCGAGGTGGCGGCGGACGGCGGCCTGGGTCAGACCGAGACGCTGTGCGAGGTCGGCGACGGTGGAGGGACCGTGGTCCAGGATGGACCGCGCGACCCGGTTGCGGGTTGACCGCTCCCCGGTCGCGAGCTCCCCCTGGGGGGTCTCGCTCATCCGTTCGCCGTATTTCACAACGCCATTGTTGCGTAATTAACCGAGCCGCGACAAGCCGTGATGGAGGACACGCCTGGTGGCCTCCATCACTAAGGGTTACCTAATTTGTCTACGCAGAGTTAATCGGCCGCCATCGCTCCGCGCTCGCGGCGAGACCCTCCGGTGAACCAGTACACGGCTCCCACCAGCAATCCTCCACCCATGATGTTGCCGGGCACGGTGAACATGAGATTCCGGAAAAGGTCACGGAAACCGACTGAGCCATCCAGGATCGCCAAGCTGAAAAGAGCCATGTTCGCGACGCAATGTTCGAATCCGACGGCCACGAAGACCGCCACGGGCAGCCAGAGGACGAAGATCTTGGCCGCGTCCCCGCGGGCCCGGGTGAACATCCAGACCGCCAGACAGACGAGCATGTTGCACAGCACCGCCCGCCAGAACAGCTGACCGCCGCCGAGCGCGGTCTTCCCGTGCACCATGTCCGTGAGCATGGCCCGCGCCGACGGCGAGGAGGTCACACCGGACGCGTGCACCATCGCGCCGAATGCGAAGGCCCCGGCCAGGTTGCCCGCCAGCGACAGCCCCCAGGAGGCGAGCAGGTCCCGCGGCCCGGTGCGCCCGGACAGCGCGCCGACCAGCATCACCATCACGTTGCTCGTGAAGAGCTGGGCCCCGGCGAACATCACGATGGTCAGCGCGACCGGGAAGACCGCCCCCTCCAGCAGCTTCACCGCCGCCGAGCCCTGGGCCACGAACGGCGAGACCGCCACGAGCAGCAGCACCTCGCCGATGCCGATGTACGCGCCCGCGAGCATCGCCGAGACGAAGTAGCGCGGGGGGTGCCCGAGGTCGCGGGCCTTGTGCGCGGCCTGCCCCGAGGTGGCTTCGACGTTCTGAGCGATGCTGTTCACCCTTCGACGCTAGGGCCGCCCGGGACCGCGCGGCAGCCGGTGAAGGTCATCACCGCGGGGGCCGCCGACCCCGCCACCCCCAGGACCAAGGACCCTCCCGCGGGCTCCGTAGACTCACCCCCCATGAGCAACGACCCCGCCGTGGAGATCCGCGGACTGGTGAAACGGTACGGACCCAAGACCGCGGTGGACGGCCTCGACCTCACCGTCCCGGCCGCCTCCGTCACCGCGGTCCTCGGCCCCAACGGCGCGGGCAAGACCACCACCGTGGAGACCTGCGAGGGCTACGTCCGCCCCGACGCGGGCACCGTCCGCGTCCTCGGCCTCGACCCGGTGGCCGGGGCCGCCGCCCTGCGCCCCCGGATCGGCGTGATGCTCCAGTCCGGCGGGGTCTACTCCGGCGCCCGCGCCGTCGAGATGCTCCGGCACATGGCGAAGCTCTACGCGGACCCCCTGGACGTGTCCGCCCTCGTGGAACGCCTCGGCCTCGGCGGCTGCGGCCGCACCCCCTACCGCCGCCTTTCCGGTGGCCAGCAGCAGCGGCTCGCCCTCGCCATGGCCGTCGTCGGCCGCCCCGAGCTGGTGTTCCTCGACGAACCCACCGCCGGCCTCGACCCGCAGGCCCGCCGCGCGACCTGGGACCTCGTACGCGAACTGCGCGCCGACGGGGTCACCGTCGTCCTCACCACCCACCACATGGACGAGGCCGAGCAGCTGGCCGACGAGGTCGCCATCGTGGACGCCGGCCGGGTCATCGCCCACGGCAGCCCCGAGCAGCTGTGCCGCGGCGGCGCCGAGAACACCCTGCGCTTCACCGGCCGCCCCTCCCTCGACCTCGCCTCCCTGCTCAAGGCCCTGCCCGACGGCACCCAGGCCGCCGAGCTCACCGCCGGCGCCTACCGCGTCACCGGTGCCGTGGACCCGCAGCTGCTGGCCACCGTCACCTCCTGGTGCGCCCAGCACGGCGTGCTGCCCAGCAGCCTCTCGGTGGAGCGGCACACCCTCGAAGACGTGTTCCTGGAGCTCACCGGTAAGGAGCTGCGCGCATGAGCGCCGGTACGTTCACCCCCCGCCCGGGGGCCGCGCCCGTATCCCGCATGATCCTCGCGCAGACGGCGCTGGAGACCCGGATGCTGCTGCGCAACGGGGAGCAGCTGCTGCTGACCGTGATCATTCCGGCGCTGCTGCTGACCCTGTTCTCCGCCGTGGACATCGTCGACACGGGGGCCGGGGACCCGGTGGACTTCCTCGCGCCCGGCGTCCTCGCGCTCGCCGTGATGTCCACGGCCTTCACCGGCCAGGCCATCGCCACCGGCTTCGACCGCCGCTACGGGGTCCTCAAGCGGCTCGGCGCCTCCCCGCTGCCGCGCCGGGCCCTGATGGCCGCCAAGACCCTGTCCGTGCTGGTCACCGAGGTCCTGCAGATCGCCCTGCTGACGGTGATCGCCCTCGCGCTGGGCTGGTCCCCGCACGGCGACCCGCTGTCCGTCGCCGCCCTGATCCTGCTGGGCACCGCCGCGTTCTCCGGACTCGGGCTGCTGATGGCGGGCACCCTCAAGGCCGAGGTCACCCTGGCCGCCGCCAATCTGGTCTTCCTGCTGCTGCTGATCGGCGGCGGGGTGATCGTGCCGCTGGAGAAGTTCCCCGGCGCCGTGCGGTCGGTGCTGGAGCTGCTGCCGATCTCCGCGCTCTCCGACGGGCTGCGCGAGGTGCTCCGCGACGGAGCCGTGCTGCCCTGGGGCGACGCGGCGATCCTGGCGGTCTGGGCGGTTCTGGGCCTGGGGGCCGCGGCGAAACTGTTCCGCTGGGAGTGAAGCGGGAGTGAAACCCCTCCGCCGTGCGTTGGGCAGGCGGGAGGATGACCGCCTCCACATCAGCGACATCAGTGACGCACGACCGGACGCCGGGGGGCGGACATGTCTCAGCGGGAGGCCGTTCTGCGGCTGGACGAGCAGTGGGCGCGGATCCGCTCCGGAGCCGCGCACGCGGATCCCGGCGAGGACGACCGGCTGCTCGCCGAGCTGATCGGCGCGCTGCGCGAGCCCGCCCGCACCGATGCCGAGTGCGCGGCCCGGCTGGGGCTGCGCCTGGGCGACCTCGCGGCCCGGCGGTTCGCCGCCGGCGACCGGGCCGGGGCGCTGGCCGCCATCGAGGAGGGCCTGCACCACGCGCGGCAGGCCGCCGGACACGCGCCGGAGTACGCCCGGTGGTACGCCCGGGGTCTGATCAACCAGGGGGTCTGGCTGGCCTGGCCGCTGAGCGACGCGGACCGGCTGCCCCGGCACCCGCTCGGCGAGGCCGGCGAGAGCCGGCCGAGCCCCATGGAGCGGGCGGCCGGCGAGCGCGCCCGCGACCTGACCCGGACCGCCGTCGAGGTGTGGGCCTCCCTGGACCAGGACGACCCCGTCAACCGGCGCGGGCTCGCGCAGGCCAAGGTCTTCCTGGGCGACCGCCTCGCCGAGCTGGGCTCCGCCGCCGACGCGGTCGCCTGGGCGGTGGACGCCGAGGCCGGATTCCGCCGGCTGCTGCGGGCCGCTCCCGGGGCCGAGGAGGCGCAGGAGGCGGAAGAGGCCCTGGACCACATCGGCCGGCAGCTGGAACTGCGGCTGCGCTTCCTGGCGTTCGAATCGCTGGCGGGCCTGCGCGCCGGGGGGCTGCTGCCCGAACGGCTGCTCCCCCAGGCGGTGGTGGCCGCCCGGATCCAGGGCGTGGCCGAGGCGGAGATCGCCGCCCGGCTGGGGCTGGACGCCGAGCAGGTGAGCACGATGCTGGAGGTGACCCCCTGGCGCGCGGTGTGGCGGATCGAGGTGCGCGGCGCCGACGGGCTGTGGGCGGCCGCGCCCGCGCCGTGGCAGGGCTCCGCCGAGGTGAGGAACCGGACAGCAGAGGACGTAGCGTCCGAATTGGTACGGGGGTTCAGGGACTCGGCCGCCTATCCGGGCGAGGGCGCGCTGTGGCGGGTCCGGGTCTGGTGGCACGCGGAGGGGGACCCGGCCGGGGCCCGGTTCCGCCTGGTCATCGGCCCCGACTCACCCGCTCCGACCCCCTCGTGAAAGTTTGCACAAGGCGGCCTTTACGATAGTGGCCGTGTTGAACCCCTTCGCGTACATCGCCAGCCGCTGGACCCCGTCACCCCGGACCGTCCGGCGCGCCGCGCTCGCCGCGCTCGTCATGAGCGTGGTCATCGTCGTCACGGGCGGCGCGGTGCGGCTGACCGGATCCGGTCTCGGCTGCGACACCTGGCCCAAGTGCACCGACGACAGCCTGATCGTGACGCAGGCCCAGGGCTTCCACGGAGCCATCGAGTTCGGCAACCGCATGCTGACCTACGTGCTCTGCGCGGCGGTCGGCGGGATCATCCTCGCGGCCCGCTCGGCGAAGCCGTGGCGGCACTCGCTGACGAAGCTCGGCTGGCTCCAGTTCGCCCTCGTGATGGGCAACGCGGTCCTCGGCGGCATCACCGTCCTGACGGGGCTCAACCCCTACAGCGTGGCCGGCCACTTCCTGCTCGCCACCAGCCTGATCACCGTCACCACCGTCACCTGGCACCGCACCGGCGAGGGCGACACCGCCCCCCGCCCGCGCGTTCCCGGCCCGGTGCGCAGGCTCTCCTGGGCGCTGGTCGCGACCACCCTGGTGCTGATCGCGGCCGGCACGGTCGTCACGGGCTCCGGCCCGCACGCCGGGGACAGCAGCGAGATCCAGCGCATGCCGTTCGACTGGGCGGCCACCGCCCACGCGCACGCCATCGCCGCCTGGCTGGTCTGCGCGCTGGCCGTCGCGATGTGGCTGCTGCTGCGCGTGGCGGACGCCCCCGCCGACACCCGGGCGCGCGCCCGTGACCTGCTCCTCGTACTGCTCGCCCAGGGCGCCGTCGGCTACGTCCAGTTCTTCACGGACCTGCCCGAGGCGCTGGTCGCCGCGCACATGCTGGGCTCCTGCCTGGTGTGGATCTCGGTGCTGCGCGTGGTGCTGAGCCTGCGCGAGCGTCCCGCCGGGCAGACCGGGGCCCCGGTCCAGGGCGACCCGCAGCTCTCGGCGGTCTGAGAGGCGGCCCGGGGCGCGGTCCCCGGCTCCGGGGCGGCCCTGCGGCTCCGGGCGCGGCTCAGCCCCGTTCGTCCAGCCGGTAGACGCGCCGGGCATTGCCGGCCGCGAGCATCGCGGCGACCCGGTCCGCGTCCCGCCAGGACCAGGCCCCGTCGTTGACCCAGCCGACCAGGACCCGGCCGAGCGCCTCGCGGAACACCAGGGCGCCGACCGCGTGCAGCTCCGGCAGGCGCCGGCCCCCGCTGGAGAACAGCAGCTTCCCGAAGGGCGCGAGTTCCAGCAGCTCGGCCAGGACGGCGGCCGCCCGGGCCCCCGTCGCCGCGAGCGCGGGCCCCAGATCGGCGTGGACGTGCGGGTACGCCGCCGCCAGCCGGGCCGTGTGCCGGTGGTGCGGGTAGCCGCCGAGCAGCACCAGCGGCGCCCCGAGCCCCGCGGTGGCCCGGACGAACCCGGCCAGCGGCCCCGGCTCGCGCGCGGCGGTGTGCAGCTGGAGCGGCAGCCCGGTGGTCACCGCGCTCCACAGCAGGTGCCGCAGCAGCACCGGGTCGCGCAAGGACTCCCCCCGGCCCCGCCCGGCGAGCCAGCGCCCGGCCGCCCCGCGCACCTCGCCCGGCCCCGGCGGCCCGGGATCCCGGTCCAGCGCCCGGGCGTATCCGGTGGCGGCCCCGCAGCCGAAGGCGACGGCGACGGCGGCGGCGTGGTGGACGGCTCCGCCGAGGTTGGCCAGGAAGGCGGCGACCGTCCCGGAGGTGTCGGCGGCCTGCTCGGCGAGCAGCTCCAGCCGGGCCACCTCGTACGCCCGGGCGTTCCCGGCCCGGCCCAGCTCCTCGGGCCCGCCCAGGTCCCCCGCGGCGGCGTCCCCGGCCCCCGTGGCGGGCGAGCCGGCCGTACCGGCTCCCGCGCCCACTCCCGTGTCGACGAGGTACGCGCCCACTCCCGAGCCCCCCAGCAGCCGCCGCCCGGTCTCGGCGACCCCGAGCTCGCGCCGCCGGGCCAGGTAGCGGGCGGGCGCGCAGTGCGGCTCCAGCCCGAGCAGGGGCGGACACCAGCGGCGCACGGCGAAGCCGGTCTGGGTGTCGAAGAAGGTGGTGCCGGCGGCGGGCGGGCCGGCCGAGTCGATCAGCTGGGCCTCGAAGGTGCCGAGGCCGAGCTCCGTGCGGAGCACTCCGTGGCAGTACTGGTCCACCAGGGGCGGCGTTTCGATCATCCGGGCATCCCGTTTGCGGACGTGAGGAAGGGGCTTCCACGCGTCCTAACGGGTGAGCGGGGTATGAAGTGTTGCTCGCGCTGTTGACCGAGTCTCACGAACGGGCGCGCGCCGCCGGACGGGCGACGGGGCGCGGCGCCGGAGGCGAGCGTGCGCGGAACGCCGGACGGTGCCCGGGCCGGTTAGGCGGCCCGGGTCCCGCGCGGGCTCAGGCCGCCGGGTTGGCGGGGCCGCCGAGCTGGATGCCGGCCATGCGCGTCCACTCGTACGGTCCGGTGCGGACGCGGGCGGCGAACTCGCCGTCGAACTCGTCGTGGAGGATCAGCCCGGCCTTCTCGGCGGCGAGCCGGGCGACGGCGTGGGTCGGGGCCACCAGGTCGCCCCAGCCGCCGTCACCGCCGACGAGCACGATGCGCGTGCCGGCCTGGCCGATGTAGGCGAGCTGGCCCTCGGCGCCGCCGTGCCGCTTGGCGAACGCGCCGATCTGCCGGGCCAGCTTCGCCGCCGTGCGGCTCTGCTTCCTGTCCGCGCTCTCCGCGGCCTGCGTGCTCTGCGTGGTCTCTCCCATGGAGAGCATGCTACCGGCGAGTAATCAACGGAGGAAGGGATCCACGGCGACGGCCACGAACAGGAGCGAGACGTAGGTGATGGACCAGTGGAACAGCCGCATCTCCTTCAGCTTCGCACCCGTCACCCCGGACCTGGCCCGGACGTTCAGCGCGTGCGCCTCCCACAGCCACCAGCCGCCGGCCAGCAGCGCCACCGAGGTGTAGAACCAGCCGGTGTATCCCAGCGGGGTGAGCAGCAGCGAGACGGCGACCATCACCCAGCTGTAGATGACGATCTGCTTGGCGACGGCCTTGTTGCCGGCCACGACCGGCAGCATCGGCACGCCGACGCGCGCGTAGTCGTCCTTCACCTTCATGGACAGCGGCCAGTAGTGCGGCGGCGTCCAGAAGAAGATGACGAGGAAGAGGATGACCGCGGCCCAGGAGACCTCGTTCTTGACGGCCGACCAGCCGATCAGGACCGGCATGCAGCCGGCGATCCCGCCCCAGACGATGTTCTGCGCGGTGCGCCGCTTCAGGAGCATCGTGTAGACGACGACGTAGAAGAGGAGCGCGCCCAGCGCGAGCGCGGCCGACAGCCAGTTGATCAGCAGCCCGAAGAAGAGGGTGGAGACCACCCCGAGGGTGATGCCGAAGGCCAGGCATTCGCGCGGGCTGACCATGCCGGTCACGAGCGGCCGCTGGGCCGTCCGGTCCATCAGCGCGTCGATGTCGCGGTCGATGTACATGTTCAGCGCGTTGGCGCCGCCCGCGGACAGGTAACCGCCGAAGCAGGTGGCGAGCACCAGCCACAGCGAGGGCACCCCCTGCTCGGCCAGGAACATCACCGGCACTGTGGTGATCAGCAGAAGTTCGATGATCCGCGGCTTGGTCAATGCCACGAAAGCCATGACCCGGGCCCCGAACGGCCGGTGACCGGGGCTCGTCCCGAGCACCCCCGCTGGACGGGATTCGACGGCCGTCACGCACACCCCTGAGAGAGAATCCAGCAAGCTCCGACTCGGACCGTTCAGGACATGAAGGGCCGGTAAAGGCTTGCGCGTACCACGCCACTCTAGACGTTGCACTTCCGTCGCCCCGCGCGGGGGTCGTCTCGTGTTGGGCCGATCGGACCGGGCGGCGGGGCGCGGGGCGGGGGGCGACGGCCCCGCCGGCGGGGCGCCGCGCCGGGGGCGGCGGACCGGACGCCGGGCGCGGACGCCGGATGAACAGCGGGCGGCGACCCGGCGACGCACCATCGGCACTCGAATAGCCGCACGCCCCGGCGGGGGTAGGCTCGGAATCGCGCCGGTGCGTCGTTCGTCACCGGGAATACAACATGTGGAGAGGAGCCCTGACCAACGGTGAGCACCAAGCCGACCACCACAGAGCTCGAGTGGACCGAACTGGACCAGCGGGCCGTCGACACCGCCCGCATCCTGGCCGCGGACGCGGTCCAGAAGGTCGGGAACGGCCACCCCGGTACGGCGATGAGCCTGGCCCCCGCCGCGTACACCCTTTTCCAGAAGGTCATGCGGCACGACCCGTCCGACCCCGAGTGGGTCGGCCGCGACCGCTTCGTGCTCTCCGCGGGGCACTCGTCCCTGACCCTTTACACCCAGCTCTACCTGGCCGGCTTCGGTCTGGAGCTGGATGACCTCAAGGCCTTCCGCACCTGGGGTTCCAAGACTCCCGGCCACCCGGAGTACGGCCACACGGCCGGCGTCGAGACCACCACCGGCCCGCTGGGCCAGGGCGTGGCCAACGCGGTGGGCATGGCCATGGCCTCCCGCTACGAGCGAGGCCTGTTCGACCCGGAGGCGGCCCCCGGCACCTCCCCGTTCGACCACATGATCTACGCGATCGCGGGCGACGGCTGCCTCCAGGAGGGCATCTCCCACGAGGCGTCCGCGCTGGCCGGCCACCAGAAGCTCGGCAACCTCGTGCTGCTGTGGGACGACAACCACATCTCCATCGAGGGCGACACCGAGACGGCCGTCTCCGAGGACACCCTCAAGCGCTACGAGGCGTACGGCTGGCACGTCCAGCGCGTGGCCCCGCAGGCCAACGGCGACCTCGACCCGAAGGCGCTCTACGCCGCCTTCGAGGCCGCCAAGGCCGAGACGGAGCGCCCCTCCTTCATCGCCACCCGTTCGATCATCGCCTGGCCGGCCCCGCACGCCCAGGGCACCGAGGCCGCGCACGGCTCGGCCCTCGGCAAGGACGAGGTCGCCGCGACCAAGCGCGTGCTCGGCTTCGACCCGGAGCAGACCTTCGAGGTCTCCGACGAGGTCCTCGCCCACACCCGCCAGGCCGTGGACCGCGGCCGCGAGGCCCGTGCCGCCTGGGAGAAGGACTTCTCCGCCTGGCGCACCGCCAACCCCGAGCGCGCGGCCTCCTTCGACCGCATCAACTCCAACGAGCTCCCCGCGGGCTGGGAGGACGCGCTCCCCGCCTTCGAGACCGGCAAGGCCGTCGCCACCCGCGCCGCCTCCGGCAAGGTCCTCGAAGCGCTCGGCGCGATCATCCCGGAGCTGTGGGGCGGCTCCGCCGACCTGGCCGGCTCCAACAACACCACCATCGACAAGAACTCCTCGTTCCTGCCGGTGGGCAACCCGCTGCCGGAGGCCGACCCGTACGGCCGCACCATCCACTTCGGCATCCGCGAGCACGCCATGGCCGCCGCCATGAACGGCATCGCGCTGCACGGCCACACCCGCATCTACGGCGGCACCTTCCTGGTGTTCTCCGACTACATGCGCAACGCCGTGCGCCTGTCCTCCCTGATGCACCTGCCGGTGACGTACGTGTGGACGCACGACTCCATCGGCCTGGGCGAGGACGGCCCGACCCACCAGCCCGTCGAGCACGTCGCCGCGCTGCGCGCCATCCCGGGCCTGAACGTGGTCCGTCCGGCCGACGCGAACGAGACCGCCATCGCCTGGCGCGAGGTGCTGCGCCGCCACACCAAGGTGTTCGGCAAGGGCGCCCCGCACGGTCTGGCGCTCACCCGCCAGGGCGTGCCGACGTACGACCGCAACGAGGACGCCGCCAAGGGCGGGTACGTGCTCTTCGAGGCCGAGGGCGGCCCCGCGCAGGTCGTGCTCATCGGCACCGGTTCCGAGGTCCAGCTCGCCGTCGCCGCGCGCGAGGCGCTCCAGGCCGAGGGCGTCCCGGCCCGTGTGGTCTCGATGCCGTGCGTCGAGTGGTTCGAGGAGCAGGACCAGGAGTACAAGGACAGCGTGCTGCCCCCCTCCGTCCGGGCGCGAGTCGCGGTCGAGGCCGGCATCGGCCTGACCTGGCACCGTTACGTCGGGGACGCGGGCAGGATCGTCTCGCTGGAGCACTTCGGTGCCTCCGCCGACGGCGCCGTCCTGTTCCGCGAGTTCGGCCTCACCGCCGAAGCCGTGACCGCAGCCGCCAAGGCCTCCATCACCGCCGCCGCCGCGCGCTGAGACCGGTACCAGAACCAGTAGGAGATGCAATTCCCATGACAGACGCACTCAAGCGCCTCTCCGACGAGGGCGTGGCGATCTGGCTGGACGACCTGTCCCGCAAGCGCATCACGTCGGGCAACCTCGCCGAGCTCATCGACCAGCAGCACGTGGTCGGGGTCACCACCAACCCGTCGATCTTCCAGAAGGCCATCAGCCAGGGAGACGGCTACGATCAGCAGCTCTCTGACCTGGCCGCCCGCAAGGTGACCGTCGAGGAAGCCATCCGCATGATCACCACGGCGGACGTCCGCGACGCCGCCGACATCCTGCGGCCGGTCTACGACGCGACCGACGGGCAGGACGGCCGGGTCTCGATCGAGGTGGACCCGCGCCTCGCGCACAACACCAAGGCGACCGTCGCCGAGGCCAAGCAGCTGGCGTGGCTGGTGGACCGCCCGAACACCCTGATCAAGATCCCGGCGACCATGGGCGGTCTGCCCGCGATCACCGAGGTCATCGGCCGGGGCATCAGCGTCAACGTGACGCTGATTTTCTCCCTGGAGCGCTACCGCCAGGTCATGGACGCCTACCTGGCCGGCCTGGAGAAGGCCAAGGCCGCGGGCCTGGACCTCTCCAAGATCCACTCGGTCGCCTCCTTCTTCGTGTCCCGCGTGGACAGCGAGATCGACAAGCGCCTGGACGGCATCGGCACCGACGAGGCCAAGGCCCTCAAGGGCAAGGCGGCGCTCGCCAACGCCCGTCTGGCCTACCAGGCGTACGAGGAGGTCTTCTCCTCGGAGCGCTGGGCCGCCCTGGACAAGGCGCACGCCAACAAGCAGCGCCCGCTGTGGGCCTCGACCGGCGTGAAGGACCCGGCGTACAAGGACACCCTGTACGTGGTGGACCTGGTCGCCCCCGGCACCGTCAACACCATGCCCGAGGCCACCCTGGAGGCCACCGCCGACCACGGCGAGGTCACCGGGGACACCATCCGCGGCACGTACGAGCAGGCTCGCGCCGAGCTCGACGCGGTCGCGAAGCTGGGCATCTCGTACGACGATGTGGTGCAGCTGCTCGAAGAAGAAGGGGTCGAGAAGTTCGAGGCCTCGTGGAACGACCTGCTGAAGTCGACCGAGGCGGAGCTCAAGCGCCTCGCCCCCGCGGAGGACTGAGTATTTTGTCAGGAAACGGAGCGAACCCGCTTCGTGACGCACAGGACCGACGGCTCCCGCGCATCGCGGGGCCGTCCGGCCTGGTCATTTTCGGCGTTACGGGTGACCTGTCCCGCAAGAAGCTCATGCCCGCCATCTACGACCTGGCGAACCGCGGTCTGCTGCCGCCGGGCTTCTCCCTGATCGGCTTCGCCCGCCGCGAGTGGCAGGACGAGGACTTCGCCCAGGAGGTGCACGACGCCGTCCAGCAGCACTCGCGCACCCCCTTCCGCGAAGAGGTCTGGCAGCAGCTGGTCCAGGGCTGCCGGTTCGTCCAGGGCGACTTCGACGACGACGCGGCCTTCGAGACCCTCAAGGCCACGATCGAGGAACTCGACAAGGCCCAGGGCACGGGCGGCAACTTCGCCTTCTACCTCTCGGTCCCGCCGAAGTTCTTCCCCAAGGTGGTCCAGCAGCTCAAGGACCACGGTCTGGCCCAGAAGGAAGGCTCCTGGCGGCGCGCCGTCATCGAGAAGCCCTTCGGCCACGACCTCAAGAGCGCGGAAGAGCTCAACAAGGTCGTCCACGAGGTCTTCCCCCGTGACGAGGTCTTCCGGATCGACCACTACCTCGGCAAGGAGACCGTCCAGAACATCCTGGCGCTCCGCTTCGCCAACACCATGTTCGAGCCGATCTGGAACCGGTCGTACGTCGACCACGTGCAGATCACCATGGCGGAGGACATCGGCATCGGCGGCCGGGCCGGATACTACGACGGCATCGGCGCGGCCCGTGACGTCATCCAGAACCACCTGCTCCAGTTGCTGGCGCTGACCGCGATGGAGGAGCCCGGCTCCTTCCATCCCAAGGCGCTGGTAGCCGAGAAGCTCAAGGTGCTGACCGCCGTGGAGCTGCCCGAGGACCTGGGCAAGCACACCGTGCGCGGCCAGTACTCGGCGGCCTGGCAGGGCGGCGAGAAGGTCGTCGGGTACCTCGAAGAGGACGGCATCGACCCCAAGTCGAAGACCGACACCTACGCGGCCATCCGCCTGGAGATCAACAACCGCCGCTGGGCGGGCGTCCCGTTCTACCTGCGCACGGGCAAGCGCCTGGGCCGCCGGGTGACCGAGATCGCGGTGGTCTTCAAGCGGGCGCCGTACCTGCCGTTCGAATCGGGCGCGACCGAGGAGCTGGGGCAGAACGCCCTGGTCATCCGGGTGCAGCCGGACGAGGGCATCACGGTCCGCTTCGGCTCCAAGGTGCCGGGCACCTCCATGGAGGTACGGGACGTGACGATGGACTTCGCCTACGGCGAGTCCTTCACCGAGTCCAGCCCCGAGGCCTACGAGCGGCTGATCCTCGACGTCCTGCTGGGTGACGCGAACCTCTTCCCGCGCCACCAGGAGGTCGAGCTCTCCTGGAACATCCTCGACCCGATCGAGCAGTACTGGGACAAGCACGGCAAGCCCGCGCAGTACCCGGCGGGCACCTGGGGACCGGTCGAGGCGGACGAGATGCTCGCACGAGACGGACGGAGCTGGCGCCGGCCATGAAGATCGACCTCACGGAGACCACCTCCAGCAAGATCAACGCCGCGTTGGTGCAGGCGCGCCGGGACATCGGCACGCCGGCCATCGGCATGGTCCTCACGCTGGTGATCGTGACCGACGAGGAGAACGCGTACGACGCGCTCAAGTCGGCGAACGACGCGTCCCACGAACACCCCTCGCGGATCGTCGTCGTGGTCAAGCGGGTCAGCCGTTCCCCCCGCAGCCGTCGTGACGCCCGGCTCGACGCGGAAGTCCGCGTCGGGGCGGACGCCGGCAGCGGTGAGACGGTCGTGCTCCGCCTGCACGGCGAACTGGTCGACCACGCCCAGTCGGTGGTGCTCCCCCTCCTCCTGCCCGACGCCCCCGTGGTCGTCTGGTGGCCGGAAGGCGCTCCCGCCGACCTGGCGGGCGACCCGCTGGGTGCGCTCGGACAGCGCCGGATCACGGACACCTACTCCTCCGAGCACCCGATCGAGGCGCTCGGCAGCCGGGCGGAGGCGTACGCCCCGGGTGACACGGACCTGTCCTGGACCCGGATCACCCCGTGGCGCTCCATGCTGGCCGCCGCGCTGGACCAGCAGTGCCTGTCGGTCATCTCGGCGACCGTCGAGGGCGAGGACGAGAACCCGAGCTGCGAGCTGCTGGCCATGTGGCTGGCGGACCGTCTCGGGGTCCCGGTCCACCGCGCCCTCTCGGGCGGTCCGGGGCTGACCGCCGTACGGCTGGAGACCAAGGACGGCTCGATCGTCCTGGACCGGGCGGACGGCGCGCTGGCGACGCTGTGCATGCCGGGTCAGCCCGACCGTGCGGTGGCGCTCAAGCGCCGCGACACGGCCGAGCTCCTGGCGGAGGAGCTGCGCCGGCTGGATCCGGACAGCACCTACGAGGCCTCGCTGAAGTTCGGCGTGGCCCGCCTGGAAGCGACCCCTCCGGCCCCGGCCGGCAAGGCCGCTCCGGCCAAGGACGCCCCGGCCAAGGAGGCCCCGGCCTCCGCTGGGGACGCGGCCCAGGCACCGAAGCCGGCCGCCAAGCCGGCGGCGAAGAAGGCTCCGGCCAAGTAACCGGCGGTCCACCGCGCGGAGCCGCCCCCCGGCGAGGGGGAACGGCTCCGCGCGGTGGCACCCGGACCCGCGCCGCAGCCACCGCACTCCCCCGAACTACCAAGAAGGCGGCACCACATGGGTATGACGACTCCCCAGGTCGTCGTCCACCGGGACAAGGAGCTGATGGCCCAGGCCACCGCTGCCCGGCTCATCACGAAGATCGTGGACGCGCAGGCCGCCCGGGGCGGTGCCTCCGTGGTCCTGACCGGCGGCCGCAACGGCAACGGGCTGCTCGCGGCCCTGGCCGCCGCCCCCGCCCGGGACGCGGTCGACTGGTCCCGCATCGACCTCTGGTGGGGCGACGAGCGCTACGTCCCCGCCGACGACCCCGAGCGCAACCACGTACAGGCCCGTGAGGCCCTGCTGGACTCGGTTCCGGTGGATCCCGCGCGCGTGCACGTGATGCCCGCCTCCGACGGCCCGTACGGCGCCGACGTGGACGCCGCCGCGGCCGCCTACGCCGCCGAGCTGGCGCGGGCCGCGGGCCCCGAGGACCACGGCCCGGTCCCCACCTTCGACGTGCTGATGCTGGGCGTGGGCCCCGACACGCACGTGGCGTCGCTGTTCCCGGAGCACCCGGCGACCCGCGAGACCGACCGCACGGTGGTCGGGGTGCACGGCGCGCCGAAGCCGCCGCCGACCCGCGTCTCCCTGACCCTCCCCGCGATCTGCGCGGCCCGTGAGGTGTGGCTGCTGGCCGCGGGCGAGGACAAGGCCGCCGCGGTGGCCGTGGCCCTCGGCGGCGCGGGCGGCGTCCAGGCCCCGGCGGCGGCCGTCCACGGCCGCAGCCGCACCCTGTGGCTGCTGGACCGGGCGGCCGCGGCCAAGCTGCCGGCCGGGCTGTACTCCCCGGCGTCCTGACCACGCGAAAGCGCCCCGCACCGGCCGGTGCGGGGCGCTTTCGCGTGCACGCCGGGAGGGCTCAGCGGCCGCGCAGTTCCCGGTACCTGGCCACGAGCGCCCGCGTGGAGGGGTCGAGGCCCGCCACGTCGGCCCCCTCCACCAGAGCGGGCTCCAGCCGCTTGGCGAGGACCTTGCCGAGCTCGACGCCCCACTGGTCGAAGGAGTCGATGTTCCAGACGGCGCCCTGGACGAACACCTTGTGCTCGTAGAGGGCGATGAGCTGCCCCAGCACCGACGGGGTCAGCTCGGGGGCGAGGATGGTCGTCGTCGGGTGGTTGCCCCGGAAGGTCTTGTGCGGGACGAGCTCCTCGGGGACGCCCTCCGCGCGCACCTCCTCCGGCGTCTTGCCGAAGGCCAGCGCCTGCGTCTGGGCGAAGAAGTTGGCCATCAGCAGGTCGTGCTGGGCGACGAGGCCGGGGAGCAGGCCGTCCACCGGGCGGGCGAAACCGATGAAGTCGGCCGGGATCAGCTTCGTGCCCTGGTGGATCAACTGGTAGTACGCGTGCTGCCCGTTGGTGCCGGGCGTGCCCCACACGACCGGGCCGGTCTGCCAGTCGACCGGTTCGCCGTCCCGGTCGACCGACTTGCCGTTGGACTCCATGTCCAGCTGCTGGAGGTAGGCCGTGAACCGGGACAGGTAGTGGCTGTACGGCAGGACCGCGTGGGACTGCGCGTCGTGGAAGTTGCCGTACCAGATGCCCAACAGGCCCAGCAGCAGCGGCGCGTTCTCCTCGGGCGGCGCCGTGCGGAAGTGCTCGTCCATCAGGTGGAAGCCGCTCAGCAGCTCGCGGAAGGCGTCCGGGCCGATGGCGATCATCAGCGAGAGCCCGATGGCCGAGTCGAAGGAGTAACGGCCGCCGACCCAGTCCCAGAACTCGAACATGTTGGCCGTGTCGATGCCGAACTCGGAGACCTTCTCCTCGTTGGTGGACAGCGCCACGAAGTGCCGGGCGACGGCCTCTTGACCGGCCTTCAGCTCCGTGAGCAGCCAATTGCGCGCCGAGGTGGCGTTGGTGATGGTCTCGACGGTGGTGAAGGTCTTCGAGGCGATGACGAACAGCGTCTCGGCCGGGTCCAGGTCGCGCACGGCCTCGTGCAGGTCGGCCCCGTCGACGTTGGAGACGAAACGGACCGTCAGTTCGCGCGCGGAGAAGGCCCGCAGGGCGTCGTACGCCATCGCCGGACCGAGGTCGGAGCCGCCGATGCCGATGTTGACGACGTTCTTGATGCGCTTGCCGGTGGAACCGGTCCACTCCCCCGACCTGATCCGGTCGGAGAAGGCCGCCATCTTGTCGAGGACCGCGTGCACACCGGGTACGACGTTCTCGCCGTCCACCTCGATGACCGCGTCCTTCGGAGCGCGCAGCGCGGTGTGCAGGACCGCCCGGCCCTCCGTCGTGTTGATCTTCTCGCCGCGGAACATGGCCTCGCGCAGTTCGGCCACGCCGGTCGCCGCGGCCAGTTCGCGCAGCAGCGTCAGCGTCTCGTCGGTCACGAGGTGCTTCGCGTAGTCGATGTGCAGGTCCCCGACCCGCAGGGTGTACCCGGTGCCGCGGTCCGGGTCCGCCTCGAACAGCTCCCGCAGATGCGTCTGCCCCAGCTCTTCGCGGTGCTTGCCGAGCGCGTTCCACTGCGGCGTCCGGTTGAGCCTCGTACGGCTGTCTGCGTTCATCTCGGACATCAACCCACTTCTTCCGTCCTGTCGTGCCCCGCCGCCTCCAAACCTAAGGGATCGGAGGGGGAACAACGGACAAAAAGGGGCCCGGCCCGCGGGATTCGCATTCCCACGGGCCGGGCCCCGAGTCACTCTTGAGGGTGGCCCCGACCGTCGCCGAGTCTCAGATCTCGCCGCGCAGCTTGGCGAGGGCCTCGGCGAGGATCGCCTCGCCGTCGGCGTCGGTGCGGCGTTCGCGCACGTACGCGAGGTGCGTCTTGTAGGGCTCGGTGCGCGGCGGCGCGGGCGGGTTGTCCCGGTCCTGGCCGGCCGGGAATCCGCAGCGCGGGCAGTCCCAGGTGTCCGGCACGGTCGCGTCGCTGGCGAAGCTCGGCTGCGTCTCGTGCCCGTTCGAGCACCAGAAGGAGATGCGCAGGCGGGGCGCGGATTCACCGCGCTCGGCCTCGCCCATCGGCCCGGCTCCGACCCGACTTCCACGAATCGCGTTGCCACTTGCCACGGTCGTAACTCCCTGCGTGATGGTGCCGCGGAGCGTGAGGGGGGTGTCCGCTGCGGGCGCCCCAGTCTACGTAAGGCCCAACGCACGTCCAGTAACCGGAGTTACTCGCTCCGGGCGTGGACGCCGGACCTCATGATAGGCCGGGCGCAGCCGCCGGGACCGGCACTATGGCCAGAACGGTCAGCTCGCCGACTTCGTGAGCAGGCCGAGCGCCACGATGCAGGCGAACCACAGGAGCCCGATCACGACGGTGATGCGGTCGAGGTTGCGCTCTGCCACGGAGGAACCGCCGACCGAGGACTGCATGCCGCCGCCGAACATGTCGGACAGGCCGCCGCCCTTGCCCTTGTGCATCAGCACGAGCAGCATCATCAGGGCGCTGAAGACGACCAGGGCGATCGAGAACCCCATAATCACGGCTGATTCCTACTTTCTGGGCATTCAGTGCATTCGGGTTTTCCAGGGCTTCCCCCGGTGCTGCGACCGGTGCCGCTACGCGCACGGGGGCCAGCGGCTGCCGATCGCAGCCCCCTGGCCCCCGCAAGGGTACGACGGATCCGCCCTACCGCATACTCACTGGTCGCGTCACTGGTCGCGGAAGCGGACGATCTTGACGAACTCGTCCACGTCCAGCGCCGCCCCGCCGATCAGGGCGCCGTCGACGTCGGGCTGGGCCATGATCGCGGCGATGTTGCCGGACTTGACGGAGCCGCCGTACTGGATGCGGACCTTGTCGGCCAGCTCCTGCGAGTACAGCTCGGCGAGGCGGCCGCGGATCGCGCCGCAGACCTCCTGCGCGTCCTCGGGGGTGGCGACCTCGCCGGTCCCGATCGCCCAGACGGGCTCGTACGCGATCACGATGGACTCGACCTGCTCGGCCGGGACGCCCTCCAGGCCGCCGTCGACCTGCCGCAGCGTGTACGCGACCTGCTCGCCGGCCTTGCGGACGTCGAGGCCCTCGCCGACGCACAGGATCGGGGTGAGCCCGTGCCGGTAGGCGGCCTTGACCTTGGCGTTGCAGAGCTCGTCGTTCTCGCCGTGGTACTGGCGGCGCTCGCTGTGGCCGACGGCCACGAAGGTGCAGCCGAGCTTGGCGAGCATCGGGCCGGAGATCTCGCCGGTGTAGGCGCCGGAGTCGTGCGCGGAGACGTCCTGGGCGCCGTACTTGATCTTCAGCTTGTCGGCGTCGACCAGGGTCTGGACCGAGCGCAGGTCGACGAAGGGCGGGAGCACCGCCACGTCGACGGCGTCGTAGTCCTTGTCGGCGAGCGAGAAGGCGATCTTCTGGGTGTGGGCGATGGCCTCAAGGTGGTTGAGGTTCATCTTCCAGTTGCCCGCCATCAGCGGGGTGCGGCCGTTGGCAGCAGCAGACATAAGGGTTCAGCCCTCCAGGGCGGCGAGGCCGGGGAGCGTCTTGCCCTCGAGGTATTCGAGGCTGGCGCCACCACCGGTGGAAATGTGACCGAAGGCGTTCTCGTCGAAGCCCAGGATGCGGACCGCGGCCGCGCTGTCGCCACCGCCGACGACGGTGAAGGCGCTGCTGTCGACGAGGGCCTGGGCGACGGCCTTGGTGCCGTTCGCGTAGTCGGGGTGCTCGAAGACGCCGACCGGGCCGTTCCAGAAGACGGTCTCGGCATCGGCGATCTTCGACGCGTAGAGCTCCCGCGTCCTGGGGCCGATGTCCAGGCCCTCCTTGTCGGCGGGGATCTTGTCCGCGTCGACGGTCTCGAAGTCGGCCGGGGCCTTGGTCTTCAGGTCGGGGAACTCCCCGGAGACGAGGACGTCGACCGGCAGGACCAGCTCGACGCCGTTCTTCTCGGCGCGCTCCATGTACTCCGTGACCTTGTCCAGCTGGTCTTCCTGGAGCAGGGAGATGCCGACCTCGTAGCCCTTGGCCTTGAGGAAGGTGTACGCCATGCCGCCGCCGATCAGCAGCCGGTCCGCCTTGCCGAGGAGCTCGTCGATGACGGCGAGCTTGTCGGAGACCTTGGCGCCTCCCAGGACGACCACGTACGGGCGCTTCACCTCGGCGGTGAGCTTCTTCAGGACGCCGACCTCGGTGGCGATGAGGTAGCCGGCCGCGTGCGGGAGGCGCGCGGGGAGGTCGAAGACCGAGGCGTGCTTGCGGTGGACGGCGCCGAAGCCGTCGCCCACGTAGACGTCGGCGAGCTCGGCGAGCCGGTCGGCGAACGCGCCGCGCTCGGCGTCGTCCTTCGCGGTCTCACCGGCGTTGAAGCGCAGGTTCTCCAGGACGGCGACCTGTCCGTCGGCGAGGGCGGCGACGGTCTCCTTGGCGGAGGTCCCGACGGTGTCGGTGGCGAACGCCACCTCCGCGCCGAGCAGTTCGCCGAGCCGCGCGGCGGCCGGGGCGAGCGAGAACGCCGGGTCCGGGGCGCCCTTGGGACGGCCCAGGTGCGAGGCCACGATCACGCGGGCGCCTGCTTCGGCGAGCTTCGCGATGGTGGGCTGGACGGCACGGATGCGGCCGTCGTCGGTGATCCGGCCCCCGTCCAGCGGCACGTTGAGGTCGGCGCGGACGAAGACCCGCTTGCCCTGGACGCCTTCAGCGAGAAGTTCGTCGATCGTCTTCATGTGTTTCTACTCCTTTGAGCGCTTCACCCGAAGGGCGAGGAGGGAGGGCGAGGCAAGCGACAGGGCCCGTGCGGCGCATCGTTGCGCTGCCGGACCCTGTGCTCACATGATGGTGCCTTGCCCTACGTTTTTAGAGCTGACCGCCGACGAAGACGGTGAGGTCGACGAGACGGTTGGAGTAGCCCCACTCGTTGTCGTACCAGCCGATGACCTTGACGCTCTTGCCCTGGACCATGGTCAGGGAGGAGTCGAAGGTGCAGGACGCCGGCCAGTTCACGATGTCGGAAGAGACGATCGCGTCCTCGGTGTAGTCGAGGATGCCCTTGAGCTGGCCCTCGGCGGCCTTCTGGAAAGCGGTGTTGACCTCGTCCTTGGTCACCTCGCGCTCCAGCTCGATGACCAGGTCGGTCACGGAGCCGGTGGGGACCGGGACGCGCATCGCGATGCCGTCGAGCTTGCCCGCGAGCTCCGGGATGACCAGGGCGGTGGCCTTGGCGGCACCGGTGGTCGTCGGGATGATGTTCTCGGCGGCGGCACGCGCGCGGCGCAGGTCCGAGTGCGGGAAGTCCAGGATGCGCTGGTCGTTCGTGTACGCGTGGACCGTGGTCATCATGCCCTTGACGATGCCGAAGTTCTCCAGGAGAACCTTGGCCATCGGCGCCACGCAGTTGGTGGTGCAGGAGGCGTTGGAGATGACGTGGTGGTTGGCCGCGTCGTACTTGTCCTGGTTGACGCCCATCACGATCGTGATGTCCTCGTCCTTGGCCGGAGCCGAGATGAGGACCTTCTTCGCGCCCGCGGCGATGTGCTTGGCGGCGTCGGCCTTCTTGGTGAAGATGCCGGTCGACTCGATGACGATGTCGGCGCCCAGCTCACCCCAGGGGAGGTTCGCGGGGTCGCGCTCGGCGAAGGTCTTGAAGGTGTTGCCGCCCACCGTGATGGTGTCGGCGGTGTGGGAGACCTCGGCCTTGAGGCGGCCCAGGATGGTGTCGTACTTGAGCAGGTGCACCAGGGTGGCGTTGTCAGTCAGGTCGTTGACACCGACGATCTCGATGTCCGCTCCCTGCTCCAGGAGCGCCCGGAAGTAGTTGCGGCCAATTCGGCCAAAACCGTTGATGCCTACGCGGATCGTCACGAACCGATCTCCTCGTTGGTGCGCCGGCCTGTCCGCCGGCGAGCTGTATGGGATGTCCCCGACCGCTTACGACCCTACCTCTCCGTGAGCTTGCGAGTGACATCGACGGGGGCCTGACACTCCCCCTACTCCGTGGGGGAGCCCCGAGGCCCTGTACCAGGCGCCCTGGCACGGGACCTCGGGGACCTTGGCCCCGGTCACCCAGCGTGATCGGGGAGGGAGCCGCAGGTCAGTGGCGCAGGGACCGGAGCGCCTTACCGACGAGTACGGCGCGGTCCGCCGCCGTCGGCAGGTGCTCCAGCCCGAAGCCGAGCAGAACGGTGTCACGCGTAGTCACCGACGCGTAGGACTTGAACAGCTCGCCGGCCCTGGACCAATCGCCCGGAACATCGGGACTTCCGGCCGGCGCGCCCTGCGCGGTCCACGCGCCGAGCGAGCTCTCGAAGCCCTCGACGGCCTGGTCGGAGCCGCCCACCGAGACCCGCGCCTCGTCCGCGAAGACGCCGCGGCCGCCCGAACCGGGGTCGGTCACGTAGGAGAGGGAGACCTCCACCGTCTTGCCCGCGTAGGCGCTCAGGTCGAAGGAGACCTGCTTCCAGCCGCCGGAGGAGCCGGTGAAGCTGTTCCAGCTGCCGCTGGTGCCGCTCGGTGAGCAGCCGCCGCCGTCGAGGGTGAGGTAGTGGCGCAGGAACGGGTGGTCGTTGATGAGGAATCCGGCCCCGCACTCCGCCGGGACTGTGCTGGAGCTCTGCCCGCCCAAGTCCGCAAGTGTGGTCCAGTCCTCGCCGCCGGCCGTACGGGCCTCCAGGACGGCGTGGTCGTAGCCCTCCTCGGTGTTCCAGTTGAGGGCCGTCTTCAGCTTCGGCGCGTCCGCGGCGGTGACATGGGTGAGGTCCACGGTGCGCGTGAGGCGCTTCCAGTCGTCGTCGGTATGGGTGGCCGCCGCCATCCCGGTCCCCGCGAAGGGGGCGTACGGGTTGACGACCCCGGCGTACTGGCCCGCCTGCGCACTCTTGAACTGCGGGAACTGCGCCGGCGCCAGGGTGTCCGAGGTGACGGTGTAGGCCCCGGCGGCGTCGAGCGGGTTGCCCGCCGCACCGGCGAGGGCCCCCTGGGCCCCGGCCAGGGCGCCGGCCCCGGTGAAGCCGGTCGCCCCGGGGACGCTCGCCCGCCCGTAGGCGCCCAGGTAGTACTGGCTGAAGTCGTCCGTCAGGGCGCGGCCGACCTTGGCGTTGCCGCCCGCCAGCTCGCCGGCCTCGATGAGCTTGCCGCCCTCGTTGAGGAAGTCGCGCACGGCCAGCTGGGTCTCACCGCCGGGGGCCTTCGCCCCGGTGTAGTGGACGGCGGTGCGGAAGTGCGAGAGCACCCCGAGGTGGTGCGGGGCGCCCTGGGTGGCCACGTCCCAGACGGCGGCCGACTTGCCGTTGGCGCGCAGCGCGTCCACGTAGGTCTGGGCGTACTGGGCCTTGGCGCCCTCCTCGGCGATCACCAGGACGTCCGCGTGCGG
Organism: Streptomyces sp. NPDC002032; assembly: GCF_042890765.1. NCBI lineage: Bacteria > Bacillati > Actinomycetota > Actinomycetes > Kitasatosporales > Streptomycetaceae > Streptomyces > Streptomyces sp. NPDC002032. Next base: position 307,426 of record NZ_JBIASM010000007.1, on the reverse strand, counting down.
GCGCTGCGCCACGGTGTACGTGAAGTGCTCGCTGGAGACCTGCTTGCCGGAGCGGTCGCGGCCGGTGAACCAGACCTCGACCTTGTCGCCGGGCTTGGCGCCGTCGACCTTGGCGCGGTACTCGTCGAACCAGTTGTTGTCCTCGCCGCCGTAGACGTCACCGCCCTTCCAGGCCTTGAGGGCGTCGTCGTGCGTACGGCCGCCGTTGATGCGGAAGTTGAGCGCCTTGTCCCCCAGCGCCTTGCGGGCCGTGACGGAGACCGTCTGGTCCTCGCCGCGCTCCACGTAGGAGGTGGTGAAGGGGTCCACGGTGAAGTCGGCGGCGCTCAGGCCGACGGAGGAGGAGGGCCGGTCCGGGTGCGCGGCGCTCTCGCCGACGGACAGCGCGAAGGGCACGTTCTTCGCGAACTCCTGCTGGATCAGCTTCTCGTCGTCGGGGAAGTTGAATCCGGAGGGGCAGTCCTCGGGCTTCCAGGCGTCGTTCGGGTCGATCGCGGAGGCCGTCTGGCAGGTGGTCATCTCCGGCGTGAACATCATGACGCCGTTGCCGTTGGCCGCCTGGCCGTCGGCCTCGCCGTTGGTGGTGTAGAGCTCGGAGGAGAGCTGCGGGTAGTAGCCGGGGACGGCCGGGTTCTCGGGAGTGCCGGCGAGGGCCTTGTAGGCGACGTCGTCGGGGGTGGGGGTGGCCACCTGCCAGCCCACTCCGTAGAGCAGCAGCTCGGAGGCGGAGTGGTAGTTGATGGCGTACCGGAAGCCGATGCGCTTCTCGAAGGCGTCCAGGGCCCTGGTCTCGGGCTCGGAGGAGGCCTTGGGGCCGCGGTAGGTCTCGCTGGACGGGTTCGGGGAGGAACCCTCGTTGTCGTAACCCCACTTGTAGTCGAAGTTCCGGTTGAGGTCGACGCCGTCCACGGCGGTGATCTTGCCGTCGCCGTTGTTGTCGTGCATGTTCTTGCGCCACAGCCGGGCGCTGTCGGTGGTGAAGGTGTAGTCGTAGCCGTCGGGGTTGGCCGAGAGCAGGAACCACATCTCGGTGGAGTCCACCAGCTTGGTGATCCGCGGGTCCTTGCCGTAGTTGTCCAGGGTGTGGTGCATCAGCCGCCGGGTCATCTCGGGGGTGATCCACTCACGGGCGTGCTGGTTGGACATGTAGAGGACGGACGGCTTGTCGCCGTCCTTCGACTTCTTGGCGTCCTTGGTGACCTTGACGGCGAGGATGTCCTTGCCCTGGACGGTCTTGCCGATGGAAATGACCTTGGTGAGCCCGGGGTTCTGCCGGGCGGTGGCGAGGATCTCCTCCTGGAGGCCGCCCTTGCCGCTGTACGGGCGGAAGACCCCGTCCCCGGCGGCCTTGGCGCGGGCGAGGCCCTGGGCGGCGACCTTGCGCTCGACGATCCTGACGCCCCGGGCGGCGAGCCCGGCGGCCTGGTCCCCGGTGAGGAACAGCTCGACCCTGGCGGTCCCGGTCTGCGGGGCGCGTTCGGCGAGTTCGTGGGCGTCCTGGCCGGCGGCGAGGACGAGCGGGACCTGTTCCTTCGTGATGTCGGCGTCGTAGACGCGCACTTCGTCGGCGCCGGATGCGGCGTCGGACGCGGGCCGGGCCTGGGCCGTCGCGGGTAGCGCGGCGAGTGTGGTTCCGATGACGAGTGCGCTTGCGGCGAGGATCGATCTCGCGCGGTGCCTCATGTGCCCCCCTGGGCGTCGTCTGCCACGAAAGCGTGCGGACGCAAGGCTCACGACCGGCCCGTGCTCATGTCAATGGGGCGTACCGAGAAGGGACCCGCACGGGTGAGCGTGCGGGCCCCTTCGGAGCAGGTGCGGACGGACGGGCGGGTCAGCCCGCCATGTTGTCGGCCAGTTCCTCGCTGAGGTCCAGGTTGGACTCGGTGCCCGGGATGCCCAGGTCCTGCGCCCGCTTGTCGGCCATCGCCAGCAGGCGGCGGATCCGGCCGGCGACGGCGTCCTTGGTCAGCGGCGGGTCGGCGAGCGCGCCCAGCTCCTCCAGGGAGGCCTGCTTGTGCTCCATGCGCAGCCGGCCGGCCGCGGCGAGGTGCTCGGGGACCTCCTCGCCGAGGATCTCCAGCGCGCGCTGGACCCGGGCACCGGCGGCCACCGCGGCCCGCGCCGAGCGGCGCAGGTTGGCGTCGTCGAAGTTGGCGAGGCGGTTGGCGGTGGCGCGCACCTCGCGCCGCATCCGCCGTTCCTCCCAGGCGAGCACCGAGTCGTGGGCGCCGAGACGGGTCAGCAGCGCGCCGATCGCGTCACCGTCGCGCACGACGACCCGGTCCACGCCGCGCACCTCGCGCGCCTTGGCGGCGATGGAGAGCCTGCGGGCGGCGCCCACCAGGGCCAGGGCGGCCTCGGGGCCGGGGCAGGTGACCTCCAGGGAGGAGGACCTGCCCGGCTCGGTGAGGGAGCCGTGGGCCAGGAAGGCACCGCGCCAGGCCGCCTCGGCGTCACAGGTGGCCCCGGAGACCACCTGCGGGGGCAGACCCCGGATCGGGCGGCCGCGGCCGTCCACGAGGCCCGTCTGGCGTGCGAGCTGGTCCCCGCCCGCGACGACCCGTACGACGAAGCGGCTGCCCCGGCGCAGCCCGCCCGGGGCCATGACCACCAGGTCCGAGGAGTGGCCGAAGATCTCCAGGATGTCCTTGCGCAGGCGCCGCGCGGCGACCCCGGTGTCCAGCTCCGCCTCGATGACGATGCGGCCGCTCACCAGGTGCAGCCCGCCCGCGAACCGAAGGATCGCCGAGACCTCCGCCTTCCTGCAGCAGGTCCGGGTGACGGGGAGGCGGGAAATCTCATCCTTCACCGCGGGCGTCATCGCCATGGGCCGATCCTTCCATGCATCCGAAAAATACGGTCGTACGCGGCGGCCAGCAGCTCCGGATCGTGCTTCGGAGAGCCGTCCCGTCTGGCCACGGGGGCCAGCTCGACCGCGGCACCGAACCGTTTCGCGGCATCGGAGAGGGACTCGCGGTCGGGTACGGCGGCCTCGTCGGCCAGCACCACGTCCAGGGCGAGTTTAGGGGCGTGTCGGGCCAAAACCTCCAAATGACGCTGCGGAGAGAAGCCCTCTGTTTCACCGGGCTGCGGCGCGAGGTTCAGCGAGAGGACCCGCCGGGCCTTCGTCGCGATCAGCGCGTCGAGCAGTTCCGGCACCAGCAGGTGCGGGATCACGGAGGAGAACCAGGAGCCCGGGCCGAGCACCACCCAGTCGGCGTCGAGCACCGCGGCGACGGCCTCGGGCACGGCCGGCGGGTCGCGGGGCACGACCTGGACGGAGAGCACCTCGCCGGGGGTGAGGGCCACGGTGGCCTGTCCCCGTACGGTGTCCACGTCGTCCGGGCGGGCCGGATCGTGCCCCTTGACCAGGGCCTGGAGCTCCAGCGGCACCGCCGACATCGGCAGGACCCGGCCCTGCGCGCCCAGCAGCTTCCCGACCAGGTCGAGGGCCTGGACGGGGTCGCCGAGCTGCTCCCACAGGGCGACGATCAGCAGATTGCCGACGGCGTGCTCGTGCAGGTCGCCGCGCGACTGGAAGCGGTGCTGGATGACGCGGGCCCAGGTCTGTCCCCAGTCGTCGTCCCCGCACAGCGCGGCCAGCGCCTTGCGCAGGTCCCCGGGGGGCAGCACGCCGAGCTCCTCGCGGAGCCGGCCGCTGGAGCCTCCGTCATCGGCGACGGTGACCACCGCGGTGAGCTCGCCGGTGATCCGGCGCAGGGCCGCGAGGGAGGCCGACAGGCCCATGCCGCCGCCGAGGGCGACGACCTTGGGCGCGGCGACCTTGTCGGCCGCCGCGCCGCGGCGGCCGGTGCGCACGGCCACGCCGTCCTCGCCCCGGGTGGGGGTGAGGCGGCGCAGCCGGCGCAGCCGCAGGGTCCGTCCGGTCACTCGCGCCCCATGTCCCGGTGGACGACGACGGTCTCGACTCCCTCGGAGGCGAGGCGGGCGGCGACCTTCTCGGACATGGCCACGCTGCGGTGCTTGCCGCCGGTGCAGCCGACCGCGATGGTCACGTACCGCTTGCCCTCGCGGCGGTAGCCGGTGGCGATGAGCTGGAGCAGCTCGGTGTAGCGGTCGAGGAACTCCTTGGCGCCGGGCTGGCTGAAGACGTACCCGGACACCTCCTCGTTGAGCCCGGTGAAGGGGCGCAGCTCCGGGACCCAGTGGGGGTTGGGGATGAAGCGGCAGTCGACGACGAGGTCGGCGTCGACGGGGAGGCCGTACTTGTAGCCGAAGGACATGACGGTGGCCCGCAGCTCGGGCTCCTCGTCGCCGGCGAACTGGGCGTCCATCTTGGCGCGCAGTTCGTGGACGTTGAGGCTGGAGGTGTCGATGACCAGGTCGGCGTCGCCGCGCAGCTCGCGCAGCAGGTCCCGCTCGGCGGCGATGCCGTCGACGATGCGGCCGTCGCCCTGGAGGGGGTGCGGACGGCGGACCGATTCGAAGCGGCGGACCAGCGCGTCGTCGGAGGACTCCAGGAAGACGATGCGCCGGGTGACCCCGCGGGACTCCAGGTCGGCGAGGGACTCGCGCAGGGCGTCGAAGAACTGGCGGCCGCGGACGTCGACGACGACGGCGATGCGCGCCACGTTGCCCTGCGAGCGGGCGCCGAGCTCCACCATGGTGGGGATCAGCGCCGGCGGGAGGTTGTCGACGACGAACCAGCCGAGGTCCTCCAGACACTTGGCCGCGGTGCTGCGGCCGGCCCCGGACATCCCGGAAATGATCACCAGTTCCGGGATGGCCGCCTCGGCGTTGTCGCCGGGCTCCACTGTCGTGCCCGTACTCACCTGTGCTCCGTCTCCGTCGTACGTGTTCTCGTGCGTGTTCTCGTGCGTGTTCTCGTGCGTGTTCTCGTGCGTGTGGTCAGGCGTGGTCCGCGTGGTCGGCGCGGTCTCGTGCTCGGTCATTGCTCGGTCCCCCGTTCGGACGCTGCTCCCGCGGGCGCGGGTGTCTCGTCCTCCATGATCTCTCCTGTCGCCGTATTGACGGCAGGACCGGCCGGGGGAGCCTGGGCGAGTGCGGCGGCCACGGTCTCGGCCGTCTTGCGTCCTATGCCCGGGACCTCGCAGATCTGGTCGATTGTCGCCTGTCTCAGCTTCTTCACCGAACCGAAGTGCTTGATCAGGGCCTGCCTGCGGCTCTCGCCTAGGCCGGGCACATCGTCGAGCGGGCCCGATTTCAGGCGCTTGCCGCGCTTGTTGCGCTGGTACTGGATCGCGAACCGGTGGGCTTCGTCACGCACCCGCTGGAGCAGGTACAGGCCCTCGCTGGTGCGGGGCAGCACGACGGGGTCGTCCTCGCCGGGCAGCCACACCTCCTCCAGCCGCTTGGCCAGGCCGCAGACCGCCACGTCGTCGATCCCGAGCTCCTCCAGGGCCCGCTTCGCGGCGGCCACCTGGGGCTGCCCGCCGTCGACGACGACGAGCTGGGGCGGGTAGGCGAAGCGGCGGGGGCGGCCGTCGTCCTCCTCGGGCAGCGGGTCGCCGTCCTCCGGGGACCACTCCCCCGTCTTGAGCTTCTCCTGGAGGTAGCGGCGGAAGCGCCGGGAGACCACCTCGTGCATGGAGCGGACGTCGTCCTGGCCCTCGAAGGTCTTGATCTGGAAGCGCCGGTACTCGCTCTTGCGGGCGAGGCCGTCCTCGAAGACGACCATCGAGGCCACCACGTCGTCGCCCTGGAGGTGGGAGATGTCGAAGCACTCGATGCGCAGCGGGGCGCCGTCCAGCTCCAGGGCCTCGGCGATCTCCTCCAGGGCCCGGGAGCGGGTGGTGAGGTCGCTGGCGCGCTTGGTCTTGTGCAGGGCCAGGGACTGCTGCGCGTTGCGGTACACGGTCTCCATGAGGGACTTCTTGTCCCCGCGCTGCGGGATGCGCAGGCTGACGGCCGACCCGCGGCGGGCGGCCAGCCACTCGCTCAGCGCCGGGGTGTCCTCCGGCAGCGCCGGGACCAGTACCTCCTTGGGGACGGCCTCGCCCTTCTCCTCCCCGTACAGCTGCTGGAGGGCGTGCTCGACGAGCCCGGCCGTGTCCACGGCCTCGACCTTGTCGGTGACCCAGCCGCGCTGGCCGCGGACCCGGCCGCCGCGTACGTGGAAGATCTGCACCGCGGCCTCCAGCTCGTCCTCGGCGACCGCGATCAGGTCGGCGTCGGTGGCGTCGGCGAGGACGACGGCGTTCTTCTCCATGGCCCGGCGCAGGGCCCCTATGTCGTCGCGCAGCCGGGCGGCCTTCTCGTACTCCATCTCCTCGGCGGCCTCGTGCATCTGCCGTTCGAGGCGGGAGAGGTAGGTACCGGTGCGGCCGGCCATGAAGTCGCAGAAGTCCTCGGCGAGTTCGCGGTGCTCCTCGGGGCTGACCCGGCCCACGCAGGGGGCGGAGCACTTGCCGATGTAGCCGAGCAGGCAGGGCCGGCCGATCTGGGCGGAACGCTTGAACACGCCGGCCGAGCAGGTGCGGACCGGGAAGACGCGCAGCATCAGGTCGACGGTCTCGCGGATGGCCCAGGCGTGGCCGTACGGGCCGAAGTAGCGCACGCCCTTCTTCTTGGGGCCGCGCATGACCTGGACGCGGGGGTACTGCTCGTTCATGGTGACGGCGAGGGAGGGGTAGCTCTTGTCGTCCCGGTACTTGACGTTGAACCGGGGGTCGTACTCCTTGATCCAGGAGTATTCGAGCTGGAGGGCCTCGACCTCGGTGGAGACCACGGTCCATTCGACGGAGGCGGCCGTGGTGACCATGGTGGCGGTACGGGGGTGCAGCCCGGCGATGTCCTGGAAGTAGCTGGCCAGGCGCTGGCGCAGGCTCTTGGCCTTCCCGACGTAGATCACCCGGCGGTGCTCGTCGCGGAACCTGTAGACCCCCGGGGAGTCGGGAACCTGCCCGGGCTCGGGGCGGTAGCTGGAAGGGTCGGCCATGCCGCCCACCCTACTGGCGCCCGCCGACATCGGGCCGTACGCCTGCCCCGCAGGACCCGGCCCCTGGCGGCGGCCGGGCCCTGCGGGGCGGGGGGTCAGGACCGGGCGGCGCGCCGGCGGCGCAGCAGGAGCACCGAGCCCGCCGCGCCCAGCGCGAGGGCCCCGGCGCCGCCGGCCAGCGCGGCCGCGGGGGGCCCGGCCGGGTCCGGTGCGGGCTGCGCGAAGCCGCCGGCCGCGCCGGCCTTCGCGTAGGCCGAGCCGGGGAGCTTGTCCCCGTACGCCCGGGTCACCCGGGAGCGGTACGCGGCGAGGGTCGTGCCGCGGTCGCCGACGGCCCGTACGGCGTCCTCGTCCAGCGGCAGCACCCGCTCGCCCCCGGCCACGTACCAGGCGTCGATCTGCGGCTCGCGGAAGACGGTGCCGCCGGGGAGCGCGGCGGCGCCGAGCCGCGCGTAGCGGAACTCGTCGTCGCCGGTGGCGATGTTCACCACCTCCCAGCCCTGCCCGGTCTTCGCGGTCCACAGCGCGGCCCGCTGGCCGTCGGAGGAGACCGCCTGGCTGACGAGGAACTCCAGCCTGGCCACGCTCGCGCCGGGCCGGCCCGCGACGAAGTCCGGGGAGAGGTAGCTGACGGGGATGGTCTCGCCCTCGATCCTGGGCTGGGCGGTGGCCGGGGACACCTTGCCCTCCCGGGAGAAGAACCGGGAGAGCGTGGCCAGGGTGGCGGGGGCGGCGGCGGCCTCGTGGGCGGCCGCCCGGTTCTCGGCGGTGGCGGTCTGCGGCTGGGGTACGGGGGCCGCGGCGGCCTGCCCGGCCAGGGCGAGCACGGCGGTGGCGGCGGCGAGGGCGGCCGCGGCGGCGGAGCGCACGGTCATGGCGGTCACGCCCCGATCCGGTAGAGGGAGTGGGTCCAGGAGAAGGTGCCGTTGTCCACGTACCAGGCGTGGGAGGCCCAGTTGTAGCGGTCGCTGGAGGGCCAGGGGTCGCCCCAGTAGACCCAGCTGTTCGCGGTGTCGTAGCCGTAGAGGACGTGCATGTGGCCGCCGCCGTTCGACCACTGGATCCGGGTCTCGACCGGGCGGTCGTTGTTGATCTCGCTCTGGACGGTCGCGTACTGGAGCCAGCCGGTCACGTAGCTGCCGGAGTTGATGCCGGCCCAGCGCAGGGCGGTCTGGACGTTGCCGAGGGTGGCCTGGTTGTTGGGGCACTCGGTGTTCTGCTGGCGGTTGAAGGCGGCGTTGCAGAACTGGTTCTGGCTGTAGCCGCGGCCGAACCAGGTGGCCACGGTGTTGCCGCTCGCCGCCCAGCACCAGTTGCTCTTCTGCTGGGCCTGCATGGTGATGTTCAGGCGCTTGGAGGCCAGGGCCGCGCCGGGGACCTCCGGCGCGGCGGCGGACGGGGCGGTGGCGGTCGTGCCCGCGGCGGCGGCGGCGGCGGCGGCGGTACCGGCGCCGAGGGGTAACAGGACGAGGAGCAGGGCGGCGAGCAGGGCGGCCGGGGAAAGCCGCCGCGTTCTGTCGTTGCGCATCGCGTTCCTCCCGAGGTGGGGACCCGAGGTGGGCGGTGGGGGGGTGGAGGAGCGCGTCCGGACGCTGTGGAGGAGCATCAGGGAGTTGTCGCGATCAGGTCAACACGCTTCAATACGCGGTGACATCGCAGTGTGAACGGTGGGGTTGTGGTGTGAACGGTTGCTGTCGTTCCACCTGCTCCCCCGACCCCCACCGGCACGGCCCCGCCCGGCCCCCACGCCGGCGCGTGTGAACGTTCACAGAGGAGTCGCCATGCGGCCGACCGGCGACCAGGCGCCGACGGCGGAACCGGCGGACGCCGCGGACACGGCCGTCGTGGCCGAACTGCGCCGCCTGCTGCGCGAAGGCCCCTTCCACCTCGCGCTGCGCGCCGCCCTCGCCTTGCGCGGGCTGCCGCTGCACCGGGTGCAGCACCGCCTCGCGGCGCGCGGCATCAAGGTCGGCGTCACCAGCCTCAGCTACTGGCAGCAGGGCGCCCGGCGCCCGCGCCACCCGGAGTCGCTGCGCGCCGTGGCCGCCCTGGAGCAGATCCTGGAGCTGCCCGACGGCGCCCTCCGGCGCCTGCTGACCGGCCCCGGCGGCTCTTCCGGACCGGGCGGGGGCCGCCCCGCCGCCCGCTCGTACCGGGCGCTGGTGAGCGTCGGCGCGGCGGTGGAGCAGCTGCTGGCCGGCATGGAGCTCCCGGCGGACGGCGGCCTGCACTCGGTCGGCCACCACGAGCGGGTCCGCATCGGCGCCGACGGCGCCCTGCGCACGCGGGAGTCCCAGCAGATCGTCCGGGCCCACCGCGACGGCGTCGACCGCTACCTCGCCGTCCACCACGGCGACCCGGGCTGCGACGCGGAGCGGGTGCGGGTGACGGCGTACGAGAACTGCCGCACCGGCCGGATCCGGCGCCACCGGGAGGCGGGCGTGGTGGTGGCGGAGCTGCTCTTCGACGCCCGGCTGCGGCGCGGGGACACGTACGTCTTCGGCTACAGGATCGAGGACGGTACGGGCGCGCGCTGCACGGAGTACGTACGGGGCTTCAGCTACGCGGGCGGGCAGTACATGCTCCAGGTCCGCTTCGACGAGGCGGCCCTGCCGGTGCGCTGCCGCCGCTTCGCCCGCGCCGGGCCGCACGCCCCGCGCACCGGCCTCGCGGACCTCACCCCGAGCGGCCGGCACCGGGCGGTGCACCTGGTGGAGCAGGGGGTGCGGCGGGGCCTCCTCGGCATCGCCTGGGACTGGGACTGATCCGCCGCCCCGGCGCGCCGCCCCGGCGTGCCGCTCCGGCGTGCCGCTCCGGCGTGCGCGCCCTCAGCCCGCGATCAGCTTGCCGTTCTCCACCTTGACCGGGACGGCCGGCAGCGGCCGCTCGGCCGGGCCCTGGACGACCTTGCCGGTGGTGACGTCGAAGCGGCTGCCGTGGCAGGGGCAGTTGCCCTCGCCCTTGTCGATCGTGTCGAGGACGCACCCGGCGTGCGTGCACTGGGCGCTGAACGCCTTGTACTGACCCTCGGCCGGGCAGCTGACCAGGACCTTGCGCTCCCGGAAGAGCTTCGCGCCTCCGACGGGGACCTCGCTCGCGGCGCCCAGCTCGACCGGCTCCTTCGGGACCGCCGGAGCGCCCGCGCCGCCGGGGGCCCCGGTGGAGCAGGCCGAGAGCGTCGCCCCGGCACCCACAGCCCCGGCGAGCGCCGCGGCACCCTTGAGGACGGTACGGCGAGCGGCGGGCGGCGACGCGGACATGCGGTTCTCCTGGCGCGAGGTGAGGGTGCCCGGGCGGGCCCACCCGACGATACCGGCGGGCGATGGGGTACCTTCCCCCGCGTGATCGTCGTCGGTGGAGAAGCCCTGATCGACCTCGTGCCCCTCGCGGAGCCGGCGGGCGCCCTGCTGCCCCGGCCCGGCGGCGGGCCGTACAACACCGCGCTGGCGCTGGGCCGGCTCGGGGCGCAGACGGCCTTCTGCTCCCGGGTGTCCGCCGACGGCTTCGGGGAGACCCTGCTGGCCGGGCTGCGGGCCGCCGGAGTGGACCTGTCGCTGGTGCAGCGCGGGCCCGAGCCGACCACCCTGGCCGTGCCCTCGCTGGCCCCGGACGGCTCGGCGGCGTACGGCTTCTACACCGAGGGGACCGCCGACCGGCTGTTCACCCTGCCGCCCGCGCTGCCGCCGGGCGTACGGGCCCTCGCGCTCGGGACCTGCTCGCTGGTGCTGGAACCGGGCGCGAGCGCGTACGAGGCCCTGCTGCGGCGCGAGTCGCGGCGCGGGCTGACGACCCTGCTCGACCCCAACGTGCGCCCGGCGCTGATCACCGACCCGGCGGCCTACCGCAAGCGGTTCCTGGGCTGGCTGCCGTACGTGTCGGTGCTCAAGCTCTCGCAGGAGGACGCGGCCTGGCTGGGCGGCCGGGTCGAGGACTGGCTGGCCGCCGGGCCGTCGGCGGTGGTGCTGACCGGGGGCGCGGCGGGCCTGACGGTGCGGACGGCGCGGGGCGAGGAGTACGGCGCGCCGGCCCGGCCGGTGGCCGTGGCCGACACGATCGGGGCGGGCGACACCGTCAACGCGGCCCTGCTGTACCGGCTCGCGCAGGCCGGTGGCGCCGGGCGGCTGGACTGGCCGGCCACCCTGGACTTCGCCGCCCGCGCCGCCGCGCTGACCTGCTCCCGGGCCGGCGCGGAGCCCCCGTACGCGGCGGAACTCGGGCTCAGCCGATAGCGGCCCACAGGGTGCGCGCGACGGCCGGGGCGAACTCCTCGACCGGCTGGACCACCTCGGCGCCGGAGAAGTGCAGGAAGAAGGCCCGCTGGAAGCAGGCGCCGAGGAGCAGCGCCGCGGCCGCCCGCGGGTCGGCGCCGGCCCGGAGCCGACCGGCGGCGAGCTCGCGGCGCAGCCGTCCCTCCAGGGCGTCGAGCACCACGTGCGGTCCCGCCCCGATCGCGTGGACGCCCTCGCGGTGGCGGCTGAGGAGGGCGGGCTCGGCGAAGAGCGAGGCCGCCAGCGGCATGGCGTCCGCGTAGAAGAGCGCGGCGTGGCGGGCGATGCCGGTCAGCGCCTCCTCGACGGTCCGCTCCCCGGGCTCGGCGGTGAGGGCGGCCATCAGGGGTCCGGCGTTCGGGGTGCGCTCCATCAGGACGCGGACGAAGAGCTCTTCCTTGTTGGCGTAGTGCTTGTAGAGCGCGGCCTCGGAGCAGCCCGCCTCGCGGGCGATGGCCTTGGTCGTGGTGTTGGCGAGGCCGATGGTGCGCATGAGCATCTCGGCGGCGTCCAGCAGCCGCTCGGGCGTGGGGCGCCTTGACTTCGGGGTGAGCATTCACTCATCCTAAGGGACACGAGGGTGAGTGAACGCTCACCCACCAGCGTTCTCCGGTCAGGGGGCCACGATGAAACTCACGGTGTTCGGAGCCACGGGCGGGGTCGGCCGCGAGGTCGTCCGCCAGGCGCTCGCGGCGGGCCACGAGGTGACGGCGGTCGTCCGCGATCCGGCCCGGCTGGAGGTGCCGGCGCACGAGCGGCTGCGGGTGGAGGTGGTGCGCGACCTGACGGACGGGGACGCGCTGGGCCCGGTGCTGGCCGGGCGGGACGCGGTGGTCTCGGCGCTCGGGGCGTCGAGCAACAAGCAGGCCCGGCTCGCCCCCGTCGCCGGACCGGCCCTGCGGGCGGTCGTCTCGGCGATGGACCGGGCGGGCGTGGCCCGGCTGTCGGCGATCAGCGCGGCCCCGCTCGGGCCGGACGCGCCGGGCGAGGGGATGCTGCTGCGCGCGGTGGTGTACCCGCTGCTGCGGCGGGCGCTGCGCGACGTGTACGCGGACCTGGCGGTGATGGAGGCGGCGATCGGGGCGAGCGGCCTGCGCTGGACGGTGGTGCGCCCGCCGCGCCTGCTGGACCGCCCCCGCACCGGCACCTACCGCCGCGCCCTCGACGGCAACGTCCCGGGCGGCCGGGTGATCCCCCGCGCGGACGTCGCGGACGCCCTGCTGACCACCCTCACCGACCCCGCCACGGCGGGCCACGCGCTGGGCGTGGCCACCTGATCGCACCCGCCCGGCCCCGGCCCCCGGCCCCGGACGCGACGACGGCCCGGCCTCCGCCCCCGGTCGGGGGCGGGGGCCGGGCCGTCGTGCCGCTCGCCGGAGGCCGCGCGCTACGCCTTGCGGGCGCGCGTCGCCTTCTTGGCCGGGGCCGCCTTCTTCACGGCCGCCGCCTTCTGCGTCTCCGCGGCCTTCTTCGCCGTCACGGCCTTCTTCGCCGGGGCCGCCTTCTTCGCGGTGGCCGCCTTCTTCGCCGCCGGGGCCTTCTTCGCGGTCCGCGCCACCGGCACGCCCGCGTCCGAGACCCGGTCCGCGCCCAGGATGTCCCGCAGGAACTTGCCCGTGTGGCTCGCGCCCACCGAGGCCACCTGCTCCGGCGTGCCCTCGGCGACGACGAGCCCGCCGCCGTAACCGCCCTCGGGGCCCATGTCGACGACCCAGTCCGCGGTCTTGATGACGTCCAGGTTGTGCTCGATGACGATCACCGAGTTGCCCTTGTCCACCAGCCCCGACAGCACCTTGATCAGCTTCGAGATGTCCTCGAAGTGCAGACCCGTCGTCGGCTCGTCCAGGACGTAGACCGTCCGGCCCGTCGACCGCTTCTGCAGCTCCGACGCCAGCTTCACGCGCTGCGCCTCACCGCCCGACAGCGTCGGCGCGGACTGGCCGAGCCGGACGTAGCCCAGTCCGACCTCGTTCAGCGTGCGCAGGTGCCGCGCGATGGTGGGAACCGCCTCGAAGAAGTCCAGCGCCTCCTCGATCGGCATGTTGAGGACTTCCGCGATGGACTTGCCCTTGTAGTGGACCTCCAGCGTCTCCCGGTTGTACCGGTCGCCGTGGCAGACCTCGCAGGGGACGTACACGTCCGGCAGGAAGTTCATCTCGATCTTGATCGTGCCGTCGCCGGAGCAGTTCTCGCAGCGGCCGCCCTTGACGTTGAAGGAGAAGCGGCCCGGCAGGTAGCCGCGCACCTTCGCCTCCATCGTCTCCGCGAAGAGCTTGCGCACGTGGTCGAAGACGCCCGTGTACGTCGCCGGGTTGGACCGCGGGGTGCGGCCGATCGGCGACTGGTCGACATGCACGACCTTGTCGACCAGGTCGTCGCCCTCCACCCGGGTGTGCCGTCCGGGCACGGACCGGGCGCCGTTCAGCTCGCGCGCCAGGTGCGTGTAGAGGATGTCGTTGACCAGCGTCGACTTGCCGGAGCCCGATACGCCCGTGACCGCCGTGAGCACGCCCAGCGGGAAGGACACGTCGATGTCCCGCAGGTTGTTCTCCTTGGCGCCGTGGACGGTGAGCCTGCGCTCGCCGTTCACGGGACGGCGTACGTCCGGCACCGGGATGGAGCGCTTGCCGGACAGGTACTGCCCGGTCATCGACTCGGGGTTGGCCAGCAGCTCCTTGAGCGAACCGCTGTGCACCACCTTGCCGCCGTGCTCGCCCGCGCCGGGGCCGATGTCCACGACCCAGTCGGCCACCTTGATGGTGTCCTCGTCGTGCTCGACGACGATGAGGGTGTTGCCCATGTCCCGCAGCCGCACCAGCGTCTCGATCAGCCGGTGGTTGTCCCGCTGGTGCAGGCCGATGGACGGCTCGTCGAGCACGTACAGCACGCCGACGAGGCCGGAGCCGATCTGCGTGGCCAGCCGGATGCGCTGGGCCTCGCCGCCCGACAGGGTGCCGGCGGCGCGGTTGAGCGAGAGGTAGTCCAGGCCGACGTCCACGAGGAAGCGCAGCCGCTCGTTGACCTCCTTGAGGACCCGCTCGGCGATCTTCTTGTCGCGCGCGTCGAGCCGCATCCGGCCCAGGAAGTCCGCGCACTCGCTGATCGACATCGCGGCGACGTCGGCGATGGACTTCTCCATCACCGTCACCGCCAGGACGATCGGCTTGAGCCTGGTCCCCTCGCAGGTCGGGCAGGGCACCTCGCGCATGTAGCCCTCGAAGCGCTCGCGGCTGGCGTCGCTCTCGGACTCCGAGTGCCGCCGCTTGACGAAGGGCACGGCCCCCTCGAAGGCGGTGGTGTAGGCGCGCTCGCGGCCGTACCGGTTGCGGTAGCGGACCTCGATCTGCGTCTTGTGCCCGTACAGCAGCGCCTTCTTCGCGCGCAGGGGCAGCCCGGCCCACGGGATGTCGGTACGGAAGCCCAGCTCGCCCGCGAGCGCGCCGACGAGCCGCTGGAAGTAGTCCCGGGTGTGGCCGAGCGACCACGGCGAGACGGCTCCCTCGTCGAGGGACTTCTCCTCGTCCGGGATGATCAGCTCGGGGTCCACCTCCATGCGCGTACCGATGCCGGTGCACTCGGGGCAGGCGCCGAAGGGCGAGTTGAAGGAGAAGGAGCGCGGCTCCAGCTCCTCGAAGGAGAGGTCGTCGTACGGGCAGTAGAGGTGCTCCGAGTACATCCGCTCGCGCTCGGGGTCGTCCTCCGGGAGGTCGACGAAGTCCAGGATGACCATGCCGCCGGACAGGCCCAGCGCGGTCTCGACGGAGTCGGTGAGCCGGCGCTTGGCGCTGTCCTTGACGGTCAGGCGGTCGATGACCACCTCGATGGTGTGCTTCTCCTGCTTCTTCAGCGTGGGCGGCTCGGAGAGCTGGATGGTCTCGCCGTCCACCCGCGCCCGGCTGTAGCCCTTGGTCTGGAGGTCGGCGAAGAGGTCGACGAACTCGCCCTTGCGCTCGCGGACCAGCGGGGAGAGCACCTGGAAGCGGCTGCCCTCGGGCAGCGCGAGGACCTTGTCCACGATCGCCTGGGGCGACTGGCGGGAGATCGGCCGGCGGCATTCGGGGCAGTGCGGCTTGCCGATGCGCGCGAACAGCAGGCGCAGGTAGTCGTAGACCTCGGTGATGGTGCCGACGGTGGAGCGGGGGTTGCGCGAGGTCGACTTCTGGTCGATCGAGACGGCCGGGGAGAGACCCTCGATGAAGTCGACGTCGGGCTTGTCCATCTGCCCGAGGAACTGGCGGGCGTAGGAGGAGAGCGACTCGACGTAGCGGCGCTGGCCCTCGGCGAAGATCGTGTCGAAGGCCAGGGAGGACTTGCCCGAGCCGGAGAGTCCGGTGAAGACGATGAGGGAGTCGCGGGGCAGGTCGAGCGAGACGTTCTTCAGGTTGTGCTCGCGAGCGCCACGAACGATGAGACGGTCGGTCACGCCGGTCCGCACCTTTCTTGAGAGAAGCGGGGGCCACGGGCCCCGGCTATCCAGGGTATGGGGGGCGCCTCTGCGACGGAGTGGGTCTGGACTCCCGAGCGTATAGCACGCACATTCGATTTATGGCACCCGAGAGGCGTCTTCACCCGATCGTGTGGCGCGGGCCCCGGGGCCACTACGCTCGGTCTCATGACTGATCATGTGCACGACCTGCGATCTGTACGTGAAGCCACGGAACGACTGCTCACCGCGGTCACGAAACTGGACAACGCCGCCCTCGCCGAGGAGTCACTCCTCCCCGGCTGGAGCCGTGGTCACGTCCTGACCCACCTCGCACGCAACGCGGACGCCCTCGTCAACGTCTTCGAGGGCCGCCCGATGTACGAGAGCGCCGCCGCCCGTGACGCGGACATCGCGCGCGACGCCGGCCGGCCTCTGGAAGAACACCTCGCGGACCTCCGTGATTCCGCGGCCCGCTTCCTCGCCACCACCGAGGCCCCCCAGGACTGGTCGCGCACGGTCGAGCTGCGCAACGGCGTCACCGACCTCGCCTCGAACGTGCCGTTCCGGCGCCTGGTGGAGGCCGAGCTGCACCACGTCGACCTCAACGTCGGCTACGGGCTCGGCGATCTCCCGGAGGAGTTCACCGACCGCGAAATCGCCTTCCTCGCCGACCGCTGGTCCGGCCGCCCGGACGTCCCGCCGGTCACCCTGCGCGCCGAGAACGGCGACGTCTGGCACACCGGCGGCCCCGAGGGCGCCCCCGTCACCCTCTCCGGGCCCAAGGACGAACTGCTCGGCTGGCTGGCCGGGCGCGCCGCGCGCGGCGCCGGCCTCACCGTGGAAACCGGCGACGGCCTGCCCACGCTCCCCCCGCTCTAGCCCTCCCCCCTCCCGCACACCCTTAGGATCACGACATGACGTACAGCGGAGCGGTGAAGGTCGGCGGCCCTGCCGACGTGCACGAACTCGCGGACCTGATGATTTCCAAGGTCGCCGTGGGCCCGATGAACAACAACGCGTACCTGCTGCGCTGCCGGGCCACCGGCGCACAGCTGCTGATCGACGCGGCCGCCGAGGCGGACACGCTGCTCGGCCTGATCGGCGACGACGGCATCGAGTCGGTCGTCACCACGCACCGGCACGGCGACCACTGGGGCGCGCTCGCTCCCGTCGTCGATGCCACCGGCGCGCGGACGTACGCGGGCGCCTTCGACGCGGAGGGCATTCCCGTCGCCACGGACGTGCCGGTCCAGGACGGGGACACGATCACGGTCGGCCGGGTCGAGCTGACCGCCCGCCACCTGGTCGGCCACACCCCCGGCTCGATCGCGCTCGTCTACGACGACCCGCACGGTCACCCGCACGTGTTCACCGGCGACTGCCTCTTCCCGGGCGGTGTCGGCAACACCCACGACGACCCCGAGGCCTTCACCCGCCTGCTCGACGACGTGCAGCACAAGATCTTCGAGCAGCTGCCGGACGAGACCTGGGTCTACCCCGGGCACGGCAACGACACCACCCTCGGCGCCGAGCGGCCGCACCTGGCCGAATGGCGCGAACGCGGCTGGTGACCCGCCCGGCGGCCCCCGCCGCCGTCAACCCGGCGGTGCCCTGCACTCCTTCCGGTCGTTGATCACCGAACGCACGTCCCGAGGGGGCGGCCCGGGGTAGTTGCTGCACCATGCAACGACACCCCTCCCCGCCCCCCGGCACGTCCCCCTCCATGCTGCGGATCGCCCTGGCCTCCCTCGCCGGCACGGCCATCGAGTTCTACGACTTCTTCGCCTACGGCACGGCCGCCGCCCTGGTCCTCGGCCCGCTGTTCTTCCCCGTCTTCTCCCCGCTGGCCGCGTCCCTCGCCGCCTTCGCCACCTTCGGCGTCGGCTTCCTCGCCCGCCCGCTCGGCTCCGTCCTCTTCGGCCACATCGGCGACCGCCACGGCCGACGCCCGGTGCTGCTCGGCTCGCTGCTGCTCACCGGCCTCGCCACGGTGGCCGTCGGCTGCGTGCCCTCGTACGGCGCCATCGGGATCGCCGCCCCCGTCCTGCTGGTCCTGCTGCGCTTCCTCCAGGGGCTCGGGCTCGGCGGCGAGTGGGGCGGGGCGGTCCTGCTGACCGCCGAGCACGCCCCGGAGCGGCGCCGCGGGCTGTGGTCGAGCTTCCCGCAGATGGGCCCGCCCGTGGGCTTCCTGCTCGCCAACGGGGTGGTCCTGGCGCTGTCGGCGACCCTGAGCGACGCGCAGTTCGCCGCCTGGGGCTGGCGGGTGCCGTTCTGGGGCGCCGGACTGCTCGCGCTGACGGGGCTGTGGCTGCGCCGCACGGCCGAGGAGACCCCGCAGTTCCGCGCGCTCACCGAGACCGGCCGGCGGGCCGAGGCCCCGCTCACCGAGGTCGTACGCGGCCACTGGCGGCTGCTCCTGCTGACCGGCGGGGCGATGGCCTTCGGGTACGCCGTCTTCTACGCGGTCACCACCTGGTCCCTCGCGTACGCCACCGGCCACCTGCGCATGGACCGCACCGTGATGCTGGCCTGCGTGATGGCGGCGGTCCTGTTCCAGGGGCTGCTCACCCCGCTGCTCGCGGTGCTCGGCGACCGCTGGGGGCGGCGCCCGCTCTGCCTGGCCGGCAGCGCGGCCTGCGCGGTGTGGATGTTCCCCTTCGTGGCCCTGCTGCGCACGGCCGACCCGCTGCTGGTCACCCTCGGCTGCGCGGGGGCGCTGCTCGGGATGGTCTCGGCGTTCGCGGTGGTCGGCGCCTACCTGCCCGAGCTCTACGCCCCGCGGATCCGCTGCACCGGCGCCGCCGTCGGCTACAACCTGGGCGGGGTACTGGGCGGGGCCCTGACCCCGCTGGTGGCGACGGCCCTCGCGGAGGGCTCCGGCCCGCCCTGGGGCGTGGCGGTCTACCTCACCGCCCTCTCCCTGACCAGCCTGGCCTGCTTCGCCCTCCTCCCGGAAACCAACCCCGCCCGGCTCCGGACGCGGGCGGGCACGGGAACGGGGGCGGCCGAAGCGGCCGCCCCCGCGTGATCCGTCGGATCCGTCGGATCCGTCAGACCCGTCAGGCGTCGACGCTCTTGTCCTGCGGGGTGGCGGCGGTTTCGGCCGCCGCCTGCTTCTTCGAGGCGATGAGGCTGGTGATGGTGGTGATCACCAGGACGCCGCAGATGACGCCGAGCGAGACCGGGATGGAGATCTGCGGGACGTGCAGCCCGGACTCGTGCAGGGCGTGCAGCACCAGCTTCACGCCGATGAAGCCGAGGATGACGGACAGGCCGTAGCTGAGGTGGACCAGCTTCTTGAGCAGGCCGCCGATCAGGAAGTACAGCTGGCGCAGGCCCATCAGGGCGAAGGCGTTGGCGGTGAAGACGATGTACGGGTCCTGGGTGAGGCCGAAGATCGCGGGGATCGAGTCCAGGGCGAAGAGGAGGTCGGTGGTGCCGATGGCGAGCATGACGACCATCAGCGGGGTCATGATCCGCTTGCCGTTCTCACGGCTGAAGAGCTTGGTGCCGTGGTAGCGGTCGGCGACGCCGAACTTCTTCTCGATCGACTTCAGGAGGCGGTTCTCCTCGAACTCCTCGTCCTCCTCGTCCTTGCGGGCCTCCTGGATCAGCTTCCACGCGGTGTAGATCAGGAACGCGCCGAAGATGTAGAAGACCCACGAGAAGGTGGTGATGATCGCGGCGCCCGCGGCGATGAAGATCGCGCGCAGCACCAGGGCGATCAGCACGCCGACGAGCAGCACCCGCTGCTGGAGGTGGGAGGGCACCGAGAACTTCGCCATGATCAGGACGAAGACGAAGAGGTTGTCCACGCTCAGGGACTTCTCGGTGATGAAGCCCGCGAAGAACTCCTGGGAGGCCTGGCCGTTGCCGAAGAGCAGCAGGCCGAGGCCGAAGAGGGCGGCGAGCACGATCCAGACGACCGTCCAGATGCCCGCTTCCTTCATGGAAACGTCGTGCGGTTTGCGGCCGATGAAGAAGTCGGCGCCGATGAGGATGCCCAGACCGACGATGGTCAGCACCCATAGGGTCAACGAAACGTCCACGGTATTCACGCCTCCGGCGGATGGCTCAGCACAGGGTCAGCGTCATCGCTGCCGGAGGTCTCTTCCACCCGGGCGGCCCGGTGGGACCGCGGGCCGGCGCCCCGGGACCGTAGCGGTCCGTATTGACGGGTACGCCGCGCAGGAAATAGCAGGAATACTCCCCTCCGCGCGTCCCACAGTACCCGCGGAGGGGGTCAAAGGTAAAGAGCAGACCAAGAAGCGGTCAGTGTCCGGTCATGGACGCTCGTGGACGGTCAGCCGCGGGAGGACCTCCTGGCCCGCGCCACCCGCTCCAGCGCCTGGTCCAGGACCCGGCTGCCCGGCGGGGGCAGGTCCGGCTCGAAGGTCCAGGCGTGCTGCACCCAGGGGTCGGCGAGGTGGCCGTCCGGCACCGGCGACAGCCTCATCAGCGAGCGCCACAGCGGGTCCAGCAGCGGCCCGTACGCCGAGGCCTCGTCACGGTCGGCGACCATCAGCAGGTGCACGCCGACGGCGGGGCCCTCGTCCGCCAGGTAGCGCAGACGGGTCACGGCCCGGTCGTCGAAGCCGTGCGGGAAGTCGTGTACGACCAGCAGCTGCTCGGCCCGGTCCACATCCGGCGGCAGGTCCTCGGGGGACCCGGCGCGCAGCGCCATCTGTACGAGGTCCACGCGCCGGGTCAGCAGCTCCAGGGTCCGGGTGACCCCGGCGGAGCCGGCGGCCGCCGGGGCGGCGAGCACCCCGGCGCGCACCAGCGGGGCCAGGGAGGCGGCCCCGGCCCCGGCCGCGTCGATGACGTGGACCGCGAAGCGGCCGGCGGGGTGGACCGCGAGCAGCCGCGCCGCGTGGGCGACGGCCATGTCCATGGCCAGCCGGCGCAGCCGCTCGGTGTCCATGGTCATGGCCGCCTCCGAGCCGGTGCGGCCGTTGTCGATCCACAGGCCGCGTTCCAGCGGGAGCCGCATCAGCATCGGGATCCGCAGGCCGGGCCGCTCGGGCAGGCTGAGGTCGCCCAGCCGCAGGGCGAGGGGGCCCTCCTCGGGGACGGCCTCGCCGTGCCAGACGGGAGCGGCCCAGCGGGCGTAGGCGGCCGGGAGCGCGGGCTCGACCACCTCGGCCTCGGCGGACAGCTGGACGAGGTCCCGGTCGAGGACGGCGCGGGCCTGCGCGACGAGGTCGTCGCGGCGGGCCCGCGCGGTGTCGCGGGCGGCGTCACCGGAGCCGCCGAGCCGGTGCCGGGGGTCGGCCAGCGCCGCGTCGAGCTCGCGGTCCAGCCGGGAGTCGGCGAAGTCGACGGCGCTGCGGTAGGCGGCGACGCTGCGGGCCAGGTCCTCGAACATGCCCCAGACCTGGTTGTAGAGGCGCTCGTCCATGGACCAGCCACTGGCGTCCCCGGCGACGGGGCGCGGCGGCTCTCCCGGCGCGGCGGCGGGGGCGGCCCGGGGTGCGGGTTCGGGCGCTTCGGCGGTGGTGCGCCGGCGGCGCGGGTGGGCGTAGTCGATGGTGGGCGGACCCCCGGCGGCGACTGGGGCCGTGGCAGCGGCCGCGGCTGCGGCGCCCGCCACGGCGCCGGCGGCCGGGAGCGGATCCGGCGGTCCGGGCGGGGGTGCGGCGGGGCCCTGGGCGGGGTCCTGCGGGGCGTGCGTCCCGCGCGGGAGGGTCGGGGCGCCCCCGGTCGGCAGGGCGGCCAGGGTGACGTCCCCGGAGGCGACGAGCCCCAGGGCGGCGGCGGTCAGCTCCGCGGCGGCCGGCCCGGCCAGACCGGCGTCGGCCAGGAGCGCGCCGAGGCCGCCCGCGTAGCCCTGGCCCACCGCCCGGACCTTCCAGGCGGCCTGGCGCCGGTACAGCTCCAGGGCCACGACGGCGCTCTCGGAGTCCAGGCCGGTGACGGTGTACCCGGCGAGCTCGGCGCCCTCCGGGTCGGCCACGGCCACGTGCGGGACGGCGACCGCGCCGAAGCGGGCCGGGCCGCCGGGCGGGAGCACCAGCAGGACCCGGACGTGGTGCACCTCGGTTCCGACGGCGTCGAGGTCGACGGTGAACCGGTGCCGGTCACCGACCCGGTCCGGCACCTCCAGGCCCGGCAGGGCCCGGGCACCGGGGTGCGCCAGGGCCCGGGGACCGGCGAGCCGGCCCCCCTCGTCGGCGGTGGCGGCCAGTGCCAGCACGGCGGCGCCTGCTGAAACCCTGATCTCCACCCGGTTGCGGGACAGGGGGTGGTTCTGCCCCCGGACCAGTTCGGCCGTCATCGTGCAGCCACCCCCCGTGCCTTCTTCTCTTGTTCCGTACTGCTGGTGCTACTGCTACTGCTACTGCTCCTGCTACCGCTGAGGCCGCCGTCGTTACAGGTGCGGCAGGATCGCCGGCATCAGGTCCTGGAAGGTCCGGCCGTTGGCCGGGTTGCCGAGGGCCGTCATCTGCCAGCCGCCGCCGGCCCGGGAGACCTTCGCCATGATCTGGGCGGTGTACTGGCCGCCGCCGTCCAGGGTGTAACGGGCCAGCTCCTGGCCGTTGGTCTCGTCGACGATGCGGCAGAAGGCGTTCTGCACCTCCTGGAAGGTCTGGCCGGTGAACGAGTTCACCGTGAAGACGATCTGGTCGATGTGGACCGGCACGCGCTGGAGGTCGACGAGGATCGCCTCGTCGTCCCCGCCCTGGCCGACGCCGCCGACGAGGTTGTCACCGGTGTGCCGGACGGAGCCGTCGTCGCTCTGCAGGTGCCGGAAGAACACCACGTCCACCGGCTGCTTCTCGGCGAAGAGCACCGCCGACGCGTCCAGGTCGATCTCCCGGGTCCGCGAGCCGAACAGTCCGCGGCGCTTGGCCGCCTGCCAGCCGAGGCCCATGCGGACCGCGGTCAGCGTGCCGCCGTCCGACTTCTGCAGACTGATGGCCTGACCCTTGGTCATGTTGACCGTCACGCGCTGTCCCCTCTCCGTAGCCCGCCCCCATTAACGGGCGCGCAGCGTGTAACCGTGGCTGTGCGCCCCAACCCTACTGACCGGCCCCGGGTCAGGCGAGACCCGCTTCCCTCATCTGCCGGAGCTCCTTCTTGAGCTCGCTCACCTCGTCGCGGAGGCGTGCGGCGACCTCGAACTGGAGCTCCGCCGCGGCCCCCCGCATGCGCTCCGTCATCTGCTCGATCAGCGCGGCCAGTTCGGCGGCCGGCCGGTCCGTGAGCACCTCGGCCGCCTTCGCGCCCTTGGCCCCCTTGCCGCCCTTGGCCGCCTTCGTCGCGCCCGCCGCCGCCTTGCCGCCGAGGGCCGGTACCGGCGCCTTGGCGCCCTTGCCCTCCTTGGCCTGCCGGTAGCCGGTGCCGAGCAGCTGCTCGGTGTCCAGCTCCTCACGGGCGATGGTGGCGACGATGTCGTTGATCTTCTTGCGCAGCGGCTGCGGGTCGATCCCGTTCGCGGTGTTGTAGGCGACCTGCTTCTCGCGGCGCCGGTTCGTCTCCTCGATGGCCTTCTCCATCGCCGGGGTGATCCGGTCCGCGTACATGTGCACCTGGCCGGACACGTTGCGCGCGGCGCGGCCGATGGTCTGGATGAGGGAGGTACCCGAACGCAGGAAGCCCTCCTTGTCGGCGTCGAGGATCGCCACGAGGGAGACCTCGGGCAGGTCGAGGCCCTCGCGCAGCAGGTTGATGCCGACCAGGACGTCGTACTCGCCGGCGCGCAGCTCGCGCAGCAGCTCGATGCGGCGCAGCGTGTCGACGTCGCTGTGCAGGTAGCGGACCTGGATGCCGAGCTCCAGGAAGTAGTCGGTCAGGTCCTCGGCCATCTTCTTGGTGAGGGTGGTGACCAGGACCCGCTCGTCCTTCTCCACGCGTGCGCGGATCTCGTGCACCAGGTCGTCGATCTGGCCCTCGGTGGGCTTGACCACGACCTCGGGGTCGATGAGGCCGGTGGGGCGGATGATCTGCTCGACGAAGCCGTCGCCGCGCGAGAGCTCGTACTTGCCGGGGGTCGCCGACAGGTAGACCGTCTGGCCGATGCGCTTCTGGAACTCTTCCCACTTCAGCGGCCGGTTGTCGAGGGCGGACGGCAGCCGGAAGCCGTGGTCGACCAGGGTGCGCTTGCGCGAGGCGTCGCCCTCGTACATGGCGCCGATCTGCGGCACGGTGACGTGGGACTCGTCGATGACGAGGAGGAAGTCCTCGGGGAAGTAGTCGATCAGGGTGTTGGGCGCGGAGCCGCGCTCGCGGTCGTCCATGTGCAGCGAGTAGTTCTCGATGCCGGAGCAGGACCCGATCTGGCGCATCATCTCCAGGTCGTAGGTGGTGCGCATGCGCAGCCGCTGGGCCTCCAGCATCTTGCCCTGCTTCTCCAGCTCCGCGAGGCGCTCGGCCAGCTCCGTCTCGATGCCCGCGATGGCCTTCTCCATGCGCTCGGGCCCGGCGATGTAGTGGCTGGCGGGGAAGACGTAGAGCTCGCGGTCCTCGCTGATGACCTCGCCGGTCAGCGGGTGCAGGGTGGACAGGGCCTCGATCTCGTCGCCGAACATCTCGATGCGGACGGCCAGTTCCTCGTAGACCGGGAAGATCTCGATGGTGTCGCCGCGCACCCGGAAGGTCCCTCGGGTGAAGGCGACGTCGTTGCGGGTGTACTGGATGTCGACGAAGCGGCGCAGCAGCTGGTCGCGGTCCATCTCCTCGCCGACCTTGAGCGGGACCATCCGGTCCACGTACTCCTGCGGGGTGCCGAGGCCGTAGATGCAGGACACGGAGGCGACGACGATCACGTCGCGCCGGGTCAGCAGCGAGTTGGTCGCGGAGTGGCGCAGCCGCTCCACCTCCTCGTTGATCGAGGAGTCCTTCTCGATGTAGGTGTCCGACTGCGGTACGTAGGCCTCGGGCTGGTAGTAGTCGTAGTACGAGACGAAGTACTCGACGGCGTTGTTCGGCAGGAGCTCGCGGAACTCGTTCGCCAGCTGGGCGGCGAGGGTCTTGTTCGGCGCCATGACGAGGGTGGGGCGCTGGAGCTTCTCGATCATCCAGGCCGTGGTCGCCGACTTGCCCGTGCCCGTCGCACCCAGCAGTACGACGTCCTTCTCACCTGCACGGATGCGCTTCTCCAGCTCGGCGATGGCCGCCGGCTGGTCGCCACTGGGCTGGTAGGGGCTGACGACCTCGAAAGGCGCCACCGTGCGTTCGATCTTCGATACGGGCCGCATGGGTCAACCGTACGGCCCCCCACTGACACTCGGCACGGTCTGGTCCGTTTGTCGTAGTTCGGTGGCGGGGCCGTGATCATCAAGCCCATGATCGCGGTGGAAGGGCTCGCCGCCGGTGCCCGGCGGGTGCGTCGCCGCAACGTCTGTCGCTCCGCACCCGTTTGAGGCAGAGCAGGGCTCACGACCCGAGGAGATCGCCCATGTACGTCGTCCGACCCGCCGCCGCGGCAGCCGCCGCCTTCCTGGGCCTCGCCCTCAGCCTGCTGGGCGCGGGGGCCGCGGCCGCCGCGCCGGGCGCCCCCGGCTCCCCCGGCTCCCCCCGCTCCACCGGCGCACCGGGCGCCCCGGCCCCCGCCTCCGCCTCCGGCGCCGCCACCGGCCAGCAGCGCTTCCTGGGCCCGGTCGTCTACTCCCACCGGGGGGCTTCGGCCTACGCCCCGGAGAACACCATCGACTCGATCGACCGGGCCATGTGGATGGGCTTCAAGTGGGTCGAGAACGACGTCCAGCGGACCCGCGACGGAGAGCTGGTCGTGATCCACGACGACTCGCTGGCCCGCACGACCAACGTCGAACAGCTGTTCCCCGATCGCAAGCCCTGGCTGGTCAAGGACTTCACGGCGGCCGAGATCGCCCGGCTGGACGCGGGGAGCTGGTTCGACCCGGCGTTCGCGGGCGCCCGGGTGCCGACCCTGCGGGAGTACATGGACCGGGTCCAGGACAACCAGCAGCGGCTGCTGCTGGAGATCAAGAAGCCGGAGCTCTACCCGGGGATCGAGGAGCAGACCCTCAAGCTGCTCGGCGAGCTGGGCTGGCTCGACGCCAAGCACGTCTCCCAGCGGCTGGTGGTGCAGAGCTTCAGCGCCGACTCCGTACGGATCGTGCACCGGCTGCGGCCCGACCTGGTGACGGCCTTCCTGGGCACCCCGACCGTCGCCGAGCTGCCCCGGTACGCCGAGTTCACCGACCGGATCAACCCCTGGCACACCACGATCACGGCCGACTGGGTCAAGGCGGTGCACGGCCTGCGGGGCGCGCACGGCAAGGCCATGGAGGTGGACACCTGGATCGTGGACGACGCGCCGACGGCCCGCAAGGTCCGGGAGATGGGCGTAGACGGGATCATCACCAACATGCCGGACGTCGTACGGGAGGCCGTGGGCGGCTTCTGAGCCGGGGCGGGGGCCGGGGGCCGGGGCGGGCCGGAGGCCGGGGCCCGGGCGCCGCCGGGGCGGGCCGGGCTGTCGGCGGGGCGCCGTACCGTGGAGGCGTGGACAGCACCGAGCGGCCCCGCGGGCCGCACCTCGAATGGACCGTCGTCCCCAGTGACATCGGTCCCCTCCTCCTGGCCGCGACCCCCGAGGGCCTGGTCCGGGTCGAGTTCCACGCCGGGCCGCAGCGGGCCGAGCGGATGATCGGCTCGCTCGTCTCCCGGCTCGGCGCCGACGCCCGGCGCCCGGCCCCGGGCGAGGAGGTCCTGCTGGCCGAGCCGATACGCCAGCTCGACGCGTACTTCGCCGGTGAGCTGCGCCGCTTCGCACTCCCGCTGGACTGGCGGCTCAGCTCCGGCTTCAACCGCCAGGTGCTGCTGGAGCTCGACCGTTCGGTCCCATACGGCTCGGTGGTCGGATACGGGGAGCTGGCCGCGCGGGCCGGGCAGCCGGGGGCGGCCCAGGCGGTGGGCAATGCCATGGGGTCCAATCCGCTGCCCCTGGTCGTGGCCTGCCACCGGGTCGTGGAGAACGACGGGGGCATCGGGGGCTTCGGGGGCGGGGTGGAGACCAAGCGGATGCTGCTCGCGCTGGAGGGAGTCCTTCCGCAGCCCCTCTTCTGACCTGCGCGTTATCCGCCCGGGCCGCCCTGTTCCGCCGCGCGGTAAGGGGTGGGAAACTGCCGCGGTGACTACTGCCGCCGCATCCGGCCTCCCCGCGCGCACCGCCGCGCGCACCCCCGCCCCGGACCTCGATCCCGCGTGTCCGCGAAGGGGGTGCCGGGCGTGACCTCCACCCCCGAAGTCACCCCCGGCGGCGTCGGCGACGCCACCGCGCCCGCCGATGCCGGCGGCGCGACGGCGGCGGTCCAGGCCCGCGCGGCGACCCCCGACGCGGCGGAGCTGCCGCGGCTCCAGCGCCGGATCTCCGGGGTGCTGATCGCCAGCCAGATGATCGGCAGCCTCGGCGTGCCCATCAGCATCGCCCTCGCCCCGGTCCTGGCCACCGAGATCAGCGGGACCGAGGCGCTGTCCGGACTCGCCTCCACCGCCTCCGTGATCGGCACCGCCCTGGTCTCCCTCCCCCTCGCGGCGCTGATGACCGCACGCGGCCGCCGGCCGGGGCTGGTCGTCGCCTACGCGATCGGCACGCTCGGCGCCGTCCTCGTCGTCCTGGCCGCCTCCGTCAAGAGCTTCCCGCTGCTCATGCTCGGCATGGCCGCCTTCGGCGCCGCCTCCTCCGCCAACCTCCAGGCCCGCTTCGCCGCCGCCGACCTCGCCGCGCCCGACCGGCGGGCCCGCTCGATCTCGGTGGTCGTCTGGGCCTCCACCCTCGGCGCCGTGCTCGGCCCCAACCTCTCCGCCCCCGCCAGCTCCAGCTTCGCCGGCACCTCCATACCCCAGACGGCGGGCCCCTTCGTCTGGGCCGCCGCCGTCTTCGTCCTCACCGGCACCCTGATCGCCGTGTTCCTGCGCCCCGACCCGCTGCTGACGGCCCGGGCCCTGGCCGAACCCGCGGAACAGTCCCGGCAGAGCCGCTCGCTGCGCGCCGGGGTCCGCGCCGTACGGGCCTCCCCGAGGGCCCGGCTCGCGCTGCTCACCGTCGCCGTGTCCCACACCACCATGGTCTCGATCATGGTGATGACCCCCGTCGACCTCGGGCACCACGGCGCCGGTCTCAAGCTGGTCGGCCTCGTCATCAGCGGCCACATCGCCGGCATGTTCGCCTTCTCCCCCGTCATGGGGTGGCTCGCCGACCGGCTCGGCCGGCTGTCCGTGATCGGTCTCGCGGCGGGGCTGCTGTCGGTCGCCGCGCTGCTCGCCGGCACCGCGCACGGCAACCACGCCCAGAGCGCGGCGGGCCTGTTCCTGCTCGGCCTCGGCTGGTCCGCCGGGATGGTGGCCGGATCGGCGCTGCTCACGGACTCGGTGCCGCAGCCCGCGCGGGCCGCCGTACAGGGCCTGAGCGACCTGACGATGAACACCGCCGCGGGGCTCGGCGGGGCGGCGTCCGGGCTCGTCATGTCCCAGGCGGGATACGGCTGGCTCAACGCGATCGGCGCCGCGCTGCTGCTGCCGATGGCGGCGCTCGCCCTGTTCACCTCACGGCGCCACCCCGTGACCGCGAAGGGCGTCAGTAGCTGATGTGGTAGGCCTTGCGGAGGGTCTCGTGCACCGTCCAGGTGGTGCGGTCGCCCTCCCGCAGGACGCAGGCCGAGCCCGGGCCGACCTCCAGCGTCGCGCCGCCCTCGACCTCGATCGTGGCCCGGCCGCTGACCACGACGAACAGCTCGTTGGCCTCCGTATCCGTGACCACGCCCGGGGTGATCTGCCAGATCCCCCGGACCTGCGAGCCGTCCTCGGCCTCCCACAGCACCCGGCCGGTCACCACGGGGGCGCCGGAGACGATCTGCGCGGGGTCGAGGTCCTCGGCCTCCAGCTCGGAGTCGGGTACGTCCGCGACGGACACGGCGAAGGAGCCGGGGGCGGGGTGATCACTGGTGCTCATGACGCGTCAGCCTAATCCGGGCTCCCCCGCCCCCGGGGTGATCAGAGCGTCCAGTGCGGACGCGGCGCACCCGTCACTCCGTCGAGCCCGGCCGGCCGGTTCCGGCCGGTTCCGGCCGGCGCGGCCCGGACGGCGGGGACGCGACTCGGACAGCTTCGCGCCGGAGCGCGCCGGGCGAGTTTGGCGGCGCGGAACCCGTGCCATGGATGGGGACATGCCACAGCACAGAGCAACCGAGGTCCCCGTCCTGTCGGAAGAGGTGCGCGAGGCGCTCGCCGCGCGCAGGCCCGTCGTCGCCCTGGAGTCGACGATCATCGCCCACGGGCTGCCGCGCCCCCGCAATCTGGAGGTGGGCCTGGAACTGGAGTCCCTGGTCCGGGCGGAGGGCGCGGTTCCGGCGACGGTCGCGGTGCTGGACGGGGTGGCGTACGCGGGCCTCGACAAGGGCGGACTGGAGCGGATCGCCGCAGGTGAGGGCGTCCGCAAGCTCGGCCACCGCGACCTCGCCCCGGCCCTGGCCACGGGGGCGACCGGCGCGACGACCGTCTCCGCGACGGCCCTGCTCGCCTCGCGGGCGGGGCTGCGGGTCTTCGCAACCGGCGGGCTGGGCGGCGTACACCGGGAGTGGACGCGCTCCCAGGACGAGTCGGCGGACCTCGCGCTGCTCGCCCGGACCCGGATCACGGTGGTGTGCGCGGGGGTGAAGTCGATCCTCGACGTGCCGGCCACCCTCCAGCGGCTGGAAACCCTCGGCGTCGGGATCCTCGGCTACCGGACGCGCCGCTTCCCCGGCTTCTACCTGGCCGACTCGGGCGAGCCCGTCGACTGGACGGTGCAAGGCCCGCGGGAGGTGGCGGCGGTGATGGCCGCTCAGGACGCGCTCGGCGGACCGGCGGCGGCGCTCGTGGTGGCCAACCCGGTACCTCGGGAGCGGCAGCTGGACCCGGCCCTGCACGACCGCGTCCTGGCCGAGGCGCTCGCCGAGTGCCGGACGCGCGGGATCACCGGGCAGGCGGTGACGCCGTTCCTGCTGGACCACCTCGTACGGGCGACCGGCGGAGCCTCCCTGGAGGCGAACCTGGCGGCGGTACGGGGCAACGTACGCCTCGGCGCCCTCATCGCCGGCGCCTGGGCGGCCCGCGCATGACGGCACCGGGGGGACCGGGGGCACCCGGGATACCGGGGGCGCTGGTGGTCGTCGGGGACGTGGTCACGGACGTGGTGGCGGTCCACACGGAGCCCCTCGCTCCGGCGACCGACACCGCCGCCCGGATCCGTACGCTGCCGGGCGGCGCGGGAGCGAACGCGGCCTGCTGGGCGGCCCGCTCGGGAGCCGCGGAGGTGCGTCTGCTCGCCCGGGTGGGCGCGGAGTCGGCCCGCTGGCACGAGCGGGCCCTCGTCGACGCGGGGGTCCGGCCCCGGCTGGTGGTGGACCCGGTGGAGCCGACCGGGACGGTGGTGGCGCTGGTCGGCAAGGACGCGGAGCGGACCTTCCTCACCGACAGCGGGGCCTCGCTGCGGCTGTGCCCCGCCGACTGGGCGCCCGCGCTGCTGGACGGCGCCGCGCACCTGCACCTGTCGGGGTACCTCTTCTTCGCGGAGAGCAGCCGGGAGCTGGCCCTCGTCGCACTGCGGGCCGCCCGGACCCGGGGGGTGCCGGTCAGCGTGGACCCGGCGTCGGCGGGCTTCCTGGCCGTGCTCGGCGCCGGGCGCTTCCTGGCGGCGGTGGCGGGGGCCGGCGTACTGCTGCCGAACGAGGACGAGGCCCGGGTGCTGACGGGCCTGCCCGATCCGGCCGCCGCGGCCGTCGAGCTGAGCCGGCGGGTACCGCTGGTGGTGGTCACCCGGGGCACGGGGGGCGCGCTCGTCGCGGAGGGGGGCCGGGTCACCGCCGAGGTCCCGGCGCGGCCGGCCGACGCCGTGGACACCACGGGCGCCGGTGACGCCTTCACCGGCGGTTTCCTGGCGGCCCGGCTGGCGGGCGCCGACCCGGCCGCCGCCGCCGCGGCGGGCTGCCGCGCGGCCGCCCGGGCGGTGACCCGCCTGGGCGGCCGCCCAGACTGACCGGCCCGGAGCCGGGGGCCGCCCGCGGCACGACGTGACGGGTGGTGCGGGACGGAGCCGCCGGACGGAGCGGGCAGGGAGGCCGGCAGGCCCGCCGCGCCGCCCCGCCCAGGCGCTGCCCCGGGCCCGTCATCCCCCGCCCGGGCAGCCGCTCCACGCCGGGTGCCGTGGATCGTCGGCCCGGACCAGGACGTCGGCCGCCGACGCCGGATCGGTTTCCCGCGCGTACCGGGCGAAGGCGGGCAGCGTCCAGCGCGCGCCCTCCTCCGTGCGCCGCGCCAGCGCCCCCGCCGACAGGCTGATGTGCACGCTGAGGTCGAAGGGGAACCAGTGCCCCATCAGCAGCGGTCCGTGCACGATCAGCACCGCTCCCGGCGGCAGCGCGGTGTACGGGCTGCGGGTGGCCCGGTCGGTCACCGGGTCCCAGAGGTCGGGCAGCACCCGTCCGCTCCCGCCGGGATCGGTCGGTCCGAACACCTCCCGCCACAGGGCGCCGGTGTCGTACCAGCCCCCGAGGAAGGCGTCCACGTCCTGCCGCCCGAACTCGTACCGCAGCGACGCCGGCCGCAGGAACCCCCCGGCGCCGACGACCAGCACCGAGCGGCCCCGCGACCGCAGCGCGTCCGCGAGCAGCCCCGCGAGCAGCCCGGTGTCGGCGGCGGGGGCGCCGTCGATGCCGACGCGCTGCCAGACCGCCTCCTGCCCGCCGCCGACGGCCCCGCCGTCCCCGCCGCCCCCGCCGTCCCCGGCCTGACCGTCGAGGTGGGCGGCGAGCCGCTCGGCCATCCGCTGCCAGGTGATCGCTTCCAGCTTCACCGTCCCATTGTCAGTGCTCGGCCTTAGCTTTTTTCACGAGGGATCACCGGTGAACAGGAGCCGTTGGCCCCGCTCTTGGGGAGGGGTCTGTCATGGCTCGGGAGACGACGTACCTGGAGCTGTCGCAGGAGGACGGCGCGGCGCACAAGTTCTACGAGGTGACGGTCGACGGCACCGCCGTCTCGGTGCGCTACGGCCGCATCGGCGGGGCCGGCCAGGTGCAGAGCTCCTCGTTCCCCACGCCGGACAAGGCCCGCGCGGCGGCCGCCAAGAAGATCGGCGAGAAGGTCCGCAAGGGATACGCGCCGGCGGTGCGGGGCGCCCGCGCGGCCCGCGCGGTGACCCGCAGGCAGGTCACCTCCACGCCGTCCACGGCGCGTGCGGTCGCGCCGGTGCTGTGGCGGATGCGCACGGGCTCCTCGGCGTTCGGCATCCACGTGGACGAGGAGCGCTGCTGGGTCGGCAACCAGGCGGGCGACGTCTACACGGTGAGCCACGGCGGTGAGGTGCTGGCCCGGTACTCGCTGCCGGACGGGGTCAAGTGCCTGGTCGCCGACGAGTTCTGGATCTACGCCGGCTGTGACGACGGCACGGTCTACGACCTCTCCTCCAAGGTGCCGTTCGGGGCGTACGACATCGCGGCGGACGTGGACATCTTCTGGCTCGACATCCGCGAGGGCGTGCTGAACGTGGCCGACCGCGCCGGCGGGCTGACCGTCATCGACCACGAGGACGAGTTCCAGTGGTCGCGCCGGTCCGCGGGCTCCAACGCCTGGATGGTCCGGGCGGACGACAGCGCCGTCTACCACGGCCACAGCCAGGGCGTGACGGCGTACGCCCCCGACGGCAGCGGTGAGTTGTGGCACACGGACACCGACGGCTCGGTGCTCTTCGGCTGGCAGGAGCGGGACGCCGTGTACGCGGGGACGGGGCGCAACACCGTGCAGCGGCTGTCCAAGGCGACGGGCGCGGTGGAGGCCTCGTACCGGTGCGACGCGGCGGTGTACTCCTGCGCGACCTCCCCGGACGGGCGGCACGTGTTCGCGGGCGACCTCGCCTCCTCGGTGTACTGCTTCGATGCCCGGGGGCGCAGGCTCTGGAAGCTCGGCACGGGCAGCGGGGCGGCCCTGTCGATGCAGTACTTCGACGGACGGCTCTATCTCGTCACCACGGACGGCTCGCTGGTGTGCGTGGACGCGAGCGAGGCGGCGATCGCGGCGGCCCAGCAGGGGTCGGTGCCCGCGGCGATGGACGTCAAGTCGGCCGCCGCCCTGCCGGTGTTCACCCCGGCGGCGTCGGCCGCCGCGGTGGCGACGGTCCGGTCGGCCGCGGTCCCGGCGGGCACGGTGGTCGTCGAGTGCGTCCAGCAGAACGGCCGGATGCGGGTGCAGGTGGTGTCGGAAGGGTTCGAGTCCAGCTGGAACGTGCAGTTCCCGCGCGGGATACGGGAGCCCGGCGCCCGGTACGTGGTGGACGGGCTGCACCCGGCGGCCGGGGGCTTCTACCGGGTGCGCGGCGAGATCCGCCGGCTGGTCTGAGCCCCGGCGGTGCGGTGCCGTGGCGGACGGGGGTCACCACGGCACCGCCCCGCGCGGGCCGGGCCCGATTGCCCGTCCGTGCGAGGTGAGAGAAGCACCGGCCGGCGGTATCACCACCGTATGAGTCTCGTCGTGTTCGAGTCGCAGAAGCAGATCCAGTGCGCCGACTGCCGCCGGGGCCCGCTGCGGCACCTCGTGCGGGAGGCCGGCGTGCCCCGCTGTCTGGACTGCGCCGATCTGGGGCACCTCGTGTACCTCCCGCGCGGCGACACGGCGCTCACCCGGCGGGCCCGGGAGGCCAGTTCGCTGTCCGCCGTGGTCGTGCGCCGGCACCGGGGGCGGCGGCGCTACGAGCGTCAGGGGCTGCTGGTCGAGGAGGCCGCCCTGGCCCGGGCCGAACGCGCCTGCCTCGCGGACGCGGACGCCCGCGCCCGCCGCCGGGAGCGCGACCGGCTGCGCAGGGCGGCCGAGGACGTCCGGTTCACCGCGGCGTTCGCCGCCGAGATCCTGCGGCTGTTCCCCCGGTGTCCGCCCGGCCGCGCCCATGCCATCGCGGCGCACGCCTCGGTGCGCGGCAGCGGCCGGGTCGGCCGCACCGCCGCGGGCCGGGCCCTCGACGAACAGGCGGTGTCGGTGGCGGTACGCGCGGCGGTCCGGCACACCGAGACCGACTACGACGCCCTGCTGATGGCGGGTGTTCCCCGCTTCACGGCCCGGGCCCGCCTCGCGGCGCAGATCGACGCGGTGCTGGACGGCTGGCGCGCGGCGTCGTGAGCACCGCCGGGCAGGCGCCCGGGTCCGGCCACCGCGCGGCGGCCGGACCCGCGCACCGCCCCGGGGCCGTCCCTCAGTTGAGGCGGAAGCGCCGGTAGAGGAGGGCGCCGCCCAGGAGCAGGCCCCCGCTGCCGGGCAGCAGGTAGCCGAGCCCGTCGGAGCCGGTGTGGGCCAGTGCCGTGGTCTCGCGCGGCGCGACGGTGCGGACCGCCGGGGCCGTGGGCGCGGGCGGGGTGACGGGCCGTGCCGTGACGGGCGGCTGCGGGGGCTTGCCGGTGGTGGGGGTCTCACCGTTGACGGCGGTGTTGCCCTGGGAGGCGTTGCCGACCCCGACGACGCTCACCGAGTTGCCGCTGAGGTTGACGGGCAAGTCGACGGGGAGCTGGAGGCCGTTGCCGGAGAGCAGACCGGGGGAATCCTTTCCGCGCCCGTCCGCGACGGCCCCCGCGCCGTTCCTCGACCCCGGTTTCGACGTGTCCCCCGATCCGGACGGATGGGCGGGCCTGGGCTCGGGATTCCCCCCGCCCCCCGGCCCGTTGGCACATCGGTTGCCGCTCGCGGAATTGAGCACCCCGACGACGCTGACGGTGTTCCCGCAGACGTTCACCGGGGTCTGCACGGGAAGTTGCAGCAGGTTGCCCGAGAGGAGTCCCGGCGAACGCTCGGCCTGCCCGCCCGCGTCCGCATCGGCGTGGGCGAGGCCACCCACCCCCGCGACCGCCAGTCCACCGCCCGCGACCATCGCCGCGATCAAGCCGTTCCGACGACTGTGACGCATCAGTTTTCCTGCCTTCCGGAGGGTTCGCGGACATCTTGTCCGCACCGGAAACAACGCCTTGAACCCATTCGGGTTATAGAGCCAGTAGGCATTTCACTCCATCGTGTACTGGGTAGTGCCTACTTCATGACGGAACGACCGCTGCTCCTGCTCGATGTGGACGGACCCCTCAATCCGTTCCGTGATCCCTTCGCCGGCCTGCGCGGGTACACGAGTCACCGGATGCGACCCGACGTCTGGCTCTCCTACCGCGACCCGGAGTCCCGGCGCGCCCGGCGCGGGATCCGGGTCCGGCTCCATCCCGCCCACGGGGCCCGCCTGTTGGCGCTCCCGTTCGAACTCGCGTGGGCCACGGCATGGACGCACCAGGCCAACACCCTGATCGCGCCGCACATCGGACTGCCCCCCGACCTGCCCGTCATCGACTGGCCGGAACTGTTCGCACGCGATCCCGACGGGCTGTTCTGGAAGACCCGGCCCCTGCTCGACTGGGCGGCCGGCCGTCCCTTCGCCTGGGTCGACGACATGATCACCCCGGCGGACCGGGCCTGGGTGGCCGCCCACCATCCCTCCCCGGCCCTGCTCCTGCGCATCCATCCCCGGCTCGGCCTGCGCGAACGCGACTTCCGGGCCCTGGCCGGCTGGGCGGCCGAGGTCAGCGCAGGGCGGTGAGGGGATCCGGCGAGGCGGGGGCGCGGGTGGGCCACCAGTCCTCGGTGTCGGGGCGGGACTCGTAGCCGTACCAGAGGCCCTCGCGGCTCAGACGGAGCTGACGGGTCCGGGCGGTGAGGCGGTTGCGGTCGGGACGGAAGGACTCCAGACCGGCCGCGAGGAGCGCCGGACGGGCCCGGTCGAACGGGCCGGCCGGCGGATCCCAGGGCTCGTCGAGGACGGTGAGGGCGGGCAGGCCGCCCTGCCGCCAGGCCGCGGCGGCGCGGGCCAGGTCGGTGCTGGTGCGCCCGGTGGCCCGGGCCAGGTCCCGGTACAGGCTGCGCGCGGCGCCGGTGAGGCCGGCGGTGGGGTGCGCGGAGGCCAGCCGTACGGCGTCCTGCCACAGGGTGAGCCCCCCGGTCGGATCGGATCCGGTGGTGAGCAGGGCGAGGGCGCGGGCGGCGGCGTCCGTGGCCAGCTGGTCCAGGGCCAGCGGGTCGGGGGCCGCCGGGTCGGCCGGGTAGGCGGGCGGCAGCCCGACGGCGGCGGGCGCGGCGGGCGCGGCCGGCAGCGGGGGCAGGGCGGTGCGGGCCGCCGCCGCGCGGGCCGGGACGCCCGGGAAGTCCGGTGTGGAGCCGGGCCGTTCGCGCGCGGCGTGGGCGGCGTTGCGCCGGGCCAGCTCCTCCAGGAGCTCCCGCTCCCCGCGACCGCGCAGGAGCAACAGGACGAAGGGGTCCGTATCGAGCAGCCGGGCGGCCCGGTAACAGAGCGCCGCGGCGTGCTTGCAGGGCGGCCGTGCCACATCGGGGCAGGAGCAGCGCGCGAGGAGCTCGCCCGCGCCGGGCAGCACCGTCTGCGCCAGGGAGCGCGGAACCTCCCGCTCCAGCAGGGCTCCCAGGGCCGCCGGGTCCGCTGCCACCGCCTCCAGGAGTTCGGCCCATTCGCCGTCCGCGAAGGCGGCCAGCGACAGCTCGGTGCGGTACGGGCGGGCACGGCTGCCCCGGACGTAGGCCACGATCCGGCCCGGGGTGACGGTGACGGCGTCGACGTGCCCCTCGGAGGCGTACGCACGGCCCCGGGCGAGCCGGGCGGCGTCCTGCGCACGCGCCTCCAGGGCCGCCACCCAGGCCCGGCCCCACCAGGTCGCCGCTTCCACGCCCGCGGGCACCGTGTCGAAGGTGCGGCGCCGGTCGTCCCGTGCGGTGATCACGCGGGCCTCCGCAGGGAGACGAGGTCGGCGAGTTCACGGTCGGTGAGTTCGGTGAGGGCGGATTCGCCGGAGCCGAGGACGGCGTCGGCGAGGGCACGTTTGGCGTGGAGCATGTCGGCGATGCGGTCTTCCACGGTGCCTTCGGTGATGATGCGGTGGACCTGGACGGGCTGGGTCTGGCCGATGCGGTAGGCGCGGTCGGTGGCCTGGTCCTCGACGGCGGGGTTCCACCAGCGGTCGTAGTGGATGACGTGTCCGGCGCGGGTGAGGTTGAGGCCGGTGCCGGCGGCTTTGAGGGAGAGCAGGAAGACGGGGACCTCGCCGGACTGGAAGCGGTCGACGAGTTCCTCGCGGCGCGGTACGGGGGTTCCGCCGTGCAGGAGCTGGGTGGGGATCCCGCGCGCGGCGAGGTGTTTCTCCAGGAGCCGGGCCATGGTCACGTACTGGGTGAAGACCAGCACCGAGCCACCCTCGGCGAGGATCGTGTCGAGCAGCTCGTCCAGGAGCGCGAGTTTGCCCGAACGGTGCGGGATCCGGGGCGGCTCCTCCTTCAGGTACTGCGCCGGGTGGTTGCAGATCTGCTTCAGCGAGGCCAGCAACTTCATGATCATGCCGCGCCGCGCGATGCCCTCGCTCGACTCGATCACCGCCATGGCCTCCTCCACCGCCGCCTGGTAGAGCGAGACCTGCTCCCGCGTCAGGGACACCGGGTGGTCGGTCTCGGTCTTGGGCGGCAGCTCGGGAACGATCCCGGGGTCGGACTTCTTGCGGCGCAGCAGGAACGGCCGCACCAGCGCCGCCAGCCGGGCGACGGCCGCCTCGTTGCCGCCGTCCTCCTCCTGCTGGTGCTCGACGGGGCGGGCGTGGCGGGCCCGGAAGGTGGTGAGCGGGCCCAGCAGGCCGGGGGTGGTCCAGTCGAGGAGGGCCCACAGTTCGGAGAGGTTGTTCTCGACGGGGGTCCCGGTGAGGGCCACCCGGGCCGGCGCCGGGATCGTGCGCAGCGCGCGGGCGGTCGCCGAATGCGGGTTCTTCACATGCTGGGCCTCGTCCGCGACGACCATGCCCCAGGAAACGGCGGCCAGTTCGGACGCCGCCGTACGCATCGTGCCGTACGTGGTGAGCACGAAGCCCGCGGCCGGGCCGGACGCGCCCGGCGAGCCGGACGAGCCCGAGTCCGAGCCCGACGAGTCCGGCGCGGCCTCCAGGCCCTCCAGGCTGCGGGCCGAGCCGTGGAAGCGGCGCACCGGCGTGCCCGGCGCGAACCTCTCGATCTCCCGCTGCCAGTTCCCCAGCAACGACGCCGGACACACCACGAGCGTCGGCTCCGCCCGGCCCCGGTGCAGATGCAGCGCGATCAGCGTCACCGTCTTGCCCAGACCCATGTCATCCGCCAGACAGCCCCCCAGACCCAGCGACGTCATCAGGTCCAGCCACGCCAGACCCCTCAACTGGTAATCCCGCAACACCGCCTTCAGCCCCACCGGCTGCGCCACTACCGGCAACTCCCCCGTCAGCCGGTCCCGCAGCGCCGCCAGCGCCCCCGCCGGGACCACGGGCACGGTCTCCCCGTCGGTTTCGGCCGCCCCGGTCAGCACGGTGGCCAGCGCGTCCACCGGGTCCAGCAGCCCGAGCTCCCGTTTGCGCGCCTTGCGCACCAGCTCCGGATCGACCCGGACCCACTGGTCGCGCAGCCGCACCACGGGCCGGTGCGCCTGCGCGAGCGCGTCCATCTCGCCGGGGGTGAGCCGGTCCTCGCCGAGCGCGAGTTCCCAGGAGAAGGCGAACAGCGAGGCCGCGTCGAAGAAGGCGGTGCCGTCGGTGGCGGAACCCGGCGCGACCGGGCGCACGACGGCGGTCGCGGACAGGGTACGGGCCAGCTCGCGCGGCCAGTGGACCGGTACGCCGGCCGCCGCGAGGCGGGGCGCGGCCGTGCCGAGGAGGTCTTCGAGCTCCGGGTCGGACAGGGCCAGCGCATCGGGCACGGACTGGTCGAGCAGGCGCAGCAGCGGCGGCCAGACCCGCGCGGCCCGGCGCAGCGCGAGCACGGCGTCGATCCGGGCGCGCGGTCCGAACCCGGCGGCCGCGGCCCCGGCCCACAGCTGCGCGGCGTCCGTCACCAGCGTCGGGTCGGCGAGGCTGTGCACCTGCACCACGGCGGCCCCGGCGCGGCGCACGTCCTCCGGCTCGGCCTCGTCGAACAGCCGGAAGGAGGACAGGTCCAGGCGCAGCGAGACGCCCACCCCGGCATCGGCGCCGGCCGCGACCTGCGCGGCCCACTCCTGTATGCCGGGCACCCGCTGCGGCTCCCGCGCGGCGAAGGGGAGCCCGGCGGCGAAGGGCGCGGCCGGGGTGCGGGGCAGGGTGTCGGCGACCGCGTCGAGGAACGCCCGGACCAGGGCCTCCGGCTCGGGCAGCGTCAGCGGGCGGCGGCCGGCGAGCGGGGTGGCGTACCCCTCGTACGGGAGGGCGGCCGCGACGGCGCGCAGGTACGCGACGTCCCCGGCTTCGAGGGGCCCGGCGCGCCAGGCGTCGATCCCCTCCGGGGTGAGCCCGGGCAGCAGCCGGCCGCGCGCCACGAGGAGCAGGGCGAACCGGGCCGCGGTGCCCCAGGCTCGGGTGGCGGGGTGGGCGGCGGGGCTGTGGGGTGCCCGCGCGAGCACCGGCAGGGCCTCGGTGAGGGACAGGGTCAGGGCGGGCACGGTACGGGTACGGACGCCGTCGCCGTGCGGCCGGACCACCTGGAGCGGCCCGGGGCTGCCACCCCCGGTCTCGGGCAGCGGGTCGCCCTCGGGGCACCAGAAGGCCACCCGGCCCTCCCGGGGGACGGCGGCGGGCAGGAACACCGCGGCCCGGCGCAGCAGCGCCGACGGCTGCGCCGCCTGCTGCCCGGGGCCCGGCGCCGGCCCCTGCCCGTACGGCTGCGACGAGCTCACGGCGCTCCCCCTCCCTGACGTCTCCGGCTCCGCCCGGTCATGGCGGTACCACTGGCGTCGAGTCTAGGCGGGCCCACCGACAACCCCCGCTGACCTGCACGGATGCCGGGCCGGCAGTGGGGCTGGCGCAGTCGGCGGCCCTGCTCGCCGGCGCATCCGTACGCGGCCCGTCCCGTCGTACGGCCCGTCCCGTCATGCGGCCCCGGCCACTGCCGCCGCGACGGTGGGACCATGGATGGGAGGCGATGTCCATGCGTACCGGAAACGAGCCCGTGACCGCCCGCAGTCCGCTGCGGCTGCGGTTCTGGCTGAGTCTGTGGGGGGTGCTCTGGGGCGCCGCCGGGGCGGTCGCGTTCGTGCTGGCCGGCCGTCCCGGGTGGGCTGCGGCCTGTGCGGCGCTCGTGGTGCTGGCCGGGGTGGACCTGGCGGTCGTGGTCCGGCACATGCGTCAGGGCCCGCACTACCAGCCGGGCCGGGACGTGCCGCCGTACGAGCCGCCCCGCCGGGGCCGCTGACTCACTCCTCGAAGCGGGCCGCGGCCAGGTACTCGGGCTGCGGGTCGAGGGCGGCCGCGAGCCGGAAGTGGCGCCGCGCCTGATCGGGCCGCCCGGACCGCTCGTGGGTGCGGGCGAGCGCGAAGTGGGCGAAGGCGTTGTCCGGCTCCCGTTCCAGCACCACCCCGAACTCCCGCTCCGCCCGGCGCAGCTGGGCCGACGCGAAGAAGGCCCGGGCACGCAGCAGCCGGGCCGCGGTGTTCTCGGGGTGGGCGGCTATCACGGAGTCGAGGAGCCGGAGCGCCCCGCGCGGGTCCCGGGCGGCGAGCAGCTGCTCGGCGGCCCGGTAGTCGATGACGTGCGTCTCGGGACTGACGGCACCCGGGGACGGCCGGTCCTCCGGTTGCTCTGGCTGCGGCGGGGGCGTGGTGTCGGACACGGTGTCTTTCCTTCCCTCTACGGGCGCGTTCAACGCCCCCCGCCGCCGGGGCTATTCCGCCGCCGCGCGCGCCGTGAGTTCCTGCCACACCGCGCGCACCTGGGGCTCCAGGGCCTCCAGCGGCCCGTCGTTGTCGATGACCAGCGTGGCCACCGCGAGCCGCTGCTCCCGGGTGGCCTGCGCGGCCATCCGGGCCTTGGCCTCGTCCTCGGTCATGCCGCGCAGTGCGGTCAGCCGGGCCAGTTGCGTCGCGGGCGCGGCGTCCACGACCACGACGAGGTCGTAGAGCGGTGCGAGGCCGTTCTCCGCGAGCAGCGGTACGTCGTGCACCACGATCGCGTCCGGTCCCGCGGCCCGTTCCAGCTCGGCGGAGCGGGCTCCGACCAGCGGGTGCACGATCGCGTTCAGGGTCTTGAGCCGCTCCGGATCGGCGAACACGACCGCCCCGAGCTTCGGCCGGTCCAGGGCGCCGCCCGCGGTCAGTACGCCCTCTCCGAAGGCCTCCACCACGGCCGCGAGCCCCGGGGTTCCGGGTTCGACGACCTCCCGCGCGATGCGGTCGGCGTCCACGACGACCGCCCCGTACCCCGCCAGCAGCCGCGAGACCTCGCTCTTGCCGGCACCGATTCCGCCTGTCAGGCCCACTTTCAGCATGCTGTGCACCCTAGGCCCCGCCGGCCCGCCGCATCCAGGCCCCCCGCACCAGGCCGTCGGCCCCGGAGCCTGACTTCCGGGCTCCGTGCCCTTCCGCGCCCCTCCCCGTCCCTATCCCTCGCCCTCGCGCTCCGCCAGGAAGCGCTCGAACTCGCGGCCGATCTCATCCGCCGACGGGATCTCGGCGGGCTCGGCGATCATGTTGCCCCGGCTCTCGGCCCCGGCGGCGGCGTCGTACTGGTGCTCCAGCCCCTGGACCAGGCTGACGAGCTCCTCGTCGCCCTCCCGGATCTGGCGGTCGATCTCGGTCTGCGTGCG
Organism: Streptomyces sp. NPDC002032; assembly: GCF_042890765.1. Classification (NCBI taxonomy): domain Bacteria; kingdom Bacillati; phylum Actinomycetota; class Actinomycetes; order Kitasatosporales; family Streptomycetaceae; genus Streptomyces; species Streptomyces sp. NPDC002032. The sequence goes on along the minus strand of NZ_JBIASM010000007.1, from coordinate 266,225 downwards.
GTGCGCCTCGGTGCGCAGGGCGTGCGCGACGGCCGGCAGGACCAGCCCGGTCGCGGCGGTGATCGCCTCCAGCGCGGTGAGCGCGGCGTCCGGGTACGCGGAGCGGGCGACGTAGTGCGGTACGTGCGCGGCGACGCCCAGCACGTCGTGCCCGGCCTGGCCGAGGCGGAACTCGACGAGCGATTCGGCGCTGCCGGGGACCTGGGCCTCGTCGAAGGGACTGCGGTGGCCGGGCATCAGGTCGGTGCGGTTGCCGTGCGGGGTGATGCCGACGGGGCGGGTGTGCGGGACACCCATGGGGATGCCGTGGAAGTTGACCGAGAGCCGCACTCCGAGCCGCTCGACGATCTGCCGGACGGCGACGGCGAAGCGCTCCCACTCCACGTCCGGCTCGGGGCCGGAGAGCAGCAGGAACGGCGCGCCGGTGGCGTCCTGGACCAGGCGCACCTCCAGGGCGGGCTCCTCGAACTCCGTCCAGTGGTCGCGCTTGAAGGTCAGCAGCGGGCGCCGGGCGCGGTAGTCCACGAGCCGGTCCGCGTCGAACCGGGCGACGACCTGGTGGGGCAGCGAGTCCAGGAGCCGCTCGACGATCTGCTCGCCGGCCTCGCCCGCGTCGATGTACCCCTCGAAGTGGTAGAGCATGACCAGTCCGGCCGAGTCCTGGGCGAGAGCCAGGTCGGCCACCGCCAGCCCCTTGGCGTCCCACTCGTACAGACCCTGTGGATCAAGCACCGTCACCACTCCTCCCTCGCGCCGTGTTCTTGTGGTGAGAACGTCCAAGGAGGCGGTGTCATTCCCCAGTTGACGCCTTTCACCGGAAGAGCCCCGCGACGGCCGGCCGCACGCGCCCCGCAACGCGGCGAGGCCCGCCCCCCGAAGGGGACGGGCCTCGTCGTCGTGCTCAGCTCAGCCCGCGCCGTGGCGCGGTGCCGGTGCCGTGCGCTGCGATCAGCTCTGGCCGCCGGCCAGCTTCTCGCGGAGCGCGGCCAGGGCCTCGTCCGACGCCAGGGCGCCGGAGGTCTCGTCCGCACCCTCGGAGGAGTACGAACCGCCGGAGAGGCTGGCGCCGCCACCGGTGTTGCCACCGGCGGCCGGGGCGGCAGCGCCCTCGGCGGCAGCGGCCTCGTCGGCCTCGCGGCTCTTGATGACCTGCGCCTGGTGCTGCTCGAAGCGGACCTGCGCCTCGGCGTACTGGCGCTCCCACGTCTCGCGCTGGGTGTCGAAGCCCTCGAGCCAGTCGTTGGTCTCGGGGTCGAAGCCCTCGGGGTAGATGTAGTTGCCCTGGTCGTCGTACGAGGCAGCCATGCCGTACAGGGTCGGGTCGAACTCGACCGACGCCGGGTCGGTGCCGAAGGACTCGTTGGCCTGCTTCAGGGACAGCGAGATCCGGCGACGCTCGAGGTCGATGTCGATGACCTTGACGAAGATCTCGTCGTTGACCTGGACGACCTGCTCCGGGATCTCCACGTGGCGCTCGGCCAGCTCGGAGATGTGGACCAGACCCTCGATGCCCTCGTCCACGCGGACGAACGCACCGAACGGAACCAGCTTGGTGACCTTACCCGGGACGACCTGGCCGATCTGGTGGGTCCGGGCGAACTGCTGCCACGGGTCTTCCTGCGTCGCCTTCAGCGACAGGGAGACGCGCTCGCGGTCCATGTCGACGTCGAGGACCTCGACGGTGACTTCCTGGCCGACCTCGACAACCTCGGACGGGTGGTCGATGTGCTTCCAGGAGAGCTCGGAGACGTGCACGAGACCGTCGACGCCGCCCAGGTCCACGAAGGCACCGAAGTTGACGATCGAGGAGACGACGCCGGAGCGGACCTGACCCTTCTGCAGGGTGGTGAGGAACGTCTGGCGAACCTCGGACTGGGTCTGCTCGAGCCAGGCGCGGCGGGACAGGACCACGTTGTTGCGGTTCTTGTCCAGCTCGATGATCTTCGCCTCGAGCTCCTTGCCCACGTAGGGCTGGAGGTCGCGGACGCGACGCATCTCGACGAGAGAGGCCGGCAGGAAGCCGCGGAGGCCGATGTCGAGGATGAGACCACCCTTGACGACCTCGATGACGGTACCGGTGACGATGCCGTCTTCTTCCTTGATCTTCTCGATCGTGCCCCAGGCACGCTCGTACTGAGCGCGCTTCTTGGACAGGATCAGACGGCCTTCCTTGTCCTCCTTCTGGAGAACCAGGGCCTCGATCTCGTCGCCGACCTTGACGACCTCGTTCGGGTCGACGTCGTGCTTGATCGAGAGCTCGCGGCTCGGGATCACGCCCTCCGTCTTGTAACCGATGTCGAGGAGAACCTCGTCCCGGTCCACCTTGACGATGACGCCGTCGACGATGTCGCCGTCGTTGAAGTACTTGATCGTCTCGTCGATGGCCGCGAGGAACGCGTCCGCGTCGCCGATGTCGTTGACCGCTACCTGCGGAGGGGTGGTGGCGGTGGTCTCGGTGCTGCTCGTCATGTGGGAAAGGGCTCCGGTTACGGACAGAAAGTCGTAGGTACTGCTACGCCGGGAGCCCTTATCGGCATCTGCCGAAGCCGGACAGCCAAGGAAGCCCCAGATCCGCGGAAGCGGCAGGGCCTCGAAAACCGAGGGGACATCAACAGAAGCAAGCGCAGCCTGCTAGGTCTGAGGAGCACAGGCTCGCAGCGCAACTTGTAGCATACGGGGGCAGCCGGACAGGGTCAATGCGCGAAGGCGCACACCCCGGGCAGATCACCGCACAACCGGCACAATTCGTGGGCGTGGACGCCCCGATGAGCACGTTCAGAACCCATCCGCAGACTACGACGACGGGCCCCATGAACCAAGAGGACTACGCCCCCGAAGACGCGTACGAGGCGGAAGACGCCGCCGGGGACGACGCCGAGGCCACCCGGCGTGAGGCGGGGGAAGCGGAGAGCAGCCGGGCGAGCCGCGGCTGGTGGGACCGCAACGCCGACGACTACCAGAGCGAGCACGGCGCCTTCCTCGGCGACGACCGCTTCGTGTGGGGCCCCGAGGGCCTCGACGAGGAGCAGGCCGGCCTGCTGGGACCGGCCGCGTCCCTCCGGGGCAAGGACGTGCTGGAGATCGGCGCCGGGGCCGCCCAGTGCTCGCGCTGGCTCGCCGCCCGGGGCGCCCGTCCGGTGGCCCTGGACCTCTCCCACCGCCAGCTCCAGCACGCCCTGCGCATCGGCGACGACGTCCCGCTGGTCGAGGCCGACGCCGGCCGGCTGCCCTTCTGCGACGCCTCCTTCGACCTGGCGTGCTCCGCGTACGGGGCCGTGCCCTTCGTCGCCGACCCGGTCAACGTCATGCGCGAGGTGCGCCGCGTCCTGCGCCCCGGCGGCCGCTGGGTCTTCTCCGTCACGCACCCGCTCCGCTGGGCCTTCCCCGACGAGCCGGGACCGGAGGGGCTCTCCGTCGCCGCCTCCTACTTCGACCGGACCCCGTACGTCGAGCAGGACGAGGAGGGCAACGCCGTGTACGTCGAGCACCACCGCACCCTCGGCGACCGGGTCCGGGACGTGGTGGCGGGCGGGTTCCGGCTGCTGGACCTGGTGGAGCCGGAGTGGCCCGAGTGGAACCACCAGGAGTGGGGCGGCTGGTCCCCGCTGCGCGGCAACCTGATCCCCGGCACCGCGATCTTCGTCTGCGAGCGCGACTGACGTGACCCGCCCCCCGGACCGCCCCGTGACCAACCCCGTGACCAACCCCGTGACCAGCTCCGCGACCCGCCCCGTGACCAGCTCCGCGGCCCGCTCCCCGATGCGGACCGCCGACCTCGAAGCCCTGCCCGTACGGGAGGCCGTGCCCGCGCTCGTCGCCGCCCTGGAGGACCGGGGCGCGGCGGTGCTGTGCGCGCCGCCCGGCACCGGCAAGACCACGCTGGTGCCCCTGGTGCTGGCGGGGCTCGTGGGAGGCGGGCCGCGGCGCCGGGTGATCGTCGCGGAGCCCCGGCGGATCGCGGCCCGGGCCGCCGCCCGGCGGATGGCGTGGCTGCTGGGCGAGCGGACCGGGGAGTCGGTCGGCTTCACGGTGCGCGGCGAGCGGGTCGTGGGGCCCGCCACCCTGGTCGAGGTGGTCACCACCGGAGTGCTGCTCCAGCGGCTCCAGCGGGATCAGGAGCTGACCGGCGTGGACGTGGTGGTCCTGGACGAGTGCCACGAGCGGCACCTGGACGCGGACACCGCCGCCGCCTTCCTCCTCGACGTACGCGCGACCCTGCGCCCGGAGCTGCGTCTGGTGGCGGCCTCGGCGACGACGGACGCGGACGCGTGGGCCCGGCTGCTGGGCGACGCCGGGGACGGGGCCGGGGACGGGGACGGGGCCGGTTCGCCGGCGCCGGTGGTGGAGGCCGCGTCCGTCTCCTACCCGGTGGAGACCGTGTGGGCGCCGCCGGCCCGGCCGGTGCGGCCGCCGCACGGCATGCGGGTGGATCCGGCCCAGCTGACGCACGTGGCCTCGGTGGTGCGGCGGGCCCTGGCGGAACGCTCCGGGGACGTTTTGTGCTTCCTGCCCGGCGTGGGCGAGATCGCCCGGGTCGCCGGGCAGCTGGGGGCGGTCGACGCGGAGGTCCTCCAGGTGCACGGCCGGGCGCCCGCCGCCGTCCAGGACGCGGCGCTGGCGCCCGCGCCGCACCGCCGGGTGATCCTGGCGACGGCGGTCGCGGAGTCGAGCCTGACCGTGCCGGGCGTACGGGTGGTCGTGGACTCGGGGCTCGCGCGCGAACCCCGGGTGGACCACGCCCGGGGCCTGGGGGCGCTGGCGACCGTACGGGCGTCGCGCGCGGCGGGCCGCCAGCGGGCGGGCCGGGCCGGACGGGAGGCGCCGGGGACGGTGTACCGGTGCTGGGCCGAGGCGGAGGACGCCCGGCTGCCCGCCTTCCCCGCTCCCGAGATCCGGATCGCGGACCTGGCGCAGTTCGCGCTCCAGGCCGCCTGCTGGGGCGACCCCGACGCCCGTGGACTGGCCCTGCCGGACCCGCCGCCCGCCGGGGCGATGGGCGCCGCGCGGGAGGTGCTGACGGCCGTCGGCGCGGTGGACGCCGCCGGGCGGCCGACCCCGCGCGGGCAGCGGATGGCCCGGCTGGGGCTGCACCCGCGGATGGCCCGCGCCCTGCTGGACGGCTCCGCCGCGCTGGGGCCCCGGCGGGCGGCGGAGATCGTCGCCCTGCTCAGCGAGGAGCCGCCGCGCGAGTACGGGGACGACCTCGCCGCCGCCTGGCGCCGGGCCCGGTCGGGCGGCGACGCCTACGCCGCGCGCTGGCGGGCCGAGGCCGGGCGGCTGGAACGCGCCGCCACCGCCGGGAAGCCCGCGCCGCGTGCCGAGGGCGCGCTGTCCGACCAGGCCGCCGCCGGGCTCGTCGCGGCCCTCGCCTTCCCGGAGCGGGTGGCGAAGGCCAAGGGCGGGGGCGTCTTCCTGATGGCCAACGGCACGGGAGCCGAGCTCGCCGACGCCTCGCCGCTGCGCAGTGCGCCCTGGCTGGCCGTCGCGGTCGCCGACCGGGGGCCGCACTCCCCCTCCGCCCGGGTACGGCTGGCGGCCGTCATCGACGAGCCGGACGCCCGCGCCGCGGCCCGGCACCTGCTCACCTCCGGCGAGGAGGTGCGCTGGGAGGACGGTGACCTCGTCGCCCGCGCCGCCGAGCGGCTCGGGGCGATCGAGCTGGCCGTCCGCCCGCTCAGGTCCCCCGACCCGGACCTGGTCCGGGCCGCCCTCCTCGACGGCCTGCGCGGCGACGGCCTCGGCCTGCTGCGCTGGTCCCAGGACGCGCTGGCGCTGCGGGCCCGGCTGGGCTTCCTGCACCGCGCGCTGGGCGGCGCCTGGCCCGACGTGGCGGACGACGCCGCGCTGCTGGAGCGGGCCGGGGACTGGCTGGAGCCCGAGCTGTCGCGGGCCCGCCGCCGCGCCGACCTGGGCCGCATCGACGCGGGCCAGGCGCTGAAGCGGCTGCTGCCGTGGGCCACCGGCGAGGCGGGGCGGCTCGACGAGCTCGCCCCCGAGCGGATCGAGGTGCCCAGCGGTTCCCGCGTCCGCGTCGACTACTCCGGCGAGCAGCCCGTGCTCGCGGTGAAGCTCCAGGAGCTGTTCGGGCTGGCCGAGACCCCCCGGGTGGCCGGGGTGCCGGTGCTGGTGCACCTGCTGTCCCCCGCCGGGCGGCCCGCCGCCGTCACCGCCGACCTGGCCTCCTTCTGGCAGGGCGGCTACCGCGCCGTCCGCGCCGAGCTGCGCGGCCGCTACCCCCGGCACCCGTGGCCCGAGGATCCGGCGACCGCCGAGCCGACCCGGCACACCAACGCCCGCCTCAGGCGCTGAGGCCGCCCTCGCCGCGGGGTTCCCCGCGGCGGCCGCGGGCCTCCAGCCAGAGGGCGGCCGCGAGCAGCGCCAGCCCGCCCAGCGCGAGGCCGGCCGGGGCGTAGGTGTGGAGTGCGAGGACCTTCGTACGGTTGGCGGAGACCAGGTCCAGGGTGTACTTCGCGTAGTCGGGCCGCATGGTGACGTGCCCGGCGAAGGCGGTGAGCTTGCCGTCGGGCGCGCCGGCCGCGATGCCGCCGCGCATCTCCTGCTGGATGTCCTGCTCGGCGTTGACGGGTGCCCCGGTGACGGGATCCACCCAGAACCGGGCCGTCACCGTGTACCAGAGGGTGGTGCCGGTGGTCTGCTCGATCGTCGCCGGGTCGATGCCCTCGATCGGCATCTTCTTCGGCATGGGCACCTTGGTCCAGGGGACGGTCTGCTCGAAGTAGTAGACGTCCATGCCCCGGTAGGTGCGCGGTCCGACGTAGTGGATCGGCGACGAGGTGCGGGTCTGGGCGTCGAAGTAGAGGTAGTCGCGCGGCTCGGTGAAGAACGGCCACTTGAACTCGATGCCCCGGCGTTCGACCGGGTCCCCGTCGACCATCTCGCCGGTGGCGTGCACCGGGTCCTGGGTGTGCGCGTCGAAGATGTAGCGCTCGGGGATCCGGGAGACCATCTTGCCGTCCGGCCCGATGATGTAGGACAGCGTGTCCCAGACGACGACGTCCTTGCCGGCGCTGGCCTCGATCTCCCTGGACGCCTCGACGTTGCCCTTGAGGGTCTGGACGATGGTGACCTTGTCGACCTTCTTGGGCTGCATGCCGCCCGTGTAGTCGAGCAGGGTCGCGTCCTTGGCCTCCAGCACCATCTCCTGGTACTGGTTCGGCGGGATCTTGGCCAGCCTGGGGTACGCGTACCAGCGCAGCAGTGGTGCGAGGGCCGCGCAGAACACGGCGAGGGCTAGCAGGACCAGGCTCGCTCTGCGTCGCACGGCCGGTCTCCTCTACTGTCCGGGCGCGGCGGGCGCGGTGGTGAGCAGCGGCTTGGGCGAGGTCGTGCCCTCCGGCGCCCCGAACGCCGTGACGGCGAGGACGAGGGCCAGCGCGGCGGCCAGCCCGATGGCGGCGGCGACGAGTGCGCGCATGCCGGGGCCTCCGATATCTGATGGGGCGTCAGGGAGGCGTACCGTAGCAACGCGGGGGCGAGATGAGAACCGTCTGGACCTGCACCGCGAGAAGGCCCGCCCCGCCCGGGCAGCGGGCGGAGCGGGCCTGGGGATCCCGGCGGTCTCGGGGTCCTGCGGGGTCCTACGGGGTCCTACGGGGTCCGCGAGGCGGAGGCGGCGGGGGCGGGGCTCGCCTTGGGGGTGGCCGCCGGGACGGAGGGCTTCGCCGAGGGGGACGCCGACGCGGAGGGGCTCGGGGTGGGCGTCGGCTTCGGGGTGGGGGTCGGCGTCGGCGTCGGGGTCGGCGTGGGGGTCGGGGTCGGGGTCGGCGTCGGCGTCGGCGTCGGCGTGGGGGTCGGCGTCGGCGTAGGAGTCGGGGTCGGGGTCGGGGTGGGGGTCGGGGTGGGGGTCGGCGTAGGAGTCGGCGTCGGCGTAGGCGTGGGGGTCGGCGTAGGAGTCGGCGTCGGCTTCGGGGTGGGCTTCGGCTCCGGCTTCGGGGTGGGCTTCGGGGTGGACGTCCCGCCCGTCCCGGCGCCCGCGCCCGCACCCGCACCCGTACCGCCGCCGCCCGTACCGCCCGTGTCCGGGACCTCGTGCGCTCCCTGGAGGTAGTACGTGAACCAGGCCCGGACCGTCCTCAGGTACTCCCCGGACTGGTTGTAGGAGAGCACCGCCCGGTCGAGGTCCGCCCCCACCCGCAGGTCACGGTTGCCCGCGCACAGGTAGCGGCCGGCCGCCAGGGCCGCGTCGTGGACGTTGTTCGGGTCGCGGCGCCCGTCGCCGTTGGCGTCCTGGCCCCAGGCCGCCCAGGTGGAGGGGATGAACTGCATCGGTCCGACGGCCCGGTCGTACCGGGCGTCGCCGTCGTAGGCCCCGCCGTCCGTGTCGGAGATGTTCGCGAAGCCGTTGCCGTCGAGCACCGGCCCCAGGATGGGCCGCAGGGTGGTTCCGGCCGCGTCGACCCGGCCGCCGCCCGCCTGTCCGGACTCGACCTTGCCGATCGCCGCGAGGAGCTGCCAGCGCAGCCCGCAGCCGGGGTCCGTCTGCGCCAGCTTGCGTTCGGCCCCCCGGTACGCCGCCAGCACGCTCGCGGGTATCCCCTGGGCGTCGGCGCCCTCCCACACCACCGGCACCGTCACGGGCACCGCAGGTCCCGCCGCGTCGGGGACCGGGCCGGGCGTCGGCTGCGCGGCCGGCGCTGCGTCCTCCCGCAGCAGCACGGCCGGGGGCGCCGGGCTGAGCAGCGGCGGGAGTCCGGTGATGTAGGAGGAGTCGCCCCCGGAACCACCGACGCCGCCGGATCCCCCGGAGGGCCCCGCCGCCTCGGACCGCGCGTCTTCCCCGGCCGCGGACATCCGCCCGCCGATGCCGGAGGCCGGGCCCTGCGAGGCCGTCAGGGCCGCGGCGACCAGCGCCGAGACCAGAGCGGCGGCGGCACCCCTGCGCAGTCCGCGTCCGACTATTCGTGCCGACATGAGCGGTCCCTCCCCTAGGTGTGCGCGTGACCCTACGTCAACTCCCTTCACTGGGCACGCACCTGGGTCCGGATTTCACCGGATCCCCACGTCCCCGCGCGGCTCACGCATACTGTCCCGGTCCGAAGAGTCAGGAGAAGTGCCGTGCCGTTCACCCTCAGCCATGCGGCGGCCGTACTTCCGGCCATCCGCCGGACCGGCCGCGCCCGGGGGCCGCTGGTCGCCTCGGCCCTCGTCGTGGGTTCGTTCGCGCCGGACACCTTCTACTTCGCGGACGCGGTCGTCCAGGGCCTGTTCGGCTACGGGGACTTCGCACACTCCGCCGCCGGGGTGCTCACCGTGGACGCCGCCCTGAGCGCCGCCCTCTGCGCGTACTGGCTCCTGCTGCGCGAGCCGCTCCTCGCGCTGCTGCCGCGGGCCCGGCGGGGCCGGGCGTACGCGTTCGTGCGCGGCGAGGACTGGCGGGAGCGCCGGCCGGCCTCCCTCGCCCTGTGGTTCTACCTGTCGGCGGTGGCGGGCTCGGCCACGCACGTGGGGTGGGACGGCTTCACGCACCCGCACCGCTGGGGCACGGAGGCGCTGCCCCGGCTCGGGGAGCCCTTCGCCTTCGGCCTGCCGCTCTACTCCTTCGTCCAGTACGGCACTTCGGCGCTCGCCGCCTGCGCGCTCCTCTGGTTCGTGGTGAGCGCCCTGCGCCGGACGCCGGCCCCGCCGGCGGCGCCCGCGGCGGTGCCGGAGCTCGGCCGCGGCACCCTGTGGGCGGCGGCCGCGCTGGTCACGGGATGCGTGGCGGCGGGCATCACGCTGCGGGTGATCCGGTACTTCACGTTCTTCGACCGGATCCGCACTCCGCTCGACATCATCCCGACCGTCTGCTTCGGCGCGGGCGGCGGCCTCGCCGTCGGCCTCCTGCTGTACGGGGCCCTCGTGCGGCTGCGCCACCGCCCCGGACCCGCCGGTCCCACCGGCCCCGTCGGCCCCGCCGGTCAGTCCGGCCGGGACGCGCGAACGCCCGTCCCCACCGCGTAGGCGGGGACGGGCGCCCGGGCGGACGGACCGGGGGACCGGGGTCAGTGCGCGGCGGACTCCCAGTCCGCGCCCACGCCCACGGACACGTCGAGCGGGGCCCGCAGTTCGACGGCGGCGGCCATCTCCCGGCGCAGCAGCTCCTCGACCCGCTCGCGCTCGCCGGGCGCGATCTCCAGCACGATTTCGTCGTGGACCTGGAGCAGCATCCGCGAGGTGAGCCCGCCCTCGGCGAGGGCCTTGTCCACGCGCAGCATGGCGACCTTGACGATGTCGGCCGCGGTGCCCTGGATGGGGGCGTTCAGCGCCATCCGCTCGGCGGCCTCGCGGCGCTGGCGGTTGTCGCTGTTGAGGTCGGGCAGGTAGCGGCGGCGCCCGAACACGGTGGCCGTGTACCCCGTCGCGCGGGCCTCGTCGACCACGCGCTGGAGGTAGTCGCGGACCCCGCCGAACCGCTCGAAGAAGGTGTCCATCAGACCGCGCGCCTCGGCGGGCTCGATGTTCAGCTGCTGGGCCAGCCCGAAGGCGGACAGCCCGTACGCCAGACCGTAGGACATGGCCTTGATCTTGCGGCGCATCTCGGCATCGACCTGGGAGCGCTCCACCCCGAACACCTGGGAGGCGACGGTGGTGTGCAGGTCCTCGCCGGTCGCGAAGGCCTCGATCAGGCCCTCGTCCTCGGAGAGGTGGGCCATGACGCGGAGCTCGATCTGGCTGTAGTCGGCGGTCATGAGGGACTCGTAGCCCTCGCCGACGACGAAGCCGCGGCGGATGGCGCGGCCCTCGTCGGTGCGCACCGGCACGTTCTGCAGGTTGGGGTCGGTGGAGGACAGCCGGCCGGTCGCGGCGACGGTCTGGCTGAAGCTGGTGTGCACCCGGCCGTCGGCGGCGATGGCCTTGACCAGGCCCTCGACGGTGACGCGCAGTTTGGCCTGCTCCCGGTGCCGCAGCATGATCACCGGGAGTTCGTGGTCGGTCTGCTTGGCCAGCCAGGCCAGCGCGTCCGCGTCCGTGGTGTACCCGGTCTTGGTCTTCTTCGTCTTCGGCAGGTCCAGCTCACCGAAGAACACCTCCTGGAGCTGCTTGGGCGAGCCGAGGTTGAACTCGTGGCCGACCGCCGCGTGCGCCTCCTTCACCGCCTGCTGCACGGCTCCGGCGAACTGCTGCTCCATGCCCTCCAGGTGGTCGCGGTCGGCGGCGATGCCCGCCCGCTCCAGCCGGGCCAGCAGTGCGGAGGTCGGCAGCTCCATGTCGTGCAGGAGCCCGGTGGCGCCCACCTCGTCGAGCTTGGCGGTGAAGGCCTCGCCCAGGTCCAGGACGGCACGGGCCTGCGCCATCAGGGCGTCGGCCTCGGCGGTCTCGTCGGCGCCGAAGGCGAGCTGGCCGTCGGCGGCGGCGGGCGCCAGCTCCCGGTGCAGGTACTCGTTGGACAGCACGTCCAGCGCGAAGGAGCGGCGGCCCGGCTTGACCAGGTAGGCGGCGAGCGCGGTGTCCATGGTGACCCCGGCCAGCGTCCAGCCGTGCTCGGGGAAGACCCGCATCAGGCCCTTGGCGTTGTGCACGACCTTGGGCCGCGCCGCGTCGGCCGCCCAGGCGGCGAAGGCCTTCTCGTCGGCCTCGTCCACGGCGGACGGGTCGAACCAGGCGGCGGCCCCGCCGGCCGCGGCCAGCGCGACCTCGGAGACGTTGCCCTGGCCCAGGGCCCAGCTGTCGACGGTGGAGACGCCCAGCGGGCCGTGCCCGTGCTCCTCCAGCCAGGGCGCCAGCTCGCCCGCGCCCAGCACGGAGCCGTCCAGCTCCACCCCGGCCGCCGGAGCCGGGGCCGGCTCCTCGGCCGTGCCCGGGTCCACGGCCAGCAGCCGCTCGCGCAGCGAGGCGTTGCGGATCTCCAGCACGTCCAGCACGCCGGTGACCGCGGACCGGTCGTAGGGGGCGCGCTCCAGGTCGGCGGGGGCCTTCGGCAGCTCCACGTCCTTGACCATCTCGGTCAGGACCCGGTTGAGCTTCACGGCCTCCAGGTGGTCCCGGAAATTCTGCCCGGCCTTGCCCTTGACCTCCTCGGCGCGCTCCACCAGCTCCTTGAACGACCCGAACTGGGTGATCCACTTGGCGGCGGTCTTCTCGCCGACGCCGGGGATGCCGGGCAGGTTGTCGGACGGGTCGCCGCGCAGCGCCGCGAAGTCCGGGTACTGCTGCGGGGTCAGGCCGTACTTCTCCTCGACCTTCTCCGGGGTGAAGCGGGTCAGCTCGGAGACGCCCTTGGTCGGGTACAGCACGGTGGTGTGCTCGGACACCAGCTGGAAGGAGTCCCGGTCACCGGTGACGATCAGCACGTCGAAACCGGCCGCCTCGGCCTGCGTGGCCAGCGTCGCGATCACGTCGTCGGCCTCGAAGCCGTCGACGGCGAACCGCGGCACCTTCATCGCGTCGAGCAGCTCGCCGATCAGCTCGACCTGTCCCTTGAACTCATCGGGGGTCTTGGAGCGGTTCGCCTTGTACTCGGGGAACTCCGTCGAGCGCCACGTCTTGCGCGAAACGTCGAACGCCACCGCGAAGTGCGTGGGCGCCTCGTCGCGCAGCGTGTTCGCCAGCATCGACGCGAAGCCGTAGATGGCGTTCGTCGGCTGGCCGGTCGCGGTCGTGAAGTTCTCCGCGGGCAGCGCGAAGAACGCCCGGTACGCCAGGGAGTGCCCGTCCATGAGCATCAGGCGGGGGCGGTCCGCTGCGGTCGGCTGGTCGGTCTTCTTCGCTGCTGTCTCTGCCACGTCCCCGATCCTAGGCGCCCCCACCGACAAATCCGGCTTCGGTGATGTCGGCGGAGCGTGACAGGATCGGGCGCGTACGCGAATACGCGCGGTACCGCAGCCGCACGGGGCGACGAAGCAGCCGACGAAGCAGCCTATGAAGCAGCTCAGGATGCTCGAAGCCCAGGATGCTCAAAGGGGAGCGACATGGCCACCAAGCCGCCCACAGGTGATCCGGTACAGGACGCGCCGCAGGTCGCGCCCCCTCAGCACGCGGCGGCCGGTCTGCCCGCGATCGGGCACACCCTGAAGATCGCCCAGGAGCAGATGGGGCTCGCCCGCACCGCGCGCACCCTCCTCAAGGTCAACCAGAAGGACGGCTTCGACTGCCCCGGCTGCGCCTGGCCCGAGGGCGAGAAGCGGCACACGGCCGAGTTCTGCGAGAACGGCGCCAAAGCCGTCGCCGAGGAAGCCACCCTGCGCCGGGTCACCCCCGCGTTCTTCGCCGAGCACCCCCTCGCCGACCTCGCCACCCGCTCCGGCTACTGGCTCGGCCAGCAGGGCCGCATCACCGAGCCCGTCTACCTCCCCGAGGGCGCGGACCGCTACGAGCCGATCAGCTGGGAGCGGGCCTTCGCGGTGATCGCCGAAGAGCTGCGCGCCCTGTCCTCCCCCGACGAGGCCGTCTTCTACACCTCCGGCCGCACCAGCAACGAGGCCGCGTTCCTCTTCCAGCTCTTCGCCCGCGAATTCGGCACCAACAACCTGCCGGACTGCTCCAACATGTGCCACGAGTCCTCGGGCTCCGCCCTCAACGAGACCATCGGCGTCGGCAAGGGCAGCGTCTCCCTCGAAGACCTCCACCAGGCCGAACTGATCATCGTCGCCGGGCAGAACCCGGGCACCAACCACCCGCGCATGCTCTCCGCCCTGGAGAAGGCCAAGCACGCCGGCGCGAAGATCATCTCGGTGAACCCGCTGCCCGAGGCCGGCACCGAACGCTTCAAGAACCCCCAGAGCCCCCTCGGCATGCTCAAGGGCACCGCCCTGACCGACCTCTTCCTCCAGATCCGCATCGGCGGCGACCAGGCCCTCTTCCGCCTCCTCAACAAGCTCGTCCTCGACGCCGGCGACGCCACCGACGACGCCTTCATCCGCGAGCACACCCACGGCTACGAGGAGTTCGCGGCCGCCGCCAGGGAAGCCGACTGGGACGAGACCCTCACCGCCACCGGCCTCACCCGCCCCGAGATCGAAGCCGCCCTGGCCATGATCCTGGCCTCCCGGCGCACCATCGTCTGCTGGGCCATGGGCCTCACCCAGCACAAGCACGCCGTCGCCACCATCCGCGAGGTCGTCAACCTGCTCCTGCTGCGCGGCGACATCGGCCGCCCCGGCGCCGGCGTCTGCCCCGTCCGCGGCCACTCCAACGTCCAGGGCGACCGCACCATGGGCATCTTCGAACGCCCCGCCCCCGCCTTCCTCGACGCCCTGGACCGGGAATTCGGCATCACCTCGCCGCGCGCCCACGGCTTCGACGTCGTCCGCGCCATCCAGGCCCTGCGCGACGGCGAGGCCAAGGTCTTCTTCGCCATGGGCGGCAACTTCGTCGGCGCCACCCCCGACACCGACGTCACCGAGGCCGCCATGCGCCGCGCCTCCCTCACCGTGCACGTCTCCACCAAGCTCAACCGCTCCCACGCGGTCACCGGCCGGCGGGCCCTGATCCTGCCCACCCTCGGCCGCACCGACAAGGACGTCCAGGCCTCCGGCAAGCAGTTCGTGACCGTCGAGGACTCCATGGGCATGGTCCACGCCTCCCGCGGCAACCTCGCCCCCGCCTCCCCCCACCTGCTGTCCGAGCCCGCCATCGTCGCCCGCATGGCCCGCGCCGTCCTCGGGAAGGCCTCCGCCACCCCGTGGGAGGCGTTCGAAGCGGACTACGCCACCATCCGCGACCGCATCGCGCGCGTCGTCCCCGGCTTCGAGGACTTCAACGCCCGCGTCGCGCGGCCCGGCGGCTTCCAGCTCCCCCACGCCCCCCGCGACGAACGCCGCTTCCCGACCAAGACCGGCAAGGCCAACTTCACCGCCGCCCCCGTCGAGTACCCCCGCGTCCCCGCCGGCCGCCTGCTCCTGCAGACCCTGCGCAGCCACGACCAGTACAACACCACCATCTACGGCCTCGACGACCGCTACCGCGGCATCACCGGCGGCCGCCGCGTCGTCATGGTCCACCCCGAGGACGCCGCCGGGCTCGGCCTCGCCGACGGCTCCTACACCGACCTCGTCAGCGAGTGGACCGACGGCGTCGAACGCCGCGCCCCCGGCTTCCGCGTCGTCCACTACCCCACCGCCCGGGGCTGCGCCGCCGCCTACTACCCGGAGACCAACGTCCTGGTCCCCCTCGACTCCACCGCCGACACCAGCAACACCCCCGCCAGCAAGTCCGTCGTCGTGCGCTTCGAGCAGGCCTGATAGAACGGCCACCACAGACATCGAGTTAACGAGCGTTGACGAACGGAGCAGACCCATGGCCGAGCAGCACGCCGAGCAGCACGCCGTGAAGTTCCCGCAGGAAGTCCTCGACGAGTACGCGGCCCTGGGCATAGACCTGCCCGCGCTCTTCTCGGCCGGCGACCTCGGCACCCGCATGGAGATCCGCGTCCTGGAGGCCTCCGCCGAGCGGGTAGTGGCCACCATGCCCGTCAAGGGCAACACCCAGCCCTACGGACTCCTCCACGGCGGCGCCTCCGCCGTGCTGGCCGAGACCCTCGGCTCCATCGGGGCGATGATGCACGGCGGCATCAACAAGATCGCCGTCGGCGTCGACCTGAACTGCACCCACCACCGCGGCGCCCGCTCCGGCCTGGTCACCGGCGTGGCCACCCCCGTCCACCGGGGCCGCTCCACGGCCACCTACGAGATCGTCATCAGCGACGAAGAGGACCGCCGCGTCTGCACCGCCCGCCTCACCTGCCTGCTGCGCGACACGGAGTCTTAACAAGCGGGCCGATACGAGCAGTTGTGCGGCCACCGGCGCCGGTCTAGCGTTCCCCCATGGGATCGCGACCGGCGCCTGCGCGCGCCACGACCGCGCGCACGCTCGCGACCGCGGCGCTCCTCGCCGCAGCCCTCCCCGGCTGCTCCGCCGCCCCCGCACCGCACGCCCCGCCCTCCCCCAGCACCACCACCCCGCAGGAACTCTGCACCTCCCTGATCACCCACTGGGCCCGCGTCATCCTCGACGGCGGCCAGGGCGCGGACGCCGTCCGCCTCGACTACCAGTCCATGGGCCTGTCCGGCGACCAGAACGAGATCCTGCGCGCCGTCCTCGACGAGGCCCGCGCGCAAGAGCCGGGCCGCGGACCCGACGCCGCCCGCGCGCTCGCCGCACGCGAGAGCGCACGCCGCTGCGCCGAGCGCCACCGCTCGGGCGCCCCGACCGGCGGGCCCTGGCAGTGAGCGGGGGCATCGGGCCGCTGGAGCCCGGAGAGGGCACGGCCGGGCACGAGGCCCCGCGCACGGGTCCCCGTACGCCCACGGGCCGCGCCGCCGGACGGATCCGCGCGGCCGCCACCCGCCACCGGCGGCCCCTGCTGGCCCTGGGAGCGGCGGCCGTCCTGGCCGCGGGCGCCGCCCGCTGGTACGCCACCCGGCCCGAGACCGTGCCCCCGGCCGCGCCGCCGCCCCCTTCCCAGACCCTCTCCCTCGGCTACGGGGATCCGCTGGACCCGCCCCCCGCCGGGAGCGCGTTCGCGTTCACTGTGCGTGTGCGGACCTCCTCCGGTCCGGCCGTCACGCTGGAGCGCATCGGCCAGCCGTCGAGCGCGCTGGGCGTCACGATCCGGCCAGCGCTGCCGGTCACGGTGGGCGCGGGGGAAGTCCGCGAGCTGATCCTGACGATTCAGGCGAAAGACTGCGTGCATGTAGCACGGAATTCTGGGCTCCCTTTCCTGGAAGTAACCCTGAGTAATGGTTTCCAGAAAGAGGATCACAGTTACATCCCCGGTGACCGTTATGCCAGAGATCTTTCCGCCGCCCTGACCAGGGCCTGTCCCGAAACCCGAGACAGCGCGCCCTCACCCTCGTCATGACCAAAAGGCCCCAGAGTCCTGGCGCGACAGGACCCAAACTGCCCTACGGTCCTCACCTGTCTCACCATGCGGACAAGACGAACCGGCCTGAATTCCCCCGTTCCACCCGCAGAGATCCGCTATGTATTACGCCGTGGCATAACAAGAGAGTCACATCATTGGCCTCAGCCCTCCATATCCCCCGAAGAGCCGCTTAGAGTCACGGCCAGTTACCGCGACCGCCGGATTCACTTCAGTTCGGTTCCCCGCGTTCGACTCGGCGCGTCCCAGGGGGGACGCGGCGCCAGGAAAGGACTGATCGTGCGTCATCGTCAGCTCATCGCCGTGACCGCCGCCCTCGCCGCGGGCGCCCTCACTCTCACCGCCTGCGGCTCCCGCGACGGCGGCAGCTCCTCCGGCGACGGTGGCAACACCACGGTCGTCATCGGCGTCGACGCCCCGCTGACGGGCGACCTCTCCGCCCTCGGCCTCGGCATCAAGAACTCCGCCGACCTCGCCGCCAAGCAGGCCAACGAGAAGAAGTACGTCAAGGGCGTCACCTTCAAGATCGAGGCCCTCGACGACCAGGCGCAGGCCTCCTCCGGCCAGCAGAACGCCACCAAGCTCACCGCCGACAAGGACGTCCTCGGCGTCGTCGGCCCGCTGAACTCCTCGGTCTCCGAGTCCATGCAGAAGGTCTTCGACGACGCCAAGCTGGCCCAGATCTCCCCGGCCAACACCAGCCCGTCCCTGACCCAGGGCCCCAAGTGGGCCGAGGGCCAGAAGGTCCGCACCTACAAGAGCTACTTCCGCACCGCCACCACGGACGCCATCCAGGGCCCGTTCGCGGCGCAGTACCTCTTCAACAAGGGCGGCAAGAAGAAGGTCTTCATCATCGATGACAAGAAGACCTACGGCGCCGGCCTCGCCGGAACCTTCAAGGGCGAGTTCACCAAGCTCGGCGGCGCCGTCGCCGGCGAGGGCCACATCGACCCCGAGTCCAAGGACTTCTCGGCGATCGTGACCCAGGTCAAGAGCTCCGGCGCCGACGTCGTCTACTACGGCGGCGAGTACCCCGCGGCCGGCCCGCTCAGCAAGCAGATCAAGGCCTCCGGCGCCAACATCCCGCTCGTCGGCGGCGACGGCATCTACGACAAGAAGTTCGTCGAGCTCGCGGGCGACGCCGCCGCCGGCGACTTCGCCACCTCCGTCGGCGCCCCCGTCGAGAGCCTCCCCTCCGCCAAGGACTTCGTCGCCAACTACACCAAGGCCGGTTACAAGGACCCCTTCGCGGCCTACGGCGGCTACTCCTACGACTCGGCCTGGGCCGTCATCGAAGCCGTCAAGAAGGTCGTCGACGCCAACAACGGCAAGCTTCCCTCCGACGCCCGCGCCAAGGTCCTCGAAGCCGTCCAGGGCGTCTCCTTCGACGGTGTGACCGGCAAGGTCTCCTTCGACGAGTTCGGCGACGCCACCAACAAGCAGCTCACCGTCTACAAGGTCGACGGCGGCGAGTGGAAGTCCGTCGAGTCCGGCACCTACGGCGGCTGACCTCCCCGGCTAGCACCTAGCACCTAGCCCGCTAGCCCCTCACCCCTCACCTGCCGCGCGGGGCGCGCATCCAGCGCCCCGCGCGGTGTCACATCCGTCGAAAGACTCGGAGGACCTGCGGTGCACGAACTGCCGCAACAGCTGGTCAACGGCCTGCTACTGGGATCCATGTACGGGCTCGTCGCCATCGGCTACACGATGGTCTATGGCATTGTCCAGCTCATCAACTTCGCCCACGGCGAGATCTTCATGACAGGCGGGTTCGGAGCCCTCACGGTCTGGCTGATGCTCCCCAGCGGCACCACCATGTGGCTCGCCCTGCCGCTCATGATCATCGGTGCGATCATCATCGCCACCCTCATAGCCGTCGGAGCCGAACGCTTCGCCTACCGCCCCCTGCGCAGCGCACCCCGGCTCGCACCGCTCATCACCGCCATCGGCCTCTCCATCGTCCTCCAGCAGGCGGTATGGGCCTGGTACCCCGACGCGAAGTCCTCCCGGGTCTTCCCCGAAATACCCGGGGGCCCCTTCCACATCGGCAGCATCACCATCCAGACCGGTGACGTCTTCCTGCTGATCGCCGCCCCCATCTCCATGGCCATCCTCGGCTTCTTCGTCAAGAAGACCCGCACCGGCCGCGGCATGCAGGCCACCGCCCAGGACCCCGACACCGCCAAGCTCATGGGCATCAACACCGACCGCATCATCACGGTCGCCTTCGCCCTCGGCGCCGCGTTCGCCGCCATCGGAGCAGTCGCCTACGGCCTCAAGTACGGCGAAGTCAACTACCGCATGGGCTTCATCCTCGGACTCAAGGCCTTCACCGCCGCGGTCCTCGGCGGCATCGGCAACATCTACGGCGCCATGATCGGCGGCCTGGTCCTCGGCCTCGCCGAAACCCTCACCACCGCCTACATCGCCGACGTCCCCGGCATGAGCCAGCTCGGCGGCCAGTCCTGGGGCAACACCTGGGCGTTCGTACTCCTCATCCTCGTGCTGCTCTTCCGACCCCAGGGTCTGCTGGGCGAGCGCGTGGCCGACAGGGCGTGAGAACCATGACGACTACCACCACGGACACCACGGACGCCCCGCAGCAGACGCTCGCCGGCCGCCCGGGGATCTCCCTCCCCGAGACGACGGCCCGCGCCCTCGCCACCTCCGGCGGCGCCCTCACCGTGATCTCCTGCTTCCTCGCCTGGACCTGGACCTCCGCCTTCCCCGGCGACCTCACCGTCTACGGATACCCCGGCGGCCTCCAGTGGCTCGTCCTCGTCGGCGGCGCCCTCACCACCCTCTTCGGCCTCTCCTCCTACGGCGTCAAGGGCCTGCGCTGGCTCACCCCCGCCGGAGCCGACGCCGCGATCAAACTCACCGCCCTCGGCACCCTGCTGACCATGCTCTACACGGCCTGGGCCATCAGCAACACCCTCGGCGGCCTCGTCAACCTCGAACCCGGCGCCTTCGTCGCCCTCGTCACCGCCGCAGCCGCCTACCTCGGCGCCCGCTCCCTCCCCTTCGAACGCCCGGTCCTCGAACCGGCCGACCCCGAAGACACCTGGTGGGAGCAGACCAAGCACAACATCGGCAACAGCTGGGCCGTCACCAAGGCCGCCCACGCCGGCGGCACCCCCAAGCCGGCCCGAGCCCTCCCGGCCTACGCCGAGATCCTGCTCATCGCCGCACTCCTGGCCGTCGCCCTCGGCATCTTCACCTACGGCGTCACCACCGCCTACCAGGAACTCTTCCTCGGCTTCCTGATCATCGCCGCCTTCGGCTTCACCGCCCTCAACAAGGCCGGCCTGGTCGCCCGCTTCACCGCACTCACCGGCAAGCACCGCAACGTCGCCCTCGTCGGCGCCTTCGTCGCGGCCGCCGCCTTCCCCCTCACCCAGACCGACGACCAGTACGCGACCCTCGGCGTCAACATCCTCATCTTCGCCACCGTCGCCCTCGGCCTGAACATCGTCGTCGGCCTCACCGGCCTCCTCGACCTCGGCTACGTCGCCTTCCTCGGCGTCGGCGCCTACACCGCAGCCCTGGTCTCCGGCTCCCCCAACTCCCCCTTCGGAGTGCACTTCCCCTTCTGGGCCGCGATCCTCCTCGGAGCCCTCGCCTCCATGGTCTTCGGCGTCCTCATCGGCGCCCCGACCCTGCGCCTGCGCGGCGACTACCTCGCCATCGTCACCCTCGGCTTCGGAGAGATCTTCCGGATCTCGATGAACAACCTCGACGGCGTCTCCGGCCCCGACCTCACCAACGGCCCCAACGGCATCGCCGGCGTCCCCAACGTCGACCTCTTCGGCTTCGACTTCGGCGCCACCCACACCATCGCCGGATTCACCGTCGGCCGCTTCGCCAACTACTTCCTGCTGATGCTCCTGGTCACCCTCATCGTGATCATGGTCTTCCGGCGCAGCGCCGAATCCCGCATCGGCCGCGCCTGGGTCGCCATCCGCGAAGACGAGACCGCCGCCGAAGCCATGGGCATCAACGGCTTCCGCGTCAAGCTCATCGCCTTCGCCCTCGGCGCCACCCTCGCCGGCCTCGCCGGAGCCGTACAGGCCCACGTGAACTACACCGTCACCCCGGACCAGTACGTCTTCGCCAACGCCGTCCCCCCGAACTCGGCCTTCCTCCTGGCCGCGGTCGTCCTCGGCGGCATGGGCACCATCTCCGGCCCCCTCGTCGGCGGCGCCCTCCTCTTCATGATCCCCAACAAGCTCCAGTTCCTCGGCGAGTACCAGCTCCTCGTCTTCGGCATCGCGCTCGTCATCCTCATGCGCCTGCGCCCCGAGGGCCTCATCCCCAACCGGCGCAACCAGCTCGAACTGCACAAGGACCTCGAAGCACCCACAGTCCTCGGCAAGACAGGGGCCTGATCCATGACCACCACCACGACCGGGACCGTCACCGAGACCGGCACCGAGACCGTCCTCGACGCCCGAGGCGTCACGATGCGCTTCGGCGGCCTCACCGCCGTCAAGAACGTCGACCTCACCGTCCGCAGCGGCGAGATCGTCGGCCTCATCGGCCCCAACGGCGCCGGCAAGACCACCTTCTTCAACTGCCTCACCGGCCTCTACATCCCCACCGAGGGCGAAGTCCGGTACAAGGGCACGGTCCTGCCCCCCAAGTCCTACAAGGTCACCGCGGCCGGCATCGCCCGCACCTTCCAGAACATCCGTCTCTTCAACAACATGACGGTCCTGGAAAACGTCCTCGTCGGACGCCACACCCGCACCAAAGAAGGCCTCTGGTCCGCCCTCCTGCGCCTGCCCAGCTTCGGCCGCGCCGAAGAAGCCAGCCGCCAGCGCGCCATGGAACTCCTGGAGTTCATCGGCCTCGCCCACAAGGCCGACCACCTCGCGCGCAACCTCCCCTACGGCGAACAGCGCAAGCTCGAAATCGCCCGCGCCCTCGCCAGCGACCCCGGCCTCATCCTCCTCGACGAGCCCACCGCCGGCATGAACCCCCAGGAAACCCGCGCCGCCGAAGAACTCATCTTCGCCATCCGCGACCAGGGCATCGCCGTCCTCGTCATCGAGCACGACATGCGCTTCATCTTCAACCTCTGCGACCGCGTCGCCTGCCTCGTCCAGGGCGAAAAGCTCATCGAAGGCACCGCCACCGAAGTCCAGAGCGACGAACGCGTCATCGCCGCCTACCTCGGCGAACCCTTCGAAGGCGCCCCCGGCGCCGAAGAAGCCGCCGAAGTCGAAGCAGCGGAGGCGCACAGCACCACCAGCACGGACGGAGAAGCCAAGTGACCGCCCTCCTCGAGGTCGAGGACCTCCGCGTCGCCTACGGCAAGATCGAAGCCGTCAAGGGCATCTCCTTCACCGTCGAAGCCGGCCAGATCGTCACCCTCATCGGCACCAACGGCGCCGGCAAGACCACCACCCTGCGCACCCTCTCCGGACTGATCAAGCCCCGCGGCGGCCAGATCAAGTTCGAGGGCAAATCGCTCAGGAAGGTCCAGGCCCACGACATCGTCTCCCTCGGACTCGCCCACTCCCCCGAGGGCCGGCACATCTTCCCCCGCATGACCATCGAGGACAACCTGCTCCTCGGCGCCTACCTCCAGAACGACAAGGCCGCCATCCAGCAGGACGTCAACCGCGCCTACGAGCTCTTCCCGATCCTGGGCGAGCGCCGCAAGCAGGCCGCGGGCACCCTCTCCGGCGGCGAACAGCAGATGCTCGCCATGGGCCGCGCGCTCATGTGCCGCCCGAAGCTGCTCATGCTGGACGAGCCCTCCATGGGCCTCTCCCCGCTCATGATGCAGAAGATCATGGCCACGATCGCCGAACTCAAGGCGGCCGGCACCACGATCCTGCTCGTCGAGCAGAACGCCCAGGCCGCGCTCTCCCTGGCCGACCAGGGCCACGTCATGGAGATCGGCAAGATCGTCCTGTCGGGCCCGGGCCGCGAGCTCCTCGTCAACGAGGACGTCCGCAAGGCCTACCTCGGCGAGGACTGACCCCGCCACCCCGTACGCGTGAGGCCCGTCTCCCCTCGGGGGGAGACGGGCCTCACGCATGCGCACGACCGCTACTTCGCGGCGTTCTTCTTCTCCTCGGCGTCCTCGATGACCGCCTCGGCGACCTGCTGCATCGACATCCGGCGGTCCATCGACGTCTTCTGGATCCACCGGAACGCGGCCGGCTCCGTCAGCCCGTACTGGGTCTGCAGGATGCTCTTGGCCCGGTCCACCAGCTTGCGGGTCTCCAGACGGGCGGAAAGATCCGCCACCTCCCTCTCCAGCGCCCGCAGCTCCGCGAAGCGCGACACCGCCATCTCGATGGCCGGCACGACGTCGCTCTTGCTGAACGGCTTCACCAGGTACGCCATGGCCCCGGCGTCCCGGGCCCGCTCCACGAGGTCGCGCTGCGAGAACGCGGTCAGCATGAGGACCGGGGCGATGGACTCCTCCGCGATCTTCTCGGCGGCGGAGATCCCGTCGAGGACGGGCATCTTCACATCGAGGATCACCAGGTCGGGCCTGTGCTCACGGGCCAGCTCGATGGCCGTCTGCCCGTCCCCGGCCTCCCCGACGACGGAGTAGCCCTCCTCCTCCAGCATCTCTTTCAGATCCAGACGGATGAGCGCCTCGTCCTCGGCGATGACGACCCGGGTCGTCAGCGGCGGAACGTGCGACTGGTCGGCGTCGGGCGTGGGCGTCGACTCGTGCTCGGCGGTCACGGGGGGCTCCTCTTTGCGGGGCGGTGCTGCTTGGATGAGCCTACCTAGCAGCGCCGCCACATGGTCACCCGGTACACTCCGACGTGCAGCCCGGCCGGGTTGGTGGAATGGCATACACGGATGTCTCAAACACATCTGCCCGTGAGGGCTTGCGGGTTCGAGTCCCGCACCCGGCACTGTCCGAAAAGCGGACGTTCACCTTCGCGTGAACGTTCGCTTTTTGCTACGCACAGCCACGCAGCCTCACGCACAGTTGCGTCATGGAGTTCCACAGTCTCGAAGTACGGCAAACGGCCCTCTCCCTCCTGCGCGGTGGCGCGAGAAACGCGGACGTGGCCCGGAAGCTCGACGTCCCACTGGGGACCATCGGCTACTGGAAGCACATGGACCGCGCCAAGCGCGGCGAGTGTCCAGGCCGGGGCTACCACGACTGCCCACGATGCGACGGGGTGCCCCTGGACCACGCCGCGTACGCGTACCTCCTGGGCCTCTACCTGGGCGACGGCCACATCAGCCACTACTCCGGGCATCGGACACTCACCCTCATGATCACGCTGGACGACCATTGGCCTGGGATCCAGGACGAGGCGGAAGCCGCGCTGAGGGCGGTGTTCCCCGGACGTGCCACATGCCGAGTCCGCGTGAAGGGTGCACACAACATCAAGGTCTACTCGAAGCATCTGCCCTGCTTGTTCCCTCAGCACGGACCGGGCCGGAAGCACGAACGGCTCATAGCTCTCGCCCCCTGGCAGCAGGAGATCGTCGATCAGCACCCTTGGAACTTCGTCCGGGGGTTGATCCACTCGGACGGCTGCCGGATCACGAACTGGACGGTGCGGAAGGGCAAGCGTTACGAGTACCCCCGCTACTGGTTCACCAATGTGTCCGATGACATCAGGGCACTGTTCACGGGCACCCTAGACCGGCTCGGCGTCGCCTGGACGAACTGCACCCGGCACGGAAAGGGGTACAACGTGTCCGTCGCCCGCAAGGACTCCGTCGCGCTCATGGACGCCCACATCGGGCCGAAGTACTGATCCCGGCGGCTCGCCTAGAGTCGGGGGCATGAGCGATAAGGCACGGAAGCTGTTCGACGCGCTGGATCTGAACCAGGACGGTGAGCTGACCCGCGCGGAGGTGATCTCGGCGTTGCGGAGCAAGGGGCCGACGTTGGCGGCGCGGGGGGATCTGCCGTTCTGGGGGGTGGGGGACGCGGACGCGTCGTCGGCGTTGTTCGACGCGGCGGATGCGAACGGGGACGCGGTGTTGTCGTTCGAGGAGTTCGCGGCGGTGGTGGACCGGCGGTTCGGCTGGTGACACCCCGGGTGGCGGGGGTGTCACCTGGCCGGTGGGGGGTCAGCGGACGGCGTCGCCGATGTGGTGGATGCGGACGAGGTTGGTCTTGCCGCTGACGCCGGGCGGGGAGCCGGCGGTGATGACGACGACGTCGCCGGGGACGCAGCGGCCGATGCGCAGGAGTTCTTCTTCGACCTGGGCGACCATGGCGTCGGTGGAGTCGACGTGGGGGCCGAGGAAGGTTTCGACGCCCCAGGTGAGGTTGAGCTGGGAGCGGGTGGCTTCGTCGGGGGTGAAGGCGAGGAGGGGGATGGGCGAGCGGTAGCGGGAGAGGCGGCGGACGGTGTCGCCGCTCTGGGTGAAGGCGACGAGGAATTTGGCGCCGAGGAAGTCGCCCATTTCGGCTGCGGCGCGGGCGACGGCTCCGCCTTGGGTGCGGGGCTTGTTGCGGTCGGTGAGGGGGGGCAGGCCCTTGGCGAGGATGTCTTCTTCCGCGGCTTCGACGATGCGGGCCATGGTGCGGACCGTTTCGACGGGGTATTTGCCGACGCTGGTTTCGCCGGAGAGCATGACCGCGTCGGTGCCGTCGATGACGGCGTTGGCGACGTCGGAGGCTTCGGCGCGGGTGGGGCGGGAGTTGTCGATCATCGAGTCGAGCATCTGGGTGGCGACGATGACCGGCTTGGCGTTGCGCTTGGCGAGTTTGACGGCGCGCTTCTGGACGATGGGGACTTGTTCGAGGGGCATTTCGACGCCGAGGTCGCCGCGGGCGACCATGATGCCGTCGAAGGCGGCGACGATGTCGTCGATGTTGTCGACGGCCTGGGGCTTTTCGATCTTCGCGATGACGGGGAGGCGTCGGCCTTCCTCGTCCATGATGCGGTGGACGTCCTCGATGTCGCGGCCGCTGCGTACGAAGGAGAGGGCGATGACGTCGGCGCCGGTGCGCAGGGCCCAGCGGAGGTCTTCGATGTCCTTTTCGGAGAGGGCGGGGACGGAGACGGCGACGCCGGGGAGGTTGAGTCCCTTGTGGTCGGAGACCATGCCGCCTTCGATGACGCGGGTGTGGACGCGGGGGCCGTCGATGGCGGTGACTTCGAGGGTGACGCGGCCGTCGTCGACGAGGATGCGTTCGCCGGTGGTGACGTCGGCGGCGAGGCCCTTGTAGGTGGTGCCGCAGGTGTGGCGGTCGCCTTCGTGGTCTTCGACGGTGATGGTGAATGCGTCGCCGCGTTCAAGGAGTACGGGGCCTTCGTGGAAGCGGCCGAGTCGGATCTTCGGGCCTTGGAGGTCGGCGAGGATGCCGACGCTGCGGCCGGTCTCGTCGGAGGCCTTGCGTACGCGCTGGTAACGCTCCTCGTGTTCGGCGTAGGTGCCGTGGCTGAGGTTGAGGCGGGCGATGTCCATTCCGGCTTCGACCAGGGCTTTGATCTGGTCGTATGAGTCGGTGGCGGGGCCCAGGGTACATACGATTTTCGCTCGGCGCATGGGTCGAGCGTATGCCCCTACCAGGCAGTAGGAAATTGGTTCCGGGTGACCACTCAACAACCGTTGGGCAAAAGGTTGTTGACAATTGTTGAATGTGCGTGGGGGTGCTCTGATGAGCACCCCGACAGGGGCACGGGTTCGGCAATTCGTACGGGTTTCAGAGCTGCGGCGGGGTCATCGTGAAGCGGGCGTTCACCTGGGCGTGGACGGTCTGCCGCTGGGGTTCGAGGTCGAGGGGCGGGGCGACGGAGTCGTCGGTGCCGGCGGCGAAGGCCATGGTGCGCATGCCCGCGCCGCCGGGCCGGCCGAAGGGGGCGCCGTCCTCGGCTCCGAGGTCGGCGAGTTCGACGAGGGCGGAGAGTTCGGCGCCGAGGGCCCGGGCGTATTCGCGGGCGCGCTGGACGGCTTCGAGGACGGCCTGGCGGCGGGCTTCGCCGTGGGCGGGGGAGGTGGGGCGCAGGGCCCACCAGGGTCCGTCGACCTGGGTGAGTTCGAGGTCGGCGAGGCGGGTGGTGAGTTCGCCGAGGGTGGTGAAGTCGCTGAGTTCGGCGGTGATGTGGACGCGGCCGTGGTAGGCGCGGACGCGTTCGGCGCGCCCGTGGCGGGTGAGTTCGGGGGTGATGGAGAAGGCGCCGGTTTCGAGTTTTTCGACGGGTTCGCCGTAACTCTTGACGAGGTCGAGGACGGCGTTGTTGCGGCGGGTGAGGTCGTCGAGGGCGGTGCGGCGGTCGGTGCCGCGGGCGTTGACGGTGATGCCGATGCGGGCGATTTCGGGGTCGACTTCGAGGTGGGCTTCGCCGCGTACGGCGACGCGGGGGGTTTCGGGGGTTCCGTAGGGCTGGTGTGCGGGGTCGTGGGTCATGGATTCACTGTCGCACTGTCGCTCGTTCGGGTGTGGTCATCGGATCGAAACCTGTGGGGGGTGTTGCGCTTTGTTACCCGTGGGTCAGAATCTACGCGCGTTGTTCACGCCTGACAGGGGAGATGGCATGACGTTCGACCGTAGAAAGTTCATGGGGGCATCGGCCGCGACCGGTGCGGCCGTCGCGTTGGCGGGGGCCGCGGGCACCCCGGCCGCGGCGCAGGAGGTTCAGGGGGCACAGGGGGCGCAGGGGGCTTCGAAGGGGCCGCGGACGTACGCGTTCACGGTGATGGGGACGACGGACCTGCACGGGAACGTCTTCAACTGGGACTACTTCACGGACAAGGAGTTCGACGACAAGGCGCACAACGATGTGGGTCTGGCGAAGATCTCGACGCTGGTGGAGCAGGTCCGGGCCGAGAAGGGCCGCTGCAACACGCTGATGATCGATGCGGGTGACACGATCCAGGGGACGCAGCTGTCGTACTACTACGCGAAGGTGGATCCCATCACCGCGCGTCGTGGTCCGGTGCATCCGATGGCGCAGGCGATGAACGCGATCGGGTACGACGCGGCGGCGCTGGGGAACCACGAGTTCAATTACGGCATTCCGGTGTTGCGCAAGTTCGAGGAGCAGTGTGACTTCCCGCTGCTGGGGGCGAACGCGCTGGACGCGAAGACGTTGCGGCCGGCGTTCGCGCCGTACAGCATGCACCGGCTGCGGACCCCGCACGGGCGGGACGTGAAGGTGGCGGTGCTGGGGCTGACGAATCCGGGGATCGCGATCTGGGACAAGGCCAATGTGCAGGGGAAGATGACGTTCCCGGGTCTGGAGGAGCAGGCGGCGAAGTACGTGCCGAAGCTGCGTTCGATGGGTGCGGACGTGGTGATCGTGTCGGCGCATTCGGGGTCGAGCGGGACGTCGAGCTACGGGGACCAGCTGCCGTACATCGAGAACGCGGCCGGTCTGGTGGCGGAGCAGGTGGCGGGGATCGACGCGATTCTGGTGGGTCACGCGCACACGGAGATCCCGGAGTACCGGGTGAAGAACAAGGCGACCGGCAAGGACGTGGTGCTGTCGGAGCCGCTCAAGTGGGGTCAGCGGCTGACGCTGTTCGACTTCGAGCTGGTGTGGGACAAGGGCCGCTGGTCGGTGTCGAAGGTGTCGGCGAAGGTGCTGAACTCGAACACGGCGGCCGAGGACCCGAAGATCGTGCGGCTGTTGTCGGACGAGCACCGCAAGGTGGTGGCGTACGTGAACCAGGTGATCGGTACGTCGACGCAGGCGATGTCGTCGGCCGAGGGGCCGGTGAAGGACGTGGCGATCATCGATCTGATCAACCACGTGCAGGCGGAGACGGTGACGGCGGCGCTGGCGGGTTCGGAGTGGGCGGCGCTGCCGGTGCTGTCGCAGGCGTCGTGTTTCTCGCGGACGGCGTCGATTCCGGCGGGGCAGATCACGATCAAGGACGCGGCGGGTCTGTATCCGTTCGAGAACACGCTGGAGGCGCGGCTGCTGACGGGTGCGCAGCTGAAGGACTATCTGGAGTATTCGGCGCGGTATTACGTGCGGACCGCTCCGGGTGATGTGGTGGACCCGGCGAAGATCACGAATTCGGAGAGCGTGCCGGACTACAACTACGACGCGGTGTACGGGCTGACGTACGACATCGACATCGCGCAGCCGGTGGGGTCGCGGATCACGGGGCTGTCGTTCCAGGGGAAGCCGGTGGATCCGGCGGCGCGGTTCGTGTTCGCGGTGAACAACTACCGGGCCTCGGGCGGCGGGAACTTCCCGCACGTGCCGCAGGCCCGGCAGTTGTGGGCGAACTCGGAGGAAATCCGTAACACGATCATCCAGTGGGTGAAGGCGAAGGGGACGGTGGATCCGGCGGCGTTCGCGTCGGTGGACTGGCGTCTGACGCGGGCCGGGGTGCCCGTCTTCTAGGGGCCTGCCGCGGTTTTACGGGTGTTCGACGAGCGGGAGCAGCTCGCCTGCGGGGTGCGGGCGGGTGTGCTCCCGCTGTTCGAGGCCGAAGGTGGTGAAGGCGGTCCGCCGGGGCTGGGGGTAGGGCTCCTTGTCGGTGAGGGTGTTGAGGATGGCGGCGCTGCGCCAGGCGGCGAGGCCGAGGTCGGGGGCGCCGACGCCGTGGGTGTGGCGTTCGCCGTTCTGGACGAAGACGGTGCCGGTGACGGAGGGGTCGAGGACCATGCGGTGGCGGTCGTCGATGCGGGGGCGGCCGGAGGAGTCCTTGCGCATGTAGGGGTCGAGGCCGGCGAGGAGGCTGGTGAGGGGGCGTTCTTCGTAGCCGGTGGCGAGGACGACGGCGTCGGTGGTGAGGCGGGAGCGGGTGCCTTGCTGGGTGTGTTCGAGGTGGAGTTCGACCTTGGTGGTGGCGACGCGGCCGGCGGTGCGGACGCTGACTCCGGGGGTCAGGACGGTGTCGGGCCAGCCGCCGTGGAGGGTGCGGCGGTAGAGCTCTTCGTGGATGGCGGCGATGGTGGTGGCGTCGATGCCCTTGTGGAGCTGCCATTGGGCGGGGAGGAGCCGGTCGCGGACGGGTTCGGGGAGGGCGTGGAAGTAGCGGGTGTAGTCGGGGGTGAAGTGTTCGAGGCCGAGCTTGGAGTACTCCATGGGGGCGAAGGAGGGGGTGCGGGCGAGCCAGGTGAGGCGTTCGCGGCCGTGGGGGCGGGCGCGGAGGAGGTCGAGGAAGACTTCGGCGCCTGACTGGCCGGATCCGACGACGGTGACGTGGTCGGCGCCGAGGATGCGCCGGCGGTTGTCGAGGTAGTCGGCGGAGTGGATGACGGGGACGGTGGGAGCGTCGGCGAGGGGGCGCAGGGGTTCGGGGACGTAGGGGGCGGTGCCGATGCCGAGGGCGAGGTTGCGGGTGTGGGTGCGGCCGAGTGCTTCGGCTTCGCCGTCGGTGTCGAGTTGGGTGTAGTCGACTTCGAAGAGGTCGCGTTCGGGGTTCCAGCGGACGGCGTCGACCTGGTGGCCGAAGTGGAGTCCGGGGAGGCGGCCGGCGACCCAGCGGCAGTAGGCGTCGTATTCGGCGCGCTGGATGTGGAACTGCTCGGAGAAGTAGAAGGGGAAGAGGCGTTCCTTGTGCTTGAGGTAGCTGAGGAAGGTCCAGGGGCTGGTGGGGTCGGCGAGGGTGACGAGGTCCGCGAGGAAGGGGACTTGGAGGGTGGAGCCGTCGATAAGGAGGCCGGGGTGCCAGCGGAAGTCGCGGCGCTGGTCGTAGAAGGCGGTGGCGAGGGGGCCGATGCCTTGTTGGGGGAGGCCGTGGGCGAGGGCGGCGAGGGAGAGGTTGAAGGGGCCGATGCCGATTCCGACGAGGTCGTGGGGTGCATCGAGGTGGGCGGTCATCGGTGGGTTCTGCCTTCCAGGTGGGCGACGAGGGTGTCCAGGTCCTGCGCGGTGGTGTGGGGGTTGAGCAGGGTGGCTTTAAGCCAGAGGCGGCCGTCGGCGGTGGCGCGGCCGAGGACGGCGGTGCCGTGGTGCAGGAGGGTGCGGCGCAGGGTGGCGAGGTGGTCGTCGTCCGTGGGGGTGGGCCGGAAGAGGACCGTGGTGAGGGTGGGGGGTGCGTGGAGTTCGAAGCCGGGGTGTGCGTCGAGGAGTTCGGCGAGCCGGTGGGCTGCGGTGAGGGTGAGGTCGATGAGGTGGGAGAGGCCGTCGCGGCCGAGTGAGCGCAGGGTGACGGCGATTTTGAAGGCGTCGGGGCGGCGGGTGGTGCGCAGGGAGCGGCCGAGGAGGTCGGGGAGGCCGGCTTGGGTGTCGTCGGTGGCGTTGAGGTAGTCGGCCTGGTGGGCGAGGGGGGCGAGGAGGTCGCGGTCGGGGACGGCGAGGAGGCCGGCGGCGACGGGTTGCCAGCCGAGTTTGTGCAGGTCGAGGGTGAGGGAGCGGGCGCGGCTGAGGCCGTCGAGCCGGTGGCGGTGGCGGGGACTGAGGGCGAGGGTGCCGCCGTAGGCGGCGTCGATGTGGAGGCCGGCGCCGTGCTGGTCGCAGAGGTCGGCGAGGGGGGTGAGGGGGTCGATGAGTCCGGCGTCGGTGGTGCCGGCGGTGGCGGTGACGAGGACGGGGCCGGGGGTGGTGGCGAGGGCCTCGGCGAGGGTGGCGGGGTCGAGGACGCCGGTGGGGGTGGGGAGGGCGACGGCGGGGGGCAGGCCGAGGAGCCAGGCGGCGCGCGGGATGGAGTGGTGGGCGTTGGCTCCGTGCAGGACGGTCAGGCGGGGGCCGTGGCGTTCGCGCGCCAGGAGGAGGGCCAGTTGGTTGGCTTCGGTGCCGCCGGTGGTGAGGAGGGCGTCGGCGCGGGGGGTGGCGTAGAGCTCGGCGGCGAGGGTGCGGGTGAGGTGGGCCTCGATGACAGAGGCGGCGGGGGCCTGGTCCCAGGAGTCGAGTGAGGGGTTGAGGCAGCTCGCGGCGAGGTCGGCGGCGGCGGCGACCGCGAGCGGGGGGCAGTGCAGGTGGGCGGCGCAGAGGGGGTGGGCGGGGTCGGCGGCGCCCGCGGCGAGGGTGTGGACGAGGGTGCGGAGCGCTTCGTCGTCTCCGCTTCCCTGGTCGGGCAGTACGTCGCCCAGTGCGGCGGTGACGCGGGCGGCGACGGCGTCGGGGCCGCCGGCGGGGAGGGGGCCGCCGCGTGCTTCGGCGCCGGTGCGCAGGGCGGTGAGGACGGTGTCGAGGAGGGGCCGCAGTGCGTCGGCGCCGTGCCGTCCGCCGGCGAGCGGGGGCGCCGGCGTGGGCGTGGGCGCGGTCATGGGGCCTCCGGGGGCTCGGCGGTGCGGGGCGCCGCTGGGCCGAGGCCGGGCGGGACACCCGGCCGGTACAACGATCCGACCCGAATGGGGTAACCGCCGGGGTTTGTCCGGTGTAGCTTTCCGGCCGTCCCGTCCGGTGACCCGTCAGCCCGCCCGGGGCCGCGCCCGGGGCGCTCAGCCCGCTCGGGGTCCGCGCCGGGCCCCGGCGCCTCGGGGAGGCGCCGGGGGTGGTGGGGTCAGGGGCGGCGGACGTGGAGGGCGCGGGAGAGGTCGTCCAGTTGGTCGACAAGCTGCCGGCGCAGGAGCGGGAGGATGCCGGGGGCGTCGAGCGCGGCGAGGCCGGTCTGGAGGTGGGCTTCGTCGACTGCGTGGGAGGGGAAGGCCCAGCGGCCCGCGGCCTGGCCGATGGCGGGGCCGCGGCGGGCGGCGAGGGCGATGGCGTCCGGGTAGTAGCGGGGGACGTACTCGCTGACGAGGTCGGCCTGTTCGGGCTTCCAGAAGCCCTGGGCGGTGGCGCTGAAGAGGTAGTTGGACAGGGTGTCGTCGTGGAAGAGGCGGTTCCAGGCGGCGGCCTTGGCCTCGGGGGTGGGCAGGGCGGCGCGGCAGCGGGCGGCGCCTTCCCCGCCGGTGGCGCTGGGGTCGGCGGCGAGGGCGGCGTCGATGGCGGCTTCGTCGACGGCGCCGAGGACGGAGAGCCGGCCCAGGATGCGCCAGCGCAGTTCGGGGTCGAGCTCGGGGCTGCCGCCGACGGTGCCGTCGGCGAGCCAGGCGGCGAGGGTGTCGGGCTGGGTGGCGCTGTCGATGGCGGTGCGGACGGCGGCCAGGCGCAGTCCGGGGTCGCGGCCGTCCTCGGTGCGGCGCAGCAGGGCGCGGGCGATGGAGCCGATGGTGGTGAGGGCGGCGCCGCGGTGTTCGGGGGCGGTGTAGTGGTCGGCGATCTGGGTGCGGGCGAAGGCGAGGACGCCCTGGACGACGGCGAGGTCGCTTTCGTCGGGGAGGTGGGCTTCGGCGGTGGCGAGGTAGGTGGCGGGGTCGAGTTCGCCGTCGCGGACCATGTCGCGCAGGCAGGTCCAGACGACGGTGCGGGTGAGGGGGTCGGGGATGCTGGAGAGGTCGCGCAGGGCGGTGTCGAGGGAGGTTTCGTCGAGGCGGACCTTGGCGTAGGTGAGGTCGCCGTCGTTGAGGAGGAGCAGGGCGGGGCGGGGGCCGGCGGCGGAGAGGATCTCGTCGGAGGGGACGTCGAGGTCGAGGAGTTCGGCGCGTTCGAGGCGGTTGTCGGGGGTGCGGGCGTAGGTGCCGGCGGTGATGCGGTGGGGGCGGCTGCCGGTGCGGTCGACGGTGAGGGTCCAGCCGCCGGGGCTTTCCTGGATGCGGGGGGTGAGGGTGTCGATGCCGGTGGTGCGCAGCCAGATCTCGGCCCAGGCGTGGACGTCGCGGTCGGTGTGGGCGGCGAGGGAGTCGACGAAGTCGGCGAGGGAGGCGTTGGCGAACTTGTGGCGGGCGAAATGGGTGTTGATGCCCGCGAGGAAGTCCTTCTCGCCGAGCCAGGCGACGAGCTGGCGCAGTGCGGAGGCGCCCTTGGCGTAGGAGATGCCGTCGAAGTTGAGGAGGGCGGAGGCGGTGTCGGGCACGTCGTCGGGGCCGGGGGCGACGGGGTGGGTGGAGGGGCGCTGGTCGGCGTCGTAGCCCCATGACTTGCGGGTGACGCCGAATTCGGTCCAGGTGTCGGTGAAGCGGGTGGCTTCGGTGAGGGTCTGGTAGCCCATGTATTCGGCGAAGGACTCGTTGAGCCAGATGTCGTCGAACCAGGCGAGGGTGACGAGGTCGCCGAACCACATGTGGGCCATCTCGTGGGCGATGACCATGGCGCGGGTCTGGCGTTCGATGTCGGTGACGGCGGAGCGGAAGACGAATTCGTCGCGGAAGGTGACGAGTCCGGGGTTCTCCATGGCGCCGGCGTTGAATTCGGGGACGAAGGCCTGGTCGTAGGAGTCGAAGGGGTAGGGCTCGGCGAACTTCTCGTGGTAGCGGTCGAAGCAGGCGGTGGTGACGGAGAGGATCTCGTCGGCGTCGGCGTCGAGGTGGGGGGCGAGGGAGCGGCGGCAGTGGAGGCCGAAGGGGAGGCCGGCGTGCTGGGTGGTCACGCTGTGCCAGGGGCCGGCGGCGACGGCGGCGAGGTAGGTGGAGATGAGGGGGGTGGGCGCGGAGGTCCAGGTGGCGGCGGCGGGGCGGTCTTCGGTGGCGGGGGTTTCGCCGGTGCGGGTGGTGATGCCGTTGGCGAGGACGGTCCAGTGCGCGGGGGCGGTGACGGTGAAGGCGAAGACGGCCTTGAGGTCGGGCTGGTCGAAGGCGGGGAAGACGCGCTGGACGTCGTCCATGAACATCTGGGAGTAGACGTACGTCTCCCCGTCCGCGGGGTCGGTGAAGCGGTGCAGGCCCTCGCCGGTGCGGGAGTAGCGCATGCGGGTGTCGAGGCGCAGTTCGTGGGGGCCTTCGGTCAGGCCGGTGAGCGGGAGCCGGTCGTCACTGAGGGCGGCGGGGTCGAGGGGGGTGCCGTCGAGCGTGGCGGAGCGCAGTTCGTCCGGCTTCAGTTCCACGAAGGTGTCGCCCGTGGTGCGGGCGGTGAACCTGATGACGGTGGTGGAGTCGAAGGTGTCGTCGCCGGTGGTCAGGTCGAGGGCGACGGCGTAGTCGTGGACGTCGAGGAGCCGGGCTCGGAGCTGCGCTTCGTTGCGCGTCAGTGCGGACATGCGCCCATGCTGCCTGACGGCCGGTCCGTGCCGAAGGGGGCGTGGGCCGTGGGGCCCGCCCCCTCCGGTGGCGGCGGTTACTGGTCTTCGCGGGCGGCGATGGTCTCGTGGTGGCGGATGACCTCGGCGATGATGAAGTTGAGGAGCTTCTCGGCGAAGGCCGGGTCGAGCTTGGCGTTCTCGGCGAGCTGGCGCAGGCGGGCGATCTGGCTGGCCTCGCGGCTGGGGTCGGCCGGGGGCAGCTGGTGCTTGGCCTTGAGGTGGCCGACCTGCTGGGTGCACTTGAAGCGCTCGGCGAGCATGTGGACCACGGCCGCGTCGATGTTGTCGATGCTGTCGCGCAGGCGGGACAGTTCGGCGGTGACGTTCTCGTCGATCTCGTCGATGTCGCTGTTGTTCATGGTTCCCGAGAATACGTGGCGGCCGCGGCCGGTACTGCGGCCAGTCGGTCCGTGAGACGGGGGCCTCACAGGGGCAGGAGGGCGGTGACGAGCCAGCCTCCCTCGGGGGCGGGTCCGGCGGAGAGGGTGCCGCCGAGGGCTTCGGCGCGTTCGGCCATTCCGGCGAGGCCGTAGCCGCCGCCGCGGGCCTTTTCGGAGAGGCGGGCGGGGCGGCCGCCGTCGTCGGCGACGCGTACTTCGAGGCCGGTGGGCAGGGTGCGCAGCCCGACGCGGACGGCGGTGGCGGTGGCGGCGTGCTTGGAGACGTTGGTGAGGGCTTCGAGGACGATGCGGTGGGCGGTGGCGGCGACGTGGCCGGGGAGGCGTGCGTCGAGGCCGTCCTCGATGGAGAGGACGACGGGCGGGCCGGTCGTGGAGAAGCGTTCGGTGAGGCGGCGCAGGTCGGCGAGGCCGGCGACGGGGGCGGCCGGGGCGGGGTGGGGGCGGTCGTCGTCGCCCTCGCGGAGGATGGCGACGAGGCGGCGCATGGAGCCGAGGGCTTCGTCGCCGGCGGTTTCGATGCGGCCGAAGGTCTCGGCGGCGCGTTCGGCGGAGACCTTGGTGAAGCGGGCGGCGCGGGCTTCGACGACGATGCCGGTGACGTGGTGGGCGACGAGGTCGTGGAGCTCGCGGGCGAGTTCCAGGCGTTCGGCGGTGCGTACGGCGCGCAGCTCGCGCACGCGCTGGACGGACTGCAGGCGCAGCAGCAGGGAGTAGGCGCCGACGACGACGGCCAGGACCGAGAAGAGCAGAGTGAAGCGGCCGGGGTCGGTGTCGCGGACGGGTACGGCCATGCAGCCGAGTCCGAGGAGGGGGCCGAGGACGGCGGCGGTGCGGGCGGGGGCGCGCAGCAGGACCTGGGAGAGCAGGACGAGGAGGGCGATGGCTTCGCCGCCGCCCCAGACGACGAGGGGGTGGTTGCCGAACATCAGCAGGAGGGTGACGGTCCAGGTGGTGGCGGCGGCGAACCAGGCGCGGGCGAGGAGGGGGATGCGGGGCCAGGGGGCGGCGCTGAGGCAGACGAGGACGCCGGAGATCCAGACGGCGGCGTGCGGGAGGCTGGGCTGGCGGGCCAGGACGACGCCTTCGAAGGTGACGAGGGCCAGCAGGAGCAGGGAGAGCAGGAGCCGGATCCGGCCGGCGGCGTGGGGGTGGCGGCGCGACCAGGTGGCGAGGGGGCTCACGCGGGGTGGGCGGCGAGGCCGCTCTCCCAGGCCCAGGCGGCGATCTCGACGCGGTTGCGGGCGTCGAGTTTGGCCTGGACGTTGGCCAGGTGGGTCTTGACGGTGGACAGGGAGACGTACAGCTCGGCGGCGATCTCGGCGTTGGTGAGGCCGCGGGCGAGGCAGCGTACGACTTCCCGTTCGCGTTCGGTGAGGGGTTCGGCGGGGCGGCGGGCGGCTTGGGCGGAGGGCAGGCGGGGGGCCATTTCGCGCAGGAGGCGCACGGTGATGGCCGGGGAGACGAGGGCGTCGCCGACGGCGGCCGCGCGGACGGCTTCAACCAGCATGGCCGGGCTGGCGTCTTTGAGGAGGAAGCCGGACGCGCCGCCGTGGAGTGCCGCGTGGACGTATTCGTCGAGGTCGAAGGTGGTGACGATGACGATGCGCGGGCCGTCCTGGCCGGCGAGGCGGCGGGTGACTTCCAGGCCGTCGAGCCCCGGCATGCGGATGTCGAGGAGGAGGACGTCGGGGTGGTGGGCGGCGACGGCGGTGAGGGCCGCTTCGCCGTCGACGACGTCGGCGACGACCTCGATGTCCGGCTGGCTTTCGAGGATCATCCGGAATCCGGTCCTGACCATCTCCTGGTCGTCCGCGATGACCACTCTGATCGTCATGCGCTGCCTTCCCCACTGTTGCCCGCTGCCGCCGATGGAGTCTTCCCATGGGACCTGCGTGTGCTTCGGCCCGCAACCGCACGGACGGCCGTGGGGAGGGTGCCGCGAGGCGGGGGCGGCGGTGGGCCGGGCTCGTGGCAGCCCGGCCGACTGTACGGGGGTGGGGGGCGGGGCACCTCGTCCGTCCGGCCGTTTCGGGCGGGGCCGGAAGGACGAGGCGCGGGTGCGTGGGGTGGGGCCGGTGGGGCCGGTGGGGCCGGTGGGGCCGGCCGGGCCGGCCGGGGGTGCGGGCCCGGTGGGGCTAGAGGCCGGCCGCGGCGGCCTTGATGTCGGCGGCGAAGGTGGAGACCTCGGTGTAGACGCCGGGGTAGCCGGCGCGGGCACAGCCCTCGCCCCAGCTGACGATGCCGACCTGGATCCAGGCGTTCGCGTTGTCGCGGCGGAACATGGGGCCGCCGGAGTCGCCCTGGCAGGTGTCGACGCCGCCCTGGGTGAAGCCGGCGCAGATCTCCTCGCCGGGGACGAGGTCGGAGCCGTAGGCGCTCTGGCAGGAGGCGTCGGAGACGAAGGGGACGGTGGCCTTCATGAGGTAGCGCTGCTGGCCGCCGCCCTCGCGGGTGGCGCCCCAGCCGGCGACGGTGAAGGTGCCGTTGTCGTAGGCCTTGGTCTCGGCGATCTTGAGGGTGGGCTGGTTGATGGGCTGGGCGAGTTTGATCAGGGCCCAGTCGCGGCCCTTGCCGTTGTAGCCGGGGGCCTGGAGGACCTTGGTGGACCTGACCTTGACGGCGCTGGAGCTGTTGAGGTCGACGACGCCGCCGGTGGCGGTGATGGAGGTGTTGGCGCCGGAGCCGTCGACGCAGTGGGCGGCGGTGAGGACGATCTGCTGGCTGTAGAGGGCGCCGCCGCAGCCCATGGAGAGGCGGACCATGAAGGGGAACTCGCCCTGCGCGGCGCGGGTGCCGCCGACGACGGGGGTGGGTGCGGCGCTGGCTCCGGTGGGCTGGAGGCTGACGGCCGCGAGGGCCACGGCGCCGGCGGCGAGGGTGCGCTTGAGGATTCTTCCGAGAGTGGCCACGGTCAACACACTGCCTTTCGTGGGGGGTTGGGCTGTGCGCGCCATCATGTGCATGACGAGTCCATGACACATCTGTGGTACGGCTGCCTTCAAGAAGGCGTTTTCGGACAACTTCCGGCCCGGAGGGCCTCATGACGGACAACGGTGGGCGGACCAGCCCGGTCGAGCACGGATTTCCGCACCTGGAGACGGTCCGGGCGGCGCTCACGGCGCTGTTCCGCCGGCTGACCGCCGAGGGGATCGGGGCCTACGCCCTGAGCATCTCCCCCGCCGAGGCGGCCTTCGGGCCCGCCGAGGACCTGCACCTGGGCGCCCACCGGGTGGCCTCCGCCGTGGTGCGCGCGCTGCGGCTGCCCGACGCGCGGATGGTGGTCTCGTTCCGGCCGATGCGGGACGCGGCCACCGTGGAGCTGACCGCGGGACCGGAGTACTTCGTGGAGGTCAACGACCGCTTCCGGCTGCACCGGCGCGATCTGGCGGCCGCGCTCTCCCACGAGGTGACGCACGTCCTGCTGCACCGCCTGGGCCTGGGCTTCGCGGACACCGCCGCGAACGAGATCCTCACCGACACGGCCGCCGCCTTCCTCGGCTCCGGCTGGCTGCTGCTCGACGCCTACCGCGAGGACGGGCTGACCCACCAGAAGCTCGGCTACCTCACCCCCGAGGAGTTCGGCTACGTCCTGGCCCGCCGCGCCCGGTACTTCGGGGAGGACCCGGCGCCCTGGTTCTCCAGCCCCCAGGCCTACGAGGCCTACGTGCGCGGGCGCGCGCTGGCCGACCGGGAGGCGCGCCGGGCCCCGCTGGCCGCCGCGGGCGCGGGCGAGCGGCGCCGCTACACCCGGGCCCGGCGGACGGGGTCCGCCCCGCCGCGCGGGGCGGCGTACCGGTTCGGGCGGGACGGGGACGGCGAGGGGGGCGGGGACGGGGTGCTGCGGGTGAGCTTCCCGTGCCCGGTGTGCGGCCAGTGGCTGCGGGTGCCGGCGGGCGGCGGGGCACTGCGGGCGCGGTGCGGGCTGTGCCGCACGGTGCTGGAGTGCGAGGTCTGAGCGGGCCGCGCAGCCGCCGGCGAGGAGCGGACGTGATCATTCACCGGGCGGCCACGAAATGTTTCCTACCGACCAGTAGACAGGGGGGCGGCGCTCCTCCAGCCTGATCGCGTACATGTCAATACGATCGAGGAGCGCCCCCACATGCTCGCAGCCCACCGCGCCCGCACCGCCGCCGCGGCCGCCGTCGCCGCCACCGTCATGACCCTGCTGCCGGCCACCGCCGCCGAGGCCGCCCCCGCGCCCGGGCCGGCGCCGGCGCCCGCCGCGGCGCCCGCCGCCGCCGCGCCCGGCGGCAACGCGGCGATCCTGGGCATCGACTACGCGGTCTGGCAGCGCGACGTGGCCTCCGTCATCGACGCCGCCCGCCCCGGGATCGAGCAGCGGATCGCCGCCTCCCCGGCCGGGGAGAAGCCGGCGATCGTCCTCGACATCGACAACTCCTCGCTGGAGACGGACTTCCACTGGTTCTGGACCTTTCCGACCCCCGCGATCTCCAAGGTCCGCGAGCTGACCCGGTACGCCAGTGACCGCGGCGTGGCGATCTTCTTCGTCACCGCCCGTCCCGGCATCGTGTACTCCCTGACCGAGCGCAACCTCAAGGCCGTCGGCTACCCGGTCTCCGGGCTCTACGTCCGCGATCTGCCCGACCTCTTCTCGCAGGTCAGCGCCTACAAGACGGCCAAGCGCGCGGAGATCGAGGCCCGCGGCTACACGATCATCGCCAACATCGGCAACAACGACGGCGACCTGGTCGGCGGGCATGCCGAGCGCACCGTCAAGCTCCCGGACTACGACGGCAAGCTGTCCTGACCCGCCCCGCCCTCCCGGTCCCGCGCGATGGCGTTCACCGCCGCCCAGGAGAAGGCCATCGCGGGGCCGATGGTGGCGCCCGGGCCCGGGTAGGTCTCGCCCATCACCGCCGCCGAGCAGTTGCCCGAGGCGTACAGCCCCTCGACCGCGGCGGCGTCCTCGCGCAGCACCCGCCCGTCCCCGTCGGTGACCAGGCCGCCCTTGGTGCCGATGTCGCCCGGCTGGACGGGGACCGCGTAGAAGGGGCCCTCGGCGATCGGCGCCAGGTTCGGGGAAGCGGGCGACGGCCGCGGGCAGGCCGGGCGGCGGGGCGCCGGGCGGGCGGCCCGGGCGGCTCCGGCGCCCCCGCCGGACCCGGAACCCGCCGTCTGCGAACGGGCGATGGACAACATGTTGGGCTGGCTGCGGTTCAGCGGGTGGATGTAGCGGGTAGTCATATCCCATCGCACGAGAAAGGCTCCGGACCCGACCCCTCGCCAGGGGGCCGGACCCGGAGCCTTTCTCACGCGTAGCCGATGTGCACCCGGTCGCTCAGCGGCAGCGCCTGACAGGTCAGAACGCAGCCCGGCCAGGTCGGCGCCGTCCAGCACGTCGAGCAGCGGGGCCCGCCGGGGGCGGCGCGGCGGCGGGGGCGCCCCGGCGGCAGCGTCCATCAGCGGGCCGGGCCGGCCGGCGGTCGGCAGCCCCTGGAGCTCCCAGGCGGGGTGCGGGGCGGGCGGGAGGCCGCGCTCCCGCTCAGCGGGAAACGGCGGCCGGGCGGCAGGGGCGCGCGGGTGTCCACCGGAATCCGCCCCGCCACCACCGCGTCTCGGTCAATTCGCCCGCGCGGACGGAACCCGCCTTGCGGGCGGCGGCCGCGCATGAGGCAATCTCCGCGTTTCCATCGGCATCCACCGACTCACACCGACTCCCGGACAAGGAGCACGAGCGTGCCTTCTCGGATCAGCGGGTTACAGCACGGAGTGATGCGGCGAGGGGCGGCGGCCGTGGCCGCCGTCGGACTCGCCCTGGCCGGCGCGGCGGTCGTGGGCGCCGCGCCCGCACAGGCCGCCGGACCGGTCTGCGAGGGGACCAAGGTCGACACCCTGGCCTTCGAGACCGGCTACACCTACCTCTACTACAGCTCCGCGACGGGCCGGAACTGCGCCTACACCGTCCCCAAGAGCGGCAGCGGAACCACCCAGCTGATGTTCGTCGGCCTGACCCGCGCGAGCGACAACGTGGGCTCTTACGACAGCGGCGACTTCAAGTACTACGCGGGCCCCGTCTACCTGGACGCCCGGGGCACCTGCGTGCAGTTCAACGGGCAGGTCGGCTCCTGGGCGGGCAACTCGGGCTGGGGCCACTGCGGCGCCCGCCACTGAGACCCGTGCGGGGCGGGGCGCCCGGGGTGCCCCGCCCCGCAGGCCCTACAGGGCCCGGACGAAGGCGGCGAAGGCGTCCCGCCCGACGGTGAAGACGGGCCCGCCGGCAACCTTGGAGTCCCGCACGGCGACGAGGCAGGTCCGGGGGGAAACCTCGACGCAGTCCCCGCCGGTGCCCCCGCTGTACGAAGCCTTGCGCCAGACGGCGTCGCCGAGGGGAGCGCACTCCACGCACTCGCCCCCGTTGGTGCTGCTGTACGACGCCTTGCGCCAAACGGCGTCGCCGAGGGGAGCGCATTCGACGCAGTCGCCGCCGCTAGAACCGCTGTACGACGACTTACGCCACAGCACGTCCGTCAGGCTCAGGCCGGTCTCCATAGCGTTCCTCCATCACCCGTGCGATCAGCGCCGCTGACAATCCGGGCGACAGCGCCTCGGCTTGAAGGCGAGCGTATCCGACCGAACGTTCCCTGATCACTTGCGGATTGGCCGTCATATGGCCGTCGTCGTAGCTCTCGCTGTAGTGCAAGTCAGGGTTGGTATCGAACCGCAGTAGGTTGAACGAGCCCATCATGCCCGCGTGCTGACCCACCTCGAAGGGAAGCACCTGGAGGTTGACCCACAACCGGTTGCGCAGCTCCAGCAAGGAAGCAAGCTGCTCCCTCATCACGGTGGGACCGCCGATCTCCCGGTGCAGGACCGCCTCGTCCAGCACCACCCACAGCACGGGCGGAGTGCCGCGAGCAAGAATGCGCTGCCGATCCATCCGGGCCGCCAGCATGGTGTCCGCCGTTTTCGGGTAGTCCACGTCGAGCACCGCCCGGGCGTACGCGGCGGTCTGCAGCAGCCCGTACACCAATTGGCACTGGTACGTGGAGATGTACTCGGCCCGGGCCTCCATCTCCGCGTACTCCTGGAACCACACCGGCAACTGGCTCCGCAGGACCAGCCCCACCAGGCGGCTGAACGTGCCGCCCGTGTTCAGGGCCGCGTCGATCCGCTCCGAGAACTCCCGGCTCGGGACCTTCCTCGCGTTCTCGATCTGGCCGATCAGGGACCCCGTACAGAAGACGATGCCGCCCAGGTCGCCCTGCGTCAGCTTGGCCTCCTCCCGCCATCGGCGCAGCTCGGAGCCGTAGTAGTCCAGCGGCGAGGCGCTGGGATCGAGGTCGCGAATGTTGACCACGGGCGGTCACCCCCATGCTCACGCCGTGCGGCGTCCGGTCCGGTCTGTAGCCGAGCGTAACCACGTCACCCCGCTCCGGTACCGGAAATCGGAAAAGGGGGGCGGGGCCGGTCGCACGTCGGCCCCGCCCCCCCCTCCGCCGGGGCGGCTACGTCCGCGGCGCCGGGCAGGTCTGCCAGGCGAGG
Organism: Streptomyces sp. NPDC002032; assembly: GCF_042890765.1. NCBI lineage: Bacteria > Bacillati > Actinomycetota > Actinomycetes > Kitasatosporales > Streptomycetaceae > Streptomyces > Streptomyces sp. NPDC002032. The sequence continues at coordinate 223,592 of NZ_JBIASM010000007.1, read as the reverse complement.
TGGTACAGGGTGTTCACGCTGGCGTCGGTGGAGTCCATCGCCATGAAGCTGGTGGCGCTGGGGCTGGACGTGCCGCCGTTGACGCGGAGTTCGGTGTTGATGTTGAAGTTGCGCTTCTCGCCGCACGGGGCCCAGACGAGGTCCGCGTACTCGGTCTTGTCGGAGGTCTGCCAGTTGTCGTCCAGCGGTCCGCTGAAGGTGTGGGTGCGCTGGGCGGTCTGCGGCATGCCCTGGAAGTAGTAGTTGGCCCGCTCGACGCCGGACGCGCCGGGATGGAGGAAGCCGAAGCCGCGGTAGTCCGCCTGCACGATGGCGTACGTGAAGCCGTTCGGCACGTGGACGCGGAGGTTGAGCTGGCAGTTCTTGCGGAAGGCGGTCGGCGGGGCGCCGGGGCCGACCTGGGCCATGTACTCGCTGTAGGTGACGGTGAAGGCGGTGTTGTCGGGGGCGACCGCGACCTGGGCGGTGCCCTCGCGGCAGCCGGAGCCGTTCACGGTGGCGAGTTCGATGACGATCTTGTCCGGCGGGACCGTGATCTGCGGGGCCGCGGCCTGCGACGGGGCGGCGGTGGCGATCAGGGCGGCGGCCGCGCCGCCGACGAGCAGGGTGCGGGACAGGGAACGAGACATCGTTGTCACTCCTTCTGCGTGCGCGCGGTCCACGGTCAGGCGGCGGCGGGACACTCCTTCCACTCGAAGTGGTAGACGGTGCTGACGCTGCCGTCCGTGGAGTCCATGCTCATGAAGCTGAGGGCCTGGGGGCTGGACGTGCCCCCGTAGACCCGCAGTTCGGTGTTGACGTTGAGGTTCCGCTCCTCGCCGCAGGGGGCCCAGACGAGGTCGTTGTAGGCGGTCTGGTCACTGGCCTGCCAGTTGTCGGAGTACGGGCCGTTGACCTGGTGGGTGATGCGGGTGGTCTGGGAGGCGCCCTGGAAGTAGTACCCGGCGCGTTCCTGGGCGTAGGCGCCGCGCTGGAGGTGGGCGAAGCCGCGGTAGTCCGCGCGGGCGATGGCGTACGTGTACCCCTGGGGGACGTGGACGCGGAGGGCGAGCTGGCAGTTCTTGCGGAAGTCCGTGCCGCCGGAGCCGGCGCCGGTCTGGGCGAGGTAGTTGCTGTAGGTGACGGTGAAGGCGGTGTTGTCGGAGGCGGCGGCGACCTCGGTGGTGCCCTGGGGGCAGCCGGAGCCGTTGGCGCCGACGACCTCGACGGTGACGCGGCCGGGCGGCACCGAGGGGGTGTCCGCCTGGGCGGGGGCGGGAGCGGCGACGGCCGCCAGGGCGATGGCGGCGGCCCCGAAGGTGAGTCTGCGCAACAGCATGTCCAGGTACTCCGTCCGTCGGAAACGGGGTGGCTTTGGGCATGCACATGCCATCACAGGCCGCGGGGGCCGGGAGGGGCGCGTACCGGACAAGCGGCCCGGGGCCGGGGCCGTCTCCCGCCCCCTGGCCGGAATCCGCAAGTCCGCAACCCCCCGCGGCGCCGCCCCACCAGGCCCGCTCCCCCGTCCCCCGGCGCGCCGGGCGGGCGCGGCCGGGCGCAGGATGTCCCGAACCGCCGGTCCCGCCGGGGCGGGCGCGGGGAAAAACCGGTGGAACGGCGCCGGCGGGGCCATTTACCGTGCTGCCGGACTCCATCGCCCAGGCAAGGACGGCCCGTTGTACACCGTGTGAGACCCCCCGACTGCTGATTCGTCGCGCGCCGCGCCCGTTCGCGCCGCGCTGCTTCCCGCTGCGGACTTCTCACTGGAACCGGTGTCCTCCTGTGCTCGACAACTGGGTCGTCATGCCCACCTGCCTGCCGCTCGTCCTGCGCCACTGCCACACCTGCGCGGCCGGCCGCTTCCGGGCGAACGGCAAATTCCGTATCAACGCGCACCACAAGCTCCTCGACGTCTGGGTCCTGGTTCTCTGCACCGGGTGCGGGGAAACCGCGAAGCTCACGGTCCTGGAGCGGGTGAACGTGCGCTCCGTACCGCCCCGGCTGCTGGAGCGGCTGCACGACAACGACCTCGGCCTGGCGGCCGAGCTGCTCCGGGATCCGCTCCTGCTGCGGCGCAACCGCGTCGCCCTGGACTGGGACGGCGCCTGGCGCCTGGACACCGGCGGCTCCGGCCGCCCGGCGGTCGCCGGGGCGGTACACGAGGCCTCCGACGAGGCGGTCGACGTATCGGTGCGCTTCGCGGCGCGGATCCCGGTCCGGCCGCTGCGGCTGATCGCCGAGGGCTGCGGCCTGTCGCGGGGCGGGGCCGCGCGGCTGCTGACGGAGGGGAAGCTCGTCTCGGCGGTCCGGCTGGACCGCCGGATCAGCGGCGACTTCACCTTCACCCTCAAACACTGAGCGCCGCGGTCGAGTTCCGGGGCTGATGGCCGGGCGCCCGCCCGCGGAGGGTGCCCGGCTCCCCCGGCCTTGACATCACAGCATGTACCTGACACCAGTGGCGGTTGCACCGCCCACCCGCGTCACCCCCACGCACGCCGCCACGGCCCCAAGGGAGCGATCAGCGCATGACCCAGCCGCAGAGCACGGGACACTACGACGTCGTCATCAGCGGGGCCGGCCTCGCCGGGAGCGCCGCGGCGATCCTGCTGGCCCGGCGCGGTGCCCGCGTCGCCCTGCTGGAGCGCCGTTCGGACCCGGCCGCGTACAAGAGCCTCTGCACCCACTCCCTGACGGCCAACGCGTACCCGGTGCTGGAGGAGCTGGGCCTCGTCCCGGCGCTGGAGGAGGCGGGGGCGGTCCGCAACGAGGCCCGCTGGTACACCCGCTGGGGCTGGATCGAGCCCAGGGCCGCGCCGGGCGGGCCCGCGCTGCCGTACGCGTACAACGTGCGGCGCAGCGTCCTGGATCCGATGATCAGGTCCCGCGCGGCCGGGACCCCCGGCGTCGACCTGCTGTTGGGCCACCAGGTGAGCGGGCTGGTCCGGGAAGCCGGGCGGACGCTGGGGGTGCGCGCGTCCACGCCGGAGGGGGAGCGCGAGATCCGGGCCCGGCTGGTGGTCGGCGCCGACGGCCGGGAGTCGGCCGTGGCGAAGTCCGCCCCGGTGGGCGGGCGGCAGTACGAGAACGGGCGGTTCGGCTACCTCGCGCACTTCCGCAACCTCCCGCTGTCCGGCGGGATCGGCCAGACGTGGTTCCTCGAACCCGACATGGCGTACGCCTTCCCGAACGACGACGGGGTGACGGTCCTCGCGGTGCTCCCGGACAAGAAGCGGCTGCCGGCCTTCCGGGAGGACCTGGAGGGCAGCTTCCTCGCCTTCGTCCGCGCCCTGCCCGAGGCGCCGCCCGTGGACTCCGCCGAGCGCGTCTCGAAGATCACCGGCACGGTCAACTACCCGCTGCACAGCCGCGTACCGAGCGCACCGGGCCTCGCCCTCATCGGCGACGCCGCCCTGACCGGCGATCCCCTGTGGGGGGTGGGCTGCGGGTGGGCGCTGCAGTCCGCGCGGTGGCTGGCGGAGGCGGTCGCCCCGGCCCTGACCGGCGGGGGCGACCTCGACCGGTCGCTCGCGCTGTACGCGCGCAGGCACCGGCGGCGGCTCGGCGGCCACCAGAAGCTGGCCGTCGACTTCGCCACCTCCCGCCCCTTCAATCCCGTGGAGCGGCTGATGTTCTCGGCGGCGGCCCGCGACGAGGCGCTGGCGCGGCACATGTACCTGTTCGCGTCGCGCCTCATCGGTCCGCTGCGCTTCCTGAACCCGGTGGCCCTGGCCAGGGCCTCGCGCGTCAACCTCAGGCACCGCGGCCCGGCCCGGGCCCGGCGGACTCCGGGAGGGACGGCCGCCTAGGTGTGTTGTCCCGGGACGTTGGTGTCCCGCGGCTCCCCTAGGTCCCGTACACCGCGCCCGGGGGCTGGGAGGCGGCCAGGAGTTTCGCCGCCGCTTCGCCCGCCTCCGCCGGGGTCCAGCGGGAGGCGCGGTCGGCGGTGGGGCCGGGGCGCCAGCCCTCCATCACGGTGATGCGGCCGCCCTCGGCCTCGAAGACGCGGCCCGTGACGCCGGCCGAGGCGTCCGAGCCGAGCCAGACCACCAGGGGGGAGACGTTCTCGGGGGCCATGACGTCGAAGGCCCCGGGGGCGGGGGCCGCCATGGTCTCGGCGAAGACCTGCTCCGTCATGCGGGTACGGGCCGCCGGGGCGATGGCGTTGACCTGGACCCCGTACCGGCCCATCTCGGCCGCCGCGACCAGGGTCAGGCCGAGGATGCCCGCCTTGGCTGCGCTGTAGTTGCCCTGGCCGACGGAGCCCAGCAGGCCCGCCCCCGAGGAGGTGTTGACCACCCGGGCGGCGACCGGCCGGCCGGCCTTCGCCTCGGCCCGCCACCAGACCGCGGCGTGCTTGAGCGGCAGGAAGTGGCCCTTGAGGTGGACCCGCATCACCGCGTCCCAGTCGTCCTCGTCGAGGTTGACGAGCATCCGGTCGCGCAGGAACCCGGCGTTGTTGACGAGGGTGTCGAGGCGGCCGAAGGCCGAGACGGCGCACTCCACCAGCGCGGCCGCGCCCGCGGCCGTCGCGATGTCCCCGCCGTGGGCCACCGCCTCCCCGCCCGCCGCGCGGATCTCCTCGGCCACCCGCGCCGCCGGGCCGCCGGGTCCGGGCCGGCCGTCCAGGCCCACCCCCAGGTCGTTGACGACGACCCGCGCGCCCTCCGCCGCGAAGGCCAGCGCGTGCGCCCGGCCCAGGCCGCGGCCCGCGCCCGTCACGATGACCACTCGTCCGTCCGCAATTCCCATGTCAGTTCTCCTTGTTGACGTTCGCCGCGTCCAGGAAGGCCGGCCGCTCGCCGCCCCCGTGGACCAGCAGGGCGGCCCCGCTGATGTAGGCCGCCCGGTCGGAGGCGAGGAACACGGCCGCCTCCCCCACGTCCGAGGGCTCGGCCAGCCGGCCCAGGGGGACGGTCGCGCCGACGGCGGCGAGGCCCGCCTCGTCGCCGTAGTGCAGGTGCGCGAGTTCGGTCCGCACCATGCCGAGCACCAGCGAGTTGACCCGTACCTCGGGGGCCCACTCCACGGCCATGGAGCGGGCCAGGTTCTCCAGCCCCGCCTTGGCCGCGCCGTAGGCGGCGGTGCCGGGCGAGGGGCGGGTGCCGCTGACGCTGCCGGTCATCACGACCGAGCCCCGGCTCTCGCGCAGCCACGGGTACGCGGCGATCGAGGCGGTCATCGGGGCGATCAGGTTCAGCGCGAGGACCCGGGCGTGCCGCTCGGCGCCGCCCTCGCCGAGGAGCCGGTACGGGGTGCCGCCCGCGTTGTTCACCAGGCAGTCCAGGCGTCCGTGGCGGCCGGCGACCTCGTCGAAGAAGGCTTCGACGGCGGCGGGTTCGCGCAGGTCGACGGCGGTGTAGGCGGCCTCCCGCCCCCCTGCGGCCACCGGCCGCTCCGGTGGCCGGCGGGCGCAGACCACGACGTCGGCGCCCGCCGTCAGGAACGCCCGCGCGATCCCGGCGCCGACGCCCCGGGTTCCGCCGGTGACGACGACGACCCTCCCCTTGAGCTCCATCGGCTGCTACCTTCCTCACCTAACAAATGTTTGGTGGAAAGGTAGCTGATCCGTTCATGGGTGTCTCCACCTCCCGCCCCGACAAGGGCGTCTCACTCGTCACCGTCGACTTCCCGCCCGTCAACGCGCTCCCGGTACGGGGCTGGTACGACCTCGCCGACGCCCTGCGCGCGGCCGGCCGCGACCCCGAGGTCCGCTGCGTGGTCCTGGCCGCCGAGGGCCGCGGCTTCAACGCGGGCGTCGACATCAAGGAGATGCAGCGCGACACCGGGCACGCCGCCCTCATCGGCGCCAACCGCGGCTGCTACGAGGCCTTCGCCGCCGTCTACGAGTGCGAGGTCCCCGTCGTCGCGGCGGTGCACGGCTTCTGCCTGGGCGGCGGTATCGGCCTCGTCGGCAACGCCGACGCGATCGTCGCCTCCGACGACGCCGTCTTCGGCCTGCCCGAGCTCGACCGGGGCGCCCTCGGCGCGGCCACCCACCTGGCCCGGCTGGTCCCCCAGCACCTGATGCGCACCCTCTACTACACCTCGCGCACCGCCACCGCCGCCGAACTGCACGCGCACGGCTCGGTGTGGAAGGTCGTCCCGGGCGCCGGACTGCGGGCGGCCGCCCTGGAGCTGGCCGCCGAGATCGCCCGCAAGGACGGCTCCCTGCTCCGGCTGGCCAAGGCCGCGATCAACGGCATCGACCCCGTCGACGTCCGGCGCAGCTACCGCTTCGAGCAGGGCTTCACCTTCGAGGCCAACCTCAGCGGGGTCGCCGACCGGGTCCGCGACACCTTCGGGAAGGACGGGAGCACCCCGTGACCGACAAGACCATGACCCCCGACGAGGTGGTCGGCCGGCTGCGCAGCGGCATGACCCTCGGCATCGGCGGCTGGGGCTCGCGGCGCAAGCCGATGGCCCTGGTCAGAGCGCTGCTCCGGTCCGAGATCACCGATCTGACCGTGATCGCGTACGGCGGCCCGGACATCGGCCTGCTCGCCGCGGCGGGCCGCATCAGCCGCCTCGTCACCCCGTTCGTCACCCTCGACTCGATCCCGCTGGAGCCGCACTACCGGGCCGCCCGCGAAAGCGGTGCCTTCGCCCTGACCGAGTACGACGAGGCCATGTTCATGTGGGGCCTGCACGCCGCCGCGAACCGGCTGCCCTTCCTGCCCGTCCGCGCCGGTCTCGGCTCCGACGTGATGCGGGTCAACCCGGAGCTGCGCACCGTCACCTCCCCCTACGCCGACGGGGAGGAGTTCGTCGCCGTCCCCGCCCTGCGCATGGACGCGGCCCTGGTCCACCTCAACCGCGCCGACCGCCTCGGCAACGGCCAGTACCTGGGCCCGGACCCCTACTTCGACGACCTGTTCTGCGAGGCCGCCGACACCGCGTACCTCTCCTGCGAGCAGCTCGTGGAGAGCGCCGAGCTGGCCAAGTCGGGCCCCCTCCAGTCCCTCCTGGTCAGCCGGCACGCGGTGACCGGCGTCGTGGAGACCCCGAACGGCGCGCACTTCACCTCCTGCGCGCCCGACTACGACCGCGACGAGGCCTTCCAGAAGCTGTACGCCACCACCCCCTGGCCGGAGTTCGCCGCCCGCTTCCTGTCGGGCGCGGGCGAACACGACTACCAGAGCGCCGTCCGCGCCTGGCACGAGGAGCAGAAGTGACCGCCCTGCCCACCCGCCCCGAATACTGCGTGATCGCCTGCGCCGAGGCCTGGCGCGACAACGGCGAGGTCCTCGCCAGCCCGATGGGCCTGGTCCCCGGCTTCGGCGCCCGCCTCGCCAAGCGCACCTTCTCCCCCGACCTCCTGCTCACCGACGGCGAGGCCACCCTGGTGGGCCTGGACGGCACGCCCGAGGGCTGGCTCCCGTACCGCAGGCACCTGACGATGGTCACCGGCGGGCGGCGGCACGTGATGATGGGCGCCAGCCAGATCGACCGGTACGGCAACCAGAACATCTCCTGCATCGGCGACTGGGAGCGGCCCGCCCGCCAGCTCCTGGGCGTGCGCGGGGCCCCGGTCAACACCCTGAACAACCCGGTGAGCTACTGGATCCCCAAGCACTCCCCCCGGGTCTTCGTCGAGCGCGTCGACATGGTCAGCGGCGTCGGCCATGACCGCGCCGAGGCGGCCGGGGTCACCCGCTTCCACCGCCTGCCGCGCGTCGTCAGCGACCTCGGCGTCTTCGATTTCGACGGCCCGGGCCACACGATGCGGCTGGCCTCCCTCCACCCGGGCGTCACCCTCGACCGGGTCCGGGAGGCCACCGGCTTCGAGCTGGCGCTGCCCGAGGGCGGGGAGATCCCGTACACCCGCGAGCCGACCGGCGAGGAGCTGCGGCTGATCCGCGAGGTGATCGACCCCAAGGGCCTGCGCGACCGCGAAGTACGGGCCTGACGTGGCGGCGCAGGCGGCGGGGCCCGCCCTGGAGACGGCCTTCACCCGGCTCGTCGGCGTCCGCCACCCCCTCGTCCAGACGGGCATGGGCTGGGTGGCCGGGCCGCGCCTGGTGACGGCGGCGGCCGAGGCCGGGGCGCTCGGCATCCTCGCCTCGGCGACGATGACCACGGAGCAGCTGCGGGCGGCCGTCCACGAGGTGAAGTCCCGTACGGACGCGCCCTTCGGGGTCAACCTGCGCGCGGACGCCGGGGACGCGGCCGAGCGCGCCCAGCTGATCATCGACGAGGGCGTACGGGTGGCCTCCTTCGCCCTGGCCCCCTCCAGGGAGCTGATCGCCCGGCTCAAAGACGCGGGCGTGGTGGTGATCCCCTCCATCGGGGCGCGCCGGCACGCCGAGAAGGTCGCGGCCTGGGGCGCGGACGCGGTCATCGTGCAGGGCGGGGAGGGCGGCGGGCACACCGGGGACGTGGCGACCACGGTGCTGCTGCCGCAGGTGGTCGACGCCGTGGACATCCCGGTGGTCGCGGCGGGCGGCTTCCGCGACGGCCGCGGCCTGGTCGCGGCGCTGGCCTACGGCGCCGCGGGCATCGCCATGGGCACCCGCTTCCTGCTGACCTCCGACTCCCCCGTCCCGGACGCCGTCAAGGCCGAGTACCTGAGGGCCACGGTCAGGGACGTCACCGTCACCACCGCCGTCGACGGGCTGCCGCACCGGATGCTGCGCACCGAGCTGGTCGAGGCCCTGGAGCGGGCGGGCCGGACCCGGGCGCTGGCCCGGGCGGTGCGGCACGCGGCGGGGTTCAAGAAGCTGTCGGGCCTGACCTGGTCGCGGATGGTGCGCGACGGGCTGGCGATGAAGCACGGCAAGGACCTGTCCTGGAGCCAGGTCCTGCTCGCCGCGAACACCCCGATGCTCCTGAAGGCGTCCATGGTCGAGGGCCGTACGGACCTCGGAGTCATGGCATCCGGCCAGGTCGCGGGGGTGATCGAGGATCTGCCGTCCTGTGCGGAGCTCGTCGGCCGCGTCATGGCCGAGGCACACGCGGTCCTGCACACGCTGCGCACCCTGCCTCCACCAGGGTGATCCCCCTTCTCCGTCACGGGAGCCGTATCCCATGAGCCGTGCCCGAATCCGCCTGGCGACCGCGGCGGCCGTCGCCGCGCTGACCGTCGCCGCCGCACCGCCGGCCGCCGCCCTGCCCGCCGCCGCGCCCGCGGCGGCGGCGACGCCCGCAGCGGGGGGCCGGGCCCCGCACGGGCTGCGGCCGCAGGCCCCGGTGATCCGCCAGATCGTCCTCCAGGGGGCCGTCAACGTCCGCGACGTCGGCGGCTACCGCACCTACACCGGCGGCCAGGTCCGCCAGGGGCTGGTCTACCGCTCCGACGGGCTCGGCAAGCTGACCCCGGCGGACGTCGGGACCGTCGCGGGTCTCGGCCTCACGAAGGCCGTCGACTTCCGCGTCCCCGTCGAGGTCCAATACGACGGCGCCGACCGGCTGCCGCCCGGCCTGCCCGCCACCTCCCGCCCGGTCAGCGACCTGGGCCTGTACACGACCCTGCTGACCGCGATCGGCAGCGGTGACCCCGTCCGGCAGGAGGAGATGCTCGGCGGCGGCCGCGCCGAGTCCTACATGCGCGACATCTACCGCACCTTCGTGAGCAGCCCCGAGAACCGGGCGCAGTTCGCGGCGACGCTGCGGGAGATCGCGGACGGCCGGCAGGGCCCGCTGCTCTACCACTGCACCTCGGGCAAGGACCGTACGGGCTGGATGAGTTACGTCCTGCTGCGCGCGCTGGGCGTGCCGGAGCAGAGCGCCGGGGCCGACTACCTGGCCTCCAACACCTTCCGGGGGGCCTACGACGCCCAGGTCCGGGCGGCCCTCAAGCAGTCGGGCCGGATGCAGGACCCGGACCTGCTGATCCCGCTCCAGGAGGTCCGCCAGGACTACCTGGACGCGGCGACCGCGCGGATGGAGGCCGACTACGGCAGCTTCTACGGCTACCTGACCAAGGGCCTCGGCCTGGACCTGGGGACCCTGGCGGCGCTCCAGTCGAAGATGGTCCGCTGACGGCTGACCGCTGACCGCTGACCGTGGGCCGTGGGCCGCCGCGGCCGGAACGCGAAGGAGCCGGGCGGCGCGTGATGCGCCGCCCGGCTCCTTCGTACGTACGTGTCCGCCCGGTCAGACCGCGCGGCGGCGGCCCTGGCCGCCGGTGCCGACGCGGCTGCGCGCGGAGGCCGCGGCGGCGCCGCCGGAAGCGCCGCCCCCGGTGCGCCGGCCCTGGCCGGCGGAGGCCGACCCCGAGCCGGAGCCGCCCTGGCCGCCCTGGCCGCGGCGGGCCTGGCCCGACCCGGCGGCGGGGGCCTGCCCGGACGCGCCGCCGGAGCGGCGGCCGCGGCCGCCGCCCGCCGGGGCGCCGCCCGTGGCGGAGCCGGTGCGCGGGGCGCCCGAACGGCGGCGCGCGGAGCCGGAGCCGGAGCCCGCGCCGGAACGCTGCTTCGGCGGGGTGGCCTGCGGCACCTCCAGCACCACGGGGATGCCCGAGGGCTCCTTGGCGCCGGTGAGGCGGGCGAGCTCCGCGTCGGAGGACTTGATCTGCGCGGTGCGCGGGGTGATGCCGGCGTCCGACATCAGCCGGGTCATGTCGCGCTTCTGGTCGGGCAGGACCAGGGTGACGACGCTGCCGGACTCGCCCGCGCGGGCCGTGCGGCCGCCGCGGTGCAGGTAGTCCTTGTGGTCGGTCGGCGGGTCCACGTTGACGACCAGGTCGAGGTCGTCGATGTGGATGCCGCGCGCGGCCACGTTGGTGGCGACCAGTGCGGTGACCTCGCCCGTCTTGAACCAGTCGAGGGTGCGGTTGCGCTGCGGCTGCGAGCGGCCGCCGTGCAGGCCGGAGGCGCGGACGCCGTCCGCGAGGAGCTTCTTGACCATGCGGTCGACCCCGCGCTTGGTGTCGACGAACATGATCACCCGGCCGTCGCGCGCCGCTATGCGCGTGGCCACGGCCTTCTTGTCGGTCTCGTCCATGACGTACAGGACGTGGTGCTCCATCGTGCTGACCGCACCGGCGGACGGGTCGACGGAGAAGGCGACGGGGTCCGTCAGGAACATCTTGACGAGCTTGTCGATGTTCTTGTCGAGGGTCGCCGAGAACAGCATGGTCTGCCCGCCGGGCGCGACCTGCTTGAGCAGGGCGGTGACCTGCGGCATGAAGCCCATGTCGGTCATCTGGTCGGCCTCGTCGAGGACCGTGACGGCGACCTGGGAGAGGTCGGCGTCGCCGCGGTCGATGAGGTCCTTCAGACGGCCGGGGGTGGCGACGAGCACCTCGGCGCCGCGGCGCAGGGCGCCGGACTGCCGGTTGATCGACATGCCGCCGACGACGGTCGAGATGCGCAGGTTGACGGACGTGGCGTAGGGGGCCAGGGCGTCGGTGACCTGCTGCGCGAGCTCGCGGGTCGGTACGAGGACCAGCGCGAGCGGCTGCTTGGGCTGGGCGCGGCGGCCGGCGGTGCGGGCCAGCAGCGCCAGGCCGAAGGCCAGCGTCTTGCCGGAGCCGGTGCGGCCGCGGCCGAGCAGGTCACGGCCGACGAGGGAGTTCGGCAGCGTGGCGGCCTGGATGGGGAACGGCTCGGTCACGCCCTGGGCGGCGAGGGTCTTCAGCAGCGCCTCGGGCATGGCCATGTCCTCGAACGCGGCCACCGGCGCGAGGGCCGGGGTCAGCGGTTCGGGCATGGTGAATTCCTGCGGCCGGGCAACGGGGGCGGACTTCTGCCGTCCCGCGCCAGCCTTCGGACGTCCCTGGGCCGCACCTCGGCCCCGAGTGGGGCGGCGGCTGGGTCGTGCGGAGCTGGAGCTGGTCATGCGGAAAAAGCCCTCCTGAAACCGGCAGGTACGCACGTTCGTACGCGGTGGGTGCGAACGCGGGGTGAAACAGCAGACAAGCCGGGGCCCGCACCTCGCGGTGCGGACCCCGGCCGGCTGACGTACTTAGTTGGCGGGGAGGATGTTCTCCGCCTGGGGGCCCTTCTGGCCCTGGGTCACGTCGAAGGTCACACGCTGACCCTCCTGGAGCTCACGGAAGCCCTGGGTGGCGATGTTCGAGTAGTGGGCGAAGACGTCCGGGCCGCCACCGTCCTGCTCGATGAAGCCGAAGCCCTTTTCCGAGTTGAACCACTTCACGGTGCCAAGTGCCATTTGAATCTCCTGAATAGGCGGCAAGGGCCCCATCCGGAGATCCCGGTAAAAACAATTAAAGCGCCTGTCGGAGCATTCCCGTCAGGCGCACATAAAGTTCATGGGTACCACAACTGCAACGCGTCCAACGCTAGCACACCTCCCCCTGAGTGCGCTGCCCGGACGGTGACATTTCTTCCGCCCGGGCCTCTGACCTGCGACTACAGCCGTTCGATGATCGTCACGTTGGCTTGGCCGCCGCCCTCGCACATGGTCTGGAGGCCATAGCGGCCGCCGGTGCGCTCCAGCTCGTGCAGGAGGGTGGTCATGAGCTTGACACCCGTCGCGCCCAGCGGGTGGCCGAGGGCGATGGCGCCGCCGTTGACGTTCACCCGTTCCGGGTCGGCGCCGGTCTCCTTCAGCCAGGCCAGGACGACCGGGGCGAATGCCTCGTTGATCTCGACCAGGTCGATATCCGGCAGCGTCAGGCCCGTCTTCTTCAGGGCGTACGCGGTCGCCGGGATCGGCGCGGACAGCATCCGGATGGGGTCCTCCCCGCGGACGGAGAGGTGGTGGATCCGGGCCCGGGGGGTGAGCCCGTGTTCGGCGACCGCCCGGGCGGAGGCGATCAGCATCGCCGCCGCGCCGTCGGAGACCTGGGAGGAGACGGCCGCGGTGATGGTGCCGCCCGGCACGACCGGCTTCAGGGCCGCCATCTTCTCCAGGGAGGTGTCCCGGCGCGGGCCCTCGTCCGCGCGCACGTCCCCGTACGGGACGGTCTCGCGCGCGAAGCGGCCCTCGTCGATGGCCCGCAGGGCCCGCTGGTGGGAGCGCAGGGCGAACTCCTCCATGTCCCGCCGCGAGATCCCCCACTTCTCGGCGATCAGCTGCGCCCCGTGGAACTGGTTGACCGGGGCGTCGCCGTAGCGGGCGCGCCAGCCCGCCGAGCCCGCGTAGGGGCCCTCGGTGAGGCCCAGGGGTTCGGCCGCCTGCCGGGAGGCGAAGGCGATGGGGATCATCGACATGTTCTGGGTGCCGCCCGCGACCACCAGGTCCTGGGTGCCGGACAGGACGCCCTGCGCGGCGAAGTGGACGGCCTGCTGGGAGGAGCCGCACTGGCGGTCGACGGTGACCCCCGGCACCTCCTCGGGCAGGCCCGCCGCCAGCCAGGCCGTCCGCGCGATGTCCCCGGCCTGCGGGCCGACGGTGTCGAGGCAGCCGAAGACCACGTCCTCGACGGCGGCCGGGTCGATCCCCGTCCGTTCGACCAGCGCCTTCAGGACGTGCGCGCCCAGGTCGGCGGGGTGCACGGCGGACAGGCCGCCGCCCCGGCGCCCCACGGGCGTGCGGACGGCGTCGACTATGTAGGCCTCGGGCATCGGGACTCCTCTTGGGGGTTACGTGCGTACGGCGATCCCGTCCAGCACCATCGACAGGTACTGGCGGGCGATCTCCTCGGGGCTGTGCCGGCCGCCGGGCCGGTACCAGGAGGCGGCGACCCACACCGTGTCGCGGACGAAGCGGTAGGTCAGGCGGATGTCGAGGTCGGCCCGGAAGACCCGGGCGGCGACCCCGCGCTCCAGCGTTCCGAGCCAGGCCTTCTCGAACTTGACCTGCGAGTCGGAGAGGTAGTGGAAGCGGGGCTGCGCGGACAGGTGCCGGGCCTCCTTCTGGTAGATGGCGACGGCGGCGCGGTGCCGGTCGATCTCCCGGAAGGACTCGGTGACCAGGGCCTCGATGGTCTCCCTGGGGCCGAGACCGGCGGCGAGGACGGTGTCGTAGCCCGCCCAGAGCTCGTTCAGGAAGGCCGAGAGGATCTCGTCGAGCATCGATTCCTTGGAATCGAAGTGGTAGTAGAGGCTGCCGGCGAGCATGCCGGCGGCGTCGGCGATCTTGCGGACGGTGGTGGCGTTGTAGCCCTGGGCCGCGAAGACCTCGGCGGCGGTGTCGAGGAGTTCGCGACGGCGCTCGGGCGAGGCCGTCACCTGCGTCTTCTTCTTGTTCGTTGGCACGGGCCCATTCTGCGGCTACGCGTGCTGGCTGCTGACCGAGACGGTCTCGCCCGTCATGTAGGAGGAGTAGCCGCCGGCCAGGAAGACGATGACGTTGGCGATCTCCCAGGGTTCGGCGTAGCGGCCGAAGGCCTCGCGGGCGGTGAGCTCGGTGAGCAGCTCCTCGCTGGTGACCTTCACCAGGTGCGGGTGCATGGCCAGGCTCGGGGCGACCGCGTTGACGCGTACGCCGAACGCGGCGGCCTCCAGTGCGGCGCAGCGGGTCAGCGCCATGACCCCGGCCTTGGCAGCGGCGTAGTGGGCCTGGCCGGTCTGGGCGCGCCAGCCGACGACGGAGGCGTTGTTGACGACGACGCCGCCCCGCCCGGCCGCCTTCAGGGACCGCAGGGCGGCGCGGGTGCAGCGGAAGGTGCCGTTCAGGGTGACGTCGAGGACCTTGGACCACTGGTCGTCGCTCATGTCGACGAGCGCGGCGGTGCCGCCGAGCCCGGCGTTGTTGACGACGACGTCGAGGCCGCCGTGGAGCTCCTCGGCCCGCGCGAACAGGGCCCGGACCTGGTCCTCGTCGGTGACGTCGCAGGGCAGGGAGGCGACGCGGGCGGCGCCGAACTCGGCGCCGAGCGCCTCCTCGGTCTCCTTGAGGCGGCGGGCATGGGCGTCGCCGATGAGGACATCGGCGCCCTCCTCCAGGAACCGGCGGGCGGTGGCGCCGCCGATCCCGGCGCCGGCGGCCGCGGTGATGACGGCGGTGCGGCCGCGGAGCAGTCCGTGGGCCGGGACGTACGCGGGGGCGGCGGTCATGCCCGTACCTCCTTGGGAAGGCCGAGGACGCGCTCGGCCACGATGGTGCGCCGGATCTCGTCGGACCCGGCGTAGAGGGTGTCGGCGCGGGAGAAGAGGAAGAGGCGCTGCCGGTCGTCGAGGCCGTACGCCTCCCCGTGCGCGCCGGTTGCCGGCAGCGAGGCGGCGCCGCAGACGTCCACGGCCCGGACCGGCGGGAGGAAGCGGGCCTTCTGCTCCTCGGTGCGGAACTCCTCGACGCTGCTCATGGCCGTACGTTAACCTACCAAACACTTGTTAGGGAAGGATAGGTGGATGCCTGCTCACCCCGCCTCCGACGTGGCCCGCGAGGAGGAGCCCATGGTGCTCTACGAGCACCGCGGCCCCCTCGCCCACGTGACGATGAACCGCCCCCGCTACCGCGACGCCCAGACCGGCGCCATGACGTACGCCCTGCCCAGGCCGGTGATCGCCTCCGTCCGGGGGGCCTGCGTGGCGGCCATGAAGGAGGCGAACGGCTGATGGACCTCGACCACACCGCGGAGGTGGCGGACTTCCGGGCCCGGGCCCGGGACTGGCTGCGCACGCACGTCCCGGCCCGGCCGCTGCCCTCGCTGGAGACCGCGCGGGGGTTCGCGGCGCACCGGGAGTGGGAGGCGCAGCTGCACGCGGACCGCTGGTCGGTGGTGTCCTGGCCCGAGGAGTACGGGGGCCGGGGCGCGGACATAGAGCGGTGGCTGGTCTTCGAGGAGGAGTACTGGGCGGCGGGCGCGCCCGGCCGGGTCTCGCAGAACGGCATCAGCCTGCTCGCCCCCACCCTCTTCGACCACGCCACGCCCGAGCAGCGGGCCCGCGTCCTGCCCCCGATGGCGAGCGGGGAGGTCATCTGGGCCCAGGCCTGGTCCGAACCGGAGGCCGGCTCCGACCTGGCCTCGCTGAAGTCCCGGGCCGAGCGCACGGAGGGCGGCTGGCTGCTGTCGGGGCAGAAGACCTGGTCCTCGCGGGCCGCCTTCGCGGACCGGGCCTTCGGCATCTTCCGTACGGACCCCGGCGCGGCCCGGCCCCACCACGGGCTCACGTACCTGATGTTCGACCTGCGGGCGCCGGGGGTGACGGTGCGGCCCATCGGGCGCCTCGACGGGAAGCCCGCCTTCGCCGAGCTCTTCCTCGACGAGGTCTTCGTCCCCGACGAGGACGTGATCGGGGAGCCGGGCCAGGGCTGGCGGATCGCCATGTCGACGACGGGCAACGAGCGGGGGCTGACCCTGCGCTCCCCCGGCCGGTTCCTGGCCTCCGCCGAGCGGCTCCTGGCCCTGTGGCGGGAGCGGGGCGACCCGGCGGACACCGCGCTGGCCGACCGGGTCGCGGACGCGCTGGTCGGAGCCCGCGCCTACGAGCTGTTCACCTGGACCAACGCCTCCCGCTTCGCGGCCGGGGCCACCCTCGGCGCCGAGTCCAGCCTGAACAAGGTGTTCTGGTCCCAGTACGACATCGCCCTGCACGAGACGGCCCTGGACCTGCTGGGGGCGGACGCCGAGCTGGCGGCGGGCGCATGGGCCGAGCCCTGGGTGTTCTCGCTGGCCGGCCCGATCTACGCGGGCACCAACGAGATCCAGCGCGACATCATCGCCGAGCGGCTGCTCGGCCTCCCGAAGGGCCGCCGCTGATGCGCTTCCTGCCGACCGGGGAACAGGCGGACTTCGCCCGTACCCTGCGCTCCCTGCTCGCCGCCGCCGAAGTGCCGTCCGTCGTACGGGCCTGGGCGGCGGGCGACCACGCGCCGGGGCGGGAGCTGTGGTCCCGGCTGGCCGGCACCGGGCTGGCCGCGCTGGCCGTGCCGGAGGCCCACGACGGGCTGGGCCCGCTCCCGGTGGAACTGGCCCTCGGCTACGTCGAGCTGGGGCGGGCCGGGGTGCCGGGGCCGGTGGTGGAGGGCGCGGCGGCCTGCGTACTGCTGGCACGGCTGGGGGACGAGGCGCTGGCGAAACGGTTCCTCCCGGAGCTCGCCTCCGGCGCGGCCCTCGCCACGCTGACCCTGCCCGGCGGGTCCCCGTACGCCCTGGACGCGGACGCGGCGACGCACCGCTTCACGGTCTCGGCGGCCGGGGAACTGCGCCTCGCCCCCGGCGGCGGCGAGGCGCTGGCCTCCCTCGACCCCGCCCGCGCCCTGTCCGCCCCGGCGGCGGGCGGGGAACTCCTCGCGGCCGGGCCCAACGTCACGGCCGCCGCCCGCGAGGCCCTGCACTGGGCGCGGCTGCTGACGGCGGCCCAGTGCCTGGGCGTCGGCGAGGCCCTGCTCGGGCGCACCGTCGAGTACGCGAAGCAGCGCACCCAGTTCGGCACGCCCATCGGCGCCTTCCAGGCGGTCAAGCACCGGCTGGCGGACACCCTGCTCGGCCTGGAGTTCGCCCGGCCGCTGCTCTGGGCGGCGGCGCTGTCCCTGGAGCCCGGCGAGATCGCGGCGGCGAAGCTCACCGCGGGCGAGGCGGCGTACGCGGCCGCGCTGACCGCGCTCCAGCTGCACGGGGCCGTCGGCTACACGCAGGAGCTGGACCTGTCGCTGTGGCTGCGCAAGGCCCGCCCGCTGCGCGACGCCTGGGGGACGCCCTCGGCGTGCCGGGCTCAGGTGCTGCGGTCCCGGGAGCGGTAGGCGGTGACCAGGGCGGTGTTGACGAGCACCAGCCCCGCGAACCACAGGGCCTGGCGCCCGTGCCCCAGCCCGGCGATGGCCAGCGCCGCGGAGCCGAAGACCAGGGCCTTGACCGCGAGGACGGCCGGCAACGGCACCCGGTAGCGGGCGCGGGGGGCGGCGAAGGCCCCCCACAGGACGGCCGCGGCCCCCGCCACCACCGCCCCGATCAGCGCGCCGACGACCAGGCGGCCGCCCCACTCGTAGCCCCAGACGGCCAGCGCGAGCAGGGCGGCCACCTCCAGGAGGAAGGCGAGGAGGTCGCTGAGCACCCGGAGCGTCCGGAGCGGGCCCCCGGGGCGGTCGGGACGGTGGGGTGCGGGGCCGGTGTCCATCAGCCGTTCCGGGCGACGTGCAGGCTGACGGTGTAGGGCTCCTCCACCGTCCCGTCCGGGAAGTGCCCGGCCAGATGGGCCCGTTCGGCGTCCATGAACGCGCGCGTGCCCTCGGCGCCGAGGAGCAGGAACGCCGAGTGGCTGGAGAGGTTGGCGAGGTGCGCCTCCAGCGGGACCCGGCGCGACCAGGCGACGGTGCGCGTGGCGAATCCCGAGGCGAGGCCCGGCGGGAGGGTGCGGAAGTGGGTGGCTGCGCCCTCGGCGAAGAAGGCCCGGAGCCGCTCGCCCTGCGCGGCGACCCAGGGGACGGTGGTGTCGGCGTCGTTCCACCAGATCGCGAGCGAGCCTCCGGGACGCAGCACGCGGAGCGCCTCGGGGACGGCGAGCGAGGGGCGGGTCCAGTGCCAGGCCTGGGCGTACGTGACGAGGTCGAAGGCGCCGGTGGCGAGCGGCAGCCGGTCCCCGTCGCCGCGCACCACCGGGACGTCCGGGTGCGCGCGCCGGAACTCCGCGGCCATCCCGTCCCCCGGCTCGACGGCGAGCACCCGGGCCCCGCGCCGGTGCATCGGCCCGGTGCCGAGGCCGGTCCCGGCCCCCACGTCGGCCACCCGCGCCCCGTCGAACGGCCGCCCGGCCAGCTCCTCGACGGCGTCGTACAGCGCGTCCGGATATCCGGGGCGGTGGGCCGCGTACAGGGCGGCGGCCGAGTCGAAGGAACGGGCGCGTGTCGTCATGGGGTCATTGTTTTCGATGCCCCCGCCCGCTGACCAGCCCGTTCCCGCCGTTTCCGGGAAGAGGGCTCAGGTACGGCCCCGGGAGAGGCGCAGCAGGACGGCCGTCTGGAAGAGGAGCAGGACGGCGGCGGCGGTCAGGGCGCCCCACGGGGCGGGGCCGGAGTCCCGGCCGGCGTACCCCGTCCAGGCCGCGGCGCCCGCGAGGGCCACGCCCACCGCCAGGACGGCGACGAGGAAGCGGCCCGCGAACTCGGCCGGGGTGCCGTGGGGGACGGCGGAGCCGAGGACGAACACCCCGAGCAGGACGGGGACCGGGGCCGCGGAGCCGCGCAGCAGGAAGGCGGCGCCCGCCTCCACGGCGAGCAGCAGGCAGACGCGCAGCAGGAACCCAGGCATGGACACATCATGCCGGGAAAACCCCCGTGCGCACCCGCCCGTGGCCTGCGTACGATCACCGCACGGGCGGGGCCGTAGCACAGAGGTAGTGCGCCTACACATCATGGAGGAGGACGCCGGTTCGAATCCGGCCGCCCCGCCCCCCTTCTCGCGGCCGTACGGCCAACTTCCGTACGGGCGACCGGCGTAGGGCCACTGGCCGGACGGCCGACGACCGTACCGCCGACGACCGGGCGACCGGACGCCCGCGGCCCTGCGGCTGCCGGTCCTACGGCTGCCGCCCCGGCGGTGTCGCCGCCAGCCAGGCCGCCGCTCCCGCGAGCGCCGCCCGGCCGGCCGGCAGCGGCAGGCCCAGGAAGCCGTGGAAGACCCCCGGGTACAGCCGGACCTCGCAGTCCACGCCCGCCCGGGCGAGCCGCCGCGCGTACGCCAGGCCCTCGTCCCGCAGCAGGTCGCAGTCGGCGAGGACGACCAGCGTGCGCGGCAGCCCGGCCAGTTGCGGGTCCGGGGCCCGCAGCGGCGAGACGTGCGGGTGGGCGGGGTCGCCGCCGTACTGGTCCCAGTACCAGGCCATGTGCGCGGCGGTGTGGAAGTGGTCCCGGCCGTACGCGGTCACCGACCCGGAGTCCATGGCCGCGTCCAGCGGCGGGTACACCAGCAGCTGACCGGCGACGAGTCCGGGCGCCCGCAGGGCGGTGACCGCCGCCAGGTTGCCGCCGCTGGAGTCCCCGGCCACCACCACCCGCCCCGGGTCGCAGCCCAGGGCCGCGGCCCGGGCCCGCGCCCACAGCAGCACCGAGAGCGCGTCGTCGCAGGCGGCCGGCCAGGGGTGTTCCGGGGCCAGCCGGTAGTCGGCCGAGACGAGGACCGCCCCGGAGGCGGCGGCGAGCCGGCGACAGGTGGCGTCGTGGGTGTCGAGCCCGCACATCACCCAGCCGCCGCCGTGCAGGTACACGACGAGCGGGCGGCCCGCGGCCCCGGGCGCGGGGTCGTACACCCTGACCGGGACCCCGTCGGCGCGGGTGTCCCGCACCGAGGCCACCTCCGGGCCCGGCGGCCCGGGCACGGCCGCCGCCCGCAGCGCGGCCGCGTCCCCGGGCGGGGGAAAGGCCGCCGCCATGGCGTCGCACAGCCCCCGCGCGGCCGGGGAGAGCGCGTCCGCCCGGCCGCGCCCGGCGTCTTCCCTGGCTCCGCTCATCGGGCCGTCATCCCCCCGTCGACCGCGAACTCCGCGCCCGTCACGTACGAGGACGCGTCCGAGCACAGGAACAGCACCAGCTCCGCGACCTCCCGCGGCCGCCCCATCCGCCCCAGCGGCACGTGCGACCAGTCCCGCCCGGCGACCGCGTCGGCCACCATCGGGGTGTCGATGGCCCCGGGGTGCACCGAGTTGACGCGGATCCCGTCCGCCGCGAGGTCGAGCGCCGCCGAGCGGGTCAGCCCGCGCAGGGCGAACTTGCTCGACCCGTACGCCGCGTGACCCGGGATGCCGACCAGGCCCGCCGTCGAGGAGATGTTGACGACCGAGCCGCCCCCGGCCGCCCGCAGCACCGGGGCCACCGCCTGGATGCCGAGGAACGGCCCCAGCAGGTTGACCCGCAGCAGTTCCTCGAAGCCCTGCGCGCTCTGCTCCTCCACGTGCGCGGTGCGCCACAGGGCGGCGTTGTTGACGAGCGCCGAGACGGTCCCGAAGGCGGCCACCGCCTCCCGCACCACCTCCGCCCAGCTGCCGGCGTCGGCCACGTCGTGCCGTACGTAGTGCCCCCGGTCGCCCAGCGAGGCGGCGACCGCCTGGCCCTCCTCCTCCCGTACGTCGGTGACGACGACCCGCGCCCCCGCCTCCGCGCACAGCCGGGCCTCCTCGGCTCCCTGTCCGCGGCCGGCGCCGGTGATGACGACGACCTTCCCGTCGAGCGAGACCACGGCTCAGCCCTCCCCGTCCCGCTCCTGGGCCCGGAAGTGCGCCGTCCGGGCCGGGGAGTGGCGCTCCACCGCCCAGATCCGGTCGAAGCCCGTCTCCTCGGCGAACACGGCCTGTTCGACGCAGTCGCGGATGACCCGGCGTTCGCGTTCGGGGGTCGGGCCGACGAGCTGCGCCTCGAAGATCATCGAGAACTTCACGGTGCGGTCCCTCCATCCGGGGATCGGGCGGGCAGCGGTATATCCCTCATAGAAATACACCTAGCAGTCATACGCAGCAGGGAGAAGGGCATCGCGGGCACCGGTCGTAGACTGCGCTGCGTGGCAGACGAGAAGGACGAGACGAACAAGCGCGCGCTCCCCGCTACCAGCTGGGCCGTGCTCGGCCTGCTCTCCTTCGGCGAGGAGCTGTCCGGGTACGACATGAAGAAGTGGTCGGACTGGTCGCTGCGCTTCTTCTACTGGAGCCCCTCCTTCAGCCAGATCTACAGCGAACTCAAGCGGCTGGAGAAGGCCGGTTACGCCTCCTCGCGACTGGTCGCCCAGGACACCGGCACCCGTGACAAGCGCGTCTACCGGATCACCGACGAGGGCATGGCCGCCGTACGCACCTGGGCGCGCGAGGCGCCCGTCGACCCCCCGGTGCTCAAGCACGGGCCGATGCTCCGGCTGTGGCTGGGCCACCTGCTGGAGCCGGAGCAGATGCGCGAGATCCTGCGTGGGCACCAGGAGTTCGCCGAGAAGATGCGCTGCCGCGCGGTGGCGGACGTGGAGGGCGCCCAGGACGAGGCGGCGTGGGCGTACCCCACGCTCACCCTCAAGTGGGCCGAGCGGTACTACGCGTCCGAGCGGGACCTGGCCGCCGGCATGCTGGCGGACATCGAGGCGCTCGCGCCGGAGTCCGGCACCCGCCCGTAGGCCCGGCGGAAGGAGAGCGGCGGCGCGCCGTTCGCTCCTTCCAGACGGTCAGACACCGGCTCGCCGGCCTGTACGCGGCCGTCGGTACGGCCCGCGCCCTGGGGGGTGTCCGGTGGATCATGGCCGGGCCCGGGCCGCCTGGCACCGCGCCTTGCCGCCGCCGCCTGGCCACCCACCTGGGCTACGGCCCGGGCGGGGGCGTCGGGGCAGGCGCTTTGATGGGGCTATGACGACGAACAACTGGGCAGCGTTCGAAAAGGCGGAGCCGGAGTTCGCGGCGGGCGTCCGGGCCCGCTTCGCGCAGTTCCCGCACCACGTGCTGGGCACCCTCCGCAAGGACGGCTCGCCCCGCCTCACCGGACTCAACGTCGACATCCGCGGCGGCGAGCTGTGGCTCGGCATGATGCCGGGCTCGATGAAGGCCCGCGACCTCCAGCGCGATCCCCGGTTCGCCCTGCACACCAACCCCGGCGAGGGCGAGACCATGTCCGGCGGCGACGTACGGATCTCCGGGCGGGCGGTGGAGGTCGTGGATCCGCCCGAGCTCCACCGGTACGCCGAGGAGACCGAGTCCCCGCACCCCTTCCACCTCTTCCACGCCGAGCTGGCGGAGGTGGTGCACACCGGGGTCGAGGGCGACGAACTGGTGGTGCGGACGTGGACCCCGGCGCGGGGGCTGCGCACCCTGCGCCGGGGCAACGACGACGAACCGGCCCGCGAGGAGCCCGTCAGCTGAGCGGGGCCGCCGCCCCGGCGGCCGTCCCGAGCGCGGCCGGGTCCACATCGACCCGGCTGCGGTCGATGTTGATCGTCACCCCGCCGTACGAGGCGTCGTGGTCCCCCCGGAACTGGTGGGCCCGGCGCGGCCCGGCCCACTGCGCGGTGCCCTCGGGCAGGCCCATGTCGTCGTCGGTGACGGTCGCCGACAGGTTCCAGCGGGCCACCCACAGCACGTCCGGCATGGCCTGCGGGGCCTGCTGGTAGTGGTCGCTGAGCGCCTTGGCCCCCGAACTCGCGGAGACGTACGCCGCCGAGTGGTAGCCCAGCTCGTGCAGCCGGACCGTCCAGGCGGTGAGGTAGGCGACGACGGGGGCGTCCCAGGTGGCCCGGTCGGAGTAGTGCTCCAAATCGTTGTAGAGCGGGGTGCCCGGGGCCAGACCGAGCGCCCGGGCGGCGTCGGCCGCCCCGTCGGCGGCCTCCCGGCCCTGCTCGTCGGCCCGGGAGGGATCGGTCGACAGGCCGGTGCTGGAGCTGCTCCACGGCTGCGGGCCGACCCAGATCGGCATCAGGTGCCAGCCCGCCTCGGTCTGCTTGCGGACCCAGCCCGCCGTCAGCTGCGGCTGGGCGCAGGCGCGGGCCCGGCCGCCGATGTAGATGCCGACCGCGCCGAAGGGGGATTCGGCCCGCCAGGTGTCCATCGACTTCTGCGTCGGGGCGGTGCAGGCGTCGAAGCCCGTCCCCTTGAAGGCCTCCTGGGGCGCGCGGGGCGCGGGCGGCGGGCCGGCGGCGGGGACGGCCGGCCCGGGGGCGGGGGCCGCGTCCCCGGGCGTCGCGGCCCGGGCCAGCAGGCCCCGTACGGCGGCCGGGTCCTCCCCGTACGAGAGGGTGGCCATCACCCCCGTGCCGCGCAGGGCGTACCGCACCTCCCCGCTGCGGCCCTCGGCGGGCGGCAGGGCGGTGCCGGGGTCCACGGGGAGGGTCGGCACGTCGGCGCGCGGCGGGGCGCCGGCCATCGGCTCCAGGTGCAGGGTGTCGGCGCGGGTGGCGACGGCCCGGCCGGAGGCGCACTCGGACTGGGAGCCGGCGTGGCCGAGGTAGAGCGCGGGGCGGTCCAGGCGGAGGCAGGCGTCGGGGTGCCGGTCGAGGTCGACGACCCGCCAGCCGGCGGGGAGGGCGAGGTGCAGCCCCTGGTAGTCGACGGTCCGCCCGCCGGCGGCGACGGCGGGCGACAGGGAGGCCACGGGCAGCAGCAGGGCGGCGCCGAGCAGGCACCGCAGCAGCGTTCGGGAGGGCATGGCCCCCACTGTTACCAGACGCCGACCCCCCTCAACTCAACCGAAACCCACCCCAAATGCTCCGTCCGGCCTACCGCCCCCGGACCGGAACACCCCGACCCCGGAACACCCCGCCCCCCGAACCCCCACCCTCCGGCAGCCCCGGCCGCCCCCGCCGAAGCCAGGCGCGGCGGGGCCGGAGGGGGTGCACCGGCTGCCCCACGCAGCCGGTGCGCCCCCTCCGGCCCTCGCCGTAGGCGCCCCGCGCCGTCCACGGGCCCGACCAGCGGGAGCACCGGCTCCCACGGCCCCTCGGCGCGCGTCACCCGGACGAGTGCGACGCATGCGGCCCCGTCGAACCGCGCCGTCCGCTCGGCGATCCGCGGCCGCCTCACGTCCGGCAGCACCGCGGCGCGGTCGGCGGCGCGAGCGGTGCCTCCCGCACCCGGTCACCCGTAACCCGGCCCCGCCGACGGCCCGGGCCGCCGCGGCCGGCGTGGAGGCGGAGCGGCTCGGTCCGCCCACGCGGCGGGCCCCGGCATCGCGGAGCACCACCCGGCCGCCGCCCGCGCGGGGCCCGGCGCCGAGGCGGCCGCCGCGTAAGCCCGCGCCGCCCTGACCGCCCTCACGACCCGCCCGGCCCGGCGGCCCCCGCCCTGACGGCCCGCACCATGTGGACGTCCACCTCGTCCTGGTCCTCCACGATGAACCCGTACCGCTCGTACAGCCCGCGCGCGGCGCTCCCCCGCAGCACGGTCAGCCTGACCTCGGCCCCCTCGGCGTCGGCCGCCGCCAGGACCCCTTCCAGCACCCGGGTCCCGATCCCGCGTCCCTGGTGCGCGGGATCGAGGTAGAAGTGCTCCAGCGTCAAGCCGCCGCCCGCTCCCGGCCGCACGGTCAGGCTCCCCACCGGGCGGCCCCCGGCCTCTATGACCCGGGAGTGCTCACCGCCGAAGGAGTCCCGGACCCGCTGCCGCGCCCGGTGGTGGTCGTACCGCCCGAGCCGCTCCAGATCCCGCCGCATCACGGCCGCCTTCAACTCGGCGACCCACTCGACCTCTTCCCCGCCCCGCACGCCCCGCATCACCACATCCACCCCACCAGTATCACCAGCCCCACCCAGGCGGCGATGTCAGTGGCACCCCCTACGGTTCACCAAGCAGTACCGACCACAAGGCTCGGGGGGAACCGATGAACCACACCCACACCACTACCCACACCACCCGCAAGGCCCTCACCCTCGCGATGGCCGCCGCGGCCCTCGCCCTGACGACGGCGCCGGCCCACGCGTCACCGGCGGCGGACGGGCAACTGATCGCCTATCCCGGCCCGGACGGCGTGATCTGGATCCCCGAGGTCACCGGCTCCAGCGGCTTCGTCTCCGGCGGCCTCGACTCCCGCCTGGACACCTTCACCACCTTCGCCTGCGAGGGCGGCGGCACCATCGAGGTGACCTTCCACCTGGCCGACCACCCGGACCGCGATCCGGCCCCCTTCACCCTGAACTGCCCGACGGGCGACCCGGCGAGCATCACCCTCCCCCTGGGCCCCGCCCTCTCCGGCGGCTTCGTCGCCACGGTCACCACCTCCACCCCCACCACCCGCTGGGGCGCCACGGTCACCCAGCCCGAGTGACCACCCCGCCGCTCGGTGATCCCGTACGCCACAGCGCCCGCCATCCCTGGTCGGGGACATGGCGGGCGCTGTGTCGGGGTGCCGCACTTCGTTGTACGGGCCGTATGAGGGGTCCCGCCCCGGGGGGCGGGGGGGCTGGGGTGGGTTACACCATCAGCGAGCGGTCCGTCGGCTTGACCGGGTACGGGAGGGCGCTGCTGCCGGTCAGGAAGCGGTCCACACCGCGGGCGGCCGAGCGGCCTTCCGCGATGGCCCAGACGATCAGGGACTGGCCGCGGCCCGCGTCACCGGCGACGTAGACGCCATCGACGTTGGTGGCGTACGAGGCGTCACGGGCGATGTTGCCGCGCTCGTCGAGCTCCAGGCCGAACTGGTCCACCAGGCCGTTGGCCCGGTCGGTGCCGGTGAAGCCCATCGCCAGGGTGACCAGCTGCGCGGGGAGGACGCGCTCGGTGCCCGGCTTCTGCTCCAGCTTGCCGTCCTTGAACTCCACCTCGACCAGGTGCAGCGCCTTGACGTTGCCGTCCTCGTCGCCCTCGAAGTGGGTCGTGGAGACGGAGTAGATCCGCTCGCCGCCCTCCTCGTGGGCCGAGGTGACCTTGTAGAGCATCGGGAAGGTCGGCCACGGCTGGCCGGCGGGCCGGTCCTCCGAGGGGCGCGGCATGATCTCCAGCTGCGTGACCGAGGCCGCGCCCTGGCGGTGGGCGGTGCCCACGCAGTCCGCGCCGGTGTCGCCGCCGCCGATGACGACCACGTGCTTGCCCTCGGCGGTGATCGGCGGGGCCAGGAAGTCGCCCTCCTGGACCTTGTTCGCGAGCGGCAGGAACTCCATCGCGAAATGGATGCCCTTCAGCTCGCGCCCCGGGACCGGCAGGTCGCGGGAGACGGTGGCGCCGGCCGCGATGACGACCGCGTCGAACCGCTTGCGCAGGTCGGTCGCCGTGATGTCACGGCCGACCTCGATGCCGGTGCGGAACTTGGTGCCCTCCGCGCGCATCTGCTCGATGCGGCGGTTGATGTGCACCTTCTCCATCTTGAACTCGGGGATGCCGTACCGCAGCAGCCCGCCGACGCGGTCGGCGCGCTCGTACACCACCACGGTGTGCCCGGCCCGGGTCAGCTGCTGGGCCGCGGCCAGACCGGCCGGCCCGGAGCCGATGACGGCGGCCGTCTTGCCGGACAGCCGCTCGGGCGGCTGCGGGGTGACGTCGCCGTTGTCCCAGGCCTTGTCGATGATCGAGACTTCGACGTTCTTGATGGTGACGGCCGGCTGGTTGATGCCGAGCACGCACGCCGACTCGCAGGGCGCCGGGCACAGCCGCCCGGTGAACTCCGGGAAGTTGTTGGTGGCGTGCAGCCGCTCCGAGGCGGCCGACCAGTCCTCGCGGTACGCGAAGTCGTTCCACTCGGGGATCAGGTTCCCGAGGGGACAGCCGTTGTGGCAGAACGGGATGCCGCAGTCCATGCAGCGGCCGGCCTGCTTGCTGATGATCGGGAGCAGCGAGCCCGGGACGTAGACCTCGTTCCAGTCCTTCAGCCGGTCGGCGACGGGACGGGAACAGGCGGTCTCGCGGGGGGTGGTGAGGAAGCCCTTCGGGTCAGCCATTGGTCGCCGCCTCCATCATCTTCTCGGTGGTCTCGGACTCCGAGAGTCCGGCCAGCTCGGCGGCGTCCTTGGCGGCGAGCACTGCCTTGTACGTGGTCGGGATGATCTTGCTGAAGCGGTCCACCGCGACGGACCAGTCGGCGAGGAGCTTGGCGGCGACGGTCGAGCCGGTCTCCTCCTCGTGGCGGCGCACGACGTCGTGCAGCCACTGCTTGTCCGTATCGGACAGCTCGGTCTCGACGGCCCCGGCGTTGCCGACGTTGACGTTGCGCGGGTCGAGGTCGATGACGTAGGCCGAGCCGCCTGACATGCCGGCCGCGAAGTTGCGGCCGGTCTCGCCGAGGACGACGGCGTGGCCGCCGGTCATGTACTCGCAGCCGTGGTCGCCCACGCCCTCCGAGACGACCAGGGCGCCGGAGTTGCGGACGCAGAAGCGTTCGCCGGTGCGGCCGCGCAGGAACATCTCGCCGCCGGTGGCTCCGTAGCCGATGGTGTTGCCCGCGATGGTGGAGTACTCGGCGAGGTGGTCGGCGCCGCGGTCCGGGCGGACCACGACGCGGCCGCCGGAGAGGCCCTTGCCGACGTAGTCGTTGGCGTCGCCCTCCAGGCGCAGGGTGATGCCCTTGGGCAGGAAGGCGCCGAAGGACTGGCCGGCCGAGCCCGTGAAGGTCAGGTCGATGGTGTTGTCGGGCA
Organism: Streptomyces sp. NPDC002032; assembly: GCF_042890765.1. NCBI lineage: Bacteria > Bacillati > Actinomycetota > Actinomycetes > Kitasatosporales > Streptomycetaceae > Streptomyces > Streptomyces sp. NPDC002032. The sequence goes on along the minus strand of NZ_JBIASM010000007.1, from coordinate 195,814 downwards.
GGCCCGCACCGCCGAACTTCTTGGTGACCTCGTGGCCGAGCATGGTGCCGACGGTCCGGTTGATGTTGCGGATCGCGACCTGGGCGCGGACCGGCTGGGCGGCCTCCGCCGTGGGGGCGTTCAGCGCGTCGCCGGCGAGCTTGATCAGCTCGTTGTCGAGGGCCTTCTCCAGGCCGTGGTCCTGCTCGATCAGGGCGTGGCGGACCGCGCCCTCGGGCAGCTCGGGCACGAAGAAGAGGGGCTCCAGGTCGAGGCCCTGGGCCTTCCAGTGCGTGACGGCCTTGCTGGTGTCCAGGAGCTGGGCGTGGCCGACGGCCTCCTGGATGGTGCGGAAGCCCAGCTCGGCGAGGATCTCGCGCACCTCCTCCGCGATGAACTCGAAGAAGTTGACGACGAATTCGGGCTTGCCGGAGAAGCGGTCGCGCAGGACCGGGTTCTGGGTGGCGATGCCGACCGGGCAGGTGTCCAGGTGGCAGACGCGCATCATGACGCAGCCGGAGACGACGAGCGGCGCGGTCGCGAAACCGAACTCCTCGGCGCCGAGCAGCGCGGCGATGACGACGTCGCGGCCGGTCTTGAGCTGGCCGTCCGTCTGGACCACGATGCGGTCGCGCAGCCCGTTGAGCAGCAGGGTCTGCTGGGTCTCGGCGAGGCCGAGCTCCCAGGGGCCGCCCGCGTGCTTGAGGGAGGTCAGCGGGGACGCGCCCGTTCCGCCGTCGTGGCCGGAGATGAGGACGACGTCCGCGTGGGCCTTGGAGACACCGGCCGCGACCGTACCGACGCCGACCTCGGACACGAGCTTCACGTGGATGCGCGCGGCCGGGTTGGCGTTCTTGAGGTCGTGGATCAGCTGGGCCAGGTCCTCGATGGAGTAGATGTCGTGGTGCGGCGGCGGGGAGATCAGGCCGACGCCCGGGGTGGAGTGCCGGGTCTTGGCGACCCACGGGTACACCTTGTGGCCGGGCAGCTGGCCGCCCTCGCCGGGCTTGGCGCCCTGGGCCATCTTGATCTGGATGTCGTCCGCGTTGACCAGGTACTCGGAGGTGACGCCGAAGCGGCCGGAGGCGACCTGCTTGATCGACGAGCGCCGCGCCGGGTCGTACAGGCGGTCCGGGTCCTCGCCGCCCTCACCGGTGTTGGACTTGGCGCCCAGCTGGTTCATCGCGATGGCGAGGGTCTCGTGCGCCTCCTTGGAGATGGAGCCGTACGACATGGCGCCGGTGGAGAAGCGCTTGACGATCTCGGAGACCGGCTCGACCTCGTCCACGGAGATGGCGGGGCGGTCGGACTTGAAGCCGAACAGGCCGCGGAGCGTCATCAGGCGCTCGGACTGCTCGTTGACCCGCTCGGTGTACTTCTTGAAGATGTCGTACCGGCGGTTGCGGGTGGCGTGCTGGAGGCGGAAGACCGTCTCCGGGTCGAACAGGTGCGGCTCGCCCTCGCGGCGCCACTGGTACTCGCCGCCGATCTCCAGCGCGCGGTGCGTGGCGGCGATGCCGGAGACCGGGTACGCCTTGGCGTGGCGGGCGGCCACCTCCTTGGCGACGACGTCCAGACCGGCGCCGCCGATCTTGGTGGCGGTGCCGCTGAAGTACGTGGCGACGAACTCCTCGTCGAGGCCGACGGCCTCGAACACCTGGGCGCCGCGGTAGGAGGCGACCGTGGAGATGCCCATCTTGGACATGACCTTCAGGACGCCCTTGCCGAGCGCGTAGATCAGGTTCTTGATGGCCTGCTCCGGCTCCAGGCCGGTCAGGAAGGTGCCCGCGCGCAGCAGGTCCTCGACGGACTCCATCGCCAGGTACGGGTTGACGGCGGCCGCGCCGTAGCCGATGAGCAGCGCGACGTGGTGCACCTCGCGGACGTCGCCGGCCTCGACCAGCAGGCCCACCTGGGTGCGCTGCTTGGTGGCGATGAGGTGGTGGTGCACGGCGGAGGTGAGCAGCAGCGAGGGGATCGGCGCGTGCTCGGCGTCCGAGTGGCGGTCCGACAGGACGATCAGGCGGGCGCCCGCCTCGATGGCGGCGTCGGCCTCGGCGCGGATCTCCTCGATGCGCGCGGCGAGGGCCGCGCCGCCGCCCGAGACCCGGTACAGGCCCGAGAGGGTGGCGGCCTTCATGCCCGGCATGTCGCCGTCGGCGTTGATGTGTATGAGCTTGGCGAGCTCGTCGTTGTCGATCACCGGGAAGGGCAGGGTGACGCTGCGGCACGACGCGGAGGTCGGCTCCAGCAGGTTGCCCTGGGGGCCCAGCGAGGACAGCAGCGAGGTGACGAGCTCCTCGCGGATGGCGTCCAGCGGCGGGTTGGTGACCTGCGCGAAGAGCTGGGTGAAGTAGTCGAAGAGCAGCCGGGGGCGCTCGGAGAGGGCCGCGATCGGGGAGTCCGTGCCCATGGAGCCGAGCGGCTCGCCGGCCGTGCGGGCCATGGGCGCGAGGATGACGCGCAGCTCTTCCTCGGTGTAGCCGAAGGTCTGCTGGCGGCGGGTGACCGAGGCGTGGGTGTGGACGATGTGCTCGCGCTCGGGCAGGTCCGTCAGCTCGATCTCGCCGGTCTCCAGCCATTCGGCGTAGGGGGCGGCGGAGGCCAGCTCGTCCTTGATCTCGTCGTCCTCGATGATCCGCTTCTGCGCGGTGTCGACGAGGAACATCTTGCCGGGCTGGAGGCGGCCCTTGCGGACGACCTTGGCCGGGTCGATGTCGAGGACGCCGACCTCGGAGCCGAGGACGACGAGGCCGTCGTCGGTGACCCAGTAGCGGCCGGGGCGCAGGCCGTTGCGGTCGAGGACCGCGCCGACCTGGGTGCCGTCGGTGAAGGTGACGCAGGCCGGGCCGTCCCAGGGCTCCATCAGCGTGGAGTGGTACTGGTAGAACGCGCGGCGGTCCGGGGCCATGGACGCGTGGTTCTCCCAGGCCTCCGGGATCATCATCAGCACACTGTGCGGCAGCGACCGGCCGCCGAGGTGGAGCAGCTCCAGGACCTCGTCGAAGGAGGCCGAGTCGGAGGCGTCCGGGGTGCAGATCGGGAAGATGCGCTCCAGGGCACCCTCGCCGAAGACGCCGGAGGCCAGCTGGGACTCGCGGGCCTTCATCCAGTTCCGGTTGCCCTTGACCGTGTTGATCTCGCCGTTGTGCGCGACGAAGCGGTACGGGTGGGCGAGCGGCCAGGACGGGAAGGTGTTCGTCGAGAACCGGGAGTGGACCAGGGCGAGCGTCGACGCGAAGCGGCGGTCGGAGAGGTCCGGGAAGAAGGGCTCCAGCTGGCCGGTGGTCAGCATGCCCTTGTAGACGATGGTCCGGGCGGACAGCGACGGGAAGTAGACCCCGGCCTCGCGCTCGGCGCGCTTGCGCAGTACGAAGGCCTTGCGGTCCAGCTCGATGCCGGTGCTGCCTCCCCCGGACTCCGTCCGGGAGGTGCCCCCGGTCACGAACAGCTGCGAGAAGGCCGGCATGGTGGCGCGGGCGCCGTTGCCGAGCAGATCGGGGCTGACGGGGACCTCGCGCCAGCCGAGGACCGTGAGGTCTTCCTCGGCGGCGATGGCTTCGATCCGCTCCACGGCGACGGCCTGTGCGGTGCCGTCGGCGGGGAGGAAGGCGATGCCGACGGCGTACGCGCCGGCCTCGGGGAGCTCGAAGGAGGCGACCTCGCGCAGGAAGGCGTCCGGTACCTGGGACAGGATTCCGGCGCCGTCGCCCGAGTCCGGCTCGGATCCGGTGGCGCCACGGTGCTCGAGGTTCCGCAATACGGTCAGCGCCTGCTCGACCAGCGTGTGGCTGGCCTCGCCGCTGAGGTTGGCCACGAAGCCGACGCCGCAGGCGTCGTGCTCGTTGCGCGGGTCGTACATGCCCTGCTGGGCGGGGCGACCGTCCATGGGCGACCAGGCGGTGGTGCTGGAGCCGGTCGCGGAGTGCGTGGATGCGGAACGCATCGGCTCTCCCGTCGTCGTCGTGGCATATGTGCATAGCCGAGGGACGACGTTGGCCCTCTGCGAAATTTCGTGCAGGTTACATGATGACGGCAATCCCGAGAAGCGGATATGGCGTTCCAACATGCGGACAACGCACGAGGTGGGAAAGAAAGGACCTTCGCTGGGCTGCGGGGGCTCCTGCAAGGACTTCTGCGGACACAACACGGGGCGAAGGTCCCGGCGCGATGCGGGCATCATTGCCCGGCGCCCTGGTCTGATGCCCCGGGGTCACGGAATCGAAACCGCCGGGTAACGGACTACTTATGTTGCGTACTGCATAGTGTCTCATTCCCGCGGCGGTTAGCCTACGACGCCACCGATCCAGGTTCCCAGGATGTACGTCACACCCGCGGCCGCGCCACCCAGGACCAGCTGGCGCAGTCCGCTGAACCACCAGGACCGGGCCGTGACCCGCGCGACGACCGCGCCGCAGCCGAACAGCCCGAGCAGCGCCAGCAGCACGGCCGGCCCCAGCGAGGTCGCGCCGAGCAGGTACGGCAGCAGGGGCAGCAGCGCGCCGAGGGCGAAGGAACCGAAGGAGGAGACGGCGGCGACCAGCGGCGACGGCAGGTCGTCGGGGTCTATGCCGAGCTCCTCGCGGGCGTGGATCTCCAGCGCCTGCTCCGGGTCGCGGGAGAGCTGCATGGCGACCTCGCGGGCCAGGGCGGGCTCGACGCCGCGCGAGACGTAGAGCTCCGCGAGCTCCTCCATCTCGTCGACCGGGTGCTTGCGCAGCTGCTGGCGCTCCACGTCGAGCTCGGCCAGGACGAGCTCGCGCTGGGAGGCGACGGAGGTGTACTCGCCGGCGGCCATCGAGAAGGCGCCGGCCGCGAGGCCCGCCAGGCCGGTGATCACGATGGTCTGCGGGGCGACGGAGCCGCCGGCGACGCCGGTCATCAGGGCGAGGTTGGAGACGAGCCCGTCCATCGCGCCGAACACGGCCGGCCGCAGCCATCCGCCGTTGACATCGCGGTGGGTGTGGTTGTCGCGGTGCGCGGTGTGCAGCGGCGCTTCGTTGTCGATGATGGACATGCGGCGTATCTCCCCGTTCGACGCGAGAGGGCGCGCGAAAGCACGCGCAGCCGTGCCCCATCCGGAGCACTCCCCCTGAACACCTCGAAAGTACGCACGATTTTTGCCGCCCGCCAGCAAGGAAGGCCGTACTTACCTGGGCTTTCGCGGTTCGGCGACCGGGTGACGGGGGCGTTCGGGCGGTGTTTCGCGGCGAGCGACAAACCACATGTCGTGGCACAAATCCCCCAAGGGCTCATCATGAGTCCCATCAAGTGGAGAGGCGCGCATGGAGCTGATCGCATGCAATCCGCAGGTCCTCCCCGAACGGGCCAGGGGCGCTCTTCTCGGCCTCGCGGTGGGTGACGCGCTGGGCGCGCCGGCGGAGAACATGAAGCCGTCGCAGATCCGGGCGAAATGGGGCCGCATCGAGGGCTTCGTATCGGACGACCCGGCGGGCACCGACGACACCGAGTACGCCATCTTCTCCGGCCTGCTGCTGGCCCGGCACGGCTCCGCGCTCACCGTCGCGCACGTCGAGCGGGCCTGGCACCACTGGATCGCGGACCTGGACGAGGGCCCCTTCCGCGGGGCCGGCTTCTCCGAGCGGGGCACCCTGGAGAACCTCCGGCGGGGCCTGGCCGCCCCGATCTCGGCGCAGCACCGCCACGCCTGGAGCGACGGGCTCGCGATGCGGGCGGCCCCCTTCGGCGTCTTCGCGGCGGGCCGCCCGGCGGAGGCCGCCCGGCTGGTCGCCATCGACGGCTCGGTCAGCCACGACGGGGAGGGCATCTACGGGGGCCAGGCCGTGGCCGCCGGGGTCGCGGCGGCGATGGCCGGCGGCTCCCCCGCCTCCGTGGTCTCGGCGGCCCTGTCGGTCATCCCGTCCGACTCCTGGACGGCCCGCTCCCTGCGCCGCGCCGTCACCGCCGCCCCGCGCGGCGAACGGGCGGTGCGCTCCGCGGTGGTCATCGGGGGCTACCCGTGGACGGACCTCGCCCCCGAGGCGGTGGGCCTCGCCTTCGGGGCCTTCGCCGCCTGCGCGGGCGACTTCCCCTCCTCCGTGCTGACGGCCGTCAACATGGGCCGGGACGCCGACACCACCGCCGCCGTCGCGGGCGCCCTGGCCGGCGCCCTGTCGGGGGCCGCCGCCGTCCCGGCCGCCTGGGCCGCGGCCATCGGCCCGGTCCGGGGCAGCTGCCTCCCCTCGATGCGGGGCTACCACGTCCTGGACATCGCGGACCTCCTCACCCCCGACTCCGAGCCCGCCCGATGACCCCGCCCCCGGACGCCCCCCACCGCGAGCCCACGGACCCGCCCCCACCACCCGCCCGGGCCGTGCCCGCCGTACCGGCCCCGGACACCAACCTCCCGGCGCCCCCGCCTCCCACCCCGGCAGCGCCCCCGCAGCACGCCCCGGCCGACCCGGCGCCGGCCCAGCAGGCCGTCCGGTGGGAGGTCGCTGCACCGGCCGGCCCGGGCTGTCCCGGCTCGGCGGCCTTGCCGGAGTACGGAGCCCCCGCCCTCGCGGCGGCCGCGCAGCCCACCTGGCAGGAAGCCGACCCAGCGGCCCCGACACGCCCCGACGCCGCGGCAGCGGCCCCGCAGGCCGTCCGGTGGGAGGTCGCTGCACCGGCCGGCCCGGGCTCCCCCGGCTCGGCGGCCCTGCCGGAGTACGGAGCCCCCGCCCTCGCGGCGGCCCGGCCGCCCGCCTGGCGGGAGGTCGCGTACGCCGGGGGGCTGCCGCCGGTTTCGGGCGGGCTGGGGGGACCCACCGGGATCCGGATCATCGAGCGCCCCACCGACCCGGCGGACCGCGAGCCCCGTACCGCCGCGCCGCCGCCCGTCGGCCTCCGCGACCGGCCGCGTACCCCCGCCGAGCCCGCCGCAGGCGTCCGGCGGATCGAGGGGCTGCTCCTCGGGCTCGCCGCGGGCGACGCCGCCGGGTGGCCCGCCGCCCGGCACCGCGCCAGCCGGATGCCCGAGTGGACCCGCCGCCTCACCCGCGAGCTCGACACCTTCGCGGAGCAGAACGCCACGACCACCCTCCCCGTCCCCATCGCCCTCAACCAGCCCCCCGAACCCCTCCGCCTCGGCCCCTCCGACGACGCCGAATGGGCCGCCTTCGCCGCCGAGTCCGTACTCACCGCCGCCGGGGCCCTGCTCAGCGACCTCTCCCGGTCCCGCCGCATGCGCGCCGCCATCGACCTCGCCTGGAACGCCCTGGCCAGCGAAGTCGCGGCGGCAGCCGACCGCGCCCCGGAGGTCGAGTCGGCCGTCCTGCCGCTGCGCGCCCGGATCTCCGTCCGCGCCGGCCTCGGCAATCTCGCCGCCGGCCTGCGTCCGCCCGCCACCGGCCACGACAACCCGCACTACTTCGACGACGCCGCCTGCGTCCGCGCGTGCGTCCTCGCCGTCGTCCACCCCGGCGACCCGGCCGCCGCCGCCGACCTCGCCGAGTTCGACGCCCGCTACACCCAGGACGGCGACGGAGTCCACGGCGCCCGCGCCATGGCCGCCGCCCTCGCCACCGCCCTGGCCGGCGCCGACACCGACACCGCCGTCGAGGCCGCCCTCGCCCAGCTCCCCGCCGCCACCGAGATCGGCCGCAACGCCCGGCACGCCGTCGCCCTCGCCCGCGCCGACGCCGACGCCGACGCCGGGGCGGGCGCCTTCGCCCTCGTCCCGCTCCTGGAACACCAGATCGTCGACCACGTCTACAGCTACGGCATCGCCGCCGCCGAGACCGTCCCCGTCGCCCTGGCCCTGGCCACCGCCGCCCGCGGCCGCGTCTGCGAGGCCGTCCCGGCAGCCGCCTGCCTCTCCCGCGTCGCGGACTCCGCCCCCGCCCTCGCGGGCGCCCTGACCGGCGCCCTCGGCGGCGGCGACTCCCTCCCCGCCACCTGGCGCGAAGCCTGCCGCACCCTCTCCGGCTGCGCCCTGCCCCGGCTGGCCGGGACCGACCTGGTCGAACTGGCCGCGCTGCTCACCCGCACGGAACTCACCTCACCCAAGGGATGATTCGGACATGACGCTGACACTGGAGGACCGGGTCACCGGCGCCCTCGTCGGAGCCGCCGTCGGCGACGCGCTCGGCGGCCCGGTGGAGGGCTGGTCCCCGGACCAGATCGTCGAACGGCACGGCGGCCGCGTGCACGGCGTGGTCGGGCCCTGGCACGAGGACTGGCGCACCGCCCGCCCCCTCGCCCCGTACCACAAGGGCGACGGGCACGTCACCGACGACACCCTGATGACGCACGCGCTGATCCGCGTCTACGCCGCCGTACGGGACCACCTGGACGCCTACGCGGTCGCCGACCACCTCGTCCCGGACCTGATGACGGTCCCCCGGTGGATCCCGGAGCTGGAGGCGGAAGCCCTGCCCCTCCAGCGGGTCTTCCTCGCCGAGAAGTGGATCGTGACCCGGCTGCACTACGCGCACGCCGACCCCCGCGAGGCCGGCACCGGCAACATCGTCAACTGCGGTGCGGCGATGTACATGGCGCCGGTCGGCCTGGTCAACGCGGGCAATCCGGCGGCCGCGTACGCCGAGGCGCTGGACATCACCGGCGCGCACCAGTCCTCGTACGGGCGGGAGGCGGCGGGGGTGTTCGCGGCGGCCGTGGCGGCGGCCTGCGTGCCGGGCGCGGACGCGGCCTCGGTGGTGGACACCGCGCTGTCCTTCGCGAAGGACGGCACCCGCGCCGCCATCGCCGCCGTCCGCGACGTCGCGCTGCTCCACCGGGACTTCGAATCGGCGCTGGTCCCGCTCCGGGAGGCGGTGGCCCCCTACGACTCCGTCGGCCCGGACTACCGCACGCCCTCCCTCGGCGCGCGCCGGCCCTCCCGGCTGCACTCCATCGAGGAACTCCCCGTCGCCCTCGGCATGCTGCTCGTCGCGGACGGGGCGTACGAGTCCTCGGTGCTCGGCGCCGTCAACTACGGCCGCGACTGCGACTCCATCGCCACCATGGCGGGCGCGGTCGCGGGCGCGCTGGGCGGGCCCGGGGCGGTGCCGGAGGGCTGGGCCAAACAGGTCGCCGAGGCGAGCCGGCTCGACCTGCACGGCCCGGCCCTGACGCTGGCCGCCGTCGCCCGGGACGTCTTCGCCCTCGACCGGGCCCGGCGGCGCGCCCACGAGGCGGCCTTCGCCGCCCTCGCCTCCCCGCGGTGATCCGGCTCACCTGGGCGCAGCCGGAGGACCTGATCGGGCACGAGCTGCGGCAGGCCGCCGAGGACGGCCGGGACGCGGGGCCGGCGGCGCGCGCCTGGACGGCCGCGGGCGGCCACCCGGCCCCGGCCCGGGCCGGGGCCTCCTCCACCCCGGCCCCACCGGAACTCCGCGCCCTCGCCACCCGTCTCCTGGCCGGACTGGCCGCGCTCCCCGTCCCCACGGCCGACGCGGAACCCACCGCCTGGCCCGCCCTCCGGGCCACCTGGCCCCCCGCCCCGGCCCGGCCCCCTCGGCCGGAGCCGGAACCGCAGCCACGCCCCGGCACGGCCCCGGGCACGAGCCCCGCCGCGCACCCGCGCTCCGCGCCGGAGCCGCTGCCCGGGGCGGCGCCGGGGCCGGGGGCCGGTGTGGGAGCACGGCTCGGGGCGGGGCCGGGGGCCGGTGCGGGGGCGGCGGGCGGCGGCTTCGGGGCGGGCACGGCCGCGGCCGCCGCCGGGACGCCGGATGCCGGGCTGCGGCGCAGGCTGGAGGCGGCCTGGATCGGGCGCGCCGTCGGCTGCGTGCTCGGCAAGCCCGTCGAGAAGCTCCCCCTGGAGGGGATCCGGGCCCTCGCCCGCGCCGCGGGCAACTGGCCCCTGGCCGACTGGTTCACCGCCCGGCACGTCCCCCCGGAACTGCTCGCCGCGTACCCGTGGAACCGCCGCTCCGCCCCCACCTCCCTCGCCGAGAACATCGACGGCGCCCCCGAGGACGACGACCTCGACCACCCCCTCCTCGCCCTGCTCCTGCTCCAGCGCCACGGCAAGCGCTTCACCACCGACGACCTGGCCCGCCTCTGGCTCGACGAGCTCCCGGCCGGCCGCACCTTCACCGCCGAGCGCGTCGCGTACCGCAACCTGCTGCTCGGCCTGGAGCCCCCCGCGACCGCCACCCACCACAACCCCTTCCGGGAGTGGATCGGCGCCCTGATCCGGGCCGACGTGCACGGCTGGACCAACCCCGGCGACCCGGCGGCCGCAGCCGAGCAGGCGTACCGCGACGCCGCCCTCACCCACACCGCGAACGGCGTCTACGCCGCCCTCTTCGCCGCCGCCACCATCGCCGAGGCGGCCGGGGGCCGCAGCGACGTGCACACCGCGCTGCGGGCCGGCCTCTCCGTCGTACCGCCCCGCTCGCGCCTCGCCGACGCCGTCCGCTTCGGGATCCGTACCGCCCGCGCCGAGGCGGACTTCGACCGGGTCGTGGACCGGCTGCACGCCTGTTACGGCCACTACCACTGGGTACACGCCCTCCCGAACACCGCCCTGATCGCGGCCGCCCTCACCCACGCGGACGGAGACTTCACGCACTCCGTGTGCCGGGTGGTGTCCGGCGGCTGGGACACCGACTCCAACGGCGCCACGGCCGGTTCGGTCGCCGGGCTCCTGGCCGGGTCCCCCGACCGGCTGCCGGAGCGCTGGACCGCTCCGCTCAAGAACCGGCTCCGCACCACCGTCGCCGGCTTCGACGGCATCGGCTTCGACACCCTCGCCCATCTCACCGCCCAGGAGGCAGCCCGCTCATGACGGCCATCGCCGTGCTCGGCAGTACCAACATGGACCTCGTCGCCTACGTGTCCCGGGCGCCCCGCCTCGGGGAGACCGTCACCGGGCGGGAGTTCCGCACCGTCCCCGGCGGCAAGGGCGCCAACCAGGCGGTGGCCGCCGCCCGGCTCGGCGGGGAGGTGGTGATGATCGGCGCGGTCGGCACGGACGAGTTCGGCGTACGGCTGCGCTCCGCGCTCACCGCCGCCGGGGTCGAGACGGCCGCGCTGCGCACCGTCGAGGGCGCCAGCGGCACCGCGCACATCACCGTCGACGACGAGGGTGCCAACAGCATCGTCGTCGTCCCCGGCGCCAACGGGCACGTCACCGGCCTGGCGCCGGGTGACGCATCCCGGATCGGCGCCGCCGACGCGCTGCTGCTCCAGCTCGAACTTCCCCTGGAGGCCGTCGTCGCGGGGGCGACGGCGGCCCGCGCCCACGGGGTCCGTACGGTCCTCACCCCGGCCCCGGCGCGGCCGCTGCCGCGGGAGCTGCTGGAGCTGATCGACCTCCTGGTGCCGAACGAGCACGAGGCCGCCACCCTCACCGGCTTCACCGATCCCCTCGCGGCGGCGGAGGCGCTGCTGCGCGAGGTGCCGGAGGTGGTGGTCACGCTGGGCGCGGCCGGGGCCCTGTACGCGGCGCGGGGGCGGGAGCCGCTGACGGTGCCCGCGCCTCGGGTCCGGGCCGTGGACACCACGGCGGCCGGGGACACCTTCGTCGGGGCCCTCGCGGTGGCCCTCGGCGAGGGCCGCCCGATGCCCGAGGCCCTGACCTGGGCCGCCCGCGCGGCCGCCCTCGCGGTCCAGCGCCCCGGCGCCCAGCCCTCCATGCCCACCCGCGCCGACCTGGACGCCCCGCCACCGCCCGCCGCACCCGGACCGGACCCGGCCACCGCACCCCCGCCCGGCCCCGGGGCCGCCGCCGGAGCGGCGTCGCTTCCCCGGGGCGGGGGTGGCGCGTGACGGCCGGGGCCGGCGGCGCGCCCGGCGGCGCCGGGTCCTGCGCCGGGCCCCTGGAGGGGCTCCGGGTGCTGGACCTGGCCACCCTCTTCGCCGGGCCGCTCGCCGCCACCCTGCTCGGAGACTTCGGCGCCGAGGTGATCAAGGTCGAGCACCCCGAGCGCCCCGACCCCTCCCGCGGCCACGGCCCCGCCAAGGACGGCGTCGGGCTGTGGTGGAAGCTGCTCGGGCGGAACAAGCGGACGATGACCCTCGACCTGTCCGCCCCCGGTGGCCGGGACACCCTGCTGCGGCTGGCCGCCACCGCCGACGTGGTGATCGAGAACTTCCGCCCCGGCACCCTGGAGAGGTGGGGCCTGGGCTGGCCCGAGCTGGAGGCCGCCAACCCGCGCCTGGTGCTGGCCCGCGTCACGGCCTTCGGCCAGCACGGCCCGTACTCCCACCGCCCCGGCTTCGGCACCCTCGCCGAGGCCATGAGCGGCTTCGCGGCGATCACCGGCGAGCCGGAGGGCCCGCCGACCCTGCCCCCCTTCGGCCTCGCGGACTCCATCGCCGCGCTCACCACCGCGTACGCCGTGATGACGGCCCTCGCCGGCCGCGACCGCACCGGCCGCGGCCAGGTGGTCGACCTGGCGATCATCGAGCCGATCCTCACCGTGCTCGGCCCGCACCCGCTCTGGTACGACCAGCTCGGCTACGTCCAGCCCCGCTCCGGCAACCGTTCCGCCAACAACGCGCCCCGCAACACCTACCGCAGCGCGGACGGCCGCTGGCTGGCGGTGTCCACCTCGGCCCAGTCCGTCGCCGAGCGGGTGCTATGCCTGGTCGGACGGCCCGAGCTGACCGCCGAACCCTGGTTCGCGGACGGCTCCGGGCGGGCCGCCCACGCCGAGCTCCTCGACGGGGCCGTCGGCGGCTGGATCGCCCGGCACAAGGCCGAGGAGGTCATCGCCGCCTTCGAGGAGGCCGAGGCGGCCGTGGCCCCGGTCTACGACGTCCGGGACGTACTGGCCGATCCGCAGTTCGCGGCCCTGGACACGGTGACCGAGGTCGAGGACCCCGAACTCGGCCCGATCCGCATGCAGAACGTCCTCTTCCGGCTGTCCGGCACCCCCGGCGGGATCCGCTGGGCGGGCCGCCCGCACGGCGCCGACACCGACGCCGTCCTGACCGAACTCGGCCTGACCCGGGCCGAGATCGCCGCCCTCCGAACGGAGCGAGCCCTGTGATCCTGACCTGGCTCTACGCCCCCGGCGACCGCCCCGAGGTGGTGGCCAAGGCCCTGCGGTGCGGGGCGGACGCCGTCATCGTGGACCTGGAGGACTCGGTGTCCGCCTCCCGCAAGGAGTACGCCCGCGCGGCCACCGCCGAGCTGCTCACCGAGCGGCCCCCGGTCCCCGTCCACGTGCGCGTCAACGCCCTCGGCTCCCCCTGGGCGGGCGCCGACCTCACCGCTCTGGCCCGGCTGCACGGGCTCGCCGGGCTGCGGCTGCCGAAGATCGACGCCCCGGAGCAGGTCGTACGGGTCGCCGACCGGGCCGGCGGGGTGGCCCTGTACGCGCTGCTGGAGAGCGCGCTGGGGGTGGAGCGGGCGTACGAGATCGCCCGGGCGCACCCCTCCCTGCACGGGCTGACCCTGGGCGAGGCGGACCTCCGCGCCGATCTGGGGGTCAGCGCGGAGGAGGGGCTGGACTGGCCGCGCTCGCGGGTGGTGGTCGCCGCCCGGGCCGCCGGGCTGGCCCCCCCGGCCCAGTCGGTGTTCCCGGACATCCGGGACCTGGAGGCGCTGGCCGCCTCCTGTGCCCGCGGCCGCGCGCTCGGCTTCCTCGGCCGGGCGGCGATCCACCCCCGCCAGCTCCCGGTGATCGAGGGGGCCTACCTGCCCCGGCCGGAGGAGGTCACCGCCGCCGAGGAGATCGTCACCGCCGCCCGCGCCACGCCGGGGGCCCAGGCCCTGCCGGACGGCCGCTTCGTGGACCCGGCGGTGGTGGCGGCCGCCCACCGCACCCTGACCCTCTCCCGCCGGACGCTTTCTTGACGCGCCGCTCGCGCGGCTGCGCCGGACTCCGTCAACCGTTCTCGCCTCAATCGCCGGCGGGGCTGGATTTTCCAGCCCCGCCGGCGATTGAGGCGAGGGGTCCGGGGCGGAGGAAGGGCGGGTAGGGAACGGCCCCGCGGGGGCCGGGTACGCCGGAGGGGGCGCCGCGACCTGCGGCGCCCCCTCCGGTACGACCCGGTCAGCTCTTGTCGGCCCCGTTGGCGACGCCCTCGGCGGGCTTGCCCAGATCCGCCTTCGCGGCGCCCTCGGCACCCTTCCCGTCCGCAGGGGCGGCCTTGGTGAGGTCGGTCTTCGCCTCGGCTCCGGCCGCCTCGGGCTCGCCCGCAGCCGTGGCCGCAGCCACCTCGCCCGGACCGCCGGAGGTCTCCGGCTCGACGACCTCCTCGCGCCCGGGCCGCAGCTTGGCGGAGAGCACGAAGTAGACCACCGCGAGGACGAAGACGATCATGGCCGTCCACACGTTCAGCCGCAGGCCGAGGATGTGGTGCGCCTCGTCGACCCGCATGTACTCGATCCAGCCGCGGCCCAGGCAGTACGCGGCCACGTACAGGGCGAAGGCCCGGCCGTGCCCGAGCTTGAAGCGGCGGTCGGCCCAGATGACCAGCGCGGCGACGCCGAGGCACCAGAGCGACTCGTAGAGGAAGGTCGGGTGGTAGGTCCCGGCGACCCGGTTGGGCCCCTCGCTGATCTTCACCGCCCACGGCAGGTCGGTGGCGCGGCCGTACAGCTCCTGGTTGAACCAGTTGCCCCAGCGGCCGCAGGCCTGCGCGATGGCGATGCCGGGGGCCAGGGCGTCGGCCCAGGCCGGCAGCGGGATGCCGCGCAGCCTGCAGCCGATCCAGGCGCCGACCGCGCCCAGCGCGATGGCGCCCCAGATGCCGAGGCCGCCCTCCCAGATCTTGAAGGCGTCGACCCAGTCGCGGCCTTCGCCGAAGTAGAGCTGGTAGTCGGTGATCACGTGGTAGAGGCGGCCGCCGACGAGGCCGAACGGCACCGCCCACACGGCGATGTCCGCGACCGTGCCCGGCTTTCCGCCGCGCGCGATCCACCGCTTGTTGCCGAGCCAGACGGCGACGAAGACGCCGATGATGATGCAGAACGCGTAGCCGCGGAGCGGGATCGGTCCGAGATGGATCACGCCGGTCGACGGACTGGGGATATAGGCAAGGGTCATGGCAGACCTGACGCTACCCTGCCGGGCGGTGCGCACCGCAACCCGCCCGGCAAGCTGAAACCAAAACCACACACGGCGACCGGCGCCGCTCAGTCCTGCGAGGTCCCCTTGGAGAGGCCCTTCGGGGAGCCGGACGGCGCGGGCGTCCCCTTCCCGGAACCCTTGACCGATCCGGAACCGGACCCGGAACCGGAACCGGAACCGGACCCCGACGCCGAAGCGGAAGGCGACGGCGAGGCCGAAGCCGTTCCCGCGCCCCCGCCCGCCTTGGCCTCGACCTTCGCCCTCAGCTTCTGCGGGGTCAGCGGATCGGCCTGGTCGGCGAAGAGGTCCTTGCCGTCGAGCAGGATGGTCGGGGTGCCGCGGAACTTGCCCGCCACGAAGGCCTCCTGCGACTTGCCGACCCAGGCGTTGTGCGTGCCGTTCTCCACGCAGGAGCGGAACGCGGGGCTGTCCAGTCCGTCCACCTGGCCGGCCAGCTCCAGCAGCCTGGCGTTCTTGCCGTAGGCGTCGTCGGTCTCCTCCGGCTGGTTCTGGAAGAGGACGTCGTGGTACGCGGTGAACTTCCCGGCGTCCTGCGCGCAGGCGGCCGCGTTGGCACCCTTGAGCGAGCCGCTGCCGCGCATGTTCCCGTCGATGAGGGTGACGAGGTGGTACTCGACCTTCAGCAGCCCCTTGGCCTCCAGATCGTGGATGGTGTCCCGGTAGCTGGTCTCGAAGGCCTTGCAGGCCGGGCAGCGGAAGTCCTCCCAGACGGTCAGCTGGGACGGGGCCCCGTCCTTGCCGGACTGGATGGCGAGCGCGTCCTTGCCGGTGGCTCCCGACGGGGCCGCCACCGGACCCGCCTTCGCCGACTTGTCCCCGGACCCGGCATTGGCGGCGATCAGGCCGACGACGGCCGCGAGGCCGAGCACGCCGACCACCGCCGCCGACACGACGAGGGTCCGCCGGCGCTTGTCCCGGGTCTTCTCCCGCTCGCGCTCCTGCTGGAGCCGCTCCCGGGCCGATCGTTTCGTCATCGCATCGCGGTTCGCACCGTCGTTCTTCTCGCTCACGTTCGGCCAAACGAAGCGGGGAGGCACTCGCGTGCCTCCCCGCCCCCGTTTCCACCCGATCGGGCTACGGAACCCCCGTCGGGGCCCGCCCGGCGTCAGGACCTGCGTACGCCTTCCGCAAGCTCGCCCGCCAGGGCCCGTACGGCGTCCAGCCCCGACCGCTCGTCCGGTGCGTCCAGCAGCAGCTTCACGAAGGCCGAGCCGACGATGACGCCGTCGGCGAAGGCGGCGACCTGCTTGGCCTGAGCGGCGTTCGAGACGCCGAGGCCGACGCAGACCGGCAGGTCGCTGGTGGCGCGGGTGCGGCGCACCAGGTCCTCGGCCTGGTTGCCGACCGACTCGCGGGTGCCCGTGACGCCCATCAGGGACGCCGCGTAGACGAAGCCGGAACCGGCCGCCGTGATGGTGGCCAGGCGCTCGTCCTTGCTGCTGGGGGCCACGACGAAGACGGTCGCCAGACCGTGCTTGGCCGCGTGCTCGCGCCACAGCGCGGACTCCTGGACCGGCAGGTCGGGCAGGATGCAGCCGGCCCCGCCCGCCGCCGCCAGCTCGGCGGTGAACCGCTCGACGCCGTAGCGGTCGATGGGGTTCCAGTACGTCATGACCAGGATCGGGGCCCCGGTCGCCTCGTGCGCCTCGCGGACCGTGCGCATCACGTCGGCGATCTTCACGCCGCCGCGCAGGGCGATGTCGTCGGCGGTCTGGATGACCGGGCCGTCCAGGACCGGGTCGCTGTGCGGCAGGCCGATCTCGACGACGTCCGCGCCGCCCGCGACGATGGCCTTGACGGCCTCGACGGCCCCGTCCACGGTCGGGAAGCCGGCCGGGAGGTAGGCGACGAGGGCGGCCCGGTCCTCGGACTTCGCCTTGGCGAGGGTCGCGCTCAGCAGCTCGATGTTGCCGGTGGTGCTCACTTGTCGTCCCCCTCGGAGAACTCGTTGCCGGCGACTTCGCCGTCGGTGTCGTAGAGGCCGAAGTAGCGGGCGGCCGTGTCCATGTCCTTGTCGCCGCGGCCGGACAGGTTGACCACGATCAGGCCGTCCTTGCCCAGCTCCTTGCCCAGGTCGAGGGCGCCGGCGAGGGCGTGCGCCGACTCGATCGCCGGGATGATGCCCTCGGTGCGCGAGAGCAGCCGCAGCGCCTGCATGGCGGCGTCGTCGGTGACCGCGCGGTACTCGCCGCGGCCGGAGTCCTTGAGGTAGGAGTGCTCCGGGCCGATGCCCGGGTAGTCCAGACCGGCGGAGATCGAGTAGGGCTCGGTGATCTGGCCCTCCTCGTCCTGGAGCACGTAGGAGCGGGAGCCGTGCAGGATGCCGGGCTCGCCGGCGCTGAGGGTGGCGGCGTGCTCGCCGGTCTCGATGCCGTGCCCGGCGGGCTCGAAGCCGACCAGGCGGACGTCGGCGTCCGGGATGAAGGCGTGGAAGAGGCCGATGGCGTTGGAGCCGCCGCCGACGCAGGCCGCGACGGCGTCGGGCAGCCGGCCGGTGCGCTCCAGGATCTGGCGGCGGGCCTCGACGCCGATGACGCGGTGGAAGTCGCGGACCATGGCCGGGAAGGGGTGCGGGCCGGCCACCGTACCGAAGAGGTAGTGGGTCCGGTCCACGTTGGCGACCCAGTCGCGGAACGCCTCGTTGATGGCGTCCTTGAGGGTCCGGGAGCCGGACTTCACGGCGATGACCTCGGCGCCGAGCATGCGCATGCGGGCCACGTTCAGGGCCTGGCGCTGGGTGTCGACCTCGCCCATGTAGATGGTGCACTCAAGGCCGAAGAGGGCGCAGGCGGTGGCGGTGGCCACGCCGTGCTGGCCCGCGCCGGTCTCGGCGATCACGCGGGTCTTGCCCATGCGCTTGGTGAGCAGCGCCTGGCCCAGCACGTTGTTGATCTTGTGCGAGCCGGTGTGGTTGAGGTCCTCGCGCTTGAGGAAGATCCGGGCGCCGCCCGCGTGCTCGGCGAAGCGCGGCACCTCGGTGAGGGAGCTGGGCCGGCCGGTGTAGTTGACCATGAGGTCGTCGAGCTCGGCGGCGAAGGCCGGGTCGCCCTTGGCCTTCTCGTACTCGACGGCGACCTCGTCCACGGCGGCGACGAGCGCCTCCGGGATGAACTTGCCGCCGAAGTCACCGAAGTAGCCCTCGGAGTTGGGGACGTGACCCTCCGGGTCCGGAATGAAGAACGAGCGGGTGGACATGGCCACTACTCCTACGTGTACGGAACTGCGCGACGGGGGCTGGTTGTACCGTATTGCGCTGTCGGTCCGCGGCCCGCGCACCCCGCTCGGGGGGCGCGGCCGTGCGGACGCGGCAACCCGCGCCGGGAGCGTGCGCTCGGGCGGCGTGGGGCCGTGCGCGGCCTTCCGCCCGGCGCGCCTTCGCGTACCGGGCCGGGGGGGCCGTCGTCTACAGCGCGGCTCCGCCGCGCCATCGCATTCCGTTGACCTGTCCGGGTTCGGAGCCGATCACGTAGCGCACCCGCCGGCCGTGCACGCGCCGGGCCGGGGCGCGGCAGCCGCGGGGGCGGCAGCCGCGCGCCAGGGGCGCGTGCGCCGTCGGCACACCGGCCGGGCCGCGGCCCGGTCGGGTGCGGACGGAGGGGCGGGAGTCAGGCATGGGAAGGATCAGCTCCGGCCGTGGCGCAGGGCGGGGTGGGCTCCGGCGGCGACGAGGTCGGCGACGGCCGCCTTCGGGTCGCGGCCGGTGACCAGGGACTCGCCGACGAGGACCGCGTCGGCGCCCTCGTTGGCGTAGGCGATCAGGTCGTGCGGTCCGCGGATGCCGGACTCGGCGACCTTCACGATGTGGGCCGGGATCTCGCCGACGATCCGCTCGAAGGTGGAGCGGTCGACCTTGAGGTCCTTCAGGTTGCGCGCGTTGACGCCGATGATCTTGGCGCCGGCGGCCACGGCCCGCTCGATCTCCTCCTCGTCGTGCACCTCCACGAGCGGGGTGAGGCCGATGGACTCGGCCCGCTCGATCAGGGAGACGAGGGCCTCCTGGTCCAGGGCCGCGACGATCAGCAGCACGAGGTCGGCGCCGTAGGCGCGGGCCTCCCACAGCTGGTACGCCGTGACGATGAAGTCCTTGCGCAGGATCGGGATGTCCACGCGGGCGCGGACGGCCTCCAGGTCGGCCAGCGAGCCGCCGAAACGACGCTGTTCGGTGAGGACGGAGATGACCGCGGCACCGCCCGCCTCGTAGTCGGCGGCGAGCCCGGCCGGATCGGCGATCGCGGCCAGCGCGCCCTTGGAGGGGCTGGAGCGCTTGACCTCGCAGATCACCTTGACGCTGTCGCCGCGCAGGGCCGCGACACCGTCCTTGGCCTGGGGCGCCTTGGCGGCACGCTCCTTGAGCTCGTCGAGGCTCACGCGGGCCTGCCGTTCGGCAAGGTCTTCGCGGACCCCTTCGATGATCTCGTCGAGCACACTCACGCGAGCGGCCCCCTTCCGGGTTAGTGACGGTCGGCCGCCTTGCGGACACGTACCCCTGCAAGGTCAGCACTCCAAATGGTATCCGCAGGTCTCTACGGCCTCTGCACTGACTTCGCGGATTCCCAGGGACTGGACAGTCGGAATATGGCCTTCCCGTAGCTCCCCGCAAGGCCCCGCAAGGGCTCAGGGGGCCAGAGCGGAACCGAAGGGAAAATTGCGGACAATCGAGAAGGCGAGCACCAGGACCCCGATTCCCCACCAGTACGCGGGCCGCAGCGCGAACCGGGGGACGGGGCCGCCGCGGACGGCCCTGACCAGCCACAGCGCCAGGAAACCGGCGAAGACGAGGTAGCCGGCGACGGCCACGGCGTTGGACCCGAGCGCGGCCGCCAGGTCCCCCCGGGCGAAGGCGTGCGCGCTGCGCAGTCCGCCGCAGCCGGGGCACAGGACGCCGGTCAGCCGGAACAGCGGGCACACCGGGTAGTGCCCGGGCTCGTTCGGGTCCACCGCACCGACGTAGGCGAAGGCGGCCACGGCCCCGGCGAGCGTGAGCACCGGCCCGGCCAGCCGGCGGGCCCGCGAGGCGGGTACGGGGGCGGCGGGCCCGGGGGCGAAGGGCCCGGGGGCGGGTCCTGCGGCGGGTCCTGGGGCGGCGGGGGTGCGAGGGGCGTCCACCGGCTGATTCTCTCCGCTCATGACAAAAGGCGCAGCCCGACCGGGCCGCGCCTTTCGAACCTGGGTACCGCTCAGACCTTGGCGGGGACCCGGTTGGCGGCGATGACGTCGGCGAGGTCCCGGTGCTCGGCCTTCGGGGCGCCCATGCCCGCGGCCTTCATCGC
Source organism: Streptomyces sp. NPDC002032 (assembly GCF_042890765.1). Taxonomy (NCBI): domain Bacteria; kingdom Bacillati; phylum Actinomycetota; class Actinomycetes; order Kitasatosporales; family Streptomycetaceae; genus Streptomyces; species Streptomyces sp. NPDC002032. Next base: position 175,572 of record NZ_JBIASM010000007.1, on the reverse strand, counting down.
GAGGCCGACGACTCCGCCGACGGCGACGACGACGAGACCGGCCCAGAACCCGATCGGGTTCGCCAGCACCATGAAGGCGCCGGAGACGCAGAAACCGATGAAGGCGATGATGACACCGGTCCAGGCGGCCGGGGTGTGTCCGTGGCTCGTGCCCGCCATGAGTTGCTCCTCGTTGCTCTGTCTCGCGTGCTGTGTCGCACGCTCGCTGTCATTGTCCCGCACGGGGCGGGCCCTTTCGCCAGTGGGTGGGCCTTCGCCGGGCGGCCCTTCAGCCGGTCGGGTCCTCGCCACGGTCCAGAGCTTTCCACAGGTCCTCCGGCCGGTCCGGGTCCACCGCCGCCGGAGTCCTCCGGCGCGGGCTGCCGTCACGCTCGTAGCGGCCCCCCATCGCGGGCCAGCTCCGGCCGAAACGCAGCGCCAGCAGGCCCGCCAGCAGGATCAGGACGCAGCCGAAGGCCGTGACGTACGGCCAGGCCGTATGGGTCAGCCCGGCCACCCGGGCGGCGGTGTCGGCCGTCGCGGTGACGGCCCGCTCGTCCAGCGCCCGGTGGTCGTCGGCGGCGGCCACCGCGGACAGCGCCCCGCCGAGCCCGCTCAGCGCGAGCAGCCCGGACACCAGCAGCCGTCCCCGGCCGCGTACGGCGAACACCGCCACCAAGGCCGCGAGGCCGACGATGGCCAGGGCCGCGGGCAGGCCGGTGACGGCGCGGCCGTCCGCGGTCAGGGGCAGCGAGCCACCTCCCACGGCGGCGCTGCCCCGGGCCCAGACGCGGCCGGAGGCGAGCAGGACGACGGCGGCGCCCAGCGCGCCGAGCAGCAGGGCGACGACCACGCTGCGGCGGCCGTTCTTGCTCTCGGGACTCTCGGGGGCGTCCGTTGCGGCGGGGGGCGGGGGCGGGGGCACGGCACTCACGTACCCCACTATCCCCTACGTGCTCAGCCGCGGTGGAGGCGGTTCGCCGCTCCGACGGCCCGGAGCACGGCGGCCGCCTTGTTGCGGCACTCCTGGTCCTCCAGTTCGGGCACCGAATCCGCGACGACGCCCGCTCCGGCCTGCACGTACGCCGTCCCGTCGCGCAGCAGCGCGGTACGGATGGCGATGGCCGTGTCGGAGTCCCCCGCGAAGTCGAGGTAGCCGACGCAGCCGCCGTACAGGCCGCGGCGGGAGGGCTCCAGCTCCTCGATGATCTGCATGGCGCGCGGCTTGGGGGCGCCGGAGAGGGTGCCGGCCGGGAAGCAGGCGGTGAGCACGTCGAAGGCGGTCTTGCCCTCGGCGACGCGCCCGGTGACCGTGGAGACGATGTGCATCACGTGGGAGTAGCGCTCGATCGACATGAAGTCGACGACCTCCACGGATCCGGGCTCGCAGACCCGGCCGAGGTCGTTGCGTCCGAGGTCGACGAGCATCAGGTGCTCGGCGCGTTCCTTGGGGTCGGCCAGCAGCTCGTCGGCGAGGTCGTTGTCCTCCTGCGGGGTGGCCCCGCGGTGGCGGGTGCCCGCGATGGGGTGGACCATGGCCCGCCCGTCCTCGACCTTGACCAGCGCCTCGGGGCTGGAGCCGACCACGTCGAAGCCGTTCTCGAAGCGGAAGAGGTACATGTACGGGGACGGGTTGGTGGCCCGCAGCACCCGGTACACGTCCAGCGCGGACGCGTGGCAGGGGGTCTCGAACCGCTGCGAGGGCACCACCTGGAAGGCCTCGCCGGCCCGGATGCGTTCCTTGACGTCCTCGACGGCCGCCTGGTACTTCTCGCCGCCCCACAGGGCGTCGAAGGGCGGCAGCGCGGACTCCGGGAGCGGGGCGGGCACGTAGGGCGCCGGGCGCGCCAGGTCGGCCTCCATCGCGTCGAGGCGGGCGACGGCGTCCGCGTGGGCCTCGTCCGCGCCGGTGTCCAGGGCGTTGTGGTTGATCGCGTTGGCGATGAGCAGGACCGTGCCGTCCCAGTGGTCGAGGACCGCCAGGTCGGAGGTGAGCAGCATGGTCAGCTCGGGGAGCCGCAGGTCGTCCTCGGTGTGGTCCCCGATGCGTTCCAGACGGCGCACGATGTCGTAGCCGAGGTAGCCGACCATGCCGCCGGTGAAGGGGGGCATCCCGGCCGCGAGGTCGCGGGGGGTGTGCAGGGCCTCGACGGTGGCGCGCAGCGCTTCGAGGGGGTCGCCGTCGGTGGGCACGCCGACGGGCGGGGTGCCGATCCAGTGGGCCCGGCCGTCCTCGACGGTCAGGGTGGCGTCGCTGCGGACGCCGACGAAGGAGTAGCGGGACCAGGAACGGCCGTTCTCGGCGGACTCCAGCAGGAAGGTGCCGGGGCGCTCGGCGGCGAGCTTCCGGTAGAGCCCGACCGGGGTGTCCCCGTCGGCGAGCAGCTTGCGGCTCACGGGGATGACGCGGCGGTCGGCCGCGAGCTTGCGGAACGTCTCTAGATCCATGGCGCGGACCCTACCTATTCGGCGTCGGTGCGGAGGAGGACGTCGGCGTCGAAGCAGGTCCGGGCGCCGGTGTGGCAGGCGGCGCCGACCTGGTCGACCTTGACGAGCAGGGTGTCGGCGTCGCAGTCGAGGGCGACGGACTTCACGTGCTGGACGTGGCCGGAGGTGTCCCCCTTGACCCAGTACTCGCCGCGGCTGCGCGACCAGTAGGTGCAGCGGCCGGTGGTCAGGGTGCGGTGCAGGGCCTCGTCGTCCATCCAGCCGAGCATGAGCACCTCGCCGGTGTCGTACTGCTGGGCGATGGCGGGCACCAGGCCGTCCGGGGAGCGCTTGAGGCGGGCCGCGAGGGCGGGATCGAGGGAGGACGTACTCATGCGGGCCATTGTGCCGCGTGATCGGTGCGGGTACGGAGCGCCGTCCGCCTGGTGGGCGGGCACGGGACGGCGTCCGGCCGTAGGCTGTCGCGCATGTCTACCCATGCGAAGCGTGAACGCCTGCTGCTGGCGGACCTGTTGGAGGCGGCCGGGCCCGAGGCGCCGACCCTGTGCGACGGCTGGCGGGCGCGGGAGCTCGCGGCGCACGTGGTCGTGCGCGAGCGGCGGCCGGACGCGGCGGGCGGTCTGGTGCTGAAGGCGCTCAAGGCCCGGCTGGACCGGACGATGGCCGAGTACGCGGCCAAGCCGTACGAGGAGCTCATCCGGCTGATCCGGACCGGTCCGCCGAAGCTGTCGCCCTACTCGCTCAAGCAGATCGACGAGGCGGCGAACGCGGTGGAGTTCTACGTCCACGCCGAGGACGTGCGGCGCGCGCAGCCGGACTGGTCGCCGCGGACGCTGGACCCGGTGTTCTCGGACTCGCTCTGGTCCCGCCTGGAGAAGCTGGCCCGGCTGATGGGGCGGCGCTCGCCGGTCGGCCTGGTCCTGCGCCGGCCGGACGGCCGCACGGCGGTGGCGCACAAGGGCGCCCCGGTGGTGACGGTGACCGGCGAACCGGGTGAGCTCACCCTGTTCTGCTTCGGCCGCCAGGAAGCCGCCGCGGTGGAGCTGGACGGCGACAAGGAAGCCGTCTCCCGCCTGACGAGGGCCCAGCTCGGCCTCTGACCCCGCGGGCCGGCGGGCGGCCGCCCCTCCCCGACCGGTCCGGACCGGGAGGGGCGGCCGCGCCACGGCACGGGCGCGGCCCGCCTCAGCGGACCGGGTGCCCCGCTTCCCGCAGGGCCGACTTGACCTCGGAGATCCGCAGGTCGCCGAAGTGGAACACCGACGCCGCGAGCACCGCGTCGGCGCCCGCCGCGATGGCCGGCGGGAAGTGCGCCAGCGTGCCCGCGCCCCCGGAGGCGATCACCGGGACGGTGACGTGCCGGCGCACGGCGGCGATCATCTCGGTGTCGTAGCCGTCCTTGGTGCCGTCGGCGTCCATCGAGTTCAGCAGGATCTCCCCGGCGCCCAGGTCGGCGGCGCGGTGGGCCCATTCGACGGCGTCGATCCCGGTGCCCTTGCGGCCGCCGTGGGTGGTGACCTCGAAGGAACCGGAGGCGGTGCGGCGGGCGTCCACGGACAGCACGAGCACCTGCCGGCCGAAGCGTTCGGCGATCTCCCGGATCAGCTCGGGGCGGGCGATGGCGGCGGTGTTCACGCCCACCTTGTCGGCCCCGGCCCGCAGCAGCTTGTCGACGTCGTCCGCGGTGCGCACCCCGCCGCCCACGGTCAGCGGGATGAAGACCTGTTCGGCGGTGCGGCGGACCACGTCGTAGGTGGTCTCGCGGTTGCCGGAGGAGGCGGTGATGTCGAGGAAGGTCAGCTCGTCGGCGCCCTCGGCGTCGTAGAGCTTGGCCATCTCGACCGGGTCGCCGGCGTCCCGCAGGTTCTGGAAGTTGACGCCCTTGACGACGCGGCCGTTGTCCACGTCGAGGCAGGGGATCACGCGTACGGCGAGGCTCACCGCGCCACCTCCTTGTACGCCTCGACCTCCACCTCGACGACCATCGACGGGTCGACGAAGCCGGAGACGATGATCATGGAGGCGGCGGGGCGGACGGCGTCGAAGAGCTCCTTGTGGGCGCGGCCCACCTCTTCCACGTCCCGGGCGTGCGTGAGGTACATCCGGGTGCGGACCACGTCCTCGGGGCCGAGGCCCGCCTGCGCGAGCGCCTTGAAGGCGACGCCGAAGGCCGTCATCGCCTGGTCGTACGGGCCCCCGCCGTCGGCGGCGGTGCAGCCGGAGACGAGGACGAGCCCGTTGGAGAGCTGCACGGCGCGCGAGTAGCCGATGACGTCCTCGTAGGGGCCGCCGGAGGAGATGCGGCGCACCGCTTCGGAGGAGCTGCTCGTGCTGCTCATGCGGAGACCACCTTCAGGGCTTCTTCCAGGGTGAAGGCCTTGGCGTACAGGGCCTTGCCGACGATCGCGCCCTCGACGCCCTCGGGGACCAGCGCGGCGAGCGCGCGCAGGTCGTCCAGGCTGGAGATGCCGCCGGAGGCGACGACGGGCCGGTCGGTGGCGGCGCAGACGTTGCGCAGCAGCTCCAGGTTGGGGCCGGTCAGCGTGCCGTCCTTGCCGATGTCGGTGACGACGTAGCGGGCGCAGCCCTCGGAGTCGAGGCGGGCGAGGGTCTCGTAGAGGTCGCCGCCCTCGCTGGTCCAGCCGCGGCCCTTGAGGGTGGTGCCGCGCACGTCGAGGCCGATGGCGATCCTGTCGCCGTGCTCGGCGATGGCCTTGGCGGCCCACTCGGGGGTCTCCAGGGCGGCGGTGCCGAGGTTGACGCGGGTGCAGCCGGTGGCGAGGGCGGCGGCGAGCGAGGCGTCGTCGCGGATGCCGCCGGACAGCTCGACCTTGATGTCCATGGCGCGGGTGATCCCGGCGACGAGGTCGCGGTTGTCACCGGTGCCGAAGGCGGCGTCGAGGTCGACGAGGTGCAGCCATTCGGCGCCGGAGCGCTGCCAGGCCAGGGCCGCCTCCAGCGGGGAGCCGTAGGAGGTCTCGCTGCCGGAGACCCCGTGCACGAGGCGGACCGCCTGGCCGTCGCGGACGTCGACGGCGGGGAGGAGCTCAAGCGTCTTCATCAGAGGGTCTCGATCCAGTTGGTGAGCAGCTGGGCTCCGGTGTCGCCGGACTTCTCGGGGTGGAACTGGGTGGCCCACAGTGCCCGGTTCTCCACCGCCGCGACGAAGGGCTCGCCGTGGGTGGCCCAGGTGACCCTGGGCGCGCGGATGGCCGGGTTGGTGACCTCCAGGTTCCACTCGTGCGCCGCGTAGGAGTGCACGAAGTAGAAGCGGGCGTCGGCGTCGAGCCCGGCGAAGGCCTGGCTGTCGGCGGGGGCGTCCACGGTGTTCCAGCCCATGTGGGGGACGACGGGGGCCTTGAGCGGGCCGACCGTGCCGGGCCACTCGTCGAGGCCCTCGGTCTCCACGCCGTGCTCGATGCCGCGTTCGAAGAGGATCTGCATGCCGACGCAGATGCCCATGACGGGGCGGCCCCCGGAGAGCCGGCGGCCGATGATCCAGTCGCCGCGGGCGTCCTTCAGGCCGCGCATGCAGGCGGAGAAGGCGCCGACGCCGGGGACGAGGAGGCCGTCGGCGTCCATGGCCTTGTCGTAGTCGCGGGTGATCTCGACGTCCGCGCCGACGCGGGCGAGGGCGCGCTCGGCGGAGCGGACGTTGCCGAACCCGTAGTCGAAGACGACGACGTTCTTGCGTGCGGTCATTCCCAGATCCCTTGGATGCGCAGGACTCCGGCGACGAGGCACATGACGGAGCCGATGGCGAGCAGGACGATGACCGACACGGGCATCTTCTGCTTCTGGAAGGAGTAGACGCCGCCGGCCAGGAACAGGCCGAGGACGATCAGGATGGTGTTGAGGCCGTTCACGGCTAGAGGGCGCCCTTCGTGGAGGGCAGGATGCCGGCGGCGCGCGGGTCGAACTCGGCGGCGTAGCGCAGGGCCCGGGCGAGGGCCTTGAACTGGCACTCCACGATGTGGTGGGCGTTGCGCCCGTACGGGACGTGGATGTGCAGGGCGATCTGGGCCTGCGCGACGAAGGACTCGAAGATGTGCCGGGTCATCGTCGTGTCGTACTCGCCGATCATCGGCGCCATGTTCTCGGGCTCGGTGTGCACGAGGTAGGGGCGGCCGGAGAGGTCCACGGTGACCTGGGCGAGGGACTCGTCCAGCGGCACGGTGCAGTTGCCGAAGCGGTAGATGCCCACCTTGTCGCCGAGGGCCTGCCGGAAGGCGGCGCCCAGCGCGAGGGCGGTGTCCTCGATGGTGTGGTGGCTGTCGATGTGCAGGTCGCCGTCGGTCTTGACGGTGAGGTCGAAGAGGCCGTGGCGGCCGAGCTGGTCGAGCATGTGGTCGTAGAAGCCCACGCCGGTCGAGACGTCGACCTTGCCGGTGCCGTCGAGGTTTATCTCGACGAGGACCGAGGTCTCCTTCGTGGTGCGTTCGACCCGTCCGATGCGGCTCATGCCTGCTGCTCCTTCTTCAGTGCGCGAACCGCTTCCAGGAACGCGTCGTTCTCGGCCGGGGTGCCGGCGGTGACCCGCAGCCAGCCCGGTACGCCGTTGTCCCGGACCAGGACGCCCTGGTCGAGGATCTGCTGCCAGGCGGTGTGCGAGTCCGCGAACTTCCCGAACTGGATGAAGTTCGCGTCGGACTCGGTGACCTCGAAGCCGAGGGCCAGCAGCTCGGTGACGAGGCGGTCCCGTTCGGCCTTGAGCTGCTCGACGTAGCCGAGCAGGGTGTCGGTGTGCTCCAGGGCGGCCAGCGCGGTCGCCTGGGTGACGGCCGACAGGTGGTACGGCAGGCGCACCAGCTGGACGGCGTCGACGACGGCGGGGTGCGCGGCCAGGTAGCCCAGGCGCAGTCCGGCGGCGCCGAAGGCCTTGGACATGGTCCGGGAGATCACGAGGTTCGGGCGGCCCTCGATCAGCGGCAGCAGCGAGTCCCGGTGGCTGAACTCCACGTACGCCTCGTCCACGATCACCAGGGACGGCTTGGCCGCCTGCGCGGCCTCGTAGAGGGCGAGGACGGTCTCCGCGCCGACCGCGGTGCCCGTGGGGTTGTTGGGGGAGGTGATGAAGACGACCTCGGGGGCGTGCGCGGCGATGGCCCGCTCGGCGGCCTCCACGTCGATGGTGAAGTCCTCCCGGCGGGGCCCGGAGATCCAGCCGGTGCCGGTGCCCCGGGCGATCAGCGCGTGCATCGAGTACGAGGGCTCGAAGCCGATCGCGGTGCGCCCCGGCCCGCCGAAGGTCTGGAGCAGCTGCTGGAGCACCTCGTTGGAGCCGTTGGCGGCCCAGACGTTCTCGTACGCCACCGGGTGCCTGCCCGTACGGGTGAGGTAGGCGGCCAGCTCGGTGCGCAGCTCGACGGCGTCCCGGTCGGGGTAGCGGTTGAGGGTCCGGGCGGCGTCGGCGACGCGCTCGGCGATCCGCGCGACGAGCTCTGCGGGGAGCTCGTACGGGTTCTCGTTGGTGTTCAGCTGGACGGGCACGTCGAGCTGGGGGGCGCCGTACGGGCTCTTGCCGCGCAGCTCGTCCCGGATGGGCAGGTCGTCGATGCCGAAGCTCACTGGGTGGGCACCTTCCATCCGAAGCGCGCCTTCAGGGCGGCGCCGTGCGCGGGCAGGTCCTCGGCCTCGGCCAGCGTCACCACGTGGTGGGTGACCTCGGCGAGGGCGTCGCGCGTGTAGTCGACGATGTGGATGCCGCGCAGGAAGGACTGCACGGACAGGCCGGAGGAGTGGCAGGCGCAGCCGCCGGTGGGCAGCACGTGGTTCGATCCGGCGCAGTAGTCGCCCAGCGAGACGGGGGACCAGGGGCCGACGAAGACGGCTCCGGCGTTGCGGACGCGGGCGGCCCAGTCGGCGGCGTCCGCGGTCTGGATCTCCAGGTGCTCGGCGCCGTACGCGTCGACGACCTTGAGGCCGTCCTCCAGGCTGTCGACCAGCACGATCGCGGACTGCCTGCCGGCCAGGGCGGGCTTGATCCGGTCCTCGACGTGCTTGGTGGCGGCGACCTGGGGCGCCAGCTCGCGCTCGACGGCCTCGGCCAGCTCCGCGGAGTCCGTGACGAGGACGGCGGCGGCCAGCGGGTCGTGCTCGGCCTGGCTGATCAGGTCGGCGGCGACGTGCACCGGGTCGGCCGTGGAGTCCGCGAGGACCGCGATCTCGGTGGGGCCGGCCTCGGTGTCGATGCCGATCTTCCCGGTGAAGTAGCGCTTGGCGGCGGCCACCCAGATGTTGCCGGGGCCGGTGACCATGTTGACCGGCAGGCAGTCCTCGGTGCCGTACGCGAACATCGCGACGGCGACGGCGCCACCGGCCGCGTACACCTCGTCCACGCCGAGCAGCGCGCACGCGGCGAGGATCGTCGGGTGCGGCAGGCCCCCGAACTCCTTCTGCGGCGGGGAGGCGAGCGCGATCGACTCGACGCCGGCCTCCTGCGCCGGTACGACGTTCATGACGACGGACGACGGGTACACGGAACGCCCGCCGGGGGCGTACAGCCCCACGCGCTCGACCGGAACCCACTTCTCGGTCACGGTGCCGCCGGGGACCACCTGGGTGGTGTGCTCGGTGCGGCGCTGGCTGCGGTGCACGATCCGGGCACGCCGGATCGACTCCTCCAGGGCGGCGCGGACGGCCGGATCCAGCTGCTCCAGGGCGGCCTTGATGGCCTCCGCGGGGACCCTGACCTGCGAGAGTTCCACCCCGTCGAACTTCCGCGCGTACTCGATCAGCGCCGCCGTGCCACGATGATGGACGTCCTCGCAGATGGGCCGCACCTTCTCCAGGGCGGCTTCCACGTCGAACTCGGCACGGGGCAGCAGATCGCGCAGGGCGCCCCCCTCGGGGAGGGAGTCACCGCGCAGGTCGATACGAGAGATCACCCCCCAATTCTCTCAGACCGATTCCCGGCACCGTTCGCCCGTATCACTGGCTGATACGCGTCCCGGATGTCACCGGCGCCCCTTAGCGTTCTCGTACACGTAACGGGACAGCGGGGGGCTGCCATGACCGAAGTGCGGGTGGACGGGGTTCCGCCGGACCTCACGGACGCCGAACGGCAGATGTGGCAGACCTTCCGGGCGGGCACCGTGTGCGACCTCGGCACCCGGATCGCCGAGCTGGACGATCCGCACGGCGACGCCGTCTGGGGGCCCGAGCGGCGGGTCCGGGCCGAGGTGGTGGCGCTGCTGCTGCTGGCCGGGCCGGAGCCCGTCCCGGGCCGCGTCGGCTGCCTGAAGCTGCGCGGGGCGCAGATCACCGGGCGCCTGGACCTGTCGGGGGGCGCGGTGCCCCCGTACGTCGAGATCCGCTCGTGCCGCTTCGACAGCGAGATCCAGCTCTCCGAGACGCGCTTCGGCACGCTGCGGCTGGACAACTGCGCGGTCCCCCGGATCGAGGCGGCCCGGCTGCACACCGAGGGTGACCTGCACCTGGCGCGCTGCCGGGTGGCGCGCGGGATCCGGCTGACCGACGCGCAGATCGGCACGGACCTGCTGATCAGCCAGGCCGTCTTCCGGCGCGACGGCCGGGGCCGGGCCTTCGCCGCCGACGGGATGGCCGTCGCACAGGACTTCCAGGCCGACCTGCTGGAGGCGTACGGGGAGGTCAGCCTGCGCGCGGCGAAGGTCGGCGCCTCGATGAGCCTGCGCGGGGCACGGCTGTACAACCCGGACGGCCGGCGCGCGCTGAACGCCCCGACGCTGACCGTCGAGCGGACCCTCTACCTGACCTCGATCGCCGCCCCGGAGGCCGGGGACCCCTCCCGCCCGTACGACTGGGGGCAGACCCCGACGCGCGGCGGCCCGGAGCGGCCCTTCGAGTGCCGGGGCGGGCTGCGGCTGGACGACGGCCGCTTCGGGGACTCCGTCGACTTCTACGGGGCCCGGTTCGACCTGCGGCCCGAGCAGGAGGTCTCGCTCCGGCGGATCCAGACCCCCGAGTTCCGCTTCGTCGGCGACGCCCCGGAGCGGGGCCGGGTGGTGGTGTCGGGCGCGAAGGTGGTCAAGCTCGTCGACCGCTCCACGAGCTGGCCCGGCCCGGGCCGGCTGTCCATGGAGGGCTTCGTCTACGGGAACCTCGCCCCTCGGGGCCACTTCCCGCTCGCCCGCCGCCTGGAATGGGTGGCGGCCGCCACGCCCGAGTACTCGCCGGAGCCGTACGAACGGCTGGCCGCCGTACTGCGGGACGGCGGGGAGGACTCCGACGCCCGCGAGGTGCTGCTGGCCAAGCAGCGGCGGCGCCGGTCCACCCTCCCGCCCGCCGCCCGGGCCTGGGGCTACGTACAGGACTGGACGGTGGTCTACGGCTACCGGCCCGGGCGGGCGGCGCTGTGGATGGCGGTGCTGTGGGCGGCGGGCGCCCTGCTGTTCTCCGGCCACCGCCCGGAGCCGATCAAGGCGGACGAGCACCCGCAGTGGAACGCCGCCCTGTACGCGCTCGATCTGCTGCTCCCGGTGATCGACCTCGGCCAGGAGGGGCAGTGGAAGGTGACGGGCGGCTGGCAGTGGGCGGCGGCCTCCCTGGTCCTGCTGGGGTGGATCCTGGCCACGACGGTGGCCGCGGGCGCGTCCCGGCTGCTGCGGCGGGGGTGACGGCCCGGGCCGTCCGGCCACTACCCTGTGCCTCGTGACCACCGTTCGCCTGCCCCTCTTCCCGCTGAACCAGGTTCTGTTCCCGGGCCTCGTGCTGCCGCTGAACATCTTCGAGGAGCGCTATCGCGCCATGATGCGCGACCTGCTGAAGACCGGGGAGGACGAGCCGCGCCGGTTCGCCGTCGTGGCGATCCGCGACGGCCGGGAAGTGGCGCCGACCGGGCCCGGTCTGCCCGACCAGACCGCCCTGCCCGAGCGGGGTCCGGCGGCGGGCTTCGGCCCGGACCCCGTCCAGGCCTTCCACCGGGTCGGCTGCATCGCGGACGCGGCGACGATCCGGGAGCGCGAGGACGGCACCTTCGAGGTCCTCGCCACCGGCACCACCCGGGTGCGGCTGCTCTCCGTCGACGCGTCGGGACCCTTCCTGGTCGCCGAGCTGGAGGAACTCCCCGAGGACGCGGGCGACGGCGCGGGGGCCCTCTCCGAGGGGGTCCTGCGGGCCTTCCGCAGCTACCAGAAGCGGCTGGCGGGGGCCCGCGAGCGCACCCTGGCCCCGGCGCCGGACCTGCCGGACGAGCCGTCGGTGGTGTCCTACCTGGTGGCGGCCGCCGCCGTGCTCGACATCCCCTCGAAGCAGCGCCTGCTCCAGGCCCCCGACACCGCGACCCGCCTCGCGGAGGAGCTCAAGCTGCTCCGCTCGGAGACGGCCGTGATCCGCCACCTGCCGTCCCTCCCGGCGGTGGAGCTGACCCGCACCCCGACGAGCCCGAACTGACGAGATGGCCAAGAAGAAGCAGCAGCAGACGGCGGCGGGCACCCCGGCGATGGCGGCCCTGACCGCGGCCGGCGCCGACTTCACCACCCACGCCTACGAGCACGACCCGGCCCACCCCTCGTACGGCGAGGAGGCCGCCGAGGCCATGGGCGTCTCCCCCGACCGGGTCTTCAAGACGCTGGTCGCGGAGGCCGACGGAGTCCTCACGGTGGCGGTGGTCCCGGTCTCGGGCTCGCTGGACCTGAAGGCGCTGGCGGCGGCGGTGGGCGCCAAGCGGGCGGCGATGGCCGACCCGGCCCTGGCGGAACGCACCACGGGCTACGTCCGGGGCGGCATCTCCCCCCTGGGCCAGCGCAAGCGCCTGCGCACGGTGGTGGACGCCTCGGCCGCGGCCCACGCCACGATCTGCGTCTCGGCGGGCCGCCGGGGCCTGGAGGTGGAACTCTCCCCCACCACCCTCACCACCCTCACCTCAGCCACCCTGGCCCCCATCGCCCGCCCCTCATAACCCGCCCAACCCAGCCCCGCCGGCGTTTGAGGCGCGGGCGCGGAGCGCCGTGTCGTAACCCGCGCCGCCCAACCCAGCCCCGCCGGCGCTTGAGGCGCGGGCGCGGAGCGCCGTGTCGTCAGTGAGCCGCGCCGGCGTCCGAGGCGGGAACGGTGGAAGGGCGGGCAGGGGACGGCCCCGCGCAGCGGCACCGCACCCACCCCCGAACGGGGTCCGTCAGGACTTGGCCGGGTCCGCGTGGACGTGCGGCGGCGGGTAGGTCCCGGGCCACTCCTCGGCGGGAGCCGGATCCCGCGGCCCCCAGACGGCGGTCAGCCCCAGGTGCACCGCCACGGCCGTCATCGGCCACACCAGCAGCGCCCCGTACGCGAGCAACTGCAGCGGCGCGTCGAACGGCACCCCCTTGCCCGCCTTCGCGGCCGCGGCCGGCACGTCGGAGCTCGGCCCGAGCCACAGCCCCAGCCGCCACCCCACCAGCGCGGCGAAGCACGCCCCGAGGGCCAGCGCGATGACCAGCGGCACGCCCCCGCGCCGCCGCCACAGGAAGACGCCGAGCGCGCTCAGCACCCCGAACCCCAGCGCGAGCAGGAAGAACGTCCCGTCGGCCCCGATCCGGGCCTCGCTCTCGGTGTCGCGCAGGAAGACGGCCTCGCCGTTGGAGACGTACTGGACGCGCGGGGCCAGCCACTCCCACAGCAGCCCGAGGAGCACGCCCGACACGCCCACCACGAGGGCGACGGCGGCCGCGTCGCGGATGTCCGCCGGGGTGACGGCGGGCTCCGGGCTCGGGAGGTCGGAGGGGGTCGGCGGCGGGGTCAGGGCTTCGGTCACCCCCACATCGTGCCAGGTACCCCCGCCGTCGGCGTCAGCGGACCGCCGCCCGCCGGTACGCCCAGGTCGCGGCCGCCAGCGACAGCACCCCGACGGCTCCGCACACCCCGAGGTCGAGGACGACGGCCGCCCAGTCGGGGTGCGGGGCGAAGGTCTCCGCGAAGGCCTGCACCCCGTAGGTGGAGGGCAGCAGGTCCCGCGCCCACACGATGAGCTCCGGCATCCGCTCCGGCGGCAGCACCCCGAGCAGCAGCGCCGCCGACATGCCCAGCTGACCGGCCAGCGTGGCCAGCTCCTGGCGCGGCGCGAGCAGCCCCAGCGCGGCGCCGAGCCCCGCCAGCGCGGCCCCGGCCAGCGGCACCACCGCGGCCAGGATCCACAGCCCGCCCATCGGCAGCCCGAACAGCGCGCAGCCGAAGACGGCCGTCACCAGGGTCCCCGGCAGGGTGAAGGAGGCGTACGCGGCCGCGGCGCCCAGCACCACGGAGGCGGGCGGCACCGGCAGGGTGGCGTAGTGGTCCAGCCCGCCGCTCGCCCTCAGCTGCCCGAAGTACTGGGCGAGCAGGTTCAGCGCGACGAAGGCGACGACGAGCACCGACGAGCCGGCGACGACGGCCCGCGCCTCGGAGCCGCCGCCCCCGTCGACCACGCCCCGCATCAGGATCATGATCCCGACGGACTGGAAGGTGGCGACGAACAGCAGCGGGATCCGCGCCACGCGCGCCCGCGACAGCTGGGCCCGGTACACGGCGGCGAGCGCGGGGAAGAACCGGGCCCGGGGCGCGAGGGCCCCTGGAACGCACGCGGGAGCGGGTACGGCGGGAGCGGCGACCGGCCCGGCGGCAGCGGCGGCAACGACGTCGGTCACGACTTGACCAGGCCCTTCATCCGGCCGCCCAGCGCGAGGTACACGTCCTCAAGACTCGGGGTGGCCAACGTGAAATCGTCGAGGGCGGCGAAGGCCGGACCCCCGGTCACGGCGGCGACGGCCGCCCGTGCCTCCTCCTGGCCCAGCCGCAGCACCCAGCGGCGCCCCGACTCGGCGGCCGCCGGGGCGAGCGCCGCGACCTCGGGCACCTCCAGCGGCGGGGCGGTCCGCCACACCAGTTCCAGGCGGACCTCGTCGGAGACCGCCGCCCTGAGTCCGGCGGGGGTGTCACAGGCGATGACCTTGCCCTGGTCGATGACGGCGACCCGGTCGAGGACGGTCTCGGCCTCGATGACGTTGTGGGTGACCAGCAGGACGGTGGCCCCGTGCCGGGCGCGGCGCCGGTCGACGGCGGCCCACACCGCCCGCCGGGCGACCGGGTCCATGCCGGTGGTGGGCTCGTCGAGGACGAGCACGGGCCGCTCCCCCACCAGTGCGGCGGCGAAGCAGGCGAGACGGCGCTGACCGCCGGAGAGCTTCTTCAGGGGCCGCCCGGCGATCTCGGTGAGCGCGAGCTCCTCCAGTACCTCGTCCCGCGCGGTCCGCGCCTCGCGGGCGCCGAGGCCGCGCAGCCGGCCGGTGGTCTCGGCGGCGAGGGCGACGGTGAGTTCGTCGAGGGCGGTGGATTCCTGCCCGAGGTAGGCGAGGAGGCGGGCGGCCCGTTCGGGGTGGCGCACGAGGTCGTGGCCGAGCAGGGTGACGCTGCCCGCGTCGGGCCGCATCAGGCCCGTGAGCTGGCGGACCAGGGTGGACTTGCCGGCGCCGTTGGGGCCGAGCAGGCCGAAGATCTCGCCGCGCCGGACCTCCAGGCAGATCCCGTCGGTGGCGCGGGTCTCGGGCAGTGCGGGGGCCCCGCGCCGGCCGCGTACGGCCGGGTAGGTCTTGACCAGGTCACGCACCGCGCAGACCACGTCGGAAGCCGCTGCGGCGGCCGCTGCCGTGCTGTGCCCTGCCTGTGCTGTGCCCGTACTCACGAGGGAGCAGCCTACGCGGCTTCCGCCCCTACTCGGCCGCCGGGGTCGGCGGGCCGGGGGCCACCGGGGCGGCCGCCGGACCGGGCGCGCCGCCGATGTGCTCGGCCGCCGCGCGGACGTCGATCTCGCGCCAGAACCCGGCGCGGATGGCGTAGCGGTCGTGTTCGTCGATCTGGTCGTCCTTGTGCGCGAGCAGCCCGAACCGGGCGGCGTAGCGCAGCAGCTCCCCGTCGATGCGGTGCGGGACGCGCGGGTACATGGTGGCGAGCTTCTGGAGGTGGACGCTCTCCGGGAGCCGTTCCATCCAGCGCCGGGCGAACACCTGGCCGACCTCGAACGGGTCGCCGCCGACGGTGGTGATGTCCTCCTCGCGGTCGGCCCAGCGCTGTTCGGCGCTGGTGAGCTGGGCGAGAGTGGGCAGCGAGGCGGTCTCGGCGGGTTCGCCGAGGGGGCCGGCCCGGTCGACCCAGCCCTTGTCGGAGGACCAGCGCAGGGCGCTGGTCGGGCCCGGGGCGCCCTGGCCGTTCTGGGGCTGCGCGGGGCCGGTGGGCTGGGCGGGGGCGCGCAGCGAGGCGAGGTCCTTGGGGGTGGGGACGGGTTTGGCGCCCTCGGCGGCGGGCGCCGGTACGGGTGCTCCGTCCGGGGGGTTTCCGGCGAGGGCCGGGGCGGGGGTGGTGTCGCCGTTAGCCGGGACGGCGCCCGCGCCGTTGCCGTTGCCGTTGCGGGCGGCTTCGGCGAGGGCCGCTTCGGGCAGGGGCGCGGAGAGGATCGCGGCGATCTCGGGGCGGGGCGCGGGCGGCGGGGGGCAGAGTCCGGCGAGGTCGCGGGCGCGGACGGCCCGGGTGATCCAGGCGCGGTCCAGGACGCGGCGTTCGTCGGCTTCGGCGACGAGGTCCTCGGACTGGTTGTAGTCCCCGTCGGCGGCCTGCACGGCCCACAGGTGGACGGCGACGCCGTGTTCTTTGGCGGACATCAGGCCGGGCAGCAGGTCGCCGTCGCCGGTGACGAGGACGACGTCGGAGCAGGCCCGGTTGCGGGCGAGTTCGGTGAGCTCGGCGTGCATGGCGGCGTCCACGCCCTTCTGCGCCCAGCGGCCGTCGCTGCGGGTCAGGGCGCCGAGCCGGACGGTGACGCGGGGCATGACGCGCAGCCTGCGGTGTTCGGGCTGCGGCACCCGGTCGGGGGCGCCGTCGAACCAGTAGATGCGCAGCAGGGGCTGTTCGGTGTCGGCCTCGGCGCGTTCGCGCAGTCCCTGGATGAGGGCGGAGTGGTCGACGGTGATGCGGGAGCGGGAGGGCTCTCCGGCGAGGAGGCTCGCGGCGGCGCCGAGCAGGTATCCGGCGTCCACCAGGACGACGCAGCGGTCCACGCGTTCCACCCTCTTCCCTGCGATGCCTGGGGTCCTCGATGAGTTTTCCCCGAGTCTGCCCGACCGCAAGGGTGTTGACGGCCGGAACTCGATCATCGGCGTGGCGGATGTTCCGGCGGGCCCGGAAAGGGGCCGCACTACGCACGGCAATGATCCAAAATGCGCGGTTTACGGTGGTGTGTGAGTGTGAAGGCGGCCCTGGCCCCTACACCCCCCACGGAGGCATCCCATGGCCAAGAACAAGAACCAGAAGCAGCCCTCCAAGCAGCAGCCGAGGTCGGCGCAGGATACGTCGAAGGCGTCGATGGAGTCCTCGTCGGAGGAACGCTCCTCGCAGTCGCCGAGCCCGCTGGACATGGCCCACAAGGGCAAGCAGAAGCGTTTCGGCCACAACTGACCCGCCGCCCCGCGCGCGGGAACCCGGAAGGGCTCGTCCGGCCGTGCCGGACGAGCCCTTCCGTACGTACGCGCGGTGTGCGGCCCGCGAGGTTGCGCTAGCCGGCCAGGCAGGACGGCCCGAGCAGCACCTTGAGGTCGCCGAAGAGCGCCGGGTCGGGCTGGACCCGGTGCTTGTCGAGGCGGAGCACGGTGGTGGTGCGCGGCCCCTGGAGCTTGATCCGGACCTCCGTGTTGCCCCGGTGGTGGCGCAGGATCTCGCCCAGACGGGTCACCATCGGCGGGGTGACCTTGACGGTCGGGATGGTGAGGACGACGGGCGCGTTGGTGCCGGCCGACGACAGGTCGGGGACCATCATCTCCATGGCGACCAGCCGGGGGACGTCCTCGCGCTTGTCCAGGCGGCCCTTGACGAAGACGACGGTGTCCTCGACCAGCTGGGTGGAGACGAGCTGGTAGGTCGCGGGGAAGAACATGCACTCGATGGAGCCGGCCAGGTCCTCGACGGTGGCGATGGCCCAGGCGTTGCCCTGCTTGGTCATCTTGCGCTGGAGACCGGAGATGATGCCGCCGATGGTGACGACCGCGCCGTCGCCGTGCTCACCGCCGGTGAGCTGGGAGATGCCGGCGTCCGTCTTGTCGGAGAGGACGTGCTCCAGGCCGAAGAGCGGGTGGTCGGAGACGTAGAGGCCGAGCATCTCGCGCTCCTGGGCGAGCAGGTAGGACTTCTCCCACTCGACGTCGGAGAACTCCACGTCGAGGCCGAAGCCGGGCTCGTCGCCCGCGCTCTCGTCACCCATTGCGCCGAAGAGGTCGAACTGTCCCTCGGCCTCCTTGCGCTTGACCGCGACCACGTTGTCGATCATCGGCTCGTGGTGGGCGACGAGGCCCTTGCGGGTGTGGCCCATCTCGTCGAACGCGCCGGCCTTGATCAGCGACTCGACGGTGCGCTTGTTGCAGACGACGGCCTCGACCTTGTCCAGGAAGTCGGGGAAGGAGGAGAACTTCCCCTTCGCCTTCCTGGTCTTGATGATCGACTCGACGACGTTCTGGCCGACGTTGCGGACGGCGGTCAGGCCGAAGAGGATCACGTCGTCGCCCTGGGCCGCGAAGTTCGGCTCGGACTCGTTCACGTTCGGCGGGAGCACCTTGATGCCCATGCGCCGGCACTCGTTCAGGTAGATCGCGGACTTGTCCTTGTCGTCCTTGACCGAGGTGAGCAGTCCCGCCATGTACTCGGCGGGGAAGTTCGCCTTGAGGTAGGCGGTCCAGTAGGAGACGAGGCCGTACGCGGCCGAGTGGGCCTTGTTGAAGGCGTAGCCGGCGAAGGGCACCAGGACGTCCCACAGGGCCTTGATGGCCTGGTCGCTGAAGCCCTTCTTCTTCGCGCCCGCCTCGAAGATGACGAAGTTCTTCGCCAGCTCCTCGGGCTTCTTCTTGCCCATCACGCGGCGCAGGATGTCGGCCTCGCCGAGCGAGTACCCGGCGATGATCTGGGCGGCCTTCTGCACCTGCTCCTGGTAGACGATCAGGCCGTAGGTGACCGCGAGCACCTCTTCGAGGGGCTCCTCCAGCTCCGGGTGGATCGGGGTGATCTCCTGCTGCTTGTTCTTGCGCAGGGCGTAGTTCGTGTGCGAGTTCATGCCCATCGGGCCCGGCCGGTACAGGGCCGAGACGGCGGAGATGTCCTCGAAGTTGTCGGGCTTCATCAGGCGCAGCAGGGAGCGCATGGGCCCGCCGTCGAACTGGAAGACGCCGAGGGTGTCACCGCGGCCGAGGAGTTCGAAGGTCTTGGGGTCGTCGAGCGGGAGGCCCAGGAGATCGATGTCGATCCCCTTGTTGGCCTTCACCATCTTGACGGCGTCGTCCATGATCGTGAGGTTGCGCAGGCCGAGGAAGTCCATCTTCAGCAGGCCGAGCGACTCACAGCTCGGGTAGTCCCACTGGGTGATGGTGACCTGGTCCGTGTGCCGGACCCAGACGGGCACGTGGTCGGTGATCGTCTCGCTGGACATGATCACGCCGGCGGCGTGCACGCCCATCTGGCGGACCAGGCCCTCCACACCGCGGGCGGTGTCGATGACCTTCTTCACGTCCGGCTCGTTCTCGTACATCGAGCGGATCTCGCCCGCTTCGCCGTAGCGGGGGTGGTTCGGGTCGAGGATGCCGGAGAGCGGGATGCCCTTGCCGAGGACGTCGGCGGGCATGGCCTTGGTGAGCCGGTCGCCCATGGCGTACGGGTAGCCCAGGACGCGCGCGGAGTCCTTGATCGCGTTCTTGGCCTTGATGGTGCCGTAGGTGCCGATCATGGCGACCTTGTCCTGGCCGTACTTCTCGGTCACGTACCTGATCACCTCGACGCGCCGACGCTCGTCGAAGTCGATGTCGACGTCGGGCATGGAGACGCGCTCGGGGTTCAGGAAGCGCTCGAAGATCAGACCGTGGGTGAGCGGGTCGAGGTCGGTGATGCCCATGGCGTACGCGACGATCGAGCCGGCCGCGGAGCCTCGGCCGGGGCCCACCGCGATGCCCTGGTTCTTGGCCCACATGATGAAGTCGGCGACCACGAGGAAGTAGCCGGGGAAGCCCATCGAGATGATCGTGTCCATCTCGTACTCGACCTGCTTCATCCGGTCGTCCGGGATGCCCCCGGGGTAGCGGCGGTGCATGCCGCGCATGGTCTCCTCGCGGAACCAGCTGACCTCGGTGTGTCCCTCCGGGATGTCGAACTTCGGCATGAGGTTGCGGAACTTGAACATGCCCTCGGTGTCGATCTGGTCCGCGACCAGTTTCGTGTTGGCGCAGCCCTGCTGCCAGGCGTCCGAGGAGTCGATGGCGTACATCTCCTCCGTGGACTTCAGGTAGTAGCCGGTGCCGTCGAAGCGGAAGCGGTCCGGGTCCGAGAGGTTCTTGCCGGTCTGGATGCACAGCAGGGCGTCGTGCGCGGTGGCCTCGCTGGCGTACGTGTAGTGCGAGTCGTTCGTGACCAGCGGCGGGATGCCGAGCTTCTTGCCGATCTCCAGCAGCCCGTCGCGGACCCGGCGCTCGATCTCGATGCCGTGGTCCATCAGCTCCAGGAAGTAGCGGTCCTTGCCGAAGATGTCCTGGTACTCGGAGGCCGACTTCAGGGCCTCGTCGAACTGGCCGAGGCGAAGGCGCGTCTGGAGCTCGCCGGAGGGGCAGCCGGTGGAGGCGATCAGGCCCTCCGACCACTTGCTGATGGTCTCCTTGTCCATGCGCGGCCACTTCGTGAGCCAGCCCTCGGCGTACGCGTCGGAGGACAGCCGGAAGAGGTTGTGCAGACCGGTGGCGTTCGCGGCCCAGATCGTCTTGTGCGTGTAGCCGCCGGAGCCGGAGACGTCGTCGCGCTTCTGGTGGGGCTGGCCCCACTGGATGCGCCGCTTGTTGCGCCGGGACTCGGGGGCCACGTACGCCTCGATGCCGATGATCGGGGTGACCCCGGCCTTCTTCGCGCTGTGGAAGAAGTCATAGGCGCCGTGCAGGTTGCCGTGGTCGGACATCGCGATGTGCGTCATGCCCATCTCGTTGCACGCGTTGAACATGTCCTTCAGCCGCGCGGCACCGTCCAGCAGCGAGTACTGGGTGTGGACGTGCAGGTGCGTGAACGGCGTCTTGGTCACGGTGGGGATCCTCCGGCGGGGAGAGAGGGGGCAGCTCTGAATCCTACGTCGGCCGGGTGACAGATCACGGGCACCGACCGGTACGGTCATCCGTTGCAGAGCCAAGGACCGTGTCCGGAATCCGATCCCGCACGTGATCGACCAGCGCCACCAGGAGGCACCCGCCATGGCGGTACCCGAGACGACCGACGAGCAGCGCGCCGAGCAGATACTCGATGTCTTCGACACCGCGTTCGGCCGGCTGCTCGCCGCCGACCCCGCCGCCTTCCAGGTCAAGTTCCGGAAGATGGCGGCCTCGGCCTTCGCCTTCTACCGGGGCACGGCCTGCCTCTTCTACACCGACCTGGAGCGCGACCGGCACGGCGGCCCGTACCTGGACGAGCAGACCGGCCGGGTCTGGATCCACGGTGACCTGCACGCCGAGAACTTCGGCACGTACATGGACTCCAACGGCCGGCTGATCTTCAACGTCAACGACTTCGACGAGGCCTACGTCGGCCCCTTCACCTGGGACCTGAAGCGGTTCGCCGCCTCCGTGGCCCTGATCGGCTACACCAAGGCGTTCAGCGACGGGCAGATCAGCGAGCTGGTCCGGATCTACGCGGGCGCCTACCGCGAGCGCATCCACCTCCTGGCCACCGGCGCCAAGCACGAGGAGGTGCCCTCCTTCACCCTGGACACCGCCGAGGGCGCCCTGCTCTGCGCCCTGCGCGCGGCCCGCTCCCGCACCCGTTTCTCCCTGCTGGACTCGATGACGGAGATCCGCGACCACGAGCGCCGCTTCACGGACGGCGGCGGGGCGATCGAGCTGGACGCGGCCACCCGCTACAAGGTGCTGGCCGCCTTCGACGGGTACCTGGAGACCCTGCCCGACGAGTCCCTGGTCCGCCCGGACTCCTACCGGGTCAAGGACGTCGTGGGCCGCCGGGGCGTGGGCATCGGCTCGGCCGGGCTGCCCTCGTACAACATCCTGCTGGAGGGGCACAGCGACGCCCTGGAGAACGACGTCGTGATCTACCTCAAGCAGGCGCAGACCCCGGCCGTGTCCCGGCACATCACCGACCGGGCGGTGCGCGAGTACTTCCAGCACGAGGGGCACCGCACGGTGATCTCCCAGCGGGCCCTCCAGGCGCACGCCGACCCGTGGCTGGGCTGGACGGAGCTGGACGGCTCGGGGCAGCTGGTCGCGGAGGTCTCCCCGTACGCGGTGGACCTGGACTGGTCCGACCTGGACGACCCGGAGGAGATCGCGGCGGTCGTCGCCGACCTCGGCCGGGCCACGGCGACCATGCACGCGGCGGCCGACGCGGCGGAGAGCGGCCAGTCCCTGGTCCCCTTCTCCACCGAGCGGGCCATCGACGCGGCCATCGCCGCCGACGAGGAGGGCTTCGCCCCCCTGCTGGTGGACTTCGCCCACGCCTACGGGGCCCGGGCGCGCGCCGACCACCAGATCTTCGTGGACCTGTTCCGCAACGGCCGGATCATGCCGTAGTCCGGGGGGTCCGGCGGACCCGGGGCCCTGGATTCACAGGGAGGCATGAAAGACTCGCGACGATGGACATATCAGGGGCAGGACCGAGGGCCCTGCGGGCCGCGCTGTTCAGCGCGCTCGTCGTGCTGCTCTCGGCGGGCTCCCACGTGCTCATGTCCCGGGTCCCGCTGCCGCCCGCCCTGGTCGGCGGGGCCTTCGCCGGGGTCTTCGCCCTCGCCTTCGCACTGGCCGGCCGCGAGCGCGGCTTCGGCCCGATCGCCGGGCTGCTGGTACCGCTGGAGCTGGCGGCCGACACCGTCTTCACCGCCGGGCAGCACCTCTGCTACGGCCCCGCGGGCGGTCCGGTCTCCGGGCCGCTGCGCGCCCTGGGCCTGGACGAGCTGTGCGGCGGGACCCCGGTGGGCGCGCCGCTGGCCCGGATGACCGGTCCCGGCGAGGGCCTGGCCGCGCTGCCGGCCCCGCCCGGCCCGTGGACGCCCTGGCTGCTGCTCGGCGCGCACGTCGGCGTCGGGCTGCTGGCCGCCGCCTGGCTGCGGCACGGCGAGCGGGCCCTGGCCCGGCTGCTGCGGGCGGTGGGCGCCCTCGCGTTCCGGCCGCTGCTGCTGGCGGTGGCCTCGGTGGCGGTGGCCGCCCGGTCCGCCGGACGGGCGCTGGGGCCGGTGTTCCCGGGCACGGGGGCCCGTACCCGTTTCCCGGCCCATTCCGTGGGACGACGGGGACCTCCCGTACGCACGGCGCTCGCGAGCGTCTGACGTACGCAAGGCAGTTCCCCCTTCCGTTCCTCCCCGTCCCACGGAGACCACCATGAGTGCACGCAACAACCAGCAGAACAAGGCCGCGGCCCGCGAGCGGCTGCGCGTCGAGCGCGAGAAGCAGGCCAAGAAGGAGAAGGCGCGTCGCCAGATGTTCGTGGCGGGCGGGATCGTCGCCGCCCTGGCGCTGGCCGGCGGCGTCGGCTTCCTGGTCGTCAAGGGCAACGAGCCCGGTTACTGGGACAAGGCCGCGGACGCCGCCCTCGTCAAGCCGAAGAACACCGAGGGCGCCGACGGCCTCACCGTGGTGATCGGCAAGCCCGAGGCCAAGAAGACCCTGGAGATCTACGAGGACTCCCGCTGCCCGGCGTGCGCCGCCTTCGAGCAGTCCTCCGGTGAGCAGGTCAAGAAGGACGTCGAGGCGGGCAAGTACAAGCTCCGCTACTTCGGCGCGACCTTCATCGACAACGCGGCCAAGGGCGAGGGCTCGAAGAACGCGCTGAGCGCGCTCGGCGCGGCGCTGAACGTGAGCCCGCAGGCCTTCCTGGACTACAAGGGCGCGCTCTACTCGAAGGCGCTGCACCCCGACGAGAGCACCGACAGCTTCGCCAAGGACGACTACCTGCTCAAGGTCGCGGACACGGTGCCGGCCCTGAAGGGCAACGCCGAGTTCAAGAAGGCCGTCGAGGACGGCACCTACGACCGGTGGGCGATGGACATGTCGAAGGCCTTCAACAAGTCCGGGGTGACGGGCACTCCGACGCTGAAGATGGACGGGAAGAAGATCGAGACCCCGGCCACGCCCGAGGCGTTCACGGCGGCGATCGACAAGGCCCTGGCGGGCTGAACCGGCAGAACCGGTCCGATCCGGGGTCATACCGGACGGCGAACGGGCGGGCGGACTCCCAGAGTTCGCCCGCCCGTTGTCGTCCGTAGGGTGTTCCCGGCCACATACCGATCAGTAATATCGTTGTCCGTGACCAGTCATCTCATCCCTTCCGCCGGCAGCGCCGACCCGGCCTCCCGCCCGGCGCACCCGCGCCGCCGTACGGTCGTCCTGGCCGCCGCGGCCACCGCCGCGCTCGCCCCGCTCGCCTCGCTGGGCGCCGGCACCGCCCACGCCGCGGACGCCGCCCCCGCCTTCCTGCACGGCGTCGCCTCGGGCGACCCGCTGCCCGACGGGATCCTGCTGTGGACCCGCGTCACCCCGGTCCCCGAGGCGGTGCCCGGCTCCGGCCTGGGCCCGGACACCTCGGTGGGCTGGGAGGTGGCCGAGGACAAGGCGTTCTCCCGGATCGTCGCGAGCGGTTCGGTCACCGCCCAGGCCGCCTCCGACCACACCGTCAAGGCCGACGTACGCGGACTGCGCCCGCAGACCCCGTACTGGTACCGCTTCACCGCGGGCGCCACGGTCTCCCCGGCCGGGCGCACCCTGACCGCCCCGGCCGCCGACATCACCACCCCCGGCGTGCGCTTCGGCGTGGTCTCCTGCGCCAACTGGGAGTCCGGGTACTTCTCCGCGTACCGGCACCTGGCCGCCCGCGGCGACCTGCACGCCGTGCTGCACCTGGGCGACTACATCTACGAGTACGCCGCCGGGGCCTACCCCGAGGCGAAGTACACCGTCCGCTCCCACGAGCCCCGGCACGAGATCATCTCGCTGACCGACTACCGCACCCGGCACGGCAAGTACAAGACGGACGCCGACCTCCAGGCCCTGCACGCGGCCCACCCGATCGTCGCGATCTGGGACGACCACGAGTTCGCCAACGACGCCTGGTCCGGGGGCGCGGAGAACCACACCCCGGGCGCCGAGGGCGACTGGGCGGCCCGCGCGGCGGCGGCGAAGCAGGCCTACTTCGAGTGGATGCCCGTCCGCCCCTCCATAGCGGGCACCGTCTACCGCCGCCTGCGCTTCGGCACCCTCGCCGATCTGCACCTGCTGGACCTGCGCTCCTTCCGCTCCCAGCAGGCCAAGGTCGGCAGCGGCGCGGTGGACGACCCCGAGCGCAGCATCACCGGCCGGGCGCAGCTGGACTGGATCAAGGCGGGCCTGGCGGCCTCGAACGCGACCTGGCAGCTGGTCGGCACCTCGGTGATGATCTCGCCGATCGCCTTCGGCGCGCTGCCCGCGCACCTGCTGGCGCCGCTCACCAAGCTGCTCGGCCTGCCCGAGGGCGGAGTGGCGGTCAATGTGGATCAGTGGGACGGCTACACCGACGACCGCAAGGAACTCCTGGGCCACTTGAAGGACCGGAACATCAAGAACACGGTGTTCCTGACCGGCGACATCCACATGTCCTTCGCGAACGAGCTCCCGGTGGAGAAGGCGACCTACCCCGCTTCGGGCACGGCGGCGACCGAGTTCGTGGTGACCTCGGTGACCTCCGACAACCTCGACGACACGCTGCACGTGCTGCCGGACACGCTCTCGCTGGTCGCGGAATCGGCCATCAAGACCGCGAACTGGCACGTCAAGTGGCTGGACATGGACGCCCACGGCTACGGCGTGCTCGACGTGACGGCCGCGCGTTCGCAGATGGACTACTACGTGGTCTCCGACAAGCGGCGCCAGGACGCGACCTCCGCCTGGCAGCGCTCGTACCGCACGCTCAGCGGCACGCAGAAGGTGGAGCGGGCCGACCGTCCGGTCAACTGATCATCTGTCAAATCTTTTGTGAGAAGGGGCTCCTGGTACAGACCGGGGGCCCCTTCCGCACCTTCGGCAACAAATCTTTAACCTACGAGTACTTGCCAACTCGATGACATGCACACGTAAGCTTCCGGCCAGCGTGAGGACCCGCCTCACCCCCCACCACGCTTCGCGAGGAGTCAACGTGCGCGCTGTTGCCCGCATATCCCCCCTGCTCCGCCGCCGCCTCATGGGCACGGCCGTCCTGGCCTCCACCCTGGCCTTCGCCCCGCTCACCGCGCCGACCACGGTCGCGGCAGCCGCCGCCAAGACCCCCGCCGAGATCTGTGCGGGGCAGGGCTCCGCCCCGGCCAACGCCCGGGTGGCCCGCCCGAAGGACCAGCACGCGGCCGACCCCAACGAGATCACCGACGCCCAGGTCAAGTCCATGGACGCCGACCTGAAGAAGAAGCTCTCCCAGCTCCAGCTCTCCCCGCAGCAGAGCGAGGGCATCGCCGGCGCCGCGGCCGCCACCACGACCATCCCGGTCTACGTGCACGTCATCACCTCCGGCACCACCGGCAAGCTGACGGCCGCCCAGGTCAACAGCCAGATCTCGGTCCTCAACGCCGCCTACGCGGGCCAGGGCACCGGCAACGTCAACTCCGGCTTCCAGTTCAGCCTGGCCGGGACCGACTACACGGACAACTCGGCCTGGTACAACGTCTCCGACGGCACCCAGGCCGAGAAGGACATGAAGAACACCCTGCGCAAGGGCGGCAAGAACGCGCTCAACCTCTACACCGCCAACCTCGGCGGCGGGCTCCTCGGCTGGGCGACCTTCCCCAGCTCCTACGCCTCGCAGCCGAAGATGGACGGCGTGGTCATCCTCAACAGCTCGATCCCCGGCGGCGCGGCCACCAACTACAACCAGGGCGACACCGCCACCCACGAGGTCGGCCACTGGCTGGGGCTCTACCACACCTTCCAGGGCGGCTGCTCGGGCAGCGGTGACTCCGTCTCCGACACCCCGGCCGAGTCCAGCGCCGCCTTCGAGTGCCCGACCGGGCGCGACACCTGCACCGCGGCCGGTGCCGACCCGATCCACAACTTCATGGACTACACGTACGACTCCTGCATGTACCAGTTCACGGCCGGCCAGGTCTCCCGCATGAAGAGCATGTGGACCGCCTACCGCGCCTGACCGACGCGTCCGCTCCACCCGCGCCTCCCCGCGCACCGGCAGGGCCCCCGGCGAGAACGCCGGGGGCCCTGCCCCGTACCGCGGGCGGCCGGACGGACGGCTACAGGGTGTCGAGGAAGCCGAGCGCGGCCTTCCAGGCCGCCTCGGCGGCCTCCGCGTCGTAGTCCTCCAGGTCCGGGTCCGTGAACAGGTGCCCGGCCCCCGGATAGGTGTGGACCTCCACGTCCGCCCCGGCCCGCCGCATCCGCAGGTACCAGGCGGTCAGCCAGTCGTGCGGCTCGAAGGGGTCCGGGTCCGCGATGTGCAGCTGCACCGGCAGCTCGTCCGCCGTCGTCCCCTCCTCCAGGTCCGCCGTGCCGTGCAGGAGCAGCAGCCCGCGCGCCCGGTCGTCGGCCAGCGCCAGGTGCTGGGCGACGGAGCCGCCGTAGGAGAAGCCCGCGTAGACCAGGCCCCGGTCGGAGTACGGGGCCACGGCCAGCACCGCCCGCTTGAGCAGCTCGTCGCGGCCGACCTCCTCCTGGTGAGCCAGCCCCTCCTCGACCGTCGCGAACGTACGCCCCTCGAAGAGGTCCGGCACCTGTACCTCGTGGCCGGCCGCGCGCAGCCGCCCGGCCGCCGCGTGCACCGCGGGCCGCAGCCCGTACGTCGAATGGAAGAGCACGATGTTCATGCCTCCCATCGTGCCATTCGCGGCGAAGGCGGCGGCCCCGGGACCCGGCGCGGCTAGGTTCTCTGCCATGGAGATGGAGAACGTCCTGCGACCCGTCGTGGCCCTCGCCGCCGTACTGGTCCTCACCCTGCTCGCCGGGTGGCTGCTGGACCTGCTGCTGCGCCAGGCCGACGCCCGGCACACCGAAACCCCGTTCTGGGGGCTGCTGCGCCGCTGCGTCACGCCCTTCCGGCTCGTCCTGGGCACCGCCCTGCTCCAGGCCTCGCACCGGCAGGCGGGCGTCTTCCCCGCGTACGGGGCCGTCGTCGGGCACGTCCTCGGCCTGCTCATGATCGCCTCGACCGTCTGGCTGCTCGTACGGATCGTCACCGCCATCGTCGACTCCGCCTACGCCCGCTACGCCGCCTCCGCCCCCGACGACGCCCGCGTCCGCCGGGTGCGCACCCAGGTCGCCCTGATCCAGCGGGTGGTCACGGCCGTCGCCGTGGTGGTCGCCGCCGCCGCGATGCTGCTCACCTTCCCCGCGATGCGCACCGTCGGCGCCTCGGTGCTGGCCTCCGCCGGAGTCCTCGGCATCGTGGCCGGCATCGCCGCCCAGTCCTCCCTAGGCAACCTCTTCGCCGGCCTCCAGATCGCCTTCGGCGACACCGTGCGCATCGGGGACACCGTGGTCGTGGACAAGGAATGGGGCAAGGTCGAGGAGATCACCCTGACCTTCCTCGTCGTCCGCACCTGGGACGAGCGCCGGATCACGATGCCGGTCTCCTACTTCACGAGCAAGCCCTACGAGAACTGGTCGCGCGGCGGCGCCGAGAGCACCGGCACCGTCCTCTTCCACCTCGACCACGCGGCGCCGGTCGCCCTGATGCGCGACGAGCTCGCCGACCTGCTGAAGAACATCCCCGAATGGGACGGCCGCACCGGCAGCCTGGCCGTCACCGACACCACCCCGAACACCATCGTGGTGCGCGCCGTGGTCACCGCCAGGAACGCCGACGAGGTGTGGACCCTGCGCTGCGCGGTGCGCGAGCAGCTGATCGCCTGGCTGGCCGCCCACCACCCGGACGCCTTCCCCCGCGTGACGGCCGCCGAGCCGCCCTCCCCGCCCCCGCCGCCCCCGGCAGCGTGAGCGCCCGGCCGCCGGGCCCCCGGCCGCCCGCCGCTACGGACTGCGCAGGCTGCGCACGTCGAGGTGGCGCAGCACCCGGTCCACGATCTCCGGGTCCGAACCCGGCTCGCTGCGCGCCGCCAGCACCTCGTGCCGGGCGGCGGACATCATCTCCCGCTGGATGCGCTGGACGTCCCGGATCCGCTCCACCCGCTTCGCGTACGCCTCCCGCCGCTCCTCGTCGACCAGGTCGGGGCTGATCCTGGCCCCGACGTCGTAGGCGCGCCGGTAGAGGACCTCCACCAGGTCCTCGGGCAGGTCCTCGACCTCCTCGATCTCCTTCAGCCGCCGCTTCGCGGCCTTCGCCGCACGCAGCGCCAGCCGCCGCTGCGTCTCGCGTTCCGCGTCCGGGTCCGCCTCCACGCCGAGCCGCCGTACCAGGGAGGGCAGCGTCAGCCCCTGGCACACCAGGGTCACCATGATCACCGCGAAGGCGATGAAGACGATCTCGTCGCGGGCGGGGAAGGGATCCCCGGAATCGGTGCGCAGGGGAATGGCCAGGGCCAGCGCCACCGAGGCCACCCCGCGCATCCCCGACCACCACATCACGACGCTCTCCCGCCAGGTCAGCGGGATCTCCTCCTCATAGTCGCGGCGCCGGTGCAGCCTCTGCGCGAGCCAGCCCGCCGGCAGCAGCCACACCAGCCGTACGCCGACCACCACCACGACCACCACCGCCGCCCACCCGGCCATCTCCCCCACGCGGCCCTCGGCGACGCCGAAGACGTTGTGCAGCTCGAGCCCGATCAGCCCGAAGGCCACCCCGGTGACCAGGGTGTCGACGATCTCCCAGAAGGTGTGGCCGGCCAGCCGTCCGAGCACGTCGTCGGCGTCGGAGGCGTACTCCGCGAGGAACAGCGCCGTCGTCAGCACCGCGAGCACCCCGGAGCCCTGGAGCTCCTCGGCCACCACGTACGAGACGAACGGGACCAGCAGCGTCAGCCCGATCTGGAGCGTGGCGTCCCCGAGCCGGCTCATCAGCGCCCGCGTGGCCCAGCCCAGCGCGAGCCCCACGGCCACGGCGACCACGGCGGACAGGACCAGCTCGCGCAGGGCGTCGGGCCAGGAGAAGCTGCCGCTGACGGCGGCCCCCACGGCGACGTGGTAGAGCACGATGGCGGTGACGTCGTTGAACAGGCCCTCGCCCTCCAGGATGGACACCATCCGGCGGGGCAGCCCGAGCGAGCCGGCGACGGCGGTCGCCGCGACGGGGTCGGGCGGGGCGACGAGCGCGCCGAGCGCGACGGCGGCGGCCACGGGCAGCCCCGGCACGACGGCGGTCGCGACGGCCGCGACGGCGGCGGTGGTCACGAACACCAGGGCCACGGCCAGCAGCAGGATCGGCCGGACGTTCGCCGCGAACTGCCGCCAGGAGGTCCGCTGCGCGGAGGCGTACAGCAGCGGGGGCAGCACGAGCGGCAGGATGTACTCGGGCGGGATGTTCACGTTGGGCACCGCCGGCACCAGGGCCAGCAGCGCCCCGCCGATGGTCATCAGCACGGGCGCGGGCAGCCGCAGCCGGTCCCCGAGCGGAACGGTGACCACGGCCCCGAGCAACAGCACGAACAACAGAGCTAGCTGATCCACTCCCCCACCCTGCCACTTCACCGCATCCCGGCCGCCAGGTCGAAGGTCCCGCCCTCGACGTGTCGGCCGGCCGGGCTACGGCAGGGGGCGCCGCATCGCGCGGTGGGGGATGCCCGCGTCCTGGAACTCCGGGCCGTACGCGACGTACCCGAGCCTCTCGTAGAAGGCCAGCGCATGCGTCTGCGCGCCCAGATCGACCGCCGCCAGCCCCAGCCGGCCGGCCTGCGCCTCGATCGCCCGGACCAGCATCGCTCCGACGCCCAGTCCGCGCGCGGACTTCCGTACGGCCAGCCGCCCCAGCGAGCCGACCTCCGGCGCGCCGGTCTTGGCGAGCGCCTCGGGCCCGTACAGCAGCCGCCCGGTGCCCAGCGCCTCGCCGTCCGGCCCCACGGCCAGCACGTGCAGCGCCACGGCGTCGTACGCGTCGTACTCGACCGACTCCGGCACCGCCTGCTCGACCACGAACACCTCGGTGCGCACGGCGTAGCAGGCCGCCAGGTCCGCCTCGGACCCGGCGACCCGCACCGAGACGCCGCCGGCGGTCACTGGCTCTCGGCCCGGATCACATCCAGCGCGTGCTGGAGGTCGGCCGGGTAGCCGCTCTCGAACTCCACCCACTGGCCGTCGGCCGGGTGCTCGAAGCCGAGCCGCACCGCGTGCAGCCACTGCCGGGTCAGGCCCAGCCGCTTCGCGATGGTCGGGTCGGCCCCGTACGTCAGGTCGCCGACGCAGGGGTGCCGGTGCGCGGACATGTGCACGCGGATCTGGTGCGTGCGCCCGGTTTCCAGCTTGATGTCCAGCAGCGACGCCGCCCGGAACGCCTCGATCAGGTCGTAGTGGGTGACCGAGGCCTTGCCGTCCTGGGTCACCGCCCACTTGTAGTCGGCGTTGGGGTGGCGCCCGATCGGTGCGTCGATCGTGCCGCTCATCGGGTCCGGGTGGCCCTGCACGAGCGCGTGGTAGCGCTTGTCCACGACCCGCTCGCGGAACTGGTTCTTCAGCGAGGTGTACGCGCGCTCGGACTTGGCGACGGCCATCAGGCCGGACGTGCCGACGTCGAGGCGGTGCACGACGCCCTGCCGCTCGGAGGCGCCCGAGGTGGAGATCCGGTAGCCGGCGGCGGCGAGGCCGCCGATGACGGTGGTGCCCGTCCAGCCGGGGCTCGGGTGGGCGGCGACACCGACGGGCTTCATGATCACGACGATGTCGTCGTCGTCGTGGATGATCTCCATGCCCGGGACCGGCTCGGCGACGAGCTCGACGGGGCGCGGGGGGGCGGGCATCTCGACTTCGAGCCAGGCGCCGCCGTGCACGCGCTCGGACTTGCCGACGACGCTGCCGTCGACCGAGACCTTCCCCTCCGACGCCAGTTCGGCCGCCTTGGTCCGGGAAAAACCGAACATACGGGCGATGGCGGCGTCGACGCGCTCGCCCTCGAGGCCATCGGGAACGGGCAGGGTGCGGATCTCGGGAATCGTACTCACCTGTCGAGTATGCAGGACTCGGCAGAGGAGGATTCCCGCGATCAGTCCTTGTGGACGGTGCCGTCCGGGTCCAGACCCCTGAAGGACAGCAGGACGATCAGGATCCCGCCGCACACGATCGCCGAGTCCGCGAGGTTGAAGACCGCGAAGTGGGCGGGGGCGATGAAGTCGACGACCGCCCCCCGGAACACGCCCGGCGAACGGAAGATCCGGTCGGTCAGGTTGCCCAGCGCGCCGCCCAGCAGCAGGCCCAGCGCGATGGCCCACGGCAGGCTGTACAGCTTGCGGGCCAGCCGCACGATCACCACGATCACGGTGGCCGCGATGCAGGTGAAGATGATCGTGAAGGCCTCGCCGAAGCCGAAGGCGGCCCCCGGGTTGCGGATCGCCGAGAGCTTCAGCAGGTCGCCGACGAGCCGGACCGGCGGCTCGTGCTCCAGCCTCGCCACGACCAGCATCTTGCTGCCGAGGTCGAGCAGGTACGCGAGCACCGCCACGACGAGCAGCGCCGCGATCCGCCGCCGCCCCCGGGGCGCGGCCGGTTCCTGCTGCGGCTCGGCGTCGTCCCCGACGTCCGGAGTACCGATGATGCGCTCCGCCTCTGCCACGTGAGTCCCTCGACTAGCCCGATCCCGACGAGACACGAGAGTACGTCAGGGGCGCCGGTCGCGCCGGGCCGCCTCCGCCGGTGCCCGCTAGTGCCGCCGCTCCTGCTTCTGCTTGCAGTCGACGCACAGCGTGGCCCGCGGGAAGGCCTGCATCCGCGCCTTGCCGATGGGCTTGCCGCAGTTCTCGCAGAGGCCGTACGTGCCCGCCTCCAGCCGCTCCAGGGCCCGCTCGGTCTGCTCCAGCATCGAGCTGGCGTTCGCGGCCAGGGCGAGTTCGGACTCCCGGGTGATGTTCTTGGTCCCGGTGTCGGCCTGGTCGTCGCCCGCGCCGTCGCCCGAGTCCCGCATCAGGCCCGTGATGGCCACCTCGGAGGCGTCCAGCTCGGCGCGCAGCCGCAGCACCTCCGACATCAGCTCCGTACGGGCCTCGTCGACCTCCTGTGCGGTCCAGGGCTCCTCCCCGGGCCGTACCGCCAGCCCGCCGGCCGGCGTGGCCGCCGTGGCCCGCGCCTTCGGGAGCCCGCTGGTGGCCGCAGTGGCCGTCTTCCTGGCCGTACCCGCAGTCTTCTTGGCAACCACTTTCCGAGCTCCCGTCTTCCGCGCGGCCGGGGCCGCCCCCTCGGTCGTGGCCCTCTTGGCCGCGGCCTTGCCCGTGGTGCCCTTCGCGGCCGCCTTCGCGGGCGCCGCCTTGGCCTTGTGCGCCGTCCCGTCGACCGTGGTCGAGGCGGGGGCGGCGCTCTTCGCGGCGGCCGCGGTCTTCGCTGCGGCCGCCGTCTTCTTCACGGCCGCCGCGGTCTTCCCGGCCGCGCCCGTCGTCTTCTTCGCCACCATGGCAGCGGCCCCTTTTCACATACTGTGATCTGGTTCGCGAATCGTGCCGGAACGATAAATCGGCGCCGACCACACGGCAACGGGGCACGCGTCCATCGAGATCAACCTGCATCCGTTGTGCCCAGCCGGAAGCCCGGTAATCCGCCCCGCCCGCCCCGGTGGATCCCGTCCGGGGCGATCAGCCCATCCGGGTCACCCCGCGCCCGCCGGAAAGCCGGTGGGCCGAGGGGGGCACCGGCCCGTACACTGGGCGCAGCGAGAGGCATGGATGGGGACGAGTAGCGTCGGACGCAGCCAGGAGCGACCCGGGGACGGTGAGAGCCCGGGGGCGAGCGCGATGTGAAGGATCACCCCGGAGCCGCCGGAAGAACGCCGTACGGATCCCCGTAGGGCCAGTAGAACCGGCTTCGCACCCCAATGAGGGGGCCACCGGCGCGTCCGGCGGCCAAGGAGGGTGGTACCGCGGGAGCAGCACGTCCCTCAGCAGAGGGCGGCTCTCGTCCCTCCGGACGGAAGTGACATCCCGCCGGAGGAAGAGTTCAGCCTCATGACCACACCGCCGCAGTACCGCCCGGTACCCGCCCAGGTCGACCTGCCTGCCCTTGAGCACGCGGTCCTCGACTTCTGGCGGGAGAGCAAGACCTTCGCCAAGACCCTGGAGCAGTCCGAGGGCCGCCCCGAGTGGGTGTTCTACGAGGGCCCGCCCACCGCGAACGGCATGCCCGGCGCGCACCACATCGAGGCCCGCGTCTTCAAGGACGTCTTCCCCCGGTTCCGCACCATGCGCGGCTACCACGTGGCCCGCAAGGCCGGCTGGGACTGCCACGGCCTGCCCGTCGAGCTCGCCGTCGAGAAGGAACTCGGCTTCAACGGCAAGCAGGACATCGAGGCGTACGGCATCGCCGAGTTCAACGCCAAGTGCCGCGAGTCCGTGACCCGCCACACCGACGCGTTCGCCGAGCTCACGACCCGCATGGGCTACTGGGTCGACCTGGACGACGCCTACCGGACCATGGACCCGGAGTACGTCGAGTCCGTGTGGTGGTCGCTGAAGGAGATCTTCAACAAGGGCCTGCTCACCCAGGACCACCGCGTCGCCCCCTGGTGCCCGCGCTGCGGCACCGGCCTGTCCGACCACGAGCTGGCGCAGGGCTACGAGACGGTCGTCGACCCCTCGGTCTACGTCCGCTTCCCGCTGACCTCCGGCCCGCTCGCGGGCGAGGCGGCGCTCCTGGTGTGGACGACGACCCCCTGGACCCTGGTGTCCAACACCGCCGTGGCCGCGCACCCCGAGGTCACGTACGTCGTCGCGAGCAACGGGCAGGAGCAGCTCGTCGTCGCCGAGCCGCTGCTGGAGAAGTCCCTCGGCGAGGGCTGGGAGGCCACCGGCCGGACCTTCACGGGCAAGGAGATGGAGCGCTGGACGTACCAGCGCCCCTTCGAGCTGATCGAGTTCCCTGCCGAGGCCCACTACGTCGTGAACGCCGAGTACGTCACGACCGAGGACGGCACCGGTCTGGTCCACCAGTCCCCCGCCTTCGGCGCCGACGACCTCGCGGTCTGCCGCGCGTACGGCCTGCCCGTCGTGAACCCGGTCCGCCCCGACGGCACCTTCGAGGAGGACGTCCCGCTCGTCGGCGGCGTCTTCTTCAAGAAGGCCGACGAGAAGCTGACCGCCGACCTGGACGCGCGCGGCCTGCTCTTCAAGCACATCGCCTACGAGCACAGCTACCCGCACTGCTGGCGCTGCCACACCGCGCTGCTCTACTACGCGCAGCCGTCCTGGTACATCCGCACCACCGCCGTCAAGGACGCGATGCTGCGGGAGAACGAGAAGACCAACTGGTTCCCGGACTCGGTCAAGCAGGGCCGCTTCGGCGACTGGCTGAACAACAACATCGACTGGGCGCTCTCCCGCAACCGCTACTGGGGCACCCCGCTGCCGATCTGGCGCTGCGAGGAGGGCCACCTCACCTGCGTGGGCTCCCGCGCGGAGCTGAGCGAGCTGTCCGGCACGGACCAGTCCGCCCTGGACCCGCACCGCCCGTACATCGACGCCGTCACCTTCACCTGCACCCACGAGGGCTGCTCGCTGGAGGCCGTCCGCGTGCCGGAGGTCATCGACGCCTGGTACGACTCGGGTTCGATGCCGTTCGCGCAGTGGGGCTACCCGTACAAGAACAAGGAGATCTTCGAGAAGCGCTACCCGGCGCAGTTCATCTCGGAGGCCATCGACCAGACCCGCGGCTGGTTCTACACGCTGATGGCGGTCGGCACGCTCGTCTTCGACAAGTCCTCGTACGAGAACGTGGTCTGCCTGGGCCACATCCTCGCCGAGGACGGCCGCAAGATGTCCAAGCACCTCGGCAACATCCTCCAGCCGATCCCGCTGATGGACCAGCACGGCGCGGACGCGGTCCGCTGGTTCATGGCGGCCGGCGGCTCCCCGTGGGCGGCGCGGCGCGTCGGCCACGGCACGATCCAGGAGGTGGTCCGCAAGACCCTCCTCACGTACTGGAACACGGTCGCCTTCCAGGCCCTGTACGCCCGCACCTCGAACTGGGCGCCGTCCGCCGCCGACCCGGCCCCGGCGGACCGCACGGTGCTGGACCGCTGGCTGCTCTCCGAGCTGAACACCCTGGTCTCGGAGATCACCGGGGCGATGGAGTCGTACGACACCCAGCGCGCCGGCAAGCTCCTCTCCTCCTTCGTCGACGACCTCTCCAACTGGTACGTGCGCCGTTCGCGCCGCCGCTTCTGGCAGGGCGACAAGGCCGCGCTGCGGACCCTGCACGAGGTCGTCGAGACGGTGACCCGGCTGCTGGCCCCGCTGACCCCCTTCATCACGGAGCGGGTCTGGCAGGACATGGTCGTCCCGGTCACCCCGGACGCCCCGGAGTCGGTGCACCTGTCCTCCTGGCCGGAGGCGGACACGGCGGCGATCGACCCGGTCCTGTCGCAGCAGATGCTGCTGGTACGCCGCCTCGTGGAGCTGGGCCGCGCGACCCGCGCGGAGTCCGGGGTCAAGACCCGCCAGCCGCTCTCGCGTGCGCTGGTCGGCGCGGCCGGCTTCGACGCGCTCTCGCCCGACCTCCGGGCGCAGATCACGGAGGAGCTGAACGTGTCCTCCCTGGCCTCCCTCTCGGAGGTCGGCGGGTCGCTGGTGGACACCACGGCCAAGGCCAACTTCCGTGCGCTGGGCAAGCGGTTCGGCAAGGGCGTGCAGGACGTCGCGAAGGCGGTGGCCGCGGCCGACGCGGCGGCGCTGTCGCTGGCCCTGCGGGCCGGCTCCGCCGAGGTCGAGGTGAACGGGGAGTCCGTCTCCCTCACCCCGGAGGAGGTCATCATCACGGAGACCCCGCGCGAGGGCTGGTCGGTGGCGTCCGACTCGGGCGCGACGGTCGCCCTCGACCTGGAGATCACCCCGGAGCTGCGGCTGGCGGGTCTGGCCCGTGACGCGATCCGCCTGATCCAGGAGGCCCGCAAGAACTCCGGCCTGGACGTCGCCGACCGCATCGCCCTGCGGTGGTCCTCGACGGACCCGGAGGTCGTGACGGCCCTGACGGACCACGCGGCCCTGATCGCGGACGAGGTCCTCGCCACGGACTTCGCGTCCACCGAGCCGGACGCCGCGTACGGCTCCCCCTTCACGGACGAGCCCCTGTCCCTGACGTTCCGCCTCCGCAAGGCCTGACCCACCCCCGAAGCGGCCCGCCCCTCCCCATCCGGGGGGGCGGGCCGCTTCGCCGTTCCCGGCGCCCCTCTCCCCGCCCCGCCCTTCCACCGTTCCCGCCTCGATCACCGGCGCGGCTCCAGACACGGCGCTCCGCGCCCGCGCCTCAAGCGCCGGCGGGGCTGGATTGCCCTCCGGGCAACCCCAGCCACCGCCCGGCACAATCCACCCCCACCGCCGTGTGAGGCGCGCGGGCCCAGGGGCCGACCCCATCCAACCCCGCCCGCGTTCGAGACGCCGGGGCCCGGGGGCCCAATCCAGCCCCGCCAGCGCTCGCGACTCGGGGGTCCGGGGGCCGGCCTCATCCAGCCCCGCCAGCGTCTAAGGCGCCGGGGCCCGGGGGCCAGCCCCATCCAGCCCCGCCAGCGCTCGCGGCGCGGGGGTCCGGGGGCCGGCACCATCCAGCCTCGCCGGCGTTTGAGGCGCGGGCGCGGAGCGCCGTGTCTTGAGCCCCGCCGGCGTTTGAGGCGCGGGCGCGGAGCGCCGTGTCTTGAGCCCCGCCGGCGTTTGAGGCGCGGGGGTCCGGGGGCCGGCCCCCGGGAGCGGCGCCGCACGCGGCAGGGGTCCGGGCGGAGCCCGGGGAACGGTGGAAGGGCGGGGAGGGGCCGGAGCCCGCGCAGCGCGACCCCCACCCCCCGGGTACGGGAACGGGCCGGGCCTGGCACCCCCGAAGGGGAACCGGGCCCGGCCCGTAAGACTGCCGACAGGGGCGGCCGCGCCGCCTAGTTGTCGTCCTCGTCGATCAGGAAGCCCCGCATGGGAGACGGCGCCTGCTGCATCGGCTGCGGCGCAGCCGGCCGCACCGGAGCCATCGGCTGCGTCATCGCCGGGGACATCTGCTGCTGGCCACCGTACGAGGGACCGCCGCCCATCGGCGAGGGACCGCCCATGGGGGACGGACCGCCCATGGAGTGACCCATCGCGCCGGCCGGAGCCATCGACGGGGACGGCGACGGCGGCAGCGCCGGGCCGGCCGGGTTCCGCGGCGGGGCCAGGGAGTCGTCGGCCTGGGTCTCCAGCTGGCGCAGCTGCGACTCCAGGTAGGACTTCAGACGCGTGCGGTACTCGCGCTCGAAGCCCCGCAGGTCCTCGACCTTGCGCTCCAGCGTGGCGCGGGCGGACTCCAGGGAGCCCATCGCGACGCGGTGCTTCTCCTGCGCGTCCCGCTCCAGCGCGTCGGCCTTGGCGCGGGCGTCCCGCTCCAGGCCCTCGGCGCGCGAACGGGCCTCGCCGACGATCTTGTTGGCTTCGGAGCGCGCCTCGGCGATCGCCTGGTCGGCGGTCTGCTGCGCGAGCGACAGGACGCGGGCGGCGCTGTCGCCACCGGGGCCCTGCTGCGGGAGCTGCGGCGGCTGCTGCATCTGCTGCATGGGCTGGCCCATGGGCTGCATCTGCTGGCCCATCTGCTGGCCCATCGGCTGCATCTGCTGGCCCATCGGCTGTCCGAGCGGGTTCTGTCCGCCCATGGACTGCTGCTGCATGGGCTGCTGGCCCATCTGCTGCTGCTGCTGTGCCATGGGGTGCTGGCCACCCATGGACTGCTGCTGCATCGGGTTGCCCATCTGGCCCGGACCCTGCGGTCCGTGTCCACCGGGGCCGGGGGGCAGCTGCGGCTGGCCGCCGGGCAGCTGCGGCGGGCCCATCTGCGGCTGCTGCTGCTGCGGCGGGCCGGATATGGCCGCGGGCACGGGGGCTCCCGGGCCTCGCTGGTCCTGGGGCTCCGGCTTGCGCATGTTCTGCTGCTGCTGGTTCTGCGCGGCGGCACGCGTCGCGGCGGCCAGCTTGGCGCGCAGGTCCTCGTTCTCGCGCAGCAGGCGCGTCAGTTCGGACTCGACCTCGTCGAGGAAGGCATCGACCTCGTCCTCGTCATAGCCTTCTCGGAGGCGGACGGTCGTGAACTGCTTGTTCCGCACGTCCTCGGGGGTCAGCGGCATGTCTTCTTCACCTCTACGTAGTCGTCGGCAGTCGGCAAGACCGTATCGGGACTGTCCCCGCGCCCGCGGGGAAGCACATCGTTCACACGCTTCTCGCAGCGGTGCTCACGAAACTGATGAGGATGTAAACGATGATCATCAGAACGAAGAAGGACAGGTCGAGTGCCACGCCCCCGAGACGCAACGGCGGGATGAAGCGCCGGAGAAGCTTGAGCGGTGGATCGGTGACAGTGTAGGTGGCCTCCAGAACGACCACCATCGCCTTGCCGGGGGTCCATGAACGTGCGAACTGGAACACGTAGTCCATGACCAGTCGGAAGATCAGCACGATGAGGAAGCACATCAGCGCGATGTAGACCACTTGCAGTGCGACGCCCATCCCGCGCTTCCCTCTCCCCGTTCTCGCTCAGTTCCCGGTCCCGTGTCTGACGGATCGGTCTAGCTTTGGTTGAAGAACCCGCCCTCCGCGATGCGGGCCTTGTCCTCCGCCGTGACATCGACGTTAGCAGGCGACAGCAGGAACACCTTCTGTGTCACGCGTTCAATACTGCCGTGCAGACCGAAGACGAGGCCGGCGGCGAAGTCGACCAGACGCTTCGCGTCGGTGTCGTCCATCTCCGTGAGATTCATGATCACCGGAGTGCCCTCACGGAAGTGTTCCCCGATGGTACGGGCCTCGTTGTAGGTCCGGGGGTGCAGCGTCGTGATGCGGTACGGCTCCCGCTCGGAGACGACCTTGGGCATGATCACGGGGGCGTTCTTCTCCAGGTTGGTGCGGTCAGGTGTGATGGATGCCACGGGGGCAATTCGCGCGGGACGTCCGTTTTCTGACGGAATTGGGAGGGGCTCCCGCGGCGCCGGAGGCTGTACCACTCGTACCGGTTCGTCCGGTACGGGCGATTGGTGCACGGGCTGCTGTCGGCGGTCCCGGTCCCGCGCCCGCTCCGGTTCCGGCTCGGGCTCGAACTCGTCATCGGGGTCGTACCCCGGGTTGTCGTACCGGTCGTCCTCCACGAGGCCGAGGTAGACCGCCATCTTGCGCATCGCGCCGGCCATTCTCCGAGTCCTCCGCTCTGTGGTGGATCGCCCTGTCGCAGGTGTCGCTGTGTCCGTCAGCAAAGTCGCTGTGTCACCAAAGTCACCAACTGCCCGCGATCCACGTGGTCTGTCCGCTCATCTGCGGAAATGACCATATTTTCTGCTGTGGTCCGACTTTCTTCGCGACGTTACCCGAGCCGGGGTCTCGCGCCGAGTACCGCAGTGCCGACGCGTACATGTGTCGCACCCGCCAGCACGGCCTGTTCCAGGTCGGCGCTCATTCCGGCCGAGACCATCGTGGCAGCCGGATGGTCCGCGCGCAGGCCGGATGACAATTCCACCAGCCGCTCGAAGGCCGCCCGTTCGCGTCCCGCGTAAGGGCCCGCCAGTGGAGCCACCGTCATGAGACCGTCGATCCGCAGCCCCGGGGCGGCGGCCACGAGGCCGGCCAACTCCGGCAGCAGATCGGGGGCGGCGCCGCCGCGGGCCCCGCGCTCCCCCGATTCGGCGTCGAGCGCGATCTGCACCAGACAGCCGATTTCCCGCCCCTGCGCCTCGGCGGCCGCCGACAGCGCGCTGACGAGCTTCGGCCGGTCGACGGACTGCACCACCTGCGCGTAACCCGCCACCGAACGGACTTTGTTCGTCTGCAACTGGCCCACGAAGTGCCAGCTCAGCGGCAGATCCGCACAGGCCTCCGCTTTGGGGGCGGCGTCCTGGTCACGATTTTCCGCAACATGACGGACACCCAGGTCCGCCAGCAGTCGTACGTCGCTCGCCGGGTAGGTCTTGGTGACCACGATGAGGGTCACCTCCTCGCGCTCGCGGCCGGCCGCCGCGCAGGCGGACGCGATCCGCTCCTCCACCCGCGCGAGGTTCTCCGCGAGTTCCGACTTACGGTCTGTCATCGATCCGTTCCAACCACACATATCCGGCGAGCCGCCCGGTCACCCGGTCACGGCGGTACGAGAAGTGGTCCCGCGACTCCAGTGTGCAGACCGGCGAACGGTGGCGGTGCGCCACCCCCGCCTCCGCGAGCTGCGCGTGCACCCCGGCGACCACGTCCACGGCCGGTGTCCCCCAGCTGGTCTCGGCCCTGGCGGCCGGCACCACGGCGGCGACCGCCTCCCGCATCTCGGCGGGCACCTCGTAACAGCGCCCGCAGACGGCGGGCCCGGTACGGGCGACCATCCGCGCGGGGTCCGCGCCCAGGGCCGTCATGGCCTCGACCGCGGCCGGCACCACCCCGGCGACCAGCCCGGGCCGCCCGGCGTGGGCGGCCCCGACGATCCCGGCGACGGGATCGGCCAGCAGCACCGGGGTGCAGTCGGCGGTGAGGACCGCGAGGGCGAGCCCCCGACGGGCACTCACCACCGCGTCCACCGAGGGGACCCCGGCGCCGGCCGGCCAGGGGCCGTCCACCACCGCCACGTCCCGCCCGTGCACCTGGTTCATCCAGACGACCAGGTCCGGGTCGATCCCCAGCTCCCCCGCCGCGGCGGCCCGGTTCGCGCGAACGGCGGCCGGGTCGTCTCCGACCGCGCCGCCGAGATTGAGCTCCTCGTACGGAACGGCGCTCACCCCGCCCCACCGGTCGGTGAAGGCGAAGTGGGCGCCGTTCTCGGTGTGCTGCCCCGATGTCACTTCAAGAAGTCCGGGACATCCAGCTCTTCGGCCGGGCTGTCCTGGTAGGGACGGGCCGTCGGGACCTGCGGCGCGGGCGCCGGCTCGACCGGGATCTCCACCGGAGCCGGGGGCTCCTCGCGCGGGGTGACCGAGCCGAGTCCGCCGAAGGCCGGGCGGACCGGCTCAGGCGCGCGGACCGGCGCCGGGGCCGGCTCCTCGCGCTTGGTGGACGCGGCACCGATGACGTTGTCCCGGCGGGCCGGGGGCTGGCCCCCGTCGAACCCGGCGGCGATGACGGTGACGCGCACCTCGTCGCCGAGCGCGTCGTCGATGACGGCACCGAAGATGATGTTCGCCTCGGGGTGCGCGGCCTCGCTCACCAGCTGCGCGGCCTCGTTGATCTCGAAGAGACCGAGGTCCGAGCCGCCGGAGATGGAGAGCAGGACGCCCCGCGCCCCGTCGATGGAGGCCTCCAGCAGCGGCGAGGAGATCGCCATCTCGGCGGCGGCCACCGCGCGGTCGTCGCCGCGGGCCGAGCCGATGCCCATCAGCGCCGAGCCCGCCTCGGACATCACGGACTTGACGTCCGCGAAGTCGAGGTTGATCAGACCCGGGGTGGTGATGAGGTCGGTGATGCCCTGGACGCCGGAGAGCAGGACCTGGTCGGCCGACTTGAAGGCGTCCAGGACGCTGACCTGGCGGTCCGAGATGGACAGCAGGCGGTCGTTGGGGATGACGATGAGGGTGTCGACCTCTTCGCGGAGCTCGGCGATGCCGTCCTCCGCCTGGTTCGCGCGGCGCCGGCCCTCGAAGGTGAACGGCCGGGTGACCACACCGATCGTCAGGGCGCCCAGCGAGCGCGCGATGTTGGCGACGACGGGGGCGCCGCCGGTGCCGGTGCCGCCGCCCTCACCGGCGGTGACGAAGACCATGTCGGCCCCCTTGAGGACCTCCTCGATCTCCTCGCGGTGGTCCTCTGCCGCCTTGCGACCGACGGCCGGGTTGGCTCCGGCGCCGAGGCCCCGGGTGAGTTCGCGGCCGACGTCGAGCTTGACGTCGGCGTCGCTCATCAACAGCGCCTGGGCGTCCGTGTTGATGGCGATGAACTCGACGCCCTTGAGACCGACCTCGATCATTCGGTTGATGGCATTGACACCACCGCCGCCGACACCGATGACCTTGATGACTGCGAGGTAGTTCTGCGGTGCTGCCACGTCGAAGGCCTCTCGCCTCGAGTTACGTGTCGCCGCCTCGCGGGCCTGCGGTGCGACGACTGATGCCGAAATTGGGACGGTCCGTACGCGCCGACCCGAACCCTAAACCTGAAGTTTAGGGTGAGGAGTGTGTCTGTTCTTTGGACTCTTCCGAACAGGACACTAAGTCGACAAGTAGCGCGGGTTCAACGAACACGCCGAACCTCCCGTTTTTCTTTTCACCCTATGTGATCACCCGTATCGGTGGCCAACCAGGGTGCTTCGCTGTTCGACCCGACGTCAACTCCCGGACACCGCAGGTGCGGTGGGGACGCTCACATCGAAGTGGTCGGCCTTGGGCGCGGCTTTGAGCAGTGCGGTCAGCGCGCGGCCCTTCGCCTCGCCCAGTTCGCCGCTCCCCCACACCACCGTGCGCCCCTTCGTGAGCTCCAGCAGCACCGCATCGTACGACCGCACCTTGACCTGCAAGGTCTCCTTGGCGATGGCCTCGGGGAGGCTGCCCGCGATGCCCACGGCCTCGCGCAGCAGCCGCTCCTCGTCGAAACGCCGGGCGCTCGGCGACCGGTCCGCGGCCAGTTCGAGGACCGGAACGCGGGCGGGCGCCTGTCGGACCGTGTCGAATCGCACACCCGACGCGTCCACTTCGACGAACTCCGCGTCCTTCTTGATGAGCAGGACGGGTTTGCGTTCCGTCACTTTCAGCCCGATCGCGTGCGGCCAGGCACGCACCACATCGACCGA
This sequence comes from Streptomyces sp. NPDC002032, assembly GCF_042890765.1. NCBI lineage: Bacteria > Bacillati > Actinomycetota > Actinomycetes > Kitasatosporales > Streptomycetaceae > Streptomyces > Streptomyces sp. NPDC002032. Next base: position 132,412 of record NZ_JBIASM010000007.1, on the reverse strand, counting down.
ATCGATGCGGGGCAGCCGGGACCGCAGCCGGCTCGCGATCTCGTCGGTGTCGACCCCGACGAGGGGTGCGCCGACGGGCACGGCCGCGGCGGTGAGGACCTGCTCGGGGGTGAGCACCTCGGTGCCGGAGGCCGTGACCTTCTCGACGCGGAGCCAGGAGGAGCCGTAGAGCACCCAGGTGCAGCCCGCGGCGAGGAGCACCGCGGCGGCGAGGGCCACCAGGAGGGTGACCCGGCGGCGGCGCCCGCCGCCGGGTCCCCGCGGGCCGGTCCGTTTCGACGGTCCGCCGGGCCGGGGCGGGCGCGCCGGGCGGCCGGGGCCCTTGCCCCCGCGGCCCGGCCGGTCGGACGTGCCGCGCTGTGCCGTCGTCGCTCCGGCCACTCCTGTGCCTCCTGGGTCTAGCGGTTTCGTGCGGCCGCGATCGCCTCGTAGACCAGTCCGACGAGCAGTTCGTCGGCGTCCCTGCGGCCGAACTCGGCGGCCGCGCGGGACATCTCGTACAGGCGGTGCGGGTCGGACAGGATCGGGACCACCTGGCCGAGCACCCACTCGGGCGTCAGCTCCGCGTCGTCGACGAGCAGGCCGCCACCGGCCTTCACCACCGGCTGGGCGTTGAGCCGCTGTTCGCCGTTGCCGATCGGCAACGGTACGTACGCGGCCGGCAGCCCGACGGCGGAGAGTTCGGCGACGGTCATCGCGCCCGCGCGGCACAGCATCATGTCGGCGGCGGCGTACGCGAGGTCCATCCGGTCCACGTACGGTACCGGGACGTAGGGCGGCATCCCGGGCATGTTGTCGACACGCGGCAGTTCGTTCTTCGGGCCGACCGCGTGGAGGATCTGGATCCCGGAGCGCTGCAGGGTCGACGCGACCTGCTGGATGGTCTCGTTCAGCCGCCGGGCGCCCTGCGAGCCGCCGGAGACCAGCAGGGTCGGCAGGTTGGGGTCCAGGCCGAACGCGGCCCGCGCCTCGGGGCGTACGGCGGCCCGGTCCAGGGTGGAGATGGACCGGCGCAGCGGGATGCCCACGTAGCGGGCGCCGCGCAGCTTGCTGTCCGGGGTGGACACCGCGACGGCGTGCGCGTAGCGGGAGCCGATCTTGTTGGCCAGCCCGGGGCGGGCGTTGGCCTCGTGGACGATGATCGGCACCCCGAGCCGCTTGGCGGCGAGGTAGCCGGGCAGGGCCACGTAGCCGCCGAAGCCGACGACGCAGTCGGCCTTGGTGCGCACGAGGATCTCCTCGGCGGCCTTGATGGTGCCGCGCAGCCGTCCGGGGACGGTGATCAGCTCGGGCGTCGGCTTGCGGGGCAGCGGTACGGCGGGGATCAGCCCCAGCTCGTAGCCGCGCTCCGGGACGAGCCGGGTCTCAAGGCCGCGTTCGGTACCGAGGGCGGTGATGCCCACGGTCGGGTCCTGCCTGCGCAGGGCATCCGCGAGGGCGAGCGCCGGCTCGATGTGGCCGGCGGTCCCCCCACCGGCGAGTACGACATGCACCGAAATTCACCGCTCTCCGGACGGACGCCTCTTGACGCGCCGTCTCATCGACTTCCATATCGGCCCGCTCCGCTGCCGGCCGGACCTCGGCCGGCGCATCGCGAGCGCCGCCCGCGCCGCCGGCTCCTCCCGCGCGAAGGCGATGAGCAGTCCGACCGCGAACATGGTCGGCAGCAGGGCCGACCCTCCGTAGGAGAACAGCGGGAGCGGGACCCCGGCGATCGGCAGCAGACCGAGCACCGCACCGATGTTGATCACGGCCTGGGCCGTGATCCACGTGGTCACGCCTCCCGCGGCATACCGTACGAAGGAGTCCTCCGTGCGTCCGGCCACGCGGATACCCGCATAGCCTAGGGCCGCGAACAGGGCGAGCACCGACAGAGTCCCCGCCAGTCCCAGTTCCTCGCCGGTGATGGCGAAGATGAAGTCGGTGTGGGCTTCGGGGAGTTGCCCCCATTTTTCCACACTCGCGCCCAGGCCGGAACCGAACCATCCGCCCGATGCGAGGGCGTAGATCCCGTGTACGGCCTGCCAGCAAAGGTCGTTCTTGCCCGGGTCTGTCGCCCCCAGGCACGCGAGCCGGTCCATGCGGTGCGGGCTGGTCTTGATGAGCAGTGCGACGATCACACCCGCGAAGACCAGGACGCCCGCGAACATCCGGGTCGGCGCCCCGGCGAGCCAGAGCAGGCCGAACAGGACGGCTCCGAGGATCATCGCGGTGCCCATGTCCCCGCCGAGCATGATGAGCCCGAGCAGCAGGAAGGCCACCGGGACCAGCGGCACCAGCAGGTGCTTCCACTGGCTCAGCAGCCCCTTCTCGCCCTTGCGGGCCAGCAGGTCGGCGCCCCACAGGATCAGGGCCAGCTTGCCGAACTCACTGGGCTGGAGCATGAACGGACCGCCAAGGGAGATCCAATTCTGGTTGCCGTTGATCGAGACCCCTATCCCGGGGACCTGGACCAGGACCATGAGGAACAGGGTGCCGGCGAGCACCGGATAGGACAGCGCCCGGTGCAGCTTGACGGGCATCCGGGAGGCGGCGAAGAGCAGGACGGAGCCGATCAGGGCGGCCAGGAACTGCTTCTTGAAGAAGTACGCGTCCCCCAGGCCCAGCTGGAGGGCCTTGATCATGGAGGCCGAGTAGACCATCACCAGGCCGAGCCCGGTCAGCAGCAGCGAGCTGCCGAAAATCAGGTAATACGCCGTGAGCGGGCGGTCCCAGGCCTTGGTCAACTGCCGCTGCGTACGCCGCAGCCGCTCCAGCGGCCCGGACCGGGCGGGCCGTCCCGCGGCGGCGGCGGGGCGCTTGCGGCCCTGCGCCTTCACCGCGGACGGCCGCCGCCCGGGCAGCATCTGCTTGGCCGGCATCTGTGATCTTCCCCTCCACTCGTACGAGGCGAGCAGCCGGGTCGGGCAGGAGTCCTGCCCCGGATCGACCTAGGCGCTCTCGGCGGCCAGTTCGCGCACGGCGTCGGCGAACGCGTCCCCACGCTTGTTGTAGTCGGCGAACATGTCCATCGAGGCACACGCGGGCGCCAGCAGGACCGTGTCGCCGGGCTCCGCGAGCCGGGCCGCCTCCCGGACCGCTGCGAGCATCGCCCCAGTGTCGGTCCGTTCGAGGTCGACGACCGGGACCTCGGGCGCGTGTCGCGCCAGCGCCTCGGCGATCAGCGCCCGGTCGGCGCCGATCAGCACCACCGCGCGCAGCCGGTCGGCGGACGTGCGGACGAGCTCGTCGAAGGTCGCGCCCTTGGCGAGGCCCCCGGCGATCCAGACGACCGGTTCGAAGGCCGCCAGCGAGGCCTCCGCCGCGTGGGTGTTGGTGGCCTTGGAGTCGTCGATGTAGGTCACCCCGGCCACCTCGTCCACGTACGCGACGCGGTGCGCGTCGGGGCGGAAGTCGCGCAGGCCGTCGCGGACGGCGCGCGGCGGCACGCCGAAGGCGCGGGCCAGGGCGGCGGCGGCGAGGGCGTTGGCGATGTTGTGCGGGGCCGGCGGGTTGACGTCCTTGACCTCGGCGAGCTCCTGGGCGTTCTTCTGCCGGTTCTCGACGAAGGCCCGGTCCACGAGGATCCCGTCGACCACGCCCAGCATGGACGGGCCGGGGGCACCGAGGGTGAAGCCGATGGCGCGGCAGCCCTCCTCGACGTCGGCCTCGACGACCAGGGCCTCGGTGGCGGGGTCGGAGACGTTGTAGACGCAGGCGACCGTGTTGCCCTCGTAGATGCGGCCCTTGTCGGCGGCGTAGGCGTCCATCGAGCCGTGCCAGTCGAGGTGGTCCGGGGCCAGGTTGAGGACGGCCGCGGAGTGGGCGCGTACGGAGGGCGCCCAGTGCAGCTGGTAGCTGGAGAGCTCGACGGCCAGGACGTCGTAGGTCTCCTCGCCGGTCACCACGTCGATGATCGGGGTGCCGATGTTGCCGACGGCGGCGGTCTTCAGACCGGCCGCCCGCAGGATCGACGCGAGCATCTGGGTCGTGGTGGTCTTGCCGTTGGTGCCGGTGATCGCGAGCCAGGGCGCGGCGTTCTCGCCGCGCAGCAGCCAGGCGATCTCGACGTCGCCGACGACCTCCACCCCGGCCTTGGCGGCGGCCTCGAACAGGGGGCTGTCGGGCTTCCAGCCGGGCGAGGTGACCACGAGGTCGGTGCCCCCGGGAAGGGTGGCCGCGTCGCCCAGGCGTACGGAGATCCCCGCCGCCTCCAGCTCCGCGGCCCTGGCCCGGTGGCCCTCGGAGTCGCCGCCGTCGACGACGGTCACCGAAGCGCCGAGGCCGGCCAGGGCGCGGGCGGCGCTGACGCCGCTCACGCCGAGGCCGGCGACGGTGATGTTCCTGTCCTGCCAGGAGGTCACTTGTCTGCTGCCCATCCCGCGTAGAAGAGACCGAGACCGACGATCACGCACATGCCCTGGATGATCCAGAAGCGGACCACGACGAGGACTTCGGACCAGCCCTTGAGTTCGAAGTGGTGCTGGAGCGGCGCCATCCGGAAGACCCGCTTGCCGGTCATCTTGAAGGAGCCGACCTGGATGACGACCGACATCGTGATGAGCACGAAGAGGCCGCCGAGCAGGGCCATCAGGAACTCCGTGCGGGAGCAGATGGCCAGGCCCGCGAGCGCGCCGCCGAGGGCGAGCGAACCGGTGTCACCCATGAAGATCTTGGCGGGCGAGGTGTTCCACCACAGGAAGCCGAAGCAGGCTCCCATCAGGGCGGAGGCGACGACCGCGAGGTCCAGCGGGTCGCGCACCTCGAAGCAGGCGTTCGGGTTGGTCAGGGTCTGCGCGTTGGCGCAGGACTCCTGGAACTGCCAGACGCCGATGAAGGTGTAGGCGCCGAAGACCATCACGGCGGCGCCGGTGGCGAGGCCGTCCAGACCGTCGGTGAGGTTCACGCCGTTGGACATGGCCAGGATCATGAACAGCGCCCAGACCACGAACAGCACGGGGCCTATCGCCCAGCCGAAGTCCGTGACGAACGACAGCTTCGTGGAGGCCGGGGTGAGTCCGCGCGAGTCCGAGAACTGGAGCGCGAGGACCGCGAAGGCGATGCCGACGATCAGCTGGCCGGCCATCTTGGCCTTGGCGCGCAGACCGAGCGAACGGCGCTTGACGATCTTGATGTAGTCGTCGAGGTAGCCGACCACGCCCATGCCCGCCATCAGGAAGAGGACGAGCATTCCGGACATGCTGGGCGATTCGCCGGTGATGGCCTTCGTCGCCGCGTACGCGATGAGCGTCGCCAGGATGAAGGAGATGCCGCCCATGGTGGGCGTGCCCTTCTTCCCGGCGTGGCCGCGCGGGCCGTCGTCGCGGATGAACTGGCCGTAGCCCTTGCGGGCCAGCAGCTTGATCAGGAGGGGGGTGCCGATGACGGTGAGGAACATACCGATGACACCCGCGAACAGGATCTGCCTCATCGGCCGGCGACCTCGCCCTCGCTGTCGAGCAGCGCCTGCGCCACCCGCTCCAGGCCGATCGACCTGGAAGCCTTCACCAGCACGACGTCCCCCGGGCGCAGTTCACTGCGCAACAGGTCGACCGCCGCCTGCGCGTCGGACACGAGCACCGACTCCTCACCCCACGAACCCTCGTTATATGCGCCCAGTTGCAGCCAGGACGCTTCCCTGCCCCCGACTGCCACGAGCTTGCTCACGTTGAGCCGGACGGCGAGCCGTCCCACCGCGTCGTGCTCGGCCAGTGCCTCGTCGCCCAGTTCGGCCATGGGGCCGAGCACCGCCCACGTACGTCCCCCCCTGGCCCTCGCGGAGTCACCCATCGCGGCAAGTGCGCGCAGGGCGGCCCGCATGGACTCGGGATTCGCGTTGTAGGCGTCGTTGACGATCGTGACGCCGTCCGCGCGCTCGGTGACCTCCATCCGCCACCGGGACAGCGTGCCCGCCGCGGAGAGCGCGGTGGCGATCTCTTCGACGGACATGCCCAGGACATGGGCGACGGCGGCCGCGGCGAGCGCGTTCGACACGTGGTGCTCACCGTACAGCCGCAAGGTCACATCGCTGCACCCGGTCGGGGTGTGGAGTGTGAACGAGGGCTGTCCCGCCGGTGTCATCCGCACTTCGGTGGCCCGGACCTCGGCGTCCTCGGCCTCCCCGAAGAAGACCGTGCGGGCCTTCGTACGGGCCTCCATCGCGCGGACCAGGGGGTCGTCGGCGTTGAGGACGGCGACCCCGCCCTCGGCGGCGGCCGGCAGGGACTCGACCAGCTCTCCCTTGGCCTGGGCGATGGCCTCGCGGCCGCCGAACTCGCCGATGTGGGCGGTGCCGACGTTCAGGACGAGGCCGATGCGCGGCGGGGTCAGACCGGTCAGGTAGGCGATGTGGCCGATGCCGCGGGCGCCCATCTCCAGGACCAGGTGCCGGGTTTCGGCGGTGGCCTTCAGGGCCGTGAGCGGCAGGCCGATCTCGTTGTTGAGGGAGCCGGGCGTCCACACGGTGGGCGCGTGGTGCTGGAGCACCTGGGCGATGAGGTCCTTGGTGGACGTCTTGCCGGCCGAACCGGTCAGCGCCACCACGTCGGTGCCCAGACGCTCCACGACGGCCCGGGCGAGGGCGCCGAGGGCCTTCTCGACGTCGGGGACCACGATCGCCGGTACGCCGACGGGGCGGGCGGCGAGGACGGCCGCGGCTCCGGCCGCGACCGCGCGCTCGGCGTAGTCGTGGCCGTCGACGTGTTCGCCGTCGAAGGCGGCGAACAGGCTGCCGGGCTCCACCTGGCGGGAGTCGATGACGACGGGGCCGCCGATCCGCACCGAGGGGTCCGGTATGTCGTGGGGCCGCCCGCCGGTGATGTCGGCGATCTCGGCGAGGGAGAGGTCGATCACTGGTTCACCTCGGCCTGTCGGGCGCTGCGCTGCTGGGTCTCGATGGCCGCGCGGAGCACGGCGCGGTCGTCGAAGGGGCGTACCACGCCCGCGGTGTCCTGGCCCTGCTCGTGGCCCTTGCCCGCGACGAGGACGGTGTCCCCGGCCTCGGCGCGCGCGACGGCGGCGGCGATGGCCGCGGCCCGGTCGGCGTCGACGAGGACGGCGGCGCGCTCGGCGGGCGGTACGGAGACGGCTCCCCCGAACATCGCCGCGAGGATCGCGAGGGGGTCCTCGGAGCGCGGGTTGTCGGAGGTCAGGACGGCGGTGTCGGCGTACCGGGCGGCCGCGGCGCCCATCGGGGCGCGCTTGGTGGTGTCGCGGTCGCCGCCGCAGCCCAGGACGATGTGCAGCTTGCCGGTGGTGACCTCGCGCAGGGCGCGCAGCACCGACTCGACGGCGTCCGTCTTGTGCGCGTAGTCGACGACGGCCAGGTACGGCTGGCCCGCGTCGACCCGCTCCAGGCGGCCGGGGACCCCGGGGACCGCGGCGACGCCGTCGGCGGCGGTCTGCGGGTCGATCCCGGCGACGGCGAGCGTGACGATCGCGGCGACGGTGTTGGCGACGTTGAACGGGCCGGGCAGCGGGGCGGTGGCCCGTACGCGCTGTCCTTCGGGCCCGACCAGGGTCAGGGTGGAGTCCATGTGGCCGCTGACCACGTCCTCGGCGCGCCAGTCGGCGCCCGGGTCGCCGGCGGCGGAGAAGGTGACGACCGGGATCGTCGCCTCCTTGGCGAGGCGGCGGCCGTACTCGTCGTCGAAGTTGACCACCCCGAGGCGGGCGCGGCGCTCGGTGAAGAGCTGCGCCTTGGCCTGGAAGTAGTCCTCCATGTCCGAGTGGAACTCCATGTGTTCCGGGCTCAGGTTGTTGAAGACCGCGACGTCGAAGACGCAGCCGTCGACCCGGCCCAGGACCAGGGCGTGGCTGGAGACCTCCATCGCCACGGCCTCGACGCCGCGTTCGCGCATGACGGCGAACAGGGCCTGGAGGTCGGTGGCCTCGGGGGTGGTGCGCTCGGACTTGATGCGCTCGTCGCCGATGCGCATCTCGACGGTGCCGACGAGTCCGGTGGCGCGGCCGGCCGCGCGCAGCCCGCCCTCCACGAGGTAGGCGGTGGTGGTCTTGCCGGAGGTTCCGGTGATGCCCAGCTGGAGCAGGCCCGTACCGGGACGGCCGTAGATCTCGGCGGCGAGCTCCCCCATCCGGCCGCGCGGGTCGGCGACGGTGAGCACCGGCAGGCCGGTCGCGGCGGCGCGCCCGGCGCCGTCCGGGTCCGTCAGCACGGCGGCGGCGCCGAGGGCGGCCGCCTGCGCGGCGAAGTCCGCGCCGTGCGCGCGGGCACCGGGGAGGGCGGCGTACAGGTCGCCGGGGCGCACGGCACGGGAGTCGTGCGTGATGCCGGTGACCTGGGTGGCGCCTGGCTCAGGGAGGCCCAGCAGGGTGGCCAGCGCGCCCAGGGGGGTCGGGCGGGCGGACACGGGCCGGGGCGCTCCCGGCGGCGCTGCCGGGGCGTCTTTCTGGGCGGTTCTGGGCTGATCAGCGTGGGACACGGCGGTGAGCGTACCGGGCGCGGCGGGCCGCTCGCGAAGCGAGGGCCCGCCCCGGGCGTCGGCGGCCGACTGGTTCCCGGGTTTCGGGGTGATCGTTGTCACTGATGGTGCCTCACGCGTTTCTGGCCGGACGGCCGGTTCACTGGCCGGGCTGGGGACCTGGCTGCGGGCTGGTCGGGGCGGTGTTCGGCGGGGTGTTCGGGGCGGCCTGCTGGGGGCCGGGGTCGAAGGTCACGGGCAGTCCGGCGGGCGCCGTTCCGCTGGGCGCGACCTGGAGGGTCTTGAGCGCGAACTCCATGACGGTCTTGTAGATCGGGCCGCAGATCTGGCCGCCGAAGTAACTGCCCTTGGTGGGGTTCTGGATGGCGCAGTAGACGGTGATCCGCGGGTTGTCGGCCGGGGCGAAACCCGCGAACGAGGCGGTGTAGCCCTTGTAGCGGCCGGTGGCCGGATCCACCCGGTTGGACGTGCCGGTCTTGCCGCCGACGCGGTAGCCGGGGATGCGGGCCTTGGTGCCGGTGCCCTCCTGGTCGTCGACCACGGATTCGAGCATCTCCGCGAGGGTCTTGGCGGTCGCCGCGCTGACCACCCGGGCCTGTTCGGGGGCCGGGGCGGGGGTGAAGCGGCCGTCGGGGCCCTTCGTGCCGCGCACCAGGGTGGGTGTGATCCGGACCCCGCCGTTGGCGATGGTGGAGTAGACGGAGGCCGCCTGCATCGCGTTGAGGGAGAGGCCCTGCCCGAAGGGGATCGTGTACTGCTGCGAAGTGGACCAGGCCTCGGGCTTGGCGAGGATGCCGCGCGATTCGCCGGGGTAGTTCAGGCCGGTGGGGCGGCCGATGCCGAACTTGTCCAGGTAGGAGTACAGGACCTTGTTGGCCTCGGGCTGGCTGGCGCCGAGCTGGCCGGTGGCCAGGATGGTGCCGATGTTGGAGGACTTGGCGAGGACCCCGTTGAGGGTCAGGTACCAGGTCGGGTGGTCGACGTCGTCCTTGAAGAGCCGGTCGCCGCGGTGGAGCCGGTTGGGGACCTCGACGTGGGTGTCGGGGGTCGCCTTCTTCTCCTCCAGCACGGCGGCCATCGAGATCACCTTGGCGGTGGAGCCGGGCTCGTACACGTCCTGGAGCGCGGCGTTGCCCATGGCGGCCGAGCTGGCCCTGGTCAGGTCGTTGGGGTCGAAGCCGGGGGCGTTCGCCATCGCGAGGACCTCACCGGTGCGGGTGTCCTGGACGACGACGTAGCCGCGGTCGGCGCCGGACTTCTCGACCTGCTCGGCGATGGCCGACTGCGCGGCCCACTGGATGTCGCGGTCGATGGTCAGCTCGATGTCGTCGCCGGGTACGGCGGGCTTCTCGCTGGAGCCCGCGGTGGGCACGCGGCGGCCGCCGGACTGGGCGTAGGTGAGCTGCCCGTCCTTGCCGGCCAGCTTCTTGTCGAGGGAGGACTCCAGACCGCCGCCGCCCTTGCCCTCGGCGTTGACGTAACCCAGTATCCCGGCGGCGAGGTTCCCGTTCGGGTACACGCGCTTGCTGCTGACCTCGTTGAAGACGCCGGCGATGACGTTGGCGCCGGGGCCGTTGCTCTTCTTGTCGGCGGCGGCCTTGTCGGCGAAGAGCTTCTTGAGGTCCTTGATCTGGTTCCACACCTGGGGGGTCTGGCGGCGGGCCAGGATCACGTAGCGGGTGTTCTTGGTCTTCAGGCGGGCGGCGAGTTCCCCGGCGTCCTTGCCGAGGATCGGGGCGAGGAGGGCGGCGGCCTGCTCGGGGGCGTCGGGCGCCTTGCTCTCCTGGGGGGTGAACATCTTCGGGTCGGCGGTGATGTCGTACGCGTCGACGCTGGTGGCCAGGGCCACGCCCTTGCGGTCGGTGATCTCCCCGCGCTCGGCGGCCAGGGTGTAGCTGGTGAAGCGGTTCTCGGTGGCCTTGGCGGAGTACGCGGAGGCGTCGACGGCCTGTACCTGGAGGAGCCGGACGACGAAGGCGAGCATGACCAGCGTCAGGCCGACGCCGACCAGGCGCAGCCGGGGCCGGGGGCTGCCGAGCCGGATGGTGTGCGGGGTCCGCTGCGCGGCGGGGCGCCGGGTGGCGGGGCGGCTGGCGGCGGGGCGGCCGGTGGCGGGGCGGCCGGCGGCCCGGGCCCGGGCCGGCCCGGGCACCCGGCGCCGCGGCGGTTCCTGAGGACTCACCGCACCCCCCGGGAACGGGCGAAGGGCGGGGCGGGGAGGGCCCCGGCGGGGATCCGCGTCACGACGTCACCTTCCAGGGGTCTGGCTCGGCTGCGGCTGGGCTTGCGGGGGTACGGGGGCCCCGGACGGCGCCCCGGACGGCGTCGGAGCCGCCGACGCCGAGGGCGCCGGACCCGGCGCGGCGGCCGAGGGCGTGGGCGGCGGCGGCGCCTCCGCCACGGCGGGGGTGCCGGCGACCTTCCCGTCGGCGCCGACGAAGACCGGGCTGCCGCCCGGCACCAGCCCCAGCTCCCGCGCCCGCCGCTGCAGCGCGTCCGGGGCCGAGTACCCGTCGACGTCCCGCTGGAGCGCCTGCTGCTCGTCCGTGAGGGCGGTGGTCTCCTTCTTCAGCTTCGTCAGCTGGAACGACCCCTGGTTGAGCGCCGAATTCAGCAGCAGCAGGCTGATCAGCCCGCCGCCCAGCAGCGCCACCACCAGCAGCACGAACGGCATCCGCGCCGCCTGCCCGGCCGACGCGGCGGCGGGCCGCACCCGGACGAGGCGGGCAGCCCGGCCGGCCCTGCCGCCCCCGGAGCGGCCCGCCGGGGTCACAGCCGCGCCTCGCGGATGCGCTCGACACCGCGGAACCGGGCCGGGGCGGCCCGCCGGTTCTCGGCGATCTCCTCCTCCGTCGGCAGCTCCGCGCCGCGCGTGAGCAGCTTCAGCTTCGGCTGGTACTTCTCCGGTACGACCGGCAGCCCGGCCGGCGCCGTGGAGGTGGCCCCCGCCGCGAAGACCTGCTTGACGAGGCGGTCCTCCAGCGAGTGGTACGAGAGCACCGCGATCCGCCCGCCGACCGCGATCCGGTCGACCGCCGCAGGAATGGCCTTCTCCAGACCGGAGAGCTCCCCGTTGACCTCGATGCGCAGGGCCTGGAAGGTCCGCTTGGCGGGGTTGCCGCCGGTGCGCTTGGCGGCCTGCGGCAGCGCGTCCCGGATGAGCTCCACCAGCCGGGCGCTGTTGCCGAAGGGCTCCTTGTCGCGCTCGCGCACCACCGCGGACACGATCCGCTTGGCCTGCTTCTCCTCGCCGTACTGGCGCAGGATCCGCACCAGCTCGCCGGGGGCGTAGGTGTTGAGGACCTCCGCGGCGCTGATCCCGGTCGTCTGGTCCATCCGCATGTCGAGCGGCGCGTCCTGCGCGTAGGCGAACCCGCGGTCGGCCTCGTCGAGCTGCATGGAGGAGACGCCGAGGTCGAAGAGGATGCCCTGGACGGACGGGATCCGCAGGCCGTCGAGCACCTCGGCGAGGTCGGCGTAGATCGCGTGGACGAGGGTGGCCCGCTCCCCGAAGGGCGCGAGGCGCTCGCCGGAGAGCCGCAGGGCCTCCTTGTCGCGGTCGAGGCCGATCAGGCGCACCTCGGGGAACCGGGTCAGCAGGGCCTCGCTGTGGCCGCCGAGGCCGAGGGTGCAGTCGACGACGACGGCCCCGGGCCTCTCCAGCGCCGGGGCCAACAGGTCCAGGCACCGCTGGAGCATCACCGGGACATGTCGGGACTCGCTAGTCAAAGCGCCCTCTCAGATAACGGCGCGGCAGGCGTACGCCGCGCCGCGCACGCGGAGTTTTACCAGGGGGCCGGGCGGCCGGTGAGGGCCGGGCTCCGGCCGGTTCGCGCCACTTTAGTGCAACGCCCGCCCCGGTCAACGAACCGCCCCGCGCCCGGTGCGCCCCCCTCCGGGGGAACCCGCGGGACCCCCGAATCACCCGGTCGGCGGCCCCCGCCTCACCCCTGTGGGTTAGCTCACAACAAGGTCCGTTGACGTTCTTTGTCCCCTCTCCCTCAGTGCCGTACCGGCCCGTGACCACTAACGTCGTACCCATGACGACTTCCGCATCCCTGCCCGCCAGCTCCGCTACCCCGGCATCCGGCGTCGCCTCCGTCACCGACCGGCTGGTGGCGGCCAACCGCCGCTACGCCGCCCAGTTCACCGATCCGGGCATGGACGCCCGCCCGGTCCTGCACGTGGCGGTCGTCGCCTGCATGGACGCCCGTCTCGACCTGCACAAGGCCCTGGGCCTGGAGCTCGGCGACTGCCACACCATCCGCAACGCCGGTGGCGTCGTCACCGACGACACCATCCGCTCGCTCACCATCAGCCAGCGCGCCCTCGGCACCCGCGCCGTGATACTGATCCACCACACCGGCTGCGGTCTCGAAAGCCTGACCGAGGACTTCCGGCACGAACTGGAGGACGAGGTCGGCCAGCGTCCCGCCTGGGCCGTGGAGGCCTTCCGCGACGTCGACCAGGACGTCCGCCAGTCCATGCAGCGCGTTCGCACGAACCCCTTCCTGCCGCACAAGGACGATGTGCGAGGCTTCGTCTTCGACGTGCACACCGGGCTCCTGCGGGAGATCGATCCCGCCTCTTGAGTGACACCGGGCCGTGAGGGCGTCAAGAATGCGTGGAGACGCCCCCCGGATCCCCTCCGGAACGGCGTCCGTGTTTCGGGGTGGGCCGGTTCATGCGCCAAGAGCGTCGGCCCTGGGAAAGGGCCGAGGAGAACCAGGTGACCACGTACGACGACCGAGCGAGCCTCGCTGATCTGACCAGCACGGCCGAGCGGATCCGGCAGTCGGTCGAGGGCGTGATCGAAGGGAAGCCCGAGGTAGTCCGCCTCGCGCTGACCGTGCTGCTCGCCGAGGGGCACCTGCTGATCGAGGACGTGCCGGGCGTCGGCAAGACCATGCTGGCCAAGACGCTCGCCAAGTCCATCGACTGCTCGGTGCAGCGCATCCAGTTCACCCCCGACCTGCTGCCCTCCGACATCACCGGTGTCAGCATCTACGACCAGCAGCGCCGCGAGTTCGAGTTCAAGCCGGGCGCGATCTTCGCGCAGATCGTCATCGGCGACGAGATCAACCGCGCCTCGCCCAAGACGCAGTCGGCGCTGCTGGAGTCGATGGAGGAGCGCCAGGTCACCATCGACGGCACCACCTACGCGCTGCCCAGCCCGTTCATGGTGGTCGCCACCCAGAACCCGGTGGAGATGGAGGGCACCTACCCGCTCCCCGAGGCCCAGCGCGACCGCTTCATGGCCCGCGTCTCCGTCGGCTACCCCAGCCCCGAGGCCGAGCTCCAGATGCTCGACGTGCACGGCGGGGTCTCCCCCCTGGACGACCTCGCCGCCGTCGCGCACGCCCACGAGGTCGTCAAGCTGATCGAAGCGGTCCGCGAGGTGTACGTCGCCCCGCCCGTCCGCCGCTACGTCGTCGACCTGGTCTCCGCCACCCGCAGCCACCCGGACCTGCGCCTGGGCGCTTCCCCCCGCGCCACCCTGCACCTGCTGCGCGCCGTGAAGGCCTCCGCGGCCCTGGCCGGCCGGGACTACGTCCTGCCCGACGACGTCCAGCAGCTGGCCGCGCCCGTCCTCGCGCACCGGCTGCTGCCCACCGCGCAGGCCCAGCTCAACCGGCGCACCGCCGAGCAGGTCGTCCACGACATCCTCCAGCGCACCCCCGTCCCCGCCGCGCACGCCCGCGGCGAGATGCCGCCCGGCGCGGGCATCCGGGGCTTCTGATGGGCGCCGGTGCCCCGCGCGGCGCCGGCGGGGAGGTCAGGGATCCGGGCGGGCTGCGCGCCTCACTGGCCGGGCTGACCACCCGGGGCCGCTCGTTCCTGGCCGCCGGCGCCGCCGCCGCCGCGTGCGCGTACGTCCTGGGCCAGGGCCAGCTGCTCCGCGTCGGCCTGCTGCTCGTCGTCCTGCCGCTGATCTGCGTGCTCGCCCTGCACCGCACCCGCTACCGGGTCACCTCCACCCGCCGGCTCACCCCGGAGCGGGTGGCCGCCGGCTCCGAGGCCCGCGTCCTGCTGCGGCTGGAGAACGTCTCCCGCGTCCCCACCGGACTGCTGATGCTCCAGGACCGGGTGCCCTACGTACTGGGGCCCCGGCCCCGCTTCGTCCTGGACCGCGTCGAGGCGGCCGGGCTGCGCGAGGTCTCCTACCGGGTCCGCTCCGACCTGCGCGGCCGCTACCCGCTCGGCCCGCTCCAGCTGCGGTTGAGCGACCCCTTCGGGCTGGTCGAGCTCACCCGCTCCTTCAGCACCTACGACACCCTCACCGTCGTCCCGCGCACCGTGCCCCTGCCCCCGGTCCGCATGACCGGCGAGGCCAACGGCTACGGCGACGGCGCCCGCCGCTCGCTCGCCCTGGCCGGCGACGACGACGTGATCCCCCGCACCTACCGGCGCGGCGACGACCTGCGCCGGGTGCACTGGCGCTCCACCGCCCGCTACGGCGAGCTGATGGTGCGCCGCGAGGAGACCCCGCAGCGCAGCAAGGTCACCGTCCTGCTGGACACCCGGGGCGCCGCCTACGAGGGCGCCGGCCCCGACTCGGCCTTCGAATGGGCCGTCTCGGCCGCCGCCTCCACCGTGCTGCACGTCCTGGAACAGGGCTTCTCGGTGCGGCTGCTGACCGACACCGGCGATTCCGTGCCCGGCGAGGGCGGCGGCTTCTCGGCCGGCGGGCAGGAGTCCGCCGAGGCGGCCGGACTGATGATGGACACCCTCGCGGTCGTCGGCCACTCCGACGGCTCCGGACTCTCCCGCGCCCTCGAAGCCGTACGCGGGCCGGGAGCGGGCCTCGGCTCCGGCGGGGACGGCCTGCTCATCGCGTTCTTCGGCGACCTGGACGACGTACAGACGGAAATGGCGGCCCGGATGCGGCAGCGCAGCGCGGCAGCGGTGGCGTTCGTACTGGACTCCGCGACCTGGGCCGGTGAGCCCTCGCGGGTGGAGGAGCGGCTGCGCGGGCTGCGCGAGGCGGGCTGGACGGCGCTGGCCGTACCGCCCGGCGCGGCCTTCGCCGAGCTGTGGCGGCAGGGCGGGAACATCCCGCTCGCCACCGGAACCGGAACCGTGGGGGGGCCGGCATGAGCGGGCGGGCACGCGTGACGCTCTTCGGCGTCCTGGCGACGCTGCTGACCTCCTGGTCGCTGGCGCCGCTGGTGGAGACCTCCGGCTGGCTGATCCAGGCGGCGCTGCTGCTGTGCCTTCAGGCCGCGGTGGGAGCGGGGGCACGGCGGGTGCCGCTGGCCCGCCCGCTGACGGTCGCCGCGCAGCTGCTGGTGTCGCTGCTGGTGCTCGCGTTCCTCTTCGCGGGCAAGGGCGAGTCCACCGGGAGCGGGCCGCTGGCCTTCCTGGTCACCGACTTCGGGGCACTGTTCGAGCGCGGCGTACGGGACGTGGGCGAGTTCGCCATACCGGCGCCGCTCTCCGACGGCATCCGGCTGCTGCTGCTGTCCGGGGTGCTGCTGATCGGGCTGCTGGTGGACGTGCTGGCGGTGACGCTGCGCACGGCCGCGTCGGCCGGGCTGCCGCTGCTGGCGCTGTACTCGGTGGCGGCCGGGCTGTCGGCGGGCCAGGGCGGATCCTGGTTCGCCTTCCTGCTGGCCGGCGCGGGCTACCTGCTGCTCCTGCTGTCGGAGGGGCGCGACCGGCTCGCCCAGTGGGGCCGGGTCTTCGGCGCCGCCCCCAGCTCACGGGTGTCCGCCGCCTCGGGGTACGGCGGCGGCGCGGGCAGCGGCGGCGGCCGGGCCCTGGCGCCCGTACGCACCGGACGCCGCATCGGCGCGGTCGCGCTCGGTCTGGCGCTGGCGGTGCCGGCCGTGCTGCCGGCGCTGGGCGGCGGGGTGCTCGGCGCCCCCGGCGAGGACTCGGCCGTCGCGGGCGGCGGGGGCACGATCTCGGCGGTGAACCCGCTGGTGTCGCTGCAGAGCAGCCTGAACGCGCAGGACAACCGGGTGGTGCTCAAGTACCGCACGGACAGCCCGCAGCTGGGCGAGCAGTACCTGCGGATCCTGGCGCTGGACGAGTTCAACGGGGTCAAGTGGGAGGCCTCCGGGCGCCCGCTGACCGACGTGCCGGAGCGGCTGCCGAATCCGTCCGGGCTCAGCGAGCAGGTCCGCGGGAGCGCGGCGGAGATCCGCACCACCGTCTCGGCGGCCGAGACGTACGCCCAGCGCTACCTGCCGATGCCGTACCCGGCGACGCAGGTGGACATCGCCGGGAAGTGGCGTTACGAGCCGGTCGGCCGGACCCTGGTCGGCGACCAGCTCGGCAAGGACCGCTTCCAGAACGTGCAGGGCGCGCAGTACACCGTACGCAGCCTGCTGCTGCGGCCCACGGCGGCGCAGCTCCAGGCCGCGCCGGGCCCGAACCCGTTCGTGCAGGCCGAGTACACCAAGCTGCCGGACAACCTGCCGCCGGTGGTGGCGGAGACCGCCCGGCGGGTGACGCAGGGCGCCCAGGACGACTACACGCGGGCCGTCCGGCTCCAGGACTTCTTCGCCGTGAACGGCGGCTTCCGCTACGACACGAAGGTGTCCTCGGGGACGGGTTCGCAGGCCATCGCCCGCTTCCTGGCCGACAAGGAGGGCTTCTGCGTCCACTTCGCCTTCTCGATGGCGGCGATGTCGCGCACGCTGGGCATCCCGGCGCGGGTGGCGGTCGGCTTCACCCCGGGCGAGAAGCAGTCCGACGGCAGCGTGAACGTCTCGATGCGGGACGCGCACGCCTGGCCGGAGCTGTACTTCGAGGGCGTGGGCTGGACCCGCTTCGAGCCGACGCCCCGGTCGGGGATCTCGGTGCCGGACTACAGCCGCACCGACGTCCCGGCGCCGCAGCCGTCGGCCCCGTCCGCGCTGCCCTCGCAGTCCGCGGCGGCGCCCTCGGCGGCCCCGTCGCAGAACGACGCCTGCCCGCCGGAGCTGAAGAAGCTCGGCGAGTGCGGGGGCGCGGCGCCGAAGCAGGACCTCGGGGCCGGCTCCGGTGGGGTCTCCGCCGGGGCGGTCCTCGGCTGGGGCGCGGCGGCGCTGGTCGTGCTGGGCCTGCCGCTCCTCCCGCTGGTGTGGCGCCGCCGGGTCCGCGACCGGCGGCTGGCCTCCGGCGGGGTGCCGGCCGCCTGGCGGGAGCTCGGTGACGCCGCCTGGGACGTGGGCATCCCGCCCGACGGGGCGCTGTCGCCCCGGCGGGCGGCGGAGCGGGTGGTGCGGCTGGGCGGCCTGGACGCGGAGGCCGCGCAGGCTGTGCACCGGGTCGCGGGCGCGGTGGAGCGGGAGCTGTACGCCCCGCCCGGCGCGGAGGCCTCGTACCCCGGGCTGTCCGCGGACGTCCTGCGCGCCCGCACCGCCCTGCTCGCCTCCCTCACCCGCCGGGGGCGCCTGCGCGCGCTCCTCCTGCCCCGCTCGGCGGCCCGCCTGGCCTGGGCCGCCTCGGCCCGCGTAGCCGCCGCCACCGCCCTCACCACCCGCCTCACCACCCACCTCCGCACCCACCTCCCCCTCCGCCGCCCCTGACCCGGCCCCGCACCCCCGCGCCTCAATCGCCGGCGGGGCTGGTTTTACCGACCGGGGTGAGCAACTTCAGCCCCGCCGGCGTTTGAGGCGCGGGCGCGGAGCGCCATGTGGTGACCCGCGCCGGGGCGTACGGGCGGCGTCGAGGCGCTGTGATGGGTCGTGTGCGGGCCGTTTCCGGGGGCCAGCCCCCGCACCCCCGCGCCTCAAACGCCGGCGAGGCTGGTTTTTGGCGGCGGCGCTGAACGGTGCGAGCGGCGCGGCAGAAAAGGAAACGCCGGCCCCCGGTCCGCTCCGCGGCCCCGTGTCCGCGGTGCGGGCCGCGTGCCCGCCCGATGCTCCCAGTCTGCTGTCCGCGCAGGCCGGAGCCATCCGTACGCGTACTCATCTGTGCGACTAGGTACGGATACTCAGTTCTACGCCGCCCCCACCCCCGGAGGGCACCGCCGACCGGGGGGTCACCGGCTCCCGCTGACCCGCCCCCGCAGCAGCAGCGACAACGCCGAGTGGACGTCGTCCAGCGACCGCTCGCTCTGGAAGGCCTGCCAGTCCAGCGCGGCCACCAGCACCATGCCCACCATCGCCGCCGCCGTGAGCGGCACGTCGATCTCGGGGCTGAGTTCGCCCCGCTCGACCCCTTCCCGCAGGACGGTCTCGACGACGGCCACCGCCTCCTGCCGGACCACCATCAGGGTGGACTGCCAGGCGCGGTTGGTGCGCCACAGCTCGGCGACGTAGAGCTGGGTGAAGGCCGGGTAGCGGTCGATGAAGACCAGCCCCGCCCGGATCATGGCGTCGAGCGCCTCGACCCGGGTCCCGCCGCGCTCCTCCGTCTCCCCCGCCGCCGACCGCAGCGAGGCGGTCAGCAGACCGACCCCGTGCCGCAGCAGCTCCTCGAAGAGGTCGGTCTTGCTCGCGAAGTTGTAGTAGACGGTGCCCTTGGCGACCCCCGCCCGCTCGGCGATCTCGTCGACCGTGGTCGCGGAGAACCCCTGCTCGGCAATGAGGGTGACGGCGGCTTCGTAGAGCTTCTGCCGGGTGGCCTGGCGGCGTGCGCCGCCCGTGCCCGTACCGGTGCTGCTGCTTTCCATGGCGCTGATTCTCACAGGTCAACAGCCCCTTACAGGCTCAGTTCGGGGTGCAGCCGGTCCATCGTCCACACCTGCTTGCCGCGGGCGGCGAGCGCGGTGAGGGCCAGGGCCCCCGCGGTGAAGGCGGCCAGGACCGCGCAGCCCTGCCACACCGGGGTGAGGTCGCCGCCGGTGATGAGGCGGCGCAGGCCCTCGACGATGTACGACATCGGCAGGTAGGGGTGGATGGCGTTGAAGAAGCCCGGGCTGGTCTGGACGGGGTAGGTGCCGCCCGCCGAGGTCAGCTGGAGCATCAGGAAGGCCAGCACCAGGATCCGGCCCGCCGCGCCGAACTTGGCGTTGAGCCACTGGACGATGGCCGCGAAGCAGCAGGTGACCAGGAAAAGGAACCCGATGGTGAGGGCCGGGCGGGCCATCTCCAGGCCGAGGCCCCAGTGGAGTACGGACATCAGCGCGCCCACCTGCGCGGCGCCGAGCCCGGCCACGGGCAGCCAGCCCGCGAGCGCGACCCGCCAGGGCGAGGCGCCGACGGCCAGGGCCCGCTTGTTGAGGGGGGCGATCAGCATGTAGGCGACCATCGCGCCGACCCAGAGGGACAGCGGGATGAAGTACGGGGCGAAGCCGGTGCCGTAGTTGGGCGCCTTGTGCAGGGACTGGTTGGCGAGCTTGACCGGGTCGGCCATGACCTGGGTGCGGGCGTCGCGCTGCTGCTGGTCGTAGTCGGGGATCTTGCCGACGCCGTCGTGCAGACCGCCGGCGAGTTCGCCGCTGCCGTCGACGAGCTTGAAGATGCCGCCGTCGAGGCTGTGCGCGCCGTCGCCGAGCTTGCCGACGCCCTCGCCGAGGGCTCCGGAGCCGCCCGCGGCGGTGCCGATGCCGCTGTGCAGCTGGACCATGCCGTCGGCGACCTTGTGGGCTCCGCTGTTGAGGGCGTTGACCTTGGCGACGGCCGCGTCGAGGTCCGAGGCGAGGCCGGGGGCCTTGACGGCGAGTTCGCGGGCCGTGGTCTCCAGGTCGTTCAGCTGGGTGCGGAGCTTGTCGATGTCGCCGCCCGAGTTGCCGACGAGGGTGTTGACGTCGCCGGAGAGCAGGGCGGCCTCGGCGGTGACGTCCCTGGCCTTCTTCGCCTCGGCGCAGAAGGCGGGCGGGAGGGGGCCCTGTCCGGCCGGGGGGCTGACGCAGTACTTCGTGTAGAGGTTGTCGGATTCGGTCGCGGCCCGCTTGTTGAGGGCGGCGAGCGCGGGGGCCTTCTCGGTGAGCTTGCCGAGGTGGTTGTTGACGACCTTCGCGGTGTCGGCGACCAGTTTGGCGCTGTCCGCGAGGTTCTTGGGGTCCTTGACGAAGGGACGGGCCTTGTCGGCGGCGCCGTTGACCTTGTCGGCGAGGGTCTGGGTGCCGGCGGCGACGTCCTTGGTGCCGGTCTCCAGCTGGCCGGCGGCCGAGTTGAGCTTCTTCAGGCCGCCGGTGAGTTCGCCCGTCTTCTCCTTGGCCGTGTCCAGGCCGTCGGCGAGTTCCTTCGCGCCCTGCTGGGCCTTGCCCGCGCCGTCCTTGAGCTTGTCGGCGCCGTCGGCGGCCTCGGCGGTCTTGTCGTGCAGGTCGGAGAAGGAGACGAAGATCTTGTCGAGGAAGCCGCGGGAGGCGTTGGCGGTGGCCGCGGAGCGGACCTCGGCGAAGACGGTGCGGGAGATCGAGCCGACGATGTAGTTGTTGGCGTCGTTCGTGCGGACCTGGAGGGCGCTGGTGGTGGGGTCGGCGCCGCCGCTGGAGGCGATCTTCGAGCTGAAGTCGGCGGGCATGGTGAGGGAGAGGTAGTACTTCCCGTCCTCCAGGCCCTCGGCCGCCTCCGCCGCGCTGACCTCGTGCCAGTCGAAGGTCTTGCTGGCGTGCAGCTTCTTGGTGATCTCACCGCCCGCGTCGAGGCGCTTGCCGTCCACGGTGGTGCCCCGGTCGGAGTTGACGAGGGCGACGGGCACCTTGTCGAGGCGGCTGTACGGGTCCCAGAACGACCAGAGGTACAGGGCTCCGTACAGCAGCGGCAGGAGGAGCAGCGCGACGAGTGCGGCCCGGGGCAGCTTCCCCCGCCCGAACCGCTTCAGCTCAAGCGCGGCCAGTTTCGGCGAGCGCATCGTCCGCCCCCTTCGGGTCTTCGGTGTCTTCGGCGTCTTCGGTGTCTTCGGTGTCTGCGTGGGTGGTGCCGGCGGGGGCGGACGCGCCCTCGCCGTCCTTCGCGCCGTCCGTGTCGTTGTCCGGGGCCGGTGCGGTGGCGGCCTCCGCGGCCTCCGCGGCCTCCGCGTCCGCGGGGGACGCGGGGGCGCCGGACCGGCCCCAGGTGATCTTCGGAGCGGCGTCGTGGAGGACGGCCGTCGGCCCGGCGGGCTCCGCGGCGGCGGCTCCGGCGGGCTCCGCGGTGGCGGGCTCCGCGGCGGGGCCGGTGCGGAGCACCGTCACGCCCTCCGGGGCCTCGCTGCACACCGCGAGGACGGTGGTCCCCCGGTCGGCGATCGAGCGGAGCAGCGCCCAGGCCTCGGCGCGTTCGGCGTCCGAGAGCTTGAGGTCGAGGTCGTCCACGGCCACCAGCCGGGGGCCGGCCAGCAGGGCCAGGGCGAGGGAGAGCCGTACGCCCTCCAGCCGCTCCAGGTCGCGCACCGAGGTCCGGGTCCCCTTGGGCAGGGTGGCGAGGTCCAGTCCGACGGCGGCCAGGGCGGCGTCGACGCGGGCCGCGGCGCGGGCGTGGCGCTCGCCGCGCGGGCGCAGCAGGGCGCGCACCGGGCCTTCGTAGCGGCGCTGGAGCAGGGCTCCCTCGCGCAGCTGCTCGGCGACGGTGAGGGCCTGGTCGAGGTCGTTGACGCCGGGGACGGGGCCGAGGGCGGTGATCCGGCGGACCGCGGCCATCTTCTTCGGCAGCCGGTGGCGGCCGATCTCGGCGTGGCCCTCGGTGGGCTTCATCCGCCCGGTGAGGGCGAGGAGCAGGCAGGTCCGGCCGCTGCCGGAGGGTCCTTCGAGCGCGATGAGCGATCCGGGCGCCGCGTCGATGTCCACGCCCCGGAAGGCCCAGCCCCGCGGGCCCTTGAGTCCGAAGCCCTCGGCCTTGACGGCCACGCCGTGCGGGCTGTCCACGCCGTCCCCCTTCGTTTGAACCTCTTTTGAACTGACCGGTCAGTTCAAAAACTACCAGGTTCGGGGCCAAAGTCCGCACCCGGGGCGGGCTTTGGGGGCGAAAGCGCAGGTCAGCGCGATTGTCAGTGGGGGGCGCCACGATGGATCCACGCATGCGCGTACCCGCAACACCGCCGAGCACCACGCAACGACAGGAGGTTCGTCATGGCCACACCGTCCCCGTCCCCTGTCCACCCCGTCCCGCGCAGGTCGGCCGCTCCCCCCGCCGCCCTGGACCTGCTCGCCAAGGCCCGCGGCGGCCTGGCCGAGGCGGCCCTGCTGCCCCGGCCCAACGAGCGGTACGCCACGGCCCATCTGGCCGCGCTGCGCGTCGCCGCGGCCGTGCTCGCCGCGCGCGGGCGGCCCGAGCCGGCGCACCCGAGGCGGCGGCCGCGGATCCGCAGCGCCTGGGAGGTCCTGCCGGAGATAGCGCCGGAACTGAGCGAGTGGGGCGCCCTCTTCGCCTCGGGCGCCGCCCGCCGGGCCCGGGCCGAGGCGGGGATAGCCGGTGCGGCGAGCCCCCGGGACGCGGACGACCTCGTACGGGCGGCCGGGATGTTCCTGCGCCTGGTGGAGCGGATGCTGGCCCTGGGGCCACCGGCGCAGCCCCTCCCCCAGCCCCGGCCGGAGCGTCCCCACGCGGGATGAGCTGCCCGGTCTGCCGAGGCAATAGGGTGGGGCACGCACCGTCCCCCACCCTTACGCGCCGAGGAGTCATCAGCCGTGTCGGACACTTCCCGCCCCCGCGCCTCCCTCCGCACCGCCGTGGTGTGGGAGGTCCTCAAGGAGGCCCTCGACCGCCGGGCGAAGGCGACCGGGCGGGACGTCCTGGACGTGCTGGACACCGGCGGCGGCACCGGCAAGTTCGCCGTGCCGGTGGCACACCTCGGCCACCGGGTGACCGTGGTCGACCCCAGCCCGAACGCCCTGTTCGGACTGGAGCGCCGGGTCTCCGAGGCGGGCGTGGCCGACCTGGTGCGCGGGGTCCAGGGCGACGCCCAGGGCCTGCTGGACGTGGTCGAGCGGGAGGCGTACGACGTGGTGATCTGCCACGGCGTCCTGGAGTACGTGGACGACCCCGCCGAGGGCGTGGCCAACGCGGTCGCCGCCCTGCGTCCCGGCGGCGTCCTCAGCCTGCTCGGCGCCGGTCTCGGCGGTGCGGTCCTGGCCCGGGCCCTGGCCGGCCACTTCACCGAGGCCCGTACCGCGCTCACCGACCCGGCCGGGCGCTGGGGCTCCGGCGACCCGGTGCCGCGGCGCTTCACCGCCGAGCAGCTGAGCGAGCTGGTCGGCGGGGCCGGCCTGGAGGTCGGCGCCGTGCACGGCGTGCGGATCTTCGCCGACCTGGTGCCCGGCGTCCTGGTCGACACGGAGCCCGGGGCCGTGGAGGCACTGCTGCGACTGGAGGAGGCCGCCGCCGAGCTGCCGGCCTTCCACGCCGTCGCCACCCAACTGCACGTCCTCGGCGAGAAGCCCGCCTGATCTGCGGCCTTTGCGCGAACGGGCTCGCCCGCTCACCCTCCGAACCGGCCCCCGGCCACGTATGATCGGAGGCACCGGTCGGCATGCCGGAGAGCTCATTGGGGAATAAGCGCCTCAGTGACCGCGCTGGCGACGGTACGTTTCACGTATTGCTCCATGGTTTCTTGACTCAGTGGTTTGCAGAATGTGGCGTAGAGGGCGGGTATCACGGGGGCGATTCCCCGCCTATCCTGAAGGGGACCCCTGGTCGCTACCCCCCGCGACCGACGGATGAGGAGGACTCCCGTGCCGCTCTCGGAGCACGAGCAGCGAATGCTCGAGCAGATGGAGCGAGCGCTGTACGCCGAAGACCCCAAGTTCGCGACAGCGCTTGAGGGCAGTGGACTGCGCACGTACACCCGGCGACGGGTCTACCAGGCAGTCGCAGGCATTGTGGTGGGTATCGCGCTCCTCATGACCGGTGTGATCTGGCAGGAAGTGCTCTGGATCAGCGTGGTGGGATTCCTCGTCATGCTGGCCTGTACGGTCCTCGTCGTCACCGGTTGGCGCAAGGCACCCAAGCCTGGCGAGCAGCCCGTCTCCGGAAGTGCAGGCGGTTCGGCCCGTGGCGGCCAGAACCGGCAGCGTCGGTCGATGATGACCCGTATCGAGGAACGGTGGCAGCGCCGCCGTGACGAACAGGGGCAGTAGCCCCCGTATCCGTTCCACCGCTGAGGGGGCGGCCGCAGGCGTGCGGCCGCCCCCTCAGCGTTCGTCCCCGGCAGCCGGGCCCTCCTGCGGCATGATGTGCGGGTGAGTGTCCTCCCCCTGGTCTTCACCAGCGGCTGGGCCAGCGGGATCAACGCGTACGCCGTGGTCCTCCTGCTCGGCATCTTCGGCGCCACCGGCCTGACCGACGAGGTCCCGGCCTCGCTCCAGCGCCCCGACGTCCTGATCGTGGCGGGCGTGCTCTTCCTCTGCGAGGCGGGGGCCGACAAGATCCCGTACGTGGACTCCCTCTGGGACTCCGTCCACACCGTGATCCGGCCCGTCGCGGGCGGCGTCGTGGGCGCCCTGCTCGCCGGACAGAGCGGCTCCCTGTCCGACCTGGCCGCCGGGGCCATCGGCGGTTCCACCGCGCTGGCCAGCCATTTCGTCAAGGCCGGCACCCGGATGGCCATCAACACCTCGCCCGAGCCCTTCAGCAACATCGCGGTCAGCACGGCCGAGGACCTCGGCGTGGCCGGCATCATCACCTTCGCCATGTTCAACCCGCAGGCCGCGGCGATCATCGCGGCCGTCCTGCTGGCCATCGGCCTGGCCATGGTGGTCTACCTGTGGAGCCGGATCCGCCGCTTCCGCCGCCGCCGGGCGCAGCGGCGCGAGGAGAAACGGCTCGCCGGCGACGTCCGCACCGGTACCGGGGCACCACCGGGCTGATGCCCTGACCTCGCTCGATAGGCTCAGCCGCATGGCGAGAATTGCGGTGATCGGCGCCGGCATGGGCGCGATGGCTACGGCGGCCCGGCTGGCGGTGGCGGGACACCAGGTGACGGTGTACGAACGGGGTGCCTCCTACGGCGGATCGGTCGGCCGCTTCACACGCGACGGCTTCACCTTCGACACCGGCCCCGGGCTGCTGCACCTGCCCGCCGTCTACCGCGACCTCTTCGTGAAGACCGGCAAGGCCCCGCTGGAGGACCTGGTCGACATGGTCCAGCTGGACCCGGCCGTCCGGCACGTCCTCCACGACACCTCCGTCACCCTCCCCGGCGCCTCCCGCGGCGGTGTCGCGGCCGCCCTCGACGAGGCCTTCGGCAAGGGGGCGGGCGAGCGCTGGAACGCCGTCCTGGGCCGCGCCCGGGACACCTGGGACGCCACCCGCCGCCCGCTGCTGGAAGAACCCCTGCGCCCCGACTGGCAGGTCCTGGGCCGCGACCCCTATCCGGCCCTGCGCGGCAGCGGACTGCTGCGCCGCCGCACGCCCTCGCTGGCCGAGGTGGCCGCGCGCGAGCTGGGCGGCCACCTCGGGGAGCTGCTGGCCGGACGGGTGCGGGCGTACGGGCTGGACCCCGATGCCACGCCCGCCTCCGCCGCCGCGCTGCCGTACATGGAGCAGACCTTCGGCAGCTGGTACGTCCGGGGCGGCATGCGCGAGCTGGCCACCGCCCTCTACGAGCGCTGCCGGGAGCGGAAGGTCGACTTCGCCTTCGGGACGCCCGTACGCGAGGTCCTGACGCGGGGCGGCCGGGCGGCCGGGGTCCTGCTGGGCGACGGCACCGAGGCCGCGGCCGACTCCGTCGTCTGCGGGATGGACCCGCGGCGGCTCCCGGCCGGGTCGGTGTCCTGGCCGCACGGCGGCGCGCCCGCCCGCGGGGACGGGGTGCCCGGGCGGCTGACCCTGCTGCTGGCCCTGCGTGGGGCCCGTACGGAGGGCGCCGCGCACCGCACGCTCGTACATTCCCCCGGACTGGACGTCACCGTCCTGCGCCCCGACGACCCGGCCACCCGGCCCGACGCGGACCACGAGGCGGTCACCGTGACGGCCGTGTGCGGCCCCGCGGGCGGAGCCCCGGTGCCGGACCCGGAGAAGCTGCTGGACCTCGCCGCGCGGGCCGTTCCCCGGCTGCGGGAGCGGCTGCTGTGGCTGGAGGTGCGCACCCCGGCCGACGTGGAGGCGGCGACGGGCGCGCTCGGCGGTTCGGTGCCCCCGCCGGCCCTCGCCGGGAACGGCGGCCGGCTGCTGTACCCCGCCAACGCGACGGCCCTGCCCGGGCTGTACCTCGCGGGCGGCTGGGCGCACCCCGGCGGCGGGCTGGCGCACGCCGGGATGACCGGGGCCCTGGTGGCCGGGCTCATCGTGGAGGGGGAGGGCTTCCGGGGCTCGCAGTGAGCCGGTGAGCCCCGGAGCGGCGGGTCAGTAGCGGTACTGCTCGTACTCGCCGTTCCCGTTCCCGTTCCCGTTGCCGTTCCCGTTGCCGTCGCCCTGCTGGTACGGGTACCCCTGCGGCGGCTGCTGCCGGTCCTGCTCGGGGTATCCGGCCGGGGCGTCGGCGGCGCGCTGCTGCGGGACCCAGACCCCGCCGGGCGGGGTGTCCGTGGAGTACTGCTGCGCGGGGTCGGCGTAGGACGGGTAGGCGGTGTAGGCCGTGTAGTCGGGGTAGTTGTCGGGGGCGGGCGGGCCGACCGCGCCGCCGGTGCCGATGTACGGGTCCGAGTAGGCGGCGTAGACCTGCTGTTCACCGCCCTGGTAGCCGGTGTAGTCGTAACCGCCCTGGCCCTGCTGGGGGTCGTAGGAGGCCGCGTACTGGTGGGGGTCCTGCTCGGCCGGGGCGAAGGCCGGGGCGAAGCCGTCGGTGGCGTCGGGCTGCCGGGGGGCGAAACTCTGTATCCCGTACGACCCCGTCTCCTCGGGGACCGGCTGCGGGGTGAACACGTCGTCGCCGTCGCCGTCGTGGTGCTCGGCGCGGTCCGTGTCCTGGTCCTGGCCGCGGTGCCCGTACTCCAGTCCGGTGACCTCCAGCGCGGGCTCGGGCCGCGGCGCGGCGCCGCCCTTGCGGCGGCGGCTCTGGGTCCGCCGGACGGGCTCGCCGCCGCGGCGCAGGGCCCAGCCGGCCACGAAGCCCTTGCGGAAGGAGAGCGTCACGAGGGTCTGGCCGACGGCGAAGGCGGTCGCGCCCACGGCGATCACGAGGACCGAGGGCAGCACCACCCCGGCGACGACGCCGGCGAACCCGGCGAAGGCGAGCAGGCGCCAGCGCAGCCGGGCCTTGTACTGCATCAGGACCTCGGCAAGCAGCCACAGCGCGACGATGCCGAACGCGATGTAGAGGACCGTCATTCCCATGCAAGGCCCCTCTCGGTACGGCCGCCGGCGCGGGAACGGGGGGCGGCCGCTCAGGCCCGCTGGTGCAGGCCCAGGTTCTCGTAGATCTCGAGGCTCGCCGTGGAATTGTTCAGCGTGATGAAGTGCAGCCCCGGGACACCCTCGGACAGCAGCCGCGCGCAGAACTCCGTGGCGAACTCGATGCCAATGGAGCGTACAGCGGCCGGATCGTCCTTGACGGCGAGCATGCGCTCTTTCACGTCCGCGGGGAAGACCGCGGTGCTCAGTTGGGGCAGCCGGTCGAGTTGCCGGATGCCCACAACAGGCATGACCTCGGGGATGATCGGGGTCTCGCAGCCCGCCTTCGCGGCGCTGTCGCGCAGCCGCAGATAATTCTCGGGATCGAAGAACATCTGGGTGATCGCGTAGTCGGCGCCCGCGCGGCACTTGTCCACGAAGTGCCGGATGTCCGTGTCCCAGTCCTCCGAACGCGGGTGCATCTCGGGGAAGGCGGCGACGCCCACGCAGAAGTCGCCCGACTCCTTGAGCAGCCGGACCAGATCGGCCGCGTAGTCCACGCCCTCGGGGTGCCTGACCCAGGTGCCCATCGGATCGCCCGGCGGGTCACCGCGCAGCGCGAGCATGTTGCGGATGCCCGCGTCCGCGAACTGGCCGATGACGTGGCGCAGCTCGGCGACGGAGTGGTCGACGGCGGTCAGGTGCGCGACGGGGGTCAGGGTGGTGTCGGCGGCGATCTGCTGGGTGGCGCGTACGGTGCCGCCCCGGGTGGAGCCGCCGGCTCCGTAGGTGACCGAGACGAAGCTCGGGGAGACGGCCTCGATCCGGCGCAGGGCGTTCCAGAGGTTGCGCTCGCCCTTCTCGGTCTTCGGGGCCCAGAACTCGAAGGAGTACGAGCGCCCGGACGCGAGGAGGTCGCGGACCGTGTGTGCACGGTCCGACCAGGTGGAAGCGGTACCAAAGGCCATACCGGCAGGTTAGACGGGCCGTCGCGCACGCCGAAGCGGTGTCCAGTAACTGGACACCTTTTTGGACACTAAACCAGGCGGGCGCGGATCCGCTTGGAGAGTTCGTGGGCGGCGCCGTGCGGGTCGGAGGCCTCGGTCAGGGCCCGGACGACGACCACCCGGGTGGCTCCGGCGTCGAGCACTTCGTCCAGATTGCCGGCGTCGATGCCGCCGATGGCGAACCAGGGGCGGGGCTGGTCCAGGGAGGCGGCGTGGCGGACGAGGTCCAGGCCGGGGGCGTGGCGGCCGGGCTTGGTGGGGGTGGGCCAGCAGGGGCCGGTGCAGAAGTAGTCCACGCCGGGTTCGGCGACGGCGGCGTCGACCTCGGACTCGGCGTGGCAGGACCGGCCGATGAGGACCTCCCGGCCGAGGATGGCGCGGGCGGCGGGGACGGGGATGTCGCCCTGGCCGAGGTGGAGGACGTCGGAGCCGATGGCGTGCGCGACGTCGGCGCGGTCGTTGACCGCGAGGAGCTTGCCGTGGCGGCGGGCGGCCTCGGCGAAGACCCGGAGGTGGTCGAGTTCCTCACCGGCCTCCATGCCCTTGTCGCGGAGCTGGACGATGTCGACCCCGCCGGAGAGGACGGCGTCGAGGAATTCGGGGAGGTCGCCCTGACGCTTGCGGGCGTCCGTGCACAGGTAGAGCCGGGCGTCGGACAGCTGCTGCATGGGTGTACCCCCCGTGGTGGTGGCGTACGGGCCCCGGTGGGCCCGTACGCCGGTGGATCAGCCGGTCAGAGGGCGAGCGCCTGGGCGCGTCGCTTCACCTCCGTGCCGCGATTCTCGCTGAGCGCCTGCACCGGGGTGCCGGGCAGGGTGTCGTCGGCGGTGAACAGCCACTCCAGGATCTCCGCGTCGGTGAAGCGGTCGTCGCGGAGCACGGTCAGCAGGCCGGGCAGGCCCTTGACGATCTTGTCCCCGTCGATGAAGGCGGCGGGGACCTGGAGGGAGCGGTTCTCGCCGCGGCGCACGGCGAGCAGCTGACCTTCCTTGACCAGCTGGCGGACCCGGGTCACTTCGATGTCGAGCATCTCCGCGATGTCGGGGAGGTACAGCCAGGCGGGGACAAGGGCGTCGATCTTTGCGTCAATCTCGGTCACGGGCACAAGCCTGCCATCTCGGACTGACCACCGGTACCCGAGCGGCCCCGTCCGGGGTCTGCCGGGGGGTCGCCGGGGGTCTGCCGGGGGCCGGCCGGGCGCCCCGCCCGGGGCGACGGGCGGGGCGGCAGGCGGGGCGCCCGGCGGGGCGGCGGGGCCGCGTCAGGCCGTCGCGGACTTCAGCGGGACGGCCGGGTCGGCGGCCCTGGCCGGGTCTACGGGGACGCCCGATTCGATGAGCCTGCGGCCCTGCGCCAGGTCGCGGGGGCGGCCCACGGCCAGGACGGCGACGAGCGCGCCCCCGCGCAGCCAGCACACCGACCAGGCGGCGCCGGCCGGGTCGCCGCGCCACAGCAGGGTGTCGGCGCCGCCGTGGTGGCCGGCGTACTGGACGAAGCGGCCGAACTGCTCGGACCAGAAGTAGGGCACGGGGTCGTAGGCCTGGACGGGCTCCCCGGCGAGGATGTTCGCCGCGACCGCCCGGGGGCCCTGGAGGGCGTTGTCCCAGTGGTGGACCAGCAGGCGGGCCCCGTAGCGGGCCGACGGGAAGGAGGCGCAGTCGCCCACCGCGTACACCCCGGGCAGGGAGGTGCGCAGGTGGGCGTCGGCGGTGATGGAGCCGTCGGGGCCGCGCTCGATGCCGGTGCCGTCGAGCCAGGCCGTGGCGGGGCGGGCGCCGATGCCGACGACCACCGCCCCGGCCGCCAGTTCCCGGCCGTCGGCGAGCCGGACCACGCCCCCCTCGATGGCGGCCACCTTGGCGCCGGTGATCAGGGTGGCGCCGGCCTCGGCGTACCACCGGGCCATCGGGGCGGCCACCTCGGCGGGCAGGGCCCCGGCCAGGACCCGGTCCGCCGCCTCGACCACCGTGACGGCGCAGCCCGCCCCGCGGGCGGCGGTGGCGAACTCGGCGCCGATCCAGCCCGCGCCGACGACGACGAGGTCGGGGGCCGCCGCCAGGACGGGGCGCAGCCGGACGGCGTCGTCGAGGGTGCGCAGCAGGTGCACGCCCGGGACGCCGGCGGCGCCGGGCAGGGTCAGCGGCTCGGCGCCGGTGGCCAGCACGAGGACCTCGTACGGGAGGGGGCCGGCCGGGGTGTCCAGTTCGCGCTCGGCGGCCCGTACGCCGGTGACCTCGACGCCCAGGCGCAGGTCGATGCGGAGGTCCTCGAAGTCCACGTCGAAGGCCACGTCGAACGCGGAGTCCTCGGCCTTGCCGAGCAGCACCGCCTTGGACAGCGGGGGCCGGTCGTAGGGCTGGTGGGGTTCGGCGCCCAGGAGGGTCACGGGGCCGGTGAAGCCCTGTTCCCGCAGGGCCACCGCGGTCTGCACCCCGGCCATTCCGGCGCCGACGATCACGACACCGGGCTTCGTCTGCTGCGTCTGCTCGCTCACGCGCCCAGCCTAATGAACTGACGGCCCGTCAGGAACAAGGGGCGGGCGGGATCGGGGCGGCAGGGGCGGCGGCGCGGGTGGGCGGCGCGGGCGCGCGGCGCGGGGAGGCAGCCTTACCCGCCACCCGCGGCGGGGTTAGTCTGGCCACCGTACCTATCGCGGGAGTCCGGGCGCACCGGGCTGAGAGGGAGGCTGGACGGCCTCCGACCGTACGAACCTGATCCGGGTCATGCCGGCGAAGGGAGGGGCTGGACGCCCATGCACTCATCCGGAACATCCGGGGCATCCCGGACGGGAACCGACGTCCTCGTCATCGGGGGCGGCCTCATCGGCCTGGTCACCGCCTGGCGGGCCGCCCGGCGCGGACTGCGCGTCGCCCTGGCCGACCCCGACCCCGGCGGCGGCGCCGCCCGGGTCGCGGCCGGCATGCTCGCCGCCGTCACCGAACTGCACTACGGCGAGGAGACCCTGCTCGGGCTCAACGTGGCCTCCGCCGCCCGCTACCCCGAGTTCGCGGCCGAACTGGCGGAAGCCAGCGGGGGCCTGGACATCGGCTACCGGGCCTGCGGCACCCTCGCCGTCGCCCTCGACGCCGACGACCGCCTCCACCTGCGGGAACTCCACGCCCTCCAGCGCCGCTGCGGGCTGGACTCGCAGTGGCTCACCGGCCGCGAGTGCCGCCGCCTGGAGCCGATGCTGGCCCCGGGCGTGCGCGGCGGGCTGCGCGTCGACGGTGACCACCAGGTGGACCCCCGCCGGCTCGCCGCCGCGCTGCTCGCCGCCTGCGAGCGGGCCGGCGTCGCGGTGCACCGGGCGGCCGCGGCCCGGCTGCTGACCGGGGGCGACCGTGCGCTGGGCGCCGTACTGGAGGACGGTACGGAGCTGCGCGCCGGCCAGAGCGTCCTCGCCGCGGGGTCGCTCAGCGGACGGCTGGCCGGGGTGCCGCCGGAGGTGGCGGTGCCGGTGCGGCCCGTGAAGGGCCAGGTGCTGCGGCTGTCGGTGCCCGCCGCGTACGCGCCGTTCCTGTCCCGGACCGTACGGGCCGTCGTGCGCGGGAGCCACGTCTACCTGGTGCCGCGCGAGAACGGCGAACTGGTCGTCGGCGCCACCAGCGAGGAACTCGGCTGGGACACCACGGTCACCGCCGGCGGGGTCTACGAACTCCTGCGCGACGCCCACGACCTGGTGCCCGGCATCACCGAACTCCCGCTGGTCGAGACCCGGGCCGGACTGCGCCCCGGCTCCCCCGACAACGCGCCCCTGCTGGGCCCGACCGAGCTGCCCGGGCTGCACCTGGCCACCGGGCACTACCGCAACGGGGTGCTGCTGACCCCCCTCACCGGCGACGTGATGGCGGAACTGCTGGCCACCGGCTCCGTGCCGGAGATCGCCCGCCCCTTCACCCCGCGCCGCTTCTCCACCACGCGTCAGGAGTCCTACGCATGACCATCTCCGTGAACGGCGAGCCGCGCGAGGTCGCGGCCGGCACCACGCTCGACGCCGTGGTCGCCACCCTGACCGCCGCCCCCTCCGGCGTGGCCGCCGCGCTCAACGAGACGGTCGTCCCCCGGGGGCGCTGGCCGCACACCCCGGTGGGCGACGGCGACCGGGTCGAGGTCCTCACCGCGGTGCAGGGGGGCTGACGGCGATGGCGGACGACCTCTTCACCCTCGGCGGCCGGACCTTCACCTCCCGCCTGATCATGGGCACGGGCGGGGCCCCGAGCCTGGACGTGCTGGAACGCGCCCTGGTCGCCTCCGGCACCGAGCTCACCACCGTGGCCATGCGCCGCCTGGACCCGACGGTGCAGGGCTCGGTCCTGTCCGTCCTGGACCGGCTCGGCATCGCCGTCCTGCCGAACACGGCGGGCTGCTTCACCGCGGGCGAGGCCGTGCTCACGGCCCGGCTGGCGCGGGAGGCGCTCGGCACCGACTGGATCAAGCTGGAGGTCGTCGCCGACGAGCGGACCCTCCTGCCGGACGGCGTAGAGCTGCTGGACGCCGCGGAGATCCTGGTCGACGAGGGCTTCACGGTGCTCCCGTACACGAACGACGACCCGGTGCTGGCGCGGAAGCTGGAGGACGTGGGCTGCGCGGCGATCATGCCGCTCGGGTCCCCCATCGGGTCCGGGCTCGGGATCCGCAATCCGCACAACTTCGAGCTGATCACGGAGCGGGCCGGGGTGCCGGTGATCCTGGACGCCGGGGCCGGGACGGCGTCGGACGCCGCCCTCGCGATGGAACTCGGCTGCGCGGCGGTGATGCTCGCCTCGGCGGTGACCCGGGCGCAGGTGCCGGTCCTGATGGCGGCGGCCATGCGGGACGCCGTCACGGCGGGCCGCCTGGCCCACCGCGCGGGCCGCATCCCCCCACGCCGCTTCGCGGACCCCTCCTCCCCCACGACGGGCCGAGCCACCCTGGACCCGGAACGCCCGGCCTTCTGACGGGGCGGGGGTACGGGCCTTGCGGCGCGGGTGGACGCACGCGCGCACGCGGCTCGCGGCGCGGGCCCGTCATCTCCCCCTCGACACCCCGGGGCGGGCCGGCGGCTGCCCACCCGCCCCCTTGCCTGCGGGCCGGTGGGGTGGGGAGCGGTGTCCCCTCGGGCGGTCTCAGGGAGGGTTTGGGGGCTTCCGGTCAGTCTCATCGTCATTCCGTGTCGTGCCGGCCTGTCAAGGGCGCTCCTTCGTCGCGTCGCTTCGCGATGGCCTTCGGCCACCCTTGACAGACCGACCCGCCACGAAAAGCCGAAGACTGCCGGGAAACCCCCAAAAGAACGGCACGGTCCAGAGAAATGGGACGGGTCTCTCAGCGATGAGACGAGGGGCCAGTGCCCGGCTACCTGCACCAAATGTTGATCAGAGCGCTGTGGGAAGCCGACGGGCGCATCACGGCGTACGGTTTCATCAGCCGACTCGTCACTCCGGTGAACACCGCCGGTCGAGGACTCTTTCCAGGGCATCGATGTAGTCGGCGGGCACGATGTTGTGGACTGCCGTGGTGAATTCGAGGCCGGTCGCGCCCCGGACGTAGGCGAGACGCATCCATCGCTCGGCCCCACCATCCGAGACGTTCTCGTTGATCACGGCCATCAGCTCGCCCTCAGTTCCGGAGGCAATGTCGCGCACGCGGCGACGAAGGAGCCGGTGCGGGACGTACTCGTAGCACTCAGCCATCCCCGTCCCCCTCCATGGAATCGACGAAGCGCTCCCAGCCGGCGCACGCTCGGGCGATAAGCGCCGGGCTGGGCGCGGAAGCATCCTTCGGCTCCAGCCAGGAGACAGGAGGCTCTCCGCCGGCTGCGTCTTTCTCTGCCGCATTCAAGACGGCCCTCCATGTCGCTACGCTGAGTGGTCTGGTTGTCACTGCGCATACGAGCGTAGGTAGGTCGCCCTGCCGGTCGAAGTGACCGTTGGTACGGGTACTTGGCGAAGAATTCGAGGACAGGGAGGTGCTGTGGTCGGCAAGGGACACTCCACCCTGACCACCGGTCCGGGAAGCCGACGGCCCAGCCGTCTCGGAACGGTTTCCGGGTACGTGTTCCGGGTCATCCGGGAGCAGCTCGGCCACACACAGGACAGCCTCGCGGAGGCCTTTCACCTCTCGACGGACGCCATCGCGGGATGGGAATCCGGCAGACGGCCGCTCACGGCTCTCTCCGTCGGCCAGATGCTCGGGCACCGCCATCGGCTCATGCGCATGGGGACTCCGGCAGCCTTGCTCATCGCCTTGGAAAAGGCGATGGAGGCAGACGTCCTGCTGCTGAGCGCCCTCGAAGGGGATGAGCCGGCCAACGGCAGCCCTCTGGGCTCATGGGTCATGCAACGCGACCTTGTGGAAGTCCTGGCCTGGCCACTCAACGGCGAAGCCCCGGAGTCCATGCGTGCGCTGCCGCCTTCGAGTCGCTCCCGGCGCGGCCCGGTGCCAAGCGGGCCTGAGCTGGCTGTGGCAGAACGCACTCAGTTCTTCCAGTACCTGCGTACGACTGCCGAAGAGGCCCGAGACGCTGATCAGTTCCTGTTGCGCCGACAAGCCCTGTACCTCGTGGGCTACGACCAGGCAGCGGATACCGTCGACTGGCTGGTGCAGCAGCAGAAGGCAGAGCGGCCCGACGACTGGCTCACCCGTTGGCTCAATGCCCGTTCCGTGGCCACCGTTGCGGCCCGTCAAGGTGACCGAGAGCGCATGGAACACTTCATCTCCACCACGCTCGAAGGCGATGACTTGGGCGAAACCGCCAACCTCAACTACTGGGCGTACTGGATCGGAGAGGCAGCGCACCTCCAGCTGTCCGACGATTTCATCGTGGAAACCGATGCCACCTCCTGGCAAGGGCACAAGCTCTTCCAGCACTTGGTGAAAGGGCTCAGAACACAGCACGGCTACTTCGACCTGAACGTCCACACCCTCTGGGCACTCTTGGCTGCCCGTCCCAGCCTTCTGAAGACGGCCACTTCCACCACCCGAGACCTGCGGGCCCGGATGCCCGTGTTGTTGGATGGGACCGAGCCCTCGACGGGAGCGCGTCGCGAGCTCGAAGGCATTCGGTACGCGATCCGCCTCGCTGAGGCGTGAGAAGGAGACAGACGTGGCTGACGACCTGTCCG
The DNA here is from genome assembly GCF_042890765.1 of Streptomyces sp. NPDC002032. Classification (NCBI taxonomy): domain Bacteria; kingdom Bacillati; phylum Actinomycetota; class Actinomycetes; order Kitasatosporales; family Streptomycetaceae; genus Streptomyces; species Streptomyces sp. NPDC002032. The sequence goes on along the minus strand of NZ_JBIASM010000007.1, from coordinate 96,818 downwards.
CGGTGGCCCACTTCCTCTACGAGGCCGGAACGCTGAAGAACGCACGCCGCACGGGCTGGTGGATGGCCGGCGTCAACAACCCCGAGAGCGTTGCCGAGCACTCCTGGCGCACATCTCTGATCGCTTCCGTCATCGCCAAGCTGGAGGGAGCCGACCCGGCTCGCGCAGCCTTCCTCGCCGTGTGGCACGACACCCAGGAAACCCGCAGTGGCGATGTGAACCACCTGGGCAAGAAGTACTCCTCCTCTGCCGACCCCGCCGCTATCACGGCCGACCAGACGGCCGCCATGCCCGACCTCCTTGCCTCGACCATCCAGGACCTCGTCGCGGAGTACGAGGCCAAGGAGACACCCGAATCGATCTGCGCCCGGGACGCCGACAAGCTGGAATGCATGCTCCAAGGCATCGAATACAAGGCGCAGGGCTACGCGAACGCACAACGGTGGATCGACAACAGCCGTGGCCGACTGACCACCGAAACCGCCCAGCGCCTCGCTGACGAACTCCTCGCCCAGGGCACCCTGGACTGGCTCCGCGCAGCCATGGGCGAGCAGCCCTGATTGCCCTGACGGTCTGATCAGCCCCGGACGGCTGTCAGTCGCCGAGATCAGAGAACCGCGTAGCGATCTCATGCGCCCGTCGGCTTCCCACAGCGCTCTGATCAACATTTGGTGCAGGTAGCCGGGCACCGGCCCCTCGTCTCATCGCTGAGAGACCTGTCCCATCCCTCTGGACCGTGCCGTTCTTTTGGGGGTTTCCCGGCAGTCTTCGGCTTTTCGTGGCGGGTCGGTCTGTCAAGGGTGGCCGAAGGCCATCGCGTAGCGACGCGACGAAGGAGCGCCCTTGACAGGCCGGCACGACACGGAATGACGATGAGACTGACGGGAAGCCCCCAAACCTTCCCGGAGACCGTCCAGGGGGATGTCCCTCCCGCCGACCCGGCCCGCAGGTCAGGGGGCGGGTGGGCAGGCAGCCCCCGGGCCCCGCCCCCCAGGGGGAGACGGGCCGCCCGCGCCCCGCGCCCGGAGCGCCTTACGGACACGCGGCGCAGCCCCCGGGCCGGCCGCGCATGTCACGGCTGCGCTGCAAGCTTGGGGACCCCGGACGGCTCAAACTCACCGGCTCGTAGAATCGGCGGGTGGATACGACCCTGGATGACCCCATCGTCGGGCGCGTGCTCGACGGCCGCTACCGCATCGACGCCCGCATCGCGGCCGGCGGCATGGCCACGGTCTACCGGGCCGTCGACACCCGCCTGGACCGCGTCCTCGCCCTCAAGGTGATGCACCCGGCGCTCGCCGCCGACGCCGCCTTCGTGGACCGGTTCATCCGCGAGGCGAAGTCCGTGGCCCGCCTCGCGCACACCAACGTGGTCGCCGTCTTCGACCAGGGCACGGACGGCCCGTACACCTACCTCGCCATGGAGTACGTCTCCGGCTGCACCCTGCGCGACGTGCTGCGCGAGCGCGGCGCGCTCCAGCCGCGGGCCGCCCTGGACATCTTCGAGCCGGTGCTCGCGGCTCTCGGCGCCGCCCACCGCGCCGGTTTCGTCCACCGGGACATGAAGCCCGAGAACGTCCTGATCGGCGACGACGGCCGCGTCAAGGTGGCCGATTTCGGTCTGGTCCGTTCCGTGGACGCCGCGACGAACACCACCGGCTCGGTGCTCGGCACCGTCTCCTACCTCGCGCCCGAGCAGATCGAGAACGGCGTCACCGACACCCGCGTGGACGTGTACGCCTGCGGGGTCGTGCTCTACGAGATGCTCACCGGCGCCAAACCGCACACCGGCGGCTCCCCCGCCCAGGTGCTCTACCAGCACCTGAACGAGGACGTCCCGCCCCCGTCGGCGGCCGTCCCCGGGCTCTCCGGGTCCCTCGACGCCCTCGTCGCGCGGGCCACCGCCCGCACCCCCGAGCGGCGCCCCGCCGACGCCGCCGCGCTGCTCGGGCTGGTCCGCGAGGCCCGCGCGGGGCTCGGTGACGCCGAGCTGGACGCGGTGCCGCCGCAGGCGCGGGCCGGGGACCGGGCGGCCTCCGAGGACCGCACCAGTGTGATCCCGCGCCCGGTGGAGGCTCCGCAGCAGCCGGTGCACCACACCTCGCGCCTGGAACTCCCCCACGCCCACGCCGCGCACGCCGCCCCCGCCCCGGCCCGCGGCCCGCGCGGCCGCCGCGGCCCGCTCCTCGTCATCGCCGGGGTGCTCCTCGCGCTCGGGCTCGGCATGGGCGTCTGGTACATCAACTCCGGCCAGTTCACCAAGGTCCCCAACCTCCTCGGCAAGACGGAGGAACAGGCCAGGTCCCAGCTGTCCGCCGCCGGTCTCGGCGTGAAGGGCGTGGACCGGAAGTTCAGCGACGCCTTCGACCGCGGGACGGTGATGAACACCGATCCCCCCGGCGGCAAGCGGATCCGCGGCAACGGCGCGGTCACCCTCACCGTGTCCCGCGGCCCCGAGGTGATCAGCGTCCCCGACCTGAAGGGCAGGCCGCTGGAGGAGGCCAGGACGGAGCTGACGAAGACGGGCCTGGCGCCCGGCATCGTCACGCAGGCCTTCAGCCAGGACGTGGCCCAGGGCTCGGTGATCGACACCAACCCGGCGGGCGGCCAGAAGCGGGCCCCCGACACCGCGGTCGCGCTGATCGTCAGCAAGGGCCGCCCGGTGGCCGTCCCGGCCGTCGCGGGCAAGCCCCTCGACCAGGCGCGCGCCGCGCTGGAGGCCGTCGGCCTGACGGCGGCCACGGCCCCGGAGCAGGTCAACTCCGCCTCCCCCGCCGGTACGGTCGCGAGCCAGTCGCTCGCCGCGGGCGCCCAGGCGGCGGGCGGCGACACGGTCACGCTGACCGTGTCCAAGGGCCCGCGCCAGGTGCTGGTGCCGGACGTGACCGGCCAGGACGTGGACCCGGCCCGCAAGACGCTGGAGGGTCTGGGCTTCAAGGTGAAGGTGGACCGGCCCTTCCTCTCCTTCAGCAACACCGTGGACGCCCAGTCCGTGCCGGGCGGCCAGGGCGCCCCCGAGGGCGGCACGATCACGCTGCGGACCAAGGGACTGTGAGGACTGTGACGGCCGTGACGCGCAATCCCGTGGGCGGGCACGTACCCGTCGCCGGCGGCCTCGCCTCGGTCGGCCTCCCGTACGCCCGCGAGATGGGCGCCGAGGCCCTCCAGGTCTTCGTCGCCAATCCGCGCGGCTGGGCCACCCCGGCCGGCAATCCGAAGCAGGACGAGCTGTTCCGCGCGCAGTGCGCCGCGGAGTCCCTCCCGGTGTACGTGCACGCGCCGTACCTGATCAACTTCGGCTCGCACACCGAGGCGACGGTGGAGAAGTCGATGGAGTCCCTGCGGCACTCGCTGCGCCGGGGCCGCGAGATCGGTGCGCTCGGGGTGGTCGTGCACACCGGCTCGGCGACCGGGGGCCGACCGCGCGAGGCGGCGTACGCGCAGGTCAGGGAGCACATGCTGGGGCTGCTGGACGAGCTGGTGCACGAGGACGACCCGTTCCTGCTGCTGGAGTCCACCGCCGGACAGGGATCCTCGCTCTGCTCCCGGACCTGGGACTTCGGCCCCTACTTCGAGGCCCTCGACCACCATCCGAAGCTGGGCATCTGCCTGGACACCTGCCACATCTTCGCGGCGGGCCACGACCTGGCCGAGCCGGGCGGCACCAAGCAGACGCTGGACCTGCTGGTGGAGGCGGTGGGCCCGGGCCGGCTGAAGCTGATCCACGCCAACGACTCCAAGGAGGGCGTCGGCGCCCACAAGGACCGGCACGCGAACATCGGCCAGGGCCACATCGGCCGGGAGGCCTTCGCGGAGCTGTGCTCGCACCCCGAGACGGACGGCGTGCCGCTGATCATCGAGACCCCGGGCGGCAAGGAGGGGCACGCGGCGGACGTGGCCCTGCTGAAGGAGCTGCGCGGCGCCCACTGACCTCCGGTCCGGAGGTTCCTTGAGGAATACCCCAGGGGGGTATACGGTTCTGTCAGTCGGCAGCACCGTCACCCGGCATTTCCCTCAGGGGGTCGTCATGGAGCAGGCACACGCCCACCACCACGAACACCCGCACGACCACGGCCACGGAGCGGGCCCGGCCGGCTGGGGCACCGCCGCGCGGGCCACCCTGCACTGCCTCACCGGATGCGCCATCGGCGAGATCCTGGGGATGGTCGTCGGCACCGCCCTCGGCTGGGGCAACCTCCCGACGATGATCCTCGCGATCGTCCTGGCGTTCGTCTTCGGCTACGCGCTCACCCTGCGCGGGGTCCTCGCCGCCGGAGTGGACCTCCGTTCGGCCGTCCGGGTGGCGCTCGCCGCGGACACCCTGTCGATCGCCGTCATGGAACTGATCGACAACGGGGTCATCGCGGTGTGGCCCGGCGCCATGGACGCCCAGCTCTCGGACGGCCTGTTCTGGACGGCGCTCGCGCTCTCACTGGCGCTGGCCTTCGTCGTGACCACCCCGGTCAACAAGTGGCTGATCGGCCGCGGCAAGGGCCACGCGGTCGTCCACCAGTACCACTAGAGCGGTACCAGCAGAGCCGTCGGACACCCGCTAGAGCTCGGGACCGTCGCCCGGCACCTCTTGGTACGAGTAGCGCTGCTCGCGCCAGGGGTCGCCGATGTTGTGGTAGCCCCGCTCCTCCCAGAAGCCCCGCCGGTCGGCCGTCATGTACTCCACGCCGCGGACCCACTTGGGGCCCTTCCAGGCGTAGAGGTGCGGGACCACGAGCCGCAGCGGGAACCCGTGCTCGGCCGTCAGCAGTTCGCCGCCCATGTGGGTCGCGAAGACGGTCCGCTCGGAGGCGAAATCGGCCAGTCTCATGTTGGAGCTGAAGCCGTACTCGGCCCACACCATCACATGCGTGACCTGCGGGGCCGGCGGTGCGATGGCGGTCAGGGTTCGCGCCAGCACGCCGCCCCATTCGGCGCCCTGCATGCTGAACTTGGTGACGCAGTGCAGGTCCGCGACGACGGAGTCGAACGGCAGGGCCGCGAACTCCTCGTGGTTCCAGCAGTGCTTCTCACCGTCGGCCGTGGCGCCGAAGACCCGGAACTCCCAGCGCTCCGGCTTGAACTTGGGCACGGGACCGTAGTGGGTGACGGGCCAGCCCCTCTGCAACCGCTGCCCCGGAGGGAGCTCGAACTGCTCTGCTCCCGGAGATTCCCGGCTTTCCGGCTGACCCATGTCTCCATGGTGACAGACGTGGCGGGGTGGTCACGACCAGGTACGACGCCAGGGGGCAAGTCGTGGCAACTCACACTAAGGAGGCACTTACTGGACGGCCTCCGGCGGCGGTGCAAAGATGCGCGCACCTGCCCAGTCACCTAGCTGACATTGCTTGGAAGGAGCCTCTGCGATGCAGGGCGACCCCGAGGTCCTTGAGTTTCTCAACGAGCAGCTGACCGGCGAGCTCACCGCCATCAACCAGTACTGGCTGCACTACCGCATCCAGGACAACAAGGGATGGACGAAGCTCGCCCACTACACCCGTGCCGAGTCCATCGACGAGATGAAGCACGCGGACAAGATCACCGAGCGCATCCTGATGCTCGACGGTCTGCCGAACTACCAGCGCCTCTTCCACGTCCGGGTCGGCCAGACCCTGACGGAGATGTTCCAGGCGGACCGGCAGGTGGAGGTCGAGGCCATCGACCGCCTCAAGCGGGGCATCGAGGTCATGCGCGGCAAGGGCGACGTCACTTCGGCGCGGCTGTTCGAGGAGATCCTGGAGGACGAGGAGCACCACATCGACTACCTCGACACCCAGCTGGAACTGATCGAGAGCATCGGTGAGCCGCTCTACATCGCGCAGCAGATCGAGCAGCCGGAGAGCTAGGCGGCCGGGGCAGCCGGGAGGCTACGCCGCGTCGGCGAGCGCGGGCCCGGATCCGGATGCGGCGGCGGGAACCAGCTGCCGGGTCTCGGCGGCCAGCACCGCGGCGGCGTCGCCCTGCTCCAGCAGTTCCCGGCGCGGGCACGCGCCGCGGCCCAGGAGGCCCTGGATGGTGCGCACGCAGGAGCCGCAGTCCGTGCCGGCCTTGGTCACCGAGGCGATCTGCCGGGGGGTGCACGCCCCAGCGGCCGCGTGGTCCTTGACCTGCTTGTCGGTGATCCCGAAGCAAGAGCAGACGTACACGCGGTTCACCTCCCTGGGGCGGAACGGTTCGGCGGCCACCCCGATGTCGGTGAGGCTTACCTAACCGTACCTAAAGTTAGGGTCCCCTAAAAGACCCGGGTACGCCGATGGGGCGCGGATCACATCGATCCGCGCCCCATCGTCGTAGGAAGCCACTGACTGATCGGCCGCCGCCTACTGGTCGCGGTACATCTCCGCCACCAGGAAAGCCAGGTCCAGGGACTGGCTGCGGTTGAGGCGGGGGTCGCAGGCCGTCTCGTAGCGCTGGTGCAGGTCGTCGACGAAGATCTCGTCGCCGCCGCCCACGCACTCGGTGACGTCGTCACCGGTGAGCTCGACGTGGATGCCGCCCGGGTGGGTGCCCAGCGCCTTGTGCACCTCGAAGAAGCCCTTGACCTCGTCGAGCACGTCGTCGAAACGGCGCGTCTTGTGGCCGGAGGCCGCCTCGAAGGTGTTGCCGTGCATCGGGTCGGTGACCCAGGCGACGGTCGCACCGGACGCCGTGACCTTCTCGACCAGCTCGGGGAGCTTGTCGCGGACCTTGTCGGCGCCCATGCGGACGACGAAGGTCAGCCGGCCCGGCTCGCGCTCGGGGTCCAGGCGGTCGATGTACGTCAGCGCCTCGTCCACGGTGGTCGTGGGGCCGAGCTTGATGCCGATCGGGTTGGCGATCTGCGCGCAGAACTCGATGTGCGCGTGGTCCAGCTGGCGGGTGCGCTCACCGACCCACACCATGTGGCCCGAGGTGTCGTACAGCTTGCCGGTGCGCGAGTCCGTACGGGTGAGGGCGCCCTCGTAGTCGAGGAGCAGCGCCTCGTGCGAGGAGTAGAACTCGACGGCCTTGAACTCCGCCGGGTCGGTGCCACAGGCCTTCATGAAGTTCAGCGCGTTGTCGATCTCCCGCGCGAGCTGCTCGTAGCGCTGCCCGGACGGGGAGGACTTCACGAAGTCCTGGTTCCAGGCGTGCACCTGGCGCAGGTCGGCGTAACCACCGGTGGTGAAGGCGCGCACCAGGTTCAGCGTCGAGGCCGACGCGTGGTACATGCGCTTCAGCCGCTCGGGGTCCGGGATCCGGGCCTCTTCGGTGAAGGGGAAGCCGTTGACGGAGTCACCGCGGTAGGTCGGCAGGGTGACGCCGTCGCGGGTCTCGGTGTCCTTGGAGCGCGGCTTGGAGTACTGGCCGGCGATGCGCCCGACCTTCACGACGGGCACGGAGGCCGCGTACGTCAGGACGGCGCTCATCTGGAGCAGCGTCTTCAGCTTGGCGCGGATGTGGTCGGCCGACACGGCGTCGAAGGCCTCGGCGCAGTCGCCGCCCTGGAGCAGGAACGCCTCGCCCTTGGCGACGGCTCCCAGACGGGCGCGCAGCTGATCGCACTCACCCGCGAAAACGAGGGGAGGATACGACTCGAGGTCCGCGACGACAGCGCGCAGTGCCTCGGCATCGGGGTACGAAGGCTGCTGCGCCGCGGGAAGGTCTCGCCAGGTCGCCTGATGGGCGGGGGCTTGGGTTTCAGCGTTCACGGTCACCTCGTACACATTACGGCGTCACACGTGCCGTCCGGCCCGGCGCCCACCTGATGAGACGGCGTGGCTCGCGGGCCAGGGCCCCGGAAATGAACGGAATCCGTGGTTCACATGTCGGTATAGAACGGATGCAGCGAGATCGCGTCCGCTTGGGCTAGGGTGCCTCGCATGTACGCACACTCGAACCAGAACTGGTGGTGGTCCGCTCCCGGCGGCCCACCCCTCGTGCGTACCCACTGACACGAGCGACGCGAAGGCCGCCCCGAGGGGCGGCCTTCCGCGTTCACGCGTACGGGTCGTCCCTCCCGCCGACAAGCCACCGGATCCGCCGGTCCGCGGATCCGCCGGAAGGACGCCCACACCATGCCCCAGCCCCCCTTCGAGCCGAGCCGGCTCCTCGACGAGGCCTGCCCGCCCTTCGCCCTGCTCCGCCGCCGCACCCCGGGCCGCGACCACGACACGGTCGAGGTGCTGATCGGGCCCGTGCACGAGGCGGCCCGGCTGGCCGACCTGCCCGTCCGCGAGCTGCCCACCCTCGCCCTGGTGCCGTTCCGGCAGATCCGCGAGCGCGGCTTCGACGTCCGCGACGACGGCACCCCGCTGAGCGTGCTGAGCGCCGAGGAGGCGTACGAGATCCCGCTCGACGCGGCCCTCGCCGCCCTGCCCGCCCACCCGGTGCGGGTCAGCGACGGCGCCTTCGACGTGCCCGACGAGGAGTACGCGGCCACCGTCGAGCGCGTGATCCGCGACGAGATCGGCCGCGGCGAGGGCGCCAACTTCGTCATCCGCAGGACCTTCGAGGGCCGCGTCGACGGCTTCGGCCGGGCCGACGCCCTCGCCCTGTTCCGCCGGCTGCTGGAGGGCGAGCGGGGCGCGTACTGGACGTACGTGGTCCACACCGGCGAGCGGACCCTGGTCGGGGCCAGCCCGGAGGTGCACGTACGGATGTCCGGCCGGACGGTCGTCATGAACCCCATCAGCGGCACCTACCGCTATCCGGCCGGGGGCCCGGCCACCGACTCGCTCCTCGCCTTCCTCGGCGACCGCAAGGAGACCGAGGAGCTGTCGATGGTGGTCGACGAGGAGCTCAAGATGATGTGCACGGTCGGCGACATGGGCGGGGCCGTCGTCGGGCCCCGGCTCAAGGAGATGTCCCACCTCGCGCACACCGAGTACGAGCTGCGCGGTCGCTCCTCGCTGGACGTGCGGGAGGTGCTGCGGGAGACCATGTTCGCGGCGACCGTGACGGGCTCGCCCGTCCAGAACGCCTGCCGCGTGATCGAGCGCTACGAGAGCGGCGGCCGCGGCTACTACGCGGGCGCCCTGGCCCTGCTCGGCCTGGACTCCGCCGGCGGCCAGACCCTGGACTCCCCCATCCTGATCCGCACCGCCGACATCGCCGCCGACGGGACCCTGCGGGTGCCGGTCGGCGCCACCCTGGTCCGCCACTCGGACCCGCTCGGCGAGGTGGCCGAGACCCACGCCAAGGCCGCCGGGGTGCTGGCGGCGCTCGGCGTGCGGGAGGCGGCGCCCCGGCCGGCCTTCGAGGGGGCCCGGCTGGCCGACGACCCCCGGGTCCAGGCCGCACTGGCCGCCCGCCGCCAGGACCTCGCGCCGTTCTGGCTTCGGATGCAGGAGCAGCCCGCGACGCTGACCGGCCACGCCCTGGTGATCGACGGGGAGGACACCTTCACCGCGATGCTGGCCCACCTGCTGCGGGTCACCGGCCTGGAGGTGACCGTACGCCGCTACGACGACCCCGGACTGCGCGCGGCCGCCCTGGCCTGGGACGGCCCGATCGTCCTGGGCCCGGGCCCGGGCAACCCGGCGGAGGCCGCCGACCCGAAGATGCGCACGCTGCGCGCCCTGGCCGGGGAACTGCTGGCGGCGCACCGGGGCGGGATCCTCGGTGTCTGCCTGGGCCACGAGCTGCTCGCCGCCGAACTGGGGCTGCCGCTGGTGCGCAAGGCGGAGCCCGCTCAGGGGGCGCAGACCCGGATCGACCTCTTCGGGGACGAGGAGGTGGTGGGGTTCTACAACACCTACACCGCGCACTGCTCCGACGAGCACGCGGTGCGGCTGGCGGCGCGGGGCGTCGAGGTCTCCCGGGACCCGGCGACGGGCGAGGTCCACGCCCTGCGTTCGGCGGCCGGTTTCGCGGGCGTCCAGTTCCACCCGGAGTCGGTGCTCACGCTGCGCGGCGTGGACCTGGTGCGGGCCCTGCTGACCGCGGTGCGCGCCCCGGCGCAGGCCTGACGGGGCCGCCGCCGGGGGGGCTCCCGGGGGCCCGCGGCGCGCTCAGGCGGAGGGCGGGCCGGGCACCAGGGTGTTCTCGGAGCGGCGGCCGGCCAGGTAGTCGGCCACGTTGGCGACGGTGGTGTCGATGATCTGGCCGACCGCGTCGCTCGTGTAGTACGCCTGGTGGGAGGTCACCACCACGTGCGGGAAGGTGACCAGCCGGGCCAGCGTGTCGTCCTCGACGGCCTCCAGGGACTTGTCCAGGAAGAACACCCCGGCCTCCGCCTCGTACACGTCCAGCCCCACCCCGGCGAACCGGCCGGCGCGCAGCTCCGTGACCAGCGCGTCCGTGTCGATCAGCCCGCCGCGGCTGGAGTTCACCAGGATCGCGTCGTCGCGCATCGCCTTCAGGGCGGCCGCGTCGAGGATGTGGTGGGTGGACTCCAGCAGCGGGACGTGGAGGCTGACGAGGTCGGCGTCGGCGAGCAGCGTCTCCTTGTCCACGTACGTCATGCCCAGCTCCAGGCAGGCCGGGTTCTGGGCGACGTCCCAGCCCAGCAGGTTCATCCCGAAGCCGTGGGCGATCCGGGTGAACGCCTCGCCGATCTTCCCGGTGCCGAGCACGCCCGCCGTGCGGCCGCGCAGGTCCCGGCCCATGAGGCCGTTCAGCCGGAAGTCGAAGTCGCGGGTGCGGTTGGAGGCGCGGACGATCCGCCGGTTCACGGCCATCGCCAGCGTCCAGGCGAATTCGGCGACCGAGTAGGGCGAGTAGTGGGAGACGCGGCCGACGGTCATGCCGAGCTGCCGGGCCACGTCGAGGTCGATGTTGTTGAAGCCGGTGGAGCGCTGCGCGATCATCCTGGTCCCGCCGGCCGCGAGGATGCGCAGCACCCGGGCGCCCAGGTCGGCGTTGACGCTGGAGGAAACGATCTCGTAGCCCGCCGCGATGGGCGCGGTGTCCTCGCTGAGGAAGACGTCGAGGCAGCGCACCTCGTGCTGTCCCGAGAAGGCCCGCTCCATCAGGGGCTTCTCATCGGCGGTCACTCCGAAGGCCAGGATCTCCACGCGCGCTCCGTACGTCGAACCGGTCGAACCATGGGTCGTTCGTCACGATACGTCCCATGGTTCGGCCACGCCGTCCGGTGTGTGGTGTGCGGTGTGCGGTGCGCGGCGTCCGGTGCGTGCGGCCCCGTCCGGTCAGCCGAAGAAGACCCCGACCTCCTCGTACAGGGCGGCGTCCACCGTCTTCAGCTTCGCGGTGGCCTCCGCGATCGGCACGCGGACGATGTCGGTGCCCTTGAGCGCGACCATCTTGCCGAAGTCGCCGTCGCGCACGGCGTCGATCGCGTGCAGCCCGAAGCGGGTGGCCAGCCAGCGGTCGAACGCGCTCGGGGTGCCGCCGCGCTGGATGTGCCCGAGGACGGTCGTACGGGCCTCCTTGCCGGTCCGCGCCTCGATCTCCTTGGCCAGCCATTCGCCGACGCCGGAGAGGCGGACGTGTCCGAAGGAGTCCGTGGTGGCGTCCTTGAGCACCAGCTCGCCGTCGGTGGGCATCGCACCTTCGGCCACCACCACGATGGGCGCGTAACTGGCCTTGAAGCGGGAGGTGACCCAGGCGCAGACCTTGTCGATGTCGAAGCGCTGCTCGGGGATGAGGATGACGTTGGCGCCGCCCGCGAGCCCGGAGTGCAGGGCGATCCAGCCGGCGTGCCGGCCCATCACCTCGACGACGAGGACCCGCATGTGCGACTCGGCGGTGGTGTGCAGCCGGTCGATGGCCTCGGTCGCGATGCCGACGGCCGTGTCGAAGCCGAAGGTGTAGTCGGTGGCCGAGAGGTCGTTGTCGATGGTCTTCGGCACGCCGACGCACGGGATGCCGTACTCCTCGTACAGCCGGGCGGCCACGCCCAGGGTGTCCTCGCCGCCGATCGCGACGAGCGCGTCGACCTCGGACTTCGCGAGGTTCTCCTTGATGGCGCGGACGCCGTTCTCCGTCTTGAACGGGTTGGTGCGCGAGGAGCCGAGGATGGTTCCGCCGCGGGGCAGGATCCCGCGGACCTCGGGGATGCCGAGCGGGACGGTGTCCCCCTCGACCGGACCCCGCCAGCCGTCCTTGAACCCGACGAACCCGTATCCGTACTCCTGCGTTCCCTTGCGGACGACGGCCCGGATCACCGCGTTGAGCCCGGGGCAGTCGCCGCCGCCCGTGAGTACTCCGACCTTCATGGAATCTCCCTTCGCCATGACGGTCACGCTAGTGGTGACCCAGATCACAGCAAGGGGCCCGGAGAGGCCAATTCCGGTGAACTCCGGGGACGTTGCGTACGCGTGTTCACTCGTACGGGGAAGTACGTACGAGCGATGTCACCCCTTACGCGTCGTCCAGGCCGCGCTCTATCGCGTACCGGACGAGCTCCACCCGGTTGTGCAGCTGGAGTTTGCCCAGCGTGTTCTGCACGTGGTTCTGCACCGTGCGGTGGGAGATGACCAGCCGCTCCGCGATCTGCTTGTACGAGAGCCCCTTGGCCACCAGCCGCAGCACCTCGGTCTCCCGGTCGGTCAGCCGTGGGGCCTTCGGCTCGTCGGCGGCGGCGGGCGCCGGGTCCGTGGCCAGGCGCCGGTACTCGCCGAGGACCAGGCCGGCCAGGCCCGGGGTGAACACCGGATCCCCGGCGGCCGTGCGGCGCACCGCGTCGATCAGCTCCTGGGCCCCGGCGGACTTCAGCAGGTAGCCCGTCGCCCCGGACTTGACGGCCTCCAGGACGTCCGCGTGCTCCCCGCTCGCCGACAGGACGAGCACGCGCAGCGCGGGATCGGCGCCGACGAGCTCCTTGCAGACCCGCACGCCCGGCATGCCGGGCAGGTTGAGGTCGAGGACCAGCACCTGCGGGGCGGCGGCCCGGGCCCGGCGGACGGCCTCCGGCCCGTCCCCGGCGGTGGCCACGACGTCGAACCCGGCGGCGGCCAGGTCGCGGGCGACGGCGTCCCGCCACATCGGGTGGTCGTCGACGACCATCACCTTGATCGTGCTGAGCTCGTTCACCGGCTCGGTCACTGGGTCCTCCCCCTCGGTACTTTCAGTTCCACTTCGGTGCCCTGGCCGGGGACCGACACCAGCTCGGCGCTGCCGCCGAGATCGCGCAGCCGGCCCCGGATGGACAGGGCCACGCCCATCCGGCCCTCGCCGGCCGCCTGGTCGAGCCGGCCGGCCGCGATGCCCGGGCCGTCGTCCCGGACGGTCACGATCACCTCGTCCCCCCAGTCCTCCAGCAGGATCCAGGCCCTGGCCCCCTCCCCGGCGTGCTTGCGCACGTTGTCCAGGGCGGCGCCGACCGCCGCGGCCAGCTCCCGGGCGGCGGGCCCCGGCAGCGGCACCGGGGCGCCGGGTTCGGCGAAGCTCACCCGGGACCCGGCGTGCGGGGCGAGGAGGGAGCGCAGGTCCAGCTCGCCCTCGTCGGCGCCGGGCTCCTCGACCTCGTACGTGTCCACCAGCGCGCCCAGCGAACCGTCGCGCGAGACCCGCGAGGGGGGCACCAGCCCGCTGGAGACCAGCGTGCGCAGCGCCACTTCCTGCTCGCCCGCCATCCGGCCGAGCTCGGCGGCCTCGCCGCCCAGTTCGGTGCCGCGCCGCTGGACCATGGCGAGGACCTGGAGGACCCCGTCGTGGATGTCCCGGGCGAGGCGTTCGCGCTCGCGGGTGGCGGCCTCGATCTCCAGGGCCCGGGCGAGGGTCGCCTCACTGGCCCGGGCGACCTCGACGACGTAGCCGATCGCTATCGAGGCGACCCAGACCAGCAGGACGTTGTGCAGGGTGTCCCGGGTGGGGTCGCCGCCGTGGATGACGATGTTGGCGACGGCCACGAAGGTCGAGGCGATGCCCGCCCAGCGCCAGCCGCCCTTGAGGGCGAAGGCGAGGACGGAACCGGCCGTCCAGATGCTGGGGAGGGTGGGGCCGCCCGCCGCGATCCGCTCGTGGCTGTCGGCGAGCGGGCTCAGCAGGATCCCGGCCAGCGCCACGGTGAGGTCGAGGGCGAGGAAACGGCGGGTGCAGGCCGCGGCGGAGGCCGCCCTGCGGCGGGTCGCCACCGTCCAGACGGCGAGCACCGCGAGATAGCCGGCCGCGGTCCACGGCTGGTCGAACTTCCGGTAGGCGGAGGCGAACAGCAGCAGCGCGTACACCATGGTGAGCAGTCGGTAGGCCGTCAGGGCGCGCCACAGCGGCTGCTCGACCGACATCCGTACGACGCGCTCGCGCCTGGCCATCTCCCCCACCCCCCGTGCGGGCGCCGGCCGCCCGCCGCTACTCCCCGCCGTCCGTCTTCCCGCCCCTGGCGGCCTTGGCGGCCTTCTCGGCCTCCGCCTTCTCCGCCTTCTCGGCCTTCTCCGCGTCCGCGATCTGCCGCTTGGCGGCCGTCGCGTAGATGTCCACGTACTCCTGGCCGGAGAGCTTCATGATCTCGTACATGACCTCGTCGGTCACCGAGCGGAGGATGAAGCGGTCCCCCTCCATCCCCTGGTAGCGGCTGAAGTCCAGCGGCTTGCCGATCCGGATGCCCGGGCGCATCAGCTTGGGGACGACCTTGCCGGGCGGCTGGATCTTCTCCGTGTCGATCATCGCGACCGGGATCACGGGGGCTCCGGTGGCGAGCGCCACCCGGGCCAGGCCGCCGGGCTTGCCGCGGTAGAGGCGGCCGTCGGGTGAACGCGTGCCCTCGGGGTAAATACCGAACAGCTCCCCGCGTTCGATGACCTCGATGCCGCTCTTGATGGCGGCCTCACCCGCGCCGCGCGCGCCGGAGCGGTCCACCGGGAGCTGGCCGACGCCCTTGAAGAAGGCGGCCGTCAGCTTGCCCTTGACTCCCGGGGAGGTGAAGTACTCGGCCTTCGCGATGAAGGTGACCTTCCGGTCCAGCACCGCCGGCAGGAAGAAGGAGTCGGAGAAGGACAGGTGGTTGCTCGCGAGGATCGCCGGCCCCTCTGCGGGAATGTTCTCGAGGCCCTCCACCCACGGCCTGAACGCGAGCTTCAGGGACCCGCCGATGGAGAACTTCATTGCGCCGTAGATCAACTCGAAAGCCTTCCTGTGTCTGTCGAACAGACCTTATCCCGTGGCTCCTCCCGGAGCGGCCCGACGACCCTGGTCGGTGTCACGCCGGTCGCGTACGGTGAAGTCACACAGAGCAACGCACCCGCCAACCCCTCATGACCAAGGAGATCCTGGTGCCCGTCCTCCCTGGAGCCGAGCCGTTCCGCCACGAGGGCGGAGAGGTCGGCGTCCTCCTCTGCCACGGCTTCACCGGTTCCCCGCAGTCCCTGCGTCCCTGGGCCGAGTACCTGGCCGCGCGCGGGCTGACGGTCTCCCTGCCGCTGCTGCCCGGGCACGGGACGCGCTGGCAGGACATGCAGCTCACCGGCTGGCAGGACTGGTACGCCGAGGTCGACCGCGCGCTGCGGGAACTGCTGGACCGGTGCGAGCGGGTCTTCGTCTTCGGGCTCTCCATGGGCGGGGCGCTGACGCTGCGGCTGGCGGCCAAGCACGGGGACGCGATCAGCGGGATCGTCCTCGTCAATCCGGCGAACAAGGTGCACGACCCGCTGGCCGTGGCCCTTCCGGTGGCCAAGCACTTCATCCGGTCGACGCCGGGCATCGCCAGCGACATCGCGAAGCCGGGCTCGGAGGAGGTCGGCTACGACCGGGTCCCGACCCGGGCCGCGCACTCCCTGCGGAAGTTCTTCCAGCTGGTGGACACCGAGCTGCCGCAGGTGACGCAGCCTGTGCTGCTGCTGCACAGCCCGCAGGACCACGTGGTGCCGCCCGTGGACTCGGCGCGGATCCTGGCGCGGGTGTCGTCGACGGACGTCACCGAGACCCTGCTGGAACAGAGCTACCACGTCGCGACGTTGGACTACGACGCGGAGCGGATCTTCGCGGACAGCTATGCGTTCGTCGGGCGGCTCGCGGAGAGCGTCGGCAGGGAGGGGGCGGCCAGCGGTGGCTGAGCACGAGGAGTCCTCGGGGGGTGTGCCCCCGCTGGACGAGGAGGCGGCGTGGGCGGCGATCGTCGCCGGGTACGGGCAGGAGCCGGCGGACCCGCCGGGCGCGAGACCGTTCCGGCCGATCGAGAACCTGATGCTGCCGGAGGAGGACGTGAAGCCGGCACCCCCGTCGCCGGAACCGGAACCTCCGGCTCTGGGGAGCTCGGTGACCTTCGCCCCCGGCGTGGGGGCGATGACGGGCCCCCGGGACCACACGCCGGCCCCGCCGAAGGGCGAGGACGAGGGCCACTTCGTCCCGCCGGAACCGGAGCTCCCGCCCGCGGACACCACGGCGAAGTTCGCGTGGCTGGCGGTCGTGGGCGGGCCGGTGCTTTTGTTGCTGGCGGTGCTGCTCCAGTGGGACATGACCTGGTGGCTGACCACCCTGGGCATCGGCGGCTTCCTGGGCGGCTTCGCCACCCTGGTGGCCCGCATGGCGCACGGGGACGACGAGGACGACGACCCCGGCCGCGGCGCGGTGGTGTGACCTCCTCCTGACGCGCCGCGCCCCTTTCCCGACGCGGCGCCGCCACCCCTCAGCGCCGCCGCGCGGGGCCGTCCTCCACCCGCCCTTCCACCGCTCCCGCCGCACGCGCCGGCGGGGCCGAAGTCGCCCCCCGGGCGGGGGGTGGGAGGCGGAGGGCGGCCAGGACCGGGAGGTGGTCCGTGGCGGTGCGCAGGTCGTGGGGGGTGATCCCGGGCAGGGCGGTGGGGACGCCGCAGGCCAGGACTTCGACCCCCGGGGAGGCGAAGACGGCGTCGATGCGCCGGTCCGGCGCCACCGCCGGGAAGGTGTCCGCGCCGCCCCACGGCGCGACCGTCCAGCAGTCCCGCAGGGTTTCCGTGAGGCGCCCGAACGCCGGCCCGCCGGGGGCTTCGTTCACATCGGCCGCCACGATCGCGTGCGGCGCCCCCAGCGCCGCGGCCCGCTCCGCCAGCAGCCCCGCCTGCGCGGCCCGCTCCGCCCGGTCCAGGGACAGGTGCGCGCTGACCACCCCGACCCGCGCCGCCCCGAAGCGGACCACCGCCGTGGCGAAGCCCCGCCGGTGCCGCCCCGGCGTCAGCGGGAGCAGCACGTCCTCGGTGCGCTCCACGAAGGCCCGTAGCGAGCACATCAGCAGCGGCCCCGCCGCCGTCGCTCCCCCGCTCAGCACCACCAGGTCGGTCTTCGAGGCCAGCCGCGCCGCGTGTTTGCGCCAGCGGAAGAACCGCGGCGCCTCCTGTACGAAGACCAGGTCGGGCGCGCAGGCGCGGATCACCCGGGCCACTGCTTCCTCGTCGTCGCGCAGCGAGCGGATGTTGTAGCTGAGGGCCCGGATCACGGCAGAACCGTCGGGCTCCGTAACAGACTTCGGCAGCATGCTCCGCAACATACGCAGAAGCCCGCCGCTCCCCCAAGGGGCGCGGCGGGCTTCCCCGGACGTGTCAGCCCTGGCGCGCCAGGTCCGCCGCGCCGACGAGCCCGGCCTTGCCGCCGAGCTGCGCGGCGAGGACCTGCGCGTGCGGCCGCCACGCGCCGCCGATCAGCCAGCGCTTGAAGGACTTGCGGATCGGGTCGAGGACGAGGTCGCCCTCGTCGGAGACCCCGCCGCCGACGATGAACGCCGACGGGTCGAAGAGGGAGGCCAGGTCGGCGAGACCGGCTCCCGCCCAACGCGCCAGTTCGCGGAAGGAGTCGACGGCCACCAGGTCCCCGGCCCGGGCCGCCTCGCTGATGTGCTTGCCCTCGATGCCCTCGGGGGTGCCGTCGCCGAGGCCGAGCAGGACCGCCGCGTTCTCGGGGGTGGCGTTGGCGCGCTGCTTCGCGTACCGGACGAGCGCGCGGCCGGAGGCGTACTGCTCCCAGCAGCCCTGGCTGCCGCAGCCGCACAGCAGGCCGTCCGGGACGACCCGGATGTGGCCGAACTCGGCGGCCACGCCGAAGCGTCCGCGCCGCAGCTTGTTGCCGATGATGATGCCGCCGCCCAGGCCCGTGCCGAGCGTGATGCAGATGACGTCCTCGTGGCCCTGGCCGGCGCCGAAGCGGTACTCGCCCCAGGCGGCGCAGTTCGCGTCGTTCTCGACGACGACCGGCAGGCCGATGCGCTGCTCGACCTTGTCCTTGAGCGGCTCGTGGCGCCAGTTGATGTTCGGCGCGAACAGGACGGTGGCGCGCTTGTCGTCCACGTATCCGGCGGCGCCGATGCCGACGGCGTCGATGGTGTGGTTGCTGCTGACTTCGGAGACGGCGGCGCAGATCGCCTCCGTCACCCCGTCCGCGGTCGGCGGGGTGGGCACCTTGTACGTCTCAAGGATGGTGCCCTCTTCGTCGACCACGCCGGCCGCGATCTTCGTGCCGCCGATGTCGACGCCGATGGTGAGTCCCATTAGTCCCTCGGTTTCCGGTCAAACCCCGCCACGGCCCACCGTACCCGAGGCGGGCGGAGGATCAGTCGAGATCGATCCGCTCGGCCGGCCCCGCTTCGGGGCCCTCGTCGTCGCCGTCGTCGGACGCGCGCGGGGCCGGCGGCTCGTCGCGGGTCCAGCGGCGCTCGTGCCCCTCGACGGCGGAGCGGTAGGCGGCGAGGAGCTCGGACCCGGCGGCGGCGAGGTGGTCGAAGACCTCGGGATTGCGTTCCACTACGGGCTTGGCCGCGGTCTTGGCCTGGTTGACGAACTGGCGTACGGCGCCCTGGGCGGCGGCGCCGAGCAGCGGGTTGTTCAGCGCGGAGACCTTGTCGGCGACGGCCTCGAAGAGCTTGAACAGTTCCTCGGCGGCCGTGCCGGGGGCGCCCGCGGGCCCGGCCCCGGCGGCCTCGCGCTCTGCGCGGCGGCGGGCTTCCTCGGCGGCGAGGTCCTCGGCGCAGGCCTTCGCCCAGGCGTCGTCGTCGGTGGGGCGGTCGGTGGCCTCGCTCATGGCGGACTCTCCTGGCGGCGGCGGGACGTGCGGTGCGGTACTGGCGTACCGCCTCCTTCCGACGGTACCCGAACGGCGGTACGCGGCTCAGCGCGCCCGGGGCCACTGCTGCGGGTCGGGGGTGAAGCGGACGCGGAGGACGCCTTCGTCGAGGGCGGCGCCGGAGACGGTGCAGCGGCGCAGCGCGGCGGGCAGCGCGACGATCCTGCGGTGCGGGCCCACCGCGAGGACCAGCTCGTCCCCGCGCCGGATCAGGTCCAGCTCGCTCTTGCGGGCGCGGGGCAGCGGGATCGCCCAGACCAGGACCCCGTCGGCGGCGAGCCGGTCCTCGACGCCCCAGCGGGGGCGGTCGGCGGTCCCGGGGGCGGGCGGGGCCATGCCGGGGGCGGCGGCGAGGAGCGCCAGGTCCTCGGGGCCCCGCGGGTCCCGGCCGAGGTGGGCCGCCCGGACGACGGGCGGGCCCGGGTCCCGGGCGGCCAGGAAGGCGTCCTGCCGGGCGGCGATCCCCGCCACCCAGGGGTCGGCGGAGTCCCGCGGCACGAGCCGGTTGGCGACCAGGTCGAGGACGGGCAGCTCGTACAGGGCGAGGCCGAGCACAGCGGTGCGCAGGGCGGCGTCGGCGGCGGGGCCCGGTTCGGCGACCAGGCGGACGGCGGTGGTGCCGGCTTCGACGACGGCCTGGACGGCGGCCAGCTCCGCGTCCCAGCGGGCGGCGGCCTCGTAGAGCCACTGCGCGGGCATCGGCACTCCGGCCAGCTGGGCCAGTACGGGGCGCAGGGCGCGGGCCGCCTGGCGTTCGGCGGGCAGCAGCCGGGCGAGGTAGCGGCGCAGCTGGGCGGGCAGCGCGAGGGTGGTCAGCGCCTGGTGCAGTGGGGGCATGTCCACCACGACGAGGTCGGCGCCGGGGGCGGAGGCCGCCCGGCGCAGGGCGCGCAGCAGGGCGAACTGCTCGGCGCCGGGCAGCTCGGTCAGCTCCTCGGCGCCGAGGGGGCGGCCGCCGAGCATGCCGATGAGGGCGGCGCCGCGGTCCTGGAGGGCGGCGAGCTCGCTGCGGAACTCCGCGCCGGAGTCGAGCCGGGGCGTGTGCAGGCCCTCGGGGACGGGGCCGCCGTGGAAGGGGTCCGCCGCGGACAGCAGCACCGCGCGGCGCCCGGCGCGGACGGCGGCGAGCGCGGTGGCCCCGGCGATGGTGCTGCGCCCGGCCCCACCGGGTCCGGTGACCAGCAGGACCTGCGTCATGGTGCTCCTCGTTGTCCGGCCGCCGCCACGCGGGCGCGCCGACGCGACTTGTGCCTGCCGACCCGGCAGAAGACCGGCCCGACCCCCTATCCGACCCGGCGAAAAGGCCGGCGCCGCTGCGAAAACACGACCGTCGGACGGCCCGGCCGAAGGCCGGCCCGGCCGAACGGCTCGCACGGCTGCGAAGGCCCGTGCCGCCGGGGAGAGCAGGGGCCCGGGCGCCTCGTCGCGCGGCGCGGCGGGGAGGTCCGGCCGCGGCGGCGTGCGGGGGCTGGGGCGCCGCCGCCGCGGGCAACCGCCGTGCGGGCTCAGGCGGTCTTGGACTCGACGCGCTTCTTCAGGCCCGCCAGCGCGCGGTCGATGATGACCTTCTCCGCCTTGCGCTTGATCATGCCGAGCATGGGGATCTTGACGTCCACCGTCAGCTGGTAGGTGACCTCCGTGCTGCGGCCGCCCGCCAGCGGCGCCAGCCGGTAGGAGCCGTCCAGCTGCCGCAGCATCTGGGACTTGTCCAGGGTCCAGCTGACCTCGTCCTGGCCCGTCCAGCTGTAGGCCAGGGTGTGGTCGTCCTTGATCGCGCCCGCGTCGAGCAGCAGCCGCACCTTGGCCGCGCGGCCCTCGGCGTCGGTGGCCAGCACCTCGGCCTCCTTCACCTCGCCGGTCCACTCGGGGTAGCGGGCGAAGTCGGCGATCACGGCCATGACGTCGGCCGGCGCGGCCTCGATCGTGATGCTCGAGCTGGTGTGTTCCGCCATCGCGGTCGCTCCTCCGGGGAGTGTTCGACAAGTGTGCGGGCGGCCCCCGGCCGCCGCGTGAAGGCTACCGTGCGTGCGGGTCCCGGCACTCCCGCCCCTCTCACCACTCCAGCGCCCACGGCCGCCCGGTCGCCGCGAAATGGCCGACGTTGACGCACTCCGTGCCGCCGATCCGGGCGCGCCGCGCCAGCGGCTGGTGGACGTGCCCGAACAGCGCGTACCGCGGCCGGGTCCGCCGGATGGCGGCCAGCAGGGCCTCGCTGCCCCGCTCGAAGCGGCGCGCGACGGTGTCGTAGCAGAGCTCGGGAACCTCCGGCGGAATGTGCGAGCACAGCACGTCCACCTCGCCCAGGGCTTCCACCTTGGCGGCGTACTCCTCCTCGTCGACCTCGTACGGCGTGCGCATCGGCGAAGGCAGGCCGCCGCCGACGAAGCCGAAGACGCGGCCGCCGATCTCCACGCGCTGGCCGTCGAGGACGGTGGTGCCGGGTCCGGCGTACTCGGGCCACAGACCCGGGATGTCGACGTTGCCGTAGGTGGCGTACGTGGGACTGGGGAAGGCGGCGAACATCCGGGCGTACTGCCGGCGCACCGCTTCCTCGATCAGCCGCTCCCTGTCCAGGCCGTCCCACAGGCTGCGGCCGAATTCCCTCGCCTCCACGAAGCGCTTGGCGGTGCGCAGTTCGACGATGCGGTCGGCGTTCTCGATGCCGAAGAGCTCGGGGAAGATGCCGCGCGAGTGGTCGGCGTAGTCGAGGAAGAGCACCAGGTCACCGAGGCAGATGAGGGCGTCGGCGCCCTCTCCTGCCCGGGCGAGGGCTTCGGTGTTGCCGTGGACGTCGCTGACGACGTGGACCCGCGTACGACTCTTCGTGCCACCCATGCGGCCACCCTAGGGGCGCCGGGGCCCGGCCCGGTAGAGGGGCCCCCGCAGGCGGCCGGACCTGCGGTTACTTCCGAGTCGCGAACCGGGTCGACTACTGTCGGCAAGGCGGCCGGGGGTGCGCCGCCGTCCGGGCGGAGTAGGGCGATGTACAGAATGTGACGCACGGAACATCTGGCCGGTTCCCTCTATCCGGAACCCACTACCGGTGGGTAACGTCCGGTCGGTCCACACAGTGGCGATGGCGCCCAGAGGAGCAGCAGTCTTGCGCGAGTTCAGCCTTCCGGCCCTGTACGAGGTCCCTTCGGACGGAAACCTGACGGATCTCATCCGCCGCAACGCCGCCCAGCATCCCGACACCGCCGTCATGAGCCGCAAGGTCGACGGCCGGTGGCAGGACGTGACCGCGACGGAGTTCCTCGCCGAAGTGCGGGCCACCGCCAAGGGCCTGATCGCCGCGGGCGTCGAGCCCGGCGACCGGGTCGCCCTGATCTCCCGCACCCGCTACGAGTGGGTGCTCCTGGACTTCGCGATCTGGACGGCGGGCGGCGTCACCGTCCCCGTGTACGAGACGAGCTCCGCCGAGCAGGTCCAGTGGATCCTCGGGGACTCCGGCGCGGTCGCCGTCATTACGGAGAGCCCGGCGCACACCGCGACCGTGGCCTCCCTGCGCGACCGGCTGCCGGAGCTGCGCGAGGTCTGGGAGATCGAGCAGGGCGCCGTGGCCGCGCTGCGGACCGCGGGCGCCGCGGTCACCGACGCCGAGGTGGACGCGCGCAGCACCCTCGCCAACGCCGACGACCCCGCCACCATCGTCTACACCTCGGGCACCACCGGCCGCCCCAAGGGCTGCGTGCTGACCCACCGCAACTTCTTCGCCGAGTGCGGCAACGTGGTGGAGCGCCTGAGCCCGCTCTTCCGGACCGGCGAGTGCTCCGTGCTGCTTTTCCTGCCGGCCGCGCACGTCTTCGGGCGCCTGGTGGAGGTGGCGGCCGTGCTGGCGCCGATCCGGCTGGGCTGCGTACCGGACATCAAGAACCTGACGGACGAGCTCCAGTCGTTCCGGCCCACCCTGATCCTCGGGGTGCCGCGCGTGTTCGAGAAGGTCTACAACTCGGCGCGTGCCAAGGCCCAGGCCGACGGCAAGGGCAGGATCTTCGACGCGGCCACCGACACGGCCATCGCCTACAGCCGGGCGCTGGACGCCCCGGGCGGTCCGTCCTTCGGCCTGCGCCTCAAGCACAAGGTCTTCTCGAAGCTGGTCTACAGCAAGCTCCACACGGTCCTCGGCGGGCGCGGCGAGTACGCGATCTCCGGCGGCGCGCCGCTGGGCGAGCGGCTCGGGCACTTCTTCCGCGGCATCGGCTTCACGGTGCTGGAGGGGTACGGCCTGACCGAGTCCTGCGCGGCCACGGCCTTCAACCCGTGGGACAAGACGAAGATCGGTACGGTCGGCCAGCCGCTGCCCGGCTCGGTGGTGCGCATCGCGGACGACGGCGAGGTGCTGCTGCACGGCGAGCACATCTTCAAGGAGTACTGGAAGAACGAGACGGCCACCGCCGAGGCCCTGACGGACGGCTGGTTCCACACCGGCGACGTCGGCACCCTCGACGAGGACGGCTACCTCGCCATCACGGGCCGCAAGAAGGAGCTCATCGTCACGGCGGGCGGCAAGAACGTCGCCCCCGCGGTGATCGAGGACCGGATCCGGGCGCACGCGCTGGTCGCGGAGTGCATGGTGGTCGGCGACGGGCGGCCGTTCGTGGCGGCGCTGGTCACCGTCGACGAGGAGTTCCTGGTCCGCTGGGCCGCGGAGAACGGCAAGCCGGCCGGGGTGACGGCGGCGGAGCTGCGCGAGGACGCGGAGCTGATCGCCGCCGTCCAGAAGGCCGTGGACGACGGCAACGCGGCGGTCTCCAAGGCGGAATCGGTGCGGAAGTTCCGTATCCTCGGCTCCCAGTTCACCGAGGAGTCGGGCCACATCACGCCCTCGCTGAAGCTGAAGCGGAACGTGGTGGCGAAGGACTTCGCGGACGAGATCGAGGCGCTGTACCGGGGCTGAGCCGCCCCGCACGGCGCCCTACCGGGGGTCCTCGGCGAGGATCCGGGCCATGTTCCGCTCCGCGAGGGCGGTGATGGTGACGAACGGGTTCACCCCGAGCGACCCCGGTACGAGCGAGCCGTCGACGACGTACAGCCCCTGGTAGCCCTTGGCGCGGCCGTAGGTGTCCGTGGCCTCGCCGAGGACGCAGCCGCCCAGCGGGTGGTAGGTGAAGTCGTCGGCGAAGGCCCTGTTGCCGCCGAAGAGGTCGTAGCGGTAGATCGTGAAGTTGGCCCGGTTGACGCGGTCGAAGAGGTTCTTGGCGGCCCGTACGGCCGGGGCGTTCTGGTCGCGCCGCCAGTTGAGCCGCGCCGAGTCGGTGGCGGCGTCGTAGGTGAAGTGGCCGCGCTCCGGGTTCTTGGTGATGGCCAGGTACATCGAGATCCAGTGCTCGAAGCCCATCGGGAGCGGGGCGATCTCCGCGAAGACGGGGTTGGCGGGGTTGTCCCAGTCGTCGATGCCCAGGGCGGGCATGGTCGCCTGGTTGGCCCCGACGGTGTCCCACAGGTGGTTGGCGCGGGCGGTCATGACGTTGCCGTTGGGGCCCCAGCCGAGTCCGACGCGGTCGCTCAGCGCGGGCAGCGTGCCGCACTCGCGGGCGCGCAGCAGGATCTCGGTGGTGCCGAGGCTGCCGGCGCCCAGGAAGAGCTGCTTGCAGCCGAGTTCGCGGACCTGGGTGACCTTGCCGGTGACGTCGCTGGTCCGCACCGTGAGGACGTAGCCGCCGGCCGGGTCGGGGCGTACGCCGACCACGCGCTGCATGGTCTCGATGGTGACGTTGCCGGTGCCGAGGGCGGCGGCCAGATAGGTCTTGTCGACGCTCTTCTTGCCGTGGTTGTTGCCGTAGATGACCTCGCCGGCGAGGGCGGACCTGGCGGCGGTGCCGGCGGCCTCGCGCTTCATGTACGAGAAGTCGTAGACGTTGGGCACGAAGGTGGTCTTCAGGCCGGTGTTCTGGGCGTGCTTGCGGGAGATCCGGGCGAAGCGGTACCACTCCGTGGACTCGAACCAGGCCGGGTCGATGTCGTTCACGCCCAGCATGGCGCGGGCGCGCGGGTAGTACGTGCCGTACATCTCGTCCGCGTCGACCTGGGGCAGCACCTCGGTGAAGTACGAGCGCCTCGGGGTGGGCGACATGCCGCCGTTGACGAGGGAGCCGCCGCCGACGCCGCGGCCGACGTAGACCGACATCTCGCCGTAGTTCACCCGGTCCAGGACGCCGGGGTAGGGGCTGATGTCGCGGTTGACCACGTCGAGCCAGAGGAACTGGGCGAGCGGGGCCTCGGTGCGGTTGCGGAACCACATGGAGCGCTGGTCGGGCGCGGAGGTGGAGGGGAAGACCTTCCCGTCGGGCCCGGGGGTGTCCCACAGCCGCCCCATTTCGAGGACGACGGTACGCACCCCCGCCTGTCCGAGGCGCAGCGCGGCGACGGCGGACCCGTAGCCGGAGCCGACGACGATGGCGGGCGCGTACTGCGCGGCGGGGGGTTCGGCGGCGGCCGCCGAGGAGAGCCCGATGCGGGTGAATCCGAGGGCCGCCGCGGTCTGGAGCGCGCCGATGCCCAAGAGGTGACGGCGCGTCAGGTTGGGAGTCATGGCCGCATCATGAGCGGATTCCGCCCAACCGGCCATAACCCGCGCTGACACGTATGTGAGTGACAGTCAGACATGGCTCGACCGTAGGCCGGAGCCCGCCCGCGCCCGCCCGGTTTCCCGGTCCGCGCCCGCGCCGGGCGGCGGGGAGCGATAATGCCCCGCCCGCCCGGACCGGGCCCGGGTACCGGCGGGATGCCGGCCGGACCCCCGGGCCCCCGCCCGCCGGACGTACGCCTACAGCAGCTCGCGCAGGCGCTCCGCCAGGAGGTCCCAGCGCCACTTCTCCTCGACCCAGGCGCGGCCGCGGGCGCCCATGCGCGCGCGCAGTTCCGGGTCCCTGAGGAGGGCGACGATCCGGTCGGCGGCCTCGTCCGGGGAGCCGCCGCGGACCACCCAGCCGGTCTCCCCGTCGAGCACCGCGTCGGGCGCGCCGCCCGAGTCGCCCGCGACCACCGGCAGACCCGTCGCGGAGGCCTCCAGGTAGACGATCCCGAGCCCCTCCACGTCCAGGCCGCCCCGCCGGGTCCGGCACGGCATCGCGAAGACGTCACCCGCGCCGTAGTGGGCCGGCAGCTCCTCCCAGGGGACGGCTCCGGTGAAGACCACGGAGTCCGCGACCCCGCCCCGGGCGGCCAGCGCGCGCAGGTCCGCCTCGTACGGGCCGCCGCCCACGACCAGCAGCACCGCGTCCGGCACGGCCGCCAGGATCCGGGGCATGGCCTCGATCAGGGTGTCCTGCCCCTTGCGCGGGACCAGCCGGGAGACGCACACGACCACCGGCCGGTCGGTCAGGCCCAGCCGGGCCCGGACCTCGGCGCCGCCCGAGCCGGGGTGGAAGGTCTTCTCGTCCACCCCCGGCGGGAGCTGGACCATCCGGGCCGCCGCCCGCTCCGTGACCGCGGAGGCGATCCGCGCACGCGTGTACTCCCCCAGGTAGGTCAGGGTGTCGGTGCCCTCGCCGATCCGCCGCAGCAACTGCCGCGCGGCCGGCAGCTGCGCCCAGCCCGCCTCGTGCCCGTGGGTGGTGGCGACCAGCCGCCGGGCGCCCGCCCGGCGCAGCGCCGGGCCCATCAGGCCGAGCGGGGCGGCCGCCCCGAACCACACCGACCCGCAGCCGTGTTCGCGCAGCAGGGACACCGCCCGGCGGGTCACGCGGGGCGTCGGCAGCAGCATGGTGGTGCGGTCCCGCACCACCGGGAAGGGCTGCTCGGCGTCGAAGGCGGCGGTGGCCGCCCGGCCCTGCGCTCCGTGCTTCCAGGTGGAGGCGTAGACGACGACCTGCTCGGGGTCGAGGCGCAGCGCCATGTTGTGCAGGAAGGCCTGGATGCCGCCCGGGCGCGGCGGGAAGTCGTTGGTCACGATCAGCGTCTTGTGCATCGCTGCCAACGTACCGGACGGCGTCAGCCGAGTTCGTGGCGCAGGGCCTCCTGCCAGGCCCGCGTCAGCTCCTGCCGGTCCGTGCCGAGGACGGTCTCCAGCGCGGCCGGCAGCGGCTCGCGGCCTGCCTGTTCGTAGAGCCGTACGAGCGCCGCCGCGCCCCACCGGTCCGCGATGAGCCGGCAGGCCAGCCAGGCCCCTTCGTACGCCCGCGCGGTGGCCTCCTGGTCGCCGCCGAAGGCGAACGCCGCGTCGGCCGGGAGCGCGCCGGGCGGCCCCCCGGCGCGGACGGCGCGGGCGAGGGTGGGCGCCGCCTCGGCGGGGGTCAGCGGGCCGTCCCGGTACGCGACCCAGTCGGCGAAGCCCTCGGACAGCCATTGCGGGGTCCCGGCCGTGGTGGCGGCGCGGGTGGCGACGTGGGTGGCCTCGTGGGTCAGGACGACGTCCTTGCCCGCCGCGCCGAGCTGCGCGTACCCCTCGGGGTTGATCACGATCCGGTCGGCCGGGGCCGGTCCGCCGCCGGTGCTGCCGGTGGTGACGGCGCCCAGCCCCCGGTAGGTGGCGGCGGGCTTCCCGAGCAGCGCGGCCATCGCGTCCAGCGAGCCGGGGACGAGCACCACCACCCGCCGGGCCCAGGCGCGCGGCCAGGCGGCGCTCACGGCGGGCACCGCCCGGTCGGCCTCCCGGCCCACCTCGGCCAGCGTCGCGGGGCTCTGGCCGACGCCGAGCACGAGGGAGGCGGTGCCGCGTACGACGGCCACCTCGCCCTGGTCCCACAGCTGCGCCGGCGCCCCCGGGGCGGGCCCGTCGGAGGTGACCTTCCAGGCGGCGCCCTCCCGGGTCAGCTCCACCTCCCGGGCGGACCCGGCGGGGGCGCCGTCGTAGCCGGCCAGCCGGTAGCGCAGCTCGGCGCGCACGTGCGCCCGTACGCCGTCCAGCCGGACGGAGCCGACCTCGTAGGCCCACCCCTCCAGCGGGAGCCCGGCGAGCCGCGCGGGCGGGGTCCGCGACCAGGCGGCGACGGCCTCCCGGACCCCGGCGTCCCCGGACCCGGACCCGGACCCGGCCCCGGTCGGCCCCCCGCACGCCACCAGCAGCGCGCAGAGCAGCAGCGCCGGCAGGCGCGGGGCGGTACGGAACGGGGTCACCCGGCCGATCGTACGCAGCCCTAGGGCCGGGTCACCGAGGAGACCGGCATCATCCCGACGGGGTCGTAGCGCACCCGGGCGCCCGGATAGGGGGCGTGGATCACCTGACCGTTGCCCACGTACATGCCGACGTGGCTGGCGTCCGAGCGGTACGTCACCAGGTCCCCGGGCTGGGCCTGCGAGAGCGGCACCTGCCGGCCCGCGTACCGCTGGGCCTGCGAGGTGCGCGGCAGGGAGACCCCCGCCTGCCGGTAGGACCACACCATCAGCCCGGAGCAGTCGAAGCCGGAGGGGCCGGTGGAGCCCCACACGTACGGCCGGCCCACGGCCGCCCGGGCCGCCATCACGGCCGTCATGGCGCGGCCCGAGGCGTGGCCTCCGTCCCCGGCGAAGGACGGGTCCGGCAGCACGTCGGCGCGGCCGGCCGAGCGCGAGGCCCGCTCGAAGTCGGCCCGCTCCCCCGACGGCATGGCGTCGAGCAGTTGCCGGGCGGCGGCGAGCTTCGCCGTGACGGAGCGCTTCTGGGTGGCCACCTCGGTGCGCAGGACCTCCAGTTCGGAGAGCTTGCGGGTGGCCTCCTGGCGCTGCTGGCCGATCCGGCGCTGTTCCTCGCGCAGTTCGCCCAGCTGCTGGGCCTGGCGGCCGCTGAGCCGGTTCAGGACGGCCGACTTGTCGAGGTAGTCCCGGGGGTCGTCGGACAGCATCAGCTCGACGGTCGGGTCGAGGCCGCCCGAGCGGTACTGGGCTCCGGCGAAGGCGCCGAGGACCCCGCGCATGGTGTTGATGCGGTCCTGGCCGCGGGCGACCGCGTCCTGGGCCCGGCTGATCTCGTCCCGCAGCCGGTCGGCCTTCTCGCCCGCCTCGTTGAACCGTTCGGTGGCCTGTTCGGCCTCTTCGAAGAGCCGGTCGACCTGGGCGCGGGAACCGGTGGAGGGGGCCGGCGGGAGCCCGGGTGACGCCTGTGCGGGTGCGCCCGTCAGGGCCACGGCGGCGGTGGCCGCGGCGGCGGTCAAGACGGTGACCTTGGTGCTCCGGTCGAGGCCGCTGAGGCCGGTCCGGCGATGGGACGCCACGTGGAACCGCTCCCTTCCGCTGCGCGGGACCCGGGTCCGCCCTCCGTGGACGGCCGTGTGCCGGGCTCCGCGCTGGCAGACAGTAGCCGCGCCACCACGCACCGGCCAACGACCGGCGCGGGGCGCACATGCCGACGCCCCGCCTCAGACGCAGGTCACCGGCGGGGCGTGGGGTCAGGGGCGGTCCGCGCAATTCGCCCGGATGGGCGGTGTGCGGCGCGTCCCCGCGACGGGGCGCCCCTGGGACGGGGCGGGCGGGGACGGGTCAGCCGACGCGGACGCCGAACTGGAAGGGCATGTTCTTCATGGCCTCGTAGCGGACGCCGCCGGTGGGGTTGGAGGCGTGGAAGACCTGGCCGTTGCCGGCGTAGAGGCCCACGTGGTGCAGGTCGTCGTAGAAGAAGACCAGGTCGCCGGGCTGGAGCTGGCTCATGCCGATGCGCGTGCCGTCGTTGGCCTGGGTGTAGGTGGTGCGGCTGATGTTGATGCCGGCCTGCGCGTAGGCCCACTGCGTCAGTCCGGAGCAGTCCCAGGAGTCGGGGCCGGTGTCGCCCATGTGGTAGCGGTCGCCGTTCTGGGTCAGCGCGGCGGCGAGAGCGTCCGCGGCCCGGCCCGAGCCCTTCACGGCGCCCCCGCCCGATCCCGCTCCGGCCCCGGGCTTGGCGCCGCCGCCCCCGTTCGCGGCGTTCGCGGCGCCCTCGCCGTCCTTGGCCGCCTCGTTCTTGAGCTGCGCGCGGTCGTCCGCGGTCAGCGAGTTGAGCTGGGCCTGGGCGTCGGCGAGCTTGTCCTGGGCGGTCTTCTTCTTCTCGGCCAGCTCCTTGCGGGTGGCGTCGAGGTCGGCGAGCTTGCCGGTGGCCTCCGCGCGCTGCTGGGCGAGGCTGCGCTGCTTGGCCTGGATCTTGGATATCGCCTCGACCTGCTTGCCGCTCAACTGCTGGAGCGTGGAGGCCTTGTCGAGGTAGGACTGCGGGTCGGCGGAGAGCAGCAGCTCCACCGACTGGTCGAGGCCGCCGCCGCGGTACTGGGCGGTCGCCATCGAACCGAGCGTGTTGCGCAGGCCGTTGAGCTCGTCCTGGCCGCGCGCGACCTGGTCCTGGAGCTGCGCGATCTCCTTCTCCAGCTTGTCCTGGCGGTCCTTGGCGGCGTTGGCCTTCTCGCCGGCCTGCTCGGACTCCCCGTAGAGGGCGTCGACCTTGGACTTGACCTCGTCCTTGCTGGGCTTGTCCGGTGCGGCCATGGCCGACTGGGAGGAGAGGGCGACGGCCGCGGTGGCGAGCGCCGTGAGCACGCTCACGCGCGTACGGGTGGGCGGCTTGGGTCGACGGTGGGACGCCACGAAAGCGAGCTCCTTCTTCCTGGAGCCGCCGAAGACGGTCGCAAGCTCGGCGGCACGCCTCCGCCCGCACCCGAATGGGTGAACTGCCGCACGAAGGTTTGAACAGACCCTAGTGACCCGCCTGTGATCAGTTCAAATCCTCGCGAGAAAAATTCCGCTTCGGGGCCGGCCTTTTTGCCCGTGGCGCACGCTGCGTGCCGGGGAGTTGACGGTACGTCCCCCACCCCGGCCACCAATTCCGGCATTGCGCCCAGCAGTTACGAAAGCCGCCAAAGCCCCTTCGGCTACGAAACCCTCGACAGCCGCTTCAGCAGCAGCGCGGACGTCACCGGCCGGGCCCCCGCCTTCGCCACCCCGTCGGCCACCTCCCGGTCCGTGGAGACCACGACCACCGGACGGCCGGGCGGCTCGGCCCGCACCAGCTGGCGGATCAGCTCGTCGGCCGTCACCCCGGCCTTGGAGAACAGCACCCGCACCCCGCGCGGCGGGGCGAGCAGCACCGGCGCCGCCAGTTCCGCCCCGTCGAACACACAGGTCATCTCGGCACCGGTCTGCGCGGCCAGCATCGACAGCCCGCCCAGCAGCCGCAGCCGCTGCTTCTCCAGCGGCATCGTCGGGTAACCGGTCTTGGTCACGTTGTAGCCGTCGACCACCAGGTGCGCCTGGGGCAGCGCCAACAGCTGGTCCAGCAGCGCCGGATCGGTCTCCGACAGGGCCCGCGCCGCAATGTCCTTCGGCGTCATCCGGCCCGGCTCCACGGCCTCCACCGTGTCGGCCGGCCGCGTCGAGAGCGGGGGCAGCGCCAGTTCGCGGCGCAGCCCCGCCGCCGCGTCCAGCACCGTGTCCAGCAGCAGCCGCAGCCGCATGTCCTCGATGCTGCGCCCCTCGCGGGTGGCCCGGCGCGAGGTCTCCAGCGCCGACTCCACCTCCGCCAGCCGGGACTTGAGCCGCCGGGTCTCGCTCTCGGCGGCCGCCACCTGCGCGGCCGCCTCGGCCCGGAACCCGTCGATCTCCGCCGTCACCTTGCGCAGGGCCGCCTCGCCCCGCTTGACGTCGCTCAGGGCACTGCGCAGTTTGCGCTGAAGCGATTCCGCTTCCTTGCGGGAGGCGTCCAGATCGGCCCGCACCTGGTCGCCCCCGGCGCGCTGCTGCTCCCTGGCCTGGGCCAGTTCCCCGCGCAGCCGCTCGACTTCCCGGCGGGTCTCGTCGCCGACCCGCTCGGCGTCGGCGCGCTGCGCCTCCTCGCCGGCGGCGGCCACCAGCTTCACCCAGCCGGCCGGACGCAGCACGTACGCGGCGGCCGCCACGTCCAGCGGGTCCGCCGCGGCGGGCGGGGCGGCGGAGTCCAGCGCGGCCGCCAGCTCCGGCTGCGCCTCGCGCAGCTTCTCCGCGACCCGGCTGCGGAAGGCACCGTCCGTCTCCACGGCGGCCGCCATGGCGTTCCCGGCGAACTTGGCGCGCCGGGTCGGGGTGAAACGGGCGTACTGGCGCAACTGCGCCGGAAGGTCCGCGACCGTCAGTCCGCCGAAGGCGTCCGAGACGAGCGCGACGACCCGGCGCCGCACGCCTTCCGGCAGCGGGCGGTCGAGCACCTCGGCGGCGTCGCCGGCCGCGTCGGCCGGCTCAGCGCCGCTTGCTGGCTCCACAATCCGTCACCCCTACCGTGATCTACTGTGGGCCCGGCTCCCTCAGGAGCCGGTGCCCGGCCTGTCCACGAGCTCGATCTGGTCCACCGCGTTGCACCAGCGACAGCGGACCGACTCGATGGTCTCACTGACCACCTCGCGCTCCTCGACCTTGGGCTCCCCGGCGAGGTCCAGGTGGACATACTCGACGACCTTCGACGAACGGGTCACGTCGAACCGCGTGAGGTTGCCGCACAGCGTGCAGCGCCACCGGGTCGTGTCGGTCGGCAGGGGAACCGTCATCAGGCCGCTCTCTCCTTCGTAGCTCATTCAATCAAAGCGTTCACAGCCGCGCGTGGCGGTCTCGGACCGCAGCACGTAACCCTACGGCCTGGCAACGCCACCGGAGGGGTGCACCTGCGTCATGCTCAGTCGCATGATCGTAAAGTGGCGGACGGTCCGCGAGGCCGCCCGGGGCCCGGTGGTCACGTACGCGCTGATCGCGGGCTGCTGCCTGGCGTTCGTGCTCGGCCCGGCCTCCGGCCTGAATCCGTCCTACGGCACGGGCGACCGGCTGCTGGACGCGGGCACGCAGTACTTCCGGCACTGGGGCGTGGTCCCCGACGAACTGTTCTCGGGAGCCGGGCGCCCGCTGCTGACCCCGCTGACCGCGCTCTTCGTCCACGGCAGCTGGCTGCACCTGCTCGGGAACATGCTCTTCCTGCACGTCTTCGGCGCGATGACGGAGGAACGGATGGGCCGGGCGCCCTTCCTGGTCTTCTACGTGTGCACCGGATACCTGGCGCTGGCGGCGTACGCGGCGGCCAACGCCTCCTCGGACCAGACCCTGGTCGGTGCGTCGGGGGCCATCTCGGCGGTCCTCGGGGCCTTCCTCTGCCTCTTCCCGAAGGCGCGGGTGACGAGCCTGTTCCCGTTCCTGCTCTTCCTGCCGCTGCGCTTCCCGGCCTGGATCGTGCTGATGTTCTGGTTCGCCCTGCAGTGGCTGGCCGCGCAGCGTGCGGAGAGCGGGCCCGGAGTGGCCTATCTGGCCCACGTGGTGGGCTTCTCGGTGGGCTTCCTCTACGCGTGGGCGCGCTATCGGCGTACGACTAGAGTGAGGAGACCAGTGACTGCCGGCGAGGGAGACAGCCAACCGTGATCACCGCGATCGTGCTCATCAAGACCAGCGTGGACCGCATCCCCGAGATCGCCGAGTCCATCGCCGCGCTGGACAGCGTCAGCGAGGTCTACTCCGTCACGGGCACGTACGACCTGATCGCGCTGGTCCGCGTCGCCCGCCACGAGAACCTGGCCGACATCATCCCCGGCCGCATCAGCAAGATCCCGGGCGTCGAGGCGACCGACACCCACGTGGCGTTCCGCACCTACTCGCAGCACGACCTGGAAGCAGCCTTCGCCATCGGCCTGGACGCGTAACACCCGGCCCGGCAGGGCCCGGCCCGGAGCCGGCGGTGGTCTCCGGCGAACCCGCGGACGGCCGGGACGGGGTCCCGGCCGGTCAAGGTCCGTACGGTGTCAGACGGCCGGGACGCAGCGGCCCTCTTCCGTGCGGTACTGCCACTTGGCGCCGTCCGCGACGAGTTCCCGGACCGCGCGCACGAACCGCTCGACGTGCTCGTCGGGGGTCCCCGCGCCGAAGCTGACCCGGATCGCGTTCAGCGAGCGCTCCCCCGGCGCGGCCTCCGGGGCGCCGCACTCACCCGGCTCCTGCGGCTCGCTGCCGAGCAGGGTGCGCACCAGCGGGTGGGCGCAGAAGAGGCCGTCGCGCACGCCGATGCCGTACTCGGCGGACAGCGCCGCCGCGAAGTGCGAGCTGTTCCAGCCGTCCACCACGAACGAGATGACGCCGACGCGCGGGGCATCGTCCCCGAAGAGGGACAGGACGCGGACGGCCGGGACCTCGGCCAGGCCCTCGCGGACCTTGGCGATGAGGTGGTTCTCACGGGCGACCAGGCTCTCGAACCCGGCCTCCTTCAGGGCCCGGCAGGCCGAGGCGATGGAGTAGACGCCGATGACGTTCGGGGAGCCGGCCTCGTGGCGGGCTGCGGTGGTGTGCCACTCGACGTCCACACCGCCGTCCTCGCGGCGGGCCACCTTGCGGGAGGCGCCGCCGCCCGCGAGGTAGGGCGGCGCCTGCTGGAGCCAGTCGGCGCGGCCGGCGAGCACGCCCGATCCGAAGGGGGCGTACAGCTTGTGGCCGGAGAAGGCGATCCAGTCGACGTCCAGCTCCTGGACGGACACGGGGTGGTGCGGCGCCAGCTGGGCGGCGTCCAGGACGATCCGCGCGCCGTGCGCGTGCGCGGCGGCGGCCAGCTCCTTGACCGGCCACAGCTCACCGGTGACGTTGGACGCCCCGGTGACGCACACCAGCGCCGGGCCGTAGGGGTCCCGGTCGGCCAGCGCCCGCTCCAGGGTCGCGACGGCCTGGGCCGGGGTACGGGGGGCGTTGAGGTAGGTGACCTGCGCGTCGCCCCAGGGCAGCAGCGAGGCGTGGTGCTCGGTCTCGAAGACGAAGACCTGGCAGTCGGCCGGGAGGACGGCGGCCAGCAGGTTCAGCGAGTCGGTGGTCGACCGGGTGAAGACCACCTGGTCGCCGGGGCGGCAGTCCAGGAACTCCGCGACCGTGACGCGGCTCTGCTCGAACAGGTCGGTGGACAGCTGCGAGAGGTACCCGGCGCCGCGGTGGACGCTGCCGTAGTACGGGGCGTACGCGGCCACGTCGTCCCAGACCCGCTGGAGCGCCGGGGCGCTGGCCGCGTAGTCCAGGGCGGCGTAGGTGACCTCGCCGCCGGTGACGAGCGGCACGGTGACGTCCCGGCCGAGGACCGGCAGCGGCTCGGCACAGGCGGGGCCGGCGGCGGCGTCGGCGGCAACGGCGGTGGTGGTGGCGGCGGCGTTCAGGGTTGCGGACATGGCGGTATCTCCCGGCAGGCAGGGCTGAATGGCTTCGTTGTTCGCCCGTACGCGGGTACGGCTCGGCGGCCGGCCACAGGGGTACGGGTGGAGCCTCGGAAGGACATGGGGGTACGCCTCAGCGACCCTGTTCCGAGGGGTGAAGAAGGGGCGGAGTCGCCCTATCGCATTCGCTTGCTCACGGAAAAGCTCCTCGAAGACCCAGGACCCCTGGTATCGAGGGATCCGCGCTTGCCGTAGACCTCGCTGCCTACGACCTGGTCATCACCCGGGGCACCCCGCCACGGAAGGAGGGTTGCCGGACAGCGAGCCGGGGCCAAAACGCTGTCACTCGTGACCTGAGCAGCATCCTGCCACAAGATCCCCCACGCACAAGACCCCGGTCCACCATGTGGACCGGGGTCTCGCGGGGGGGCGACCGATCAGGCGTTGCTGGCGGCCACCCAGCGCTCCAGCGCCGCCCCGGCCGAACCCGAGTCGATCGATTCGGCCGCACGGGCGATGCCCGCCGCGATCTGCTCCTCCAGGGAGCCCGTGCCCGGGTCCAGCGCCACCAGGGCCGCCGCCGAGTTCAGCAGGACGGCGTCGCGTACGGGGCCGGTCTCCCCGGCCAGCAGCCGGCGGGCGACGTCCGCGTTGTAGGAGGGGTCCTCGCCGCGCAGGTCGGCGACGTCCACGAGCGGGATCCCGACGTCGCGCGGATCGAACGGGAGCTCGGTGACCGTGCCCCCGCGGACCCACCAGACCCGGGAGGTGGCGGTCGTGGTCAGTTCGTCCATGCCGTCGTCGCCGCGGAAGACCAGCGCCGAGGAGCCGCGCTCCGCGAGCACCCCGGCGACGATGGGCGCCACCCGGGGATCGGCCACGCCCGTGGCCTGCGCGCGCACCCGCGCCGGATTGGTCAGCGGACCGAGGAAGTTGAAGGTGGTCCGGATGCCCAGTTCCTTGCGGGCCGCCGCCACGTGCCGCAGCGCGGGGTGGAACTTGACCGCGAAGCAGAAGGTGATGCCGGCCTCCTCGACCACCTCCGCCACCCGCGCCGGGGTGAGGTTGAGGTTGACGCCGAGCTTCTCCAGGACGTCGGAGGAGCCGCTCGCCGACGATGCGGCCCGGTTGCCGTGCTTGACCACCTTGGCGCCCGTACCGGCCACCACGAGCGCCGACATCGTGGAGATGTTGACGGTCTTCGCGCCGTCCCCGCCCGTGCCGACGATGTCCACCGTGCGGCCCGGGACCTCGATCAGGTTGGCGTGTTCGTACATGGCACGCACCATGCCGTTGATCTCCGCGACGGTCTCCCCCTTGGCCCGCAGCGCCACCATGAAACCGGCGATCTGCGCGTCCGTGGCCTCGCCCCGCATGATGCGGTCCATGGCCCAGGCGGTGTCGTCCGCGCCGAGGTCCCGGCCGGTGAGCAGGGCGTCGAGGAGGCCCGGCCAGCCGCGGGCCGCCACGCTGTCGCCGCCTGCCGGGGTCACAACGTTCATGGTCCGCTCCTGCTGCTCGGAAAAAAGTTCCACGTGGAATGGGGAAGGATCTCAGCCTATCCAGCCCCGGAGACGGCAAAGAGCCCCGTCCAGACACTGGACGGGGCCCTCACCGTGGCAACACCGGGATTGGCCGGAACCGATCCCTCTAACGGGTCTTACCGGAGGTCAGTGGTGGCCGTGGCCGCTCTGGATCTCCTTGTACTCCTCCACCGTGGGCTTCGGGATGTGGGTGTTCTCCCCGTAGAAGCCCCTGCTGAGCTTCGCGCGCAGCTTCTCGGTGGCCTTCACCTTGCGCTCGACACCGTTCTCGTCGACCGTCGGGCCGATCTCGATCGGCTCGTACTGCGTGTGCGAGGTGAGGGTGTGCAGCTTGCCCTGCGAGAGCGGCTCGTGGACCTCGACGAACTCACCGTGCGGCAGGCGCTTGATGATGCCGGTCTCGCGACCGTGCAGCACCTTGTCGTGGTCCCGGCGCTGGAGGCCGAGGCAGATCCGCTTGGTGATCACGAAGGCGACGACCGGGCCCACGAAGAAGCCGATCCGCGCGAACCAGGTGATCGAGTTGATCGACAGGTGGAAGTACTGCGCGAACATGTCGTTGCCGCCGGCGATCAGCAGGATCACGTACCAGGTGAGCCAGGCGACACCGAAGGCCGTACGGGTCGGGACGTTGCGCGGGCGGTCCAGGATGTGGTGCTCGTTCTTGTCCCCGGTGACCCAGGACTCGATGAACGGGTACACCGCGATCGCGACCAGGATCAGCGGGAAGATCACCAGCGGGATGAACACGCCCAGGACGAGCGTGTGGCCCCACAGGTTGATCTCCCAGCCCGGCATGGCACGGATCAGGCCCTCGGAGAAGCCCATGTACCAGTCGGGCTGCGCACCGGTGGACACGTGGTCCGGACGGTACGGGCCCAGCGCCCAGATCGGGTTGATCGACGCGAGCGCCGCGATGGCCGCGATGACACCGAAGACCAGGAAGAAGAAGCCTCCGGCCTTGGCCATGTAGACCGGCAGCAGCGGCATGCCGACGACGTTGTTGTTCGTCTTGCCGGGACCCGCGAACTGGGTGTGCTTGTGGTAGAAGACCAGGATCAGGTGGGCCACCAGCAGGCCCATCATGATGCCGGGCAGCAGCAGGATGTGGATCGAGTAGAACCGCGCGACGAAGTCGCCGCCGGGGAACTCGCCGCCGAAGAGGAAGAACGACAGGTACGTGCCGACGACCGGCACGGACAGGATCGCGCCCTCCATGAAGCGGACACCGGTGCCCGAGAGCAGGTCGTCCGGCAGGGAGTAACCGGTGAAACCGGTGAACATGCCGAGGACCAGCAGCAGGAAGCCGAAGACCCAGTTGACCTCGCGGGGCTTGCGGAACGCACCCGTGAAGAACACGCGCATCATGTGCACGAGCATGGCCGCGACGAAGATCAGCGCCGCCCAGTGGTGGATCTGCCGGATGAGCAGACCGCCGCGGACGTCGAAGCTGATGTCCAGGGTCGAGGCGAAGGCCTCGGACATCTGGACGCCCTGCATCGGCACGTACGAGCCGTGGTACACGACCTCGTTCATGCTCGGGTGGAAGAACAGCGTCAGGTACACACCCGTGAGGATGATGATGATGAAGCTGTAGAGGCAGATCTCACCCAGCATGAAGGACCAGTGGTCCGGGAAGATCTTGCGCATGTTGGACTTGGCCAGGCTGTAGATGCCCAGGCGGCCGTCCGCCCAGTCCGCTACGCGCTCGCCGGCCGGCGCCTTGCGCCCCGGGGTGCCCGGGGCGCCGGCGGCTGATGAATTCGTGGTGGCAGTGCTCATCCGCGCTCCCAGAAAGCAGGACCGACGGGCTCTTCGAAGTCGCCGTGCGCTTCGAGGAAGCCTTCGTCATTGACGCCGATCCGCAGCTGCGGAAGCGCGTGACCGGCCGGGCCGAAGATGACTCGGGCGCCGTCGGAGAGGTCGAAGGTGGACTGGTGGCACGGGCAGAGCACGTGATGCGTCTGCTGCTCGTACAGGCTGATCGGGCAGCCGACGTGGGTGCAGATCTTGGAGTAGGCCACGATCCCCTCGTGGGACCACTCCAGCTCCTGCTTGTCCTTGATGTCCTCCGGCTTGATCCGGACGATCATCAGGGCGGCCTTGGCGATCTGCGTCTGGAAGTCGTGCTGGTCCTCCTCCAGGCCTTCCGGCCGGGCGAAGGTCAGCGAACCGACGAGCACGTCCTCGGGACGCAGCGGCTCGTTCGTGTTGTCGTTGATCAGCAGCTTGCCCTTGGCCCACACGGTCTTGCGCAGC
Organism: Streptomyces sp. NPDC002032; assembly: GCF_042890765.1. Classification (NCBI taxonomy): domain Bacteria; kingdom Bacillati; phylum Actinomycetota; class Actinomycetes; order Kitasatosporales; family Streptomycetaceae; genus Streptomyces; species Streptomyces sp. NPDC002032. Next base: position 58,129 of record NZ_JBIASM010000007.1, on the reverse strand, counting down.
TTCTCCTCGGGCAGGGGCCCCAGGTCGCGCAGGATCACGACGGCGGACAGCGGCAGCATGGCCAGCGCGCCGAGCATCGTGTTGCGGATCAGCGGACGGCGGCCGATACCGGACTCGCTCGCACCGTCGGCGAAGTCCTGGAGGACCTTCGCCTTGACCTCCGGCGGCGCCGCGATCGCGTGGCGCTCGTCGGCGACCTCCACGTCGGACATCAGGGTGCGGGCCCAGTGGACCGCGCCCGCGCCGATGCAGAAGAGCGCCGTGCCCAGGGTCAGACCGAGCGCGAAGTTCAGCGCGCTCACCTTCCCGATGGGGAAGATGTAGACGATCTTGTCGACCGGGAGGGTCACGTAGGAGGCGATGAAGCCGATCGTGGCCAGCATCGACAGCGTGAACAGCATCGCCACCACGCGCTCGGACCGCTTGGCGGCCCGCTCGTCGATGTCCTGGATGCGCGGCTTGTGGACCGGGAGGCCCGGGTCCGCGAACGGCGCGTCCGCGACCGCCACGCCACCGTGGTGCGCGTCGCCCTGCTCGCTCGGCAGGTGCTTCTCTTCGGGAATGTCTTGGCTACTCATGACTTCTTGGCCTTAGCGGTGTGGGCCGCGACCCAGACGGCGACAGCGATCAGCGCACCCAGACCGAAGATCCAGCCGAACAGACCCTCGGAGACGGGGCCGAGGCCGCCGAGCTTGAGGCCACCGGGGCTGGTCGACTTATCGCCGTTGACGTTCTGGAGGTACGCGATGATGTCCTTCTTCTGCTTCTCCGGCATGGTGCGGTCGGGGAAGGAGGGCATGTTCTGCGGGCCGGTGAGCATGGCCTCGTAGATGTGCTTCGGCTCGACGCCCTCGAGGTTCGGGGCGTACTTGCCGTTCGTCAGGGCGCCGCCCTCGCCGGTGAAGTTGTGGCACTGCGCGCAGTTGTTGCGGAACAGGACGCCACCGTTGGCGATGTCGGCACCGGCCGGGTCGTACTGCTTCTCGGTCGGCGTGATCGGACCGGCGCCGAGGGAGGAGATGTATCCCGCGAGCTGGTCGATCTGGGCCTGGGAGTAGATGACCGGCTTCTTCGGCACCTGGGCGCCGGGCTGCTGGGCCGGCATGCGGCCGGTGCTCACCTGGAAGTCGACGGCCGCGGAGCCGACGCCGACCAGGCTGGGGCCGTCAGTGGAACCCTGACCGCCGGTTCCGTGGCAGCTTGCGCAGCCCACGGCGTAGAGCTTCTTGCCCTCCTCGATGGCGAGGGACTGGGCGGTTTCGTCGGCCTTCGCCTGGCTCGCGGGCGCGAAGGCGGCGTACAGCCCCCCAGTGACCGCCAGCGCGAAGAGTAGAACGACGACCGCCGCCAGCGGATGGCGTCGTCGTGCGGAGAGCTTTTTCACGGATTACCCCGGTGTCAGGATCTTCTGCGTCGGTGTTTCTGGATGGAGTGCCGGGTCGGGCCCGGCGACGTGTTCGCTACTTGATCAGGTAGATCGTCGCGAAGAGGCCGATCCAGACGACATCGACGAAGTGCCAGTAGTAGGACACGACGATGGCCGACGTGGCCTGTTCGTGGGTGAACCTCTTGGCCGCGTACGTCCGGCCGAGGACCAGCAGGAAGGCGATGAGACCGCCCGTCACGTGCATACCGTGGAAGCCGGTGGTCAGGTAGAACACCGATCCGTACGGGCCGGACGAGAGAGACATGCCCTCGTGCTTGACCAGCTCGGTGTACTCGAACACCTGGCCGCCAATGAAGATCGCACCCATGACGAACGTGATGATGAACCACGTCCGGAGCTTCTTCACGTCACCGCGCTCGGCGGCGAATACGCCGAGCTGGCAGGTGAGCGAGGAGAGCACCAGGATCGTCGTGTTCGTCGCCGAGAAGGGCAGATTCAAGGCCGAAGCCTGTTCTGTCCAGTACTCGGCGCCTGTCACGGATCGCAGGGTGAAGTACATCGCGAAGAGGGCCGCGAAGAACATCAGCTCGGAACTCAACCAGATGATGGTTCCGACGCTGACGAGGTTCGGCCGGTTGACCGTCGGGTGCGCGTGCCCGGTATCTACTGTCGTTGCTGTCGCCACGACCGACATTATGTCGGTCGCTTATCCCGCCCTCACCCCGGGGGGTGCCGTTCGGAGTGTCAGGGGGGTGTGCAAGGCCCGAACGGCCCATCAGATCGCCCTCCCGGCGGCTTGCGCGAGGCTGTCGGAACCGATGTTGACGACCGGTCGGACGGAGTAGCATCCCGCGCAACATCAACGTGATTCACGTGACACGTGGAGGAACGAAATGCGGGCGACTGCGCGGGTTCTGGTCTACAGCGATGACGCGGGCACCCGGGAGCAGGTGCGGCTGGCGGCCGGGCGCAGGCCGGCGGCGGACCTGCCGCCGGTGGAGTTCCTGGAGTGCGCGACGCTTCCGGCGGTCCTCGCGGAACTGGACGCGGGCGGCATCGACGCCTGCGTGCTGGACGGCGAGGCGGTCCCGGCCGGGGGCATGGGCGTGTGCCGGCAGATCAAGGACGAGATCTTCCGGTGCCCCCCGGTGCTGCTGCTGATGGGGCGCCCCCAGGACGCCTGGCTGGCCACCTGGAGCCGCGCGGACGCCGCCGTCACCCTTCCGGTGGACCCGGTGGAGTTCCCCGAGGCCCTGGCGGGCGTCCTGCGGGCCCGGCTGGCCTCCAGCGCGGCCTGACCGGCTCTCCAGGGTCGACCGAGCCGAAGGGGCCGCGTCGGCGAAGGAGGGCGAGCGCCCGGAGGGATTCGTGAGGAACGGGCGAATCCTGCGGACGCACGCCCTCCCGGAGCCGGCGAGAGCGGCCCCGGAGGCGAAGCCGACCTAGACTTGAGGCCGCAGGCGGGCCTGGTCCATGGGGGTGCGGCCTTCCTGGGTACCCTTCAGGAGGGCGCTGCCTTCGCGCCAGTCCTTCCAGTCCATGTTCCAGTCGCCGTAGCCGTTGCCGAAGGTGTCCATGTCGTCGCCGATGCTGTTGATCACACGGACGATGTCGCCCTCGGTGATGTTCTCGTAGAACCAGGCGGCGTTGCCGGTGCTCATGCCGGTGCACCCGTGGCTGACGTTCTCGTAGCCCTGGGAACCGACCGACCACGGCGCGGCGTGCACGTACTCCCCGCTCCACGTCACCCGGGTGGCGTAGTAGACGGGCAGGTTGTAGTACTCGCTGCCGCCGATGCCCACGGTGTCACCGCGCATCTGGACGAAGTACTGCTTGCCCAGCACCACCTTGACCCCGTTGCGGGTGGAGAAGCCGGGCTTTCCGGTGGTCACCGGAATGGTGTTGATCACTTCTCCGTTCCGCTTGAACGTGAGGTAGTGCGAGGAGGCGTCGGTGGTGACCTCCACCCGGTCCCCGATCTCCAGGGTGAGCGGCTTGGAGGCCGAGCCGTGGAGCTCGTCGGAGATCCGCACGCCCTCCAGGTTGCTCCGTACGGAGACGGTGGAGTGCGCCGGCCAGTAGTCCTTGGGCCGGAAGTGGATGGTCTTGTCGTCCACCCAGTACCAGGCGCCCTCGACGTTGTCCGGCGTGTCGACGACCAGGGCCCGCTCCACGATGGCGCGGGCGGCCTTGTCCTTGACCGGCTCGCTGAGTTCCGCCGTGAGCGGCTGTCCGACGCCGTACTTGCCCTCGTCCGGGCCGAATTCGACCTTGAGGACCTTCTTGGCCGGTGTGGTGTCGAACGCCAGCGTGCGCTGCCCTGGAGCGCCGCGTTCGTCCTCCGTGCTCACGGTGACCGTGTAGCGCACGCCTGCGGCCATCGGGGCGGTGCTGTGCCAGCGGTCGCCCTTGGCGGAGAGTTCGCCCGCCAGGCGCCGGCCGTGGGTGTCCACGGCCATGACGTCGGTGATGCGCGCCGCCGACTCCTTGAGGGTGACTTCGAGCGGCTTGTCGGGGTCGGCGGGGCGTCCGCCGCCGGCCTCGTTGAAGGAGACGTGCTCACCCGCGTCGTACGGGCGGGCTGACAGCGGGTTCTTCTCGCCGGACCCGCATGCGGTGGCGCCGGCCCCGAGGGACGCGACCAGCAGGGAGCAGCTGAGTACCGTCCAAAGACGCGGAGAGTGGTTCATGGAGCCAACGCTATGAAGATATGACAAATACGGCGCGCGGGGTGACTGCAAACGAGGGGCCCGGACTCCTCCGAAAAGGTGTCCGGGCCCCTCAGGTCACGCTGTACGGCGAACGGCTACTGGTTCGCGTTCTCGCCGCGGTAGTACTCGTACACCCAGCCCCACAGGCCGATCAGGATCAGCGGCGCCGAGAAGTACATCAGCCACCAGCCGAAGATGACGCCCATGAAGGCGAAGGCTCCACCGATCGCCAGCGAGAGCGGCTGCCAGCTGTGCGGGGAGAAGAACCCCAGCTCGCCCGCCTCGTCGGCGACGTCGGCCTCCAGGTTGTCCTGGGCCATCTCGTCCACGCGCTTGGCCGTGAAGGCCAGGTAGTAGCCGATCATGGCGCTCAGGCCGAAGGCCAGCGCGAGCGCGGTGGTGCCGACCGGCTCCTTCGACCACACGCCGTACACGACGGTCATGATCAGGATGAAGGCGGCGAGCCAGAGGAACATCTTGCCCTGGATCTTCACTTGCCGGCCTCCTTGCCACCGGTGACGGCCTTGGTGCCGGCGCCGTGGTCCGCGAGGTGGTCGAGGGCCGCGATCTCCGGGTGGTGCAGGTCGAACGCCGGGGATTCACTGCGGATCCGCGGCAGGGTGAGGAAGTTGTGCCGCGGCGGCGGGCAGGACGTCGCCCATTCGAGCGAGCGGCCGTAGCCCCACGGGTCGTCGACCTCGACCTTCTTGCCGTACTTCGCCGTCTTCCAGACGTTGTACAAGAAGGGCAGGATCGACAGGCCCAGCAGGAACGAGCTGATCGTCGAGACCGTGTTCAGCGTGGTGAAGCCGTCGGCCGCGAGGTAGTCCGCGTAACGGCGCGGCATGCCCTCGACACCCAGCCAGTGCTGCACCAGGAAGGTGCCGTGGAAGCCGATGAACAGCGTCCAGAAGGTGATCTTGCCGAGGCGCTCGTCCAGCATCTTGCCCGTGAACTTCGGCCACCAGAAGTGGAAGCCGGCGAACATCGCGAAGACCACGGTGCCGAAGACGACGTAGTGGAAGTGCGCGACGACGAAGTACGAGTCGGAGACGTGGAAGTCCATCGGGGGCGAGGCCAGGATGACGCCGGTCAGACCACCGAAGGTGAAGGTGACCAGGAAGCCGATCGTCCAGAGCATCGGGGTCTCGAAGGACAGCGAGCCCTTCCACATGGTGCCGATCCAGTTGAAGAACTTCACACCGGTCGGTACCGCGATCAGGAAGGTCATAAAGGAGAAGAACGGCAGCAGCACACCGCCGGTGACGTACATGTGGTGGGCCCACACGGTCACCGAGAGGCCCGCGATCGAGATCGTCGCGGCGATCAGACCGATGTAACCGAACATCGGCTTGCGCGAGAAGACCGGGATCACTTCGGAAACGATTCCGAAGAATGGCAGCGCGATGATGTACACCTCTGGGTGCCCGAAGAACCAGAAGAGGTGTTGCCACAGCAGGGCGCCGCCGTTGGCCGCGTCGAACACATGCGCACCGAACTTCCGGTCGGCCTCCAGCGCGAAGAGCGCGGCGGCCAGCACCGGGAAGGCGAGCAGGACCAGAACACCGGTCAGCAGCACGTTCCAGGTGAAGATCGGCATGCGGAACATCGTCATGCCGGGGGCGCGCATGCAGATGATCGTGGTGATGAAGTTGACCGAACCGAGGATCGTGCCGAAGCCGGAGAAGGCCAGACCCATGATCCACATGTCGCCGCCGATGCCCGGCGAACGGACCGCGTCGGTCAGCGGGGAGTAGGCGAACCAACCGAAGTCGGCGGCACCCGAGGGGGTGACGAAGCCGGCCACCGCGATGGACGAGCCGAAGAGGTACAGCCAGTACGCGAACATGTTCAGCCGCGGGAACGCCACGTCGGGCGCGCCGATCTGCAGCGGCATGATCCAGTTCGCGAAGCCGGCGAACAGCGGGGTGGCGAACATCAGCAGCATGATCGTGCCATGCATGGTGAACGCCTGGTTGAACTGCTCGTTCGACATGATCTGCGTGCCCGGACGGGCCAGCTCGGCGCGCATGAAGAGCGCCATGATCCCGCCGATGATGAAGAACGCGAACGACGTGACCAGGTACATCGTGCCGATGGTCTTGTGGTCGGTCGTGGTCATCCACTTCACGACCACATTGCCCGGCTGCTTGCGCCGCACCGGCAGCTCGTTCTCATACGAGTCGGCGGCGGCACCCTGGGATTCGTTGAGGATGCTCACAGTTTGTTCAGCTCCGCATTCCGGGCCGGGTCAGTCTGCTTGATGCCGGCGGGGAGGAAGCCGGTCTGCCCCTTCTCCGCCAGTTCCTTCAGGTGCGCCCGGTACTTCTCCGGCGAGACGACCTTCACGTTGAAGAGCATCCGGGAGTGGTCGACACCACAGAGCTCGGCGCACTTGCCCATGAAGGTGCCTTCCTGGGTCGGGGTGACCTCGAAGACATTGGTGTGACCGGGGATGACGTCCTGCTTGAACAGGAAGGGCACCACCCAGAAGGAGTGGATGACGTCGTTCGACGACAGGATGAAGCGGACCTTCTCGCCCTTGGGCAGGTAGAGGGTCGGCCCCGGGTTGTTGGTGTCCGGGTTCCGGTCGCCGGGGACGCCCTTCTCGTAGACGCCTTCGGCGCCCGCGGGGAATTCCTTGGTGAAGCGGTCCGGAATGGTCGCGATCTCCTTCGGGACCTCGCCGGCCTTCGGAGTCGCGGCATCGCCGTCGACGTTCTCGACGTAGTTGAAGCCCCAGCTCCACTGGAAGCCGACCACGTTGATCGTGTGGGCGGGCTTGGCGGAGAGGGAGAGCAGCTTCGACTCGTCGCGCGCGGTGAAGTAGAAGAGCACCGAGACGATGATGAGCGGGACCACGGTGTACAGCGCCTCGATGGGCATGTTGTACCGGGTCTGCGCGGGGACCTCGATCTTCGTCCGGCTACGCCGGTGGAAGATGACGCTCCACATGATCAGGCCCCACACCAGGATGCCCGTAAGGAGAGCGGCCGCCCAGGATCCCTGCCACAGGGAAAGGATGCGAGGCGCCTCCTCCGTGACCGGGGTGGGCATTCCGAGGCGGGGGAAGTCTTTCCAGGTGTACGAGCAACCAGTGGCGGTCGCCAGGACCACGCCCGCAGTCAGCGCCTGCAGCAGCTTCCGCCGCATCGGGCGCCGCGGCGAGCGGTCGGAGCCGTAGGGACTCACGTAGCGCCTTCCCGAGAGTCTCGGCCCGCGCGGCCGGCCGCGGCCGTGTTCGGGTCGGTCGCCGGCCCTGACGCAGGCAGGGGTTTGGATGTTTATGCGGACCAAACCCTACTGGACGCTATTTGGGGTCGCGCGGGGAGGGTGCCCAACGCGCCGCTACTGCCCCCGAAGGGATGGATCCGCCGTCCGGGGGACGGTCCATCCGGCCCTGAACGGCAGGCTCCGGACGACATCTGACGGCCCCTGACCGCGGCCTTCCGGCGCCGCCGGTTAGCGTGGCCGGATGCCCTACTTCGACACCGCGTCAGCCGCCCCGCTGCACCCCGTGGCCCGTCAGGCGCTCCAGGCCGCCCTCGACGAGGGCTGGGCGGACCCGGCCCGGCTGTACCGGGAGGGGCGGCGGGCCCGGCTGTTGCTGGACGCGGCGCGCGAGGCGGCGGCCGAGGCGGTGGGATGCCGGGCCGACGAGCTGTCTTTCACTCCTTCGGGAACGCACGCGGTTCACACGGGCGTCGCGGGGGCCCTGGCGGGCCGCCGGCGCGTCGGCGGCCATCTGGTCGTGTCGGCGGTCGAACACAGTTCTGTACTGCACGCGGCGCAGGCCCACGCGGCGGCGGGCGGCACGGTGACGCAGGTGCCGGTCAACCGGCTCGGCGCGGTCTCGCCCGACGGCTACGCGGCCGCCCTCGGCCCCGGCACCGCCCTGGCCTGCCTCCAGTCGGCCAACCACGAGGTGGGCACGCTCCAGCCGGTGGCGGAGGTGGCCGGGGTCTGCGCGGAGGCCGGGGTGCCGCTCCTGGTGGACGCGGCGCAGTCGCTGGGCTGGGGCGCGACGCCGCCGGGCTGGTCGGTGCTGACCGCGAGCGCCCACAAGTGGGGCGGCCCGCCGGGAGTCGGGCTCCTCGCCGTCCGCAAGGGCGTCCGCTTCGCCCCGCAACACCCGGCGGACGAAAGGGAGTCGGGCCGCTCCCCCGGCTTCGTCAACCTCCCCGCCGCCGTCGCGGCGGCGGCCTCCCTGCGGGCGGTCCGCGCGGAGGCCGACGCGGAGGCGGCGCGGCTGCGGGTGCTGGTGGACCGGATCCGGCGGCGGGTGGCCCGGCTGGTGCCGGACGTGGAGGTGGTGGGCGACCCGGACCGGCGGCTGCCGCACCTGGTCACCTTCTCCTGCCTGTACGTGGACGGCGAGACCCTGCTCCACGAGCTGGACCGGGCGGGGTACTCGGTCTCCTCCGGCTCCTCCTGCACCAGCTCCACGCTGACCCCCAGTCACGTGCTGCGGGCGATGGGGGTGCTGTCGGAGGGGAACGTACGGGTGGCCCTGCCGCCGGGGACCTCCGCGGACGAGGTGAACGGCTTCCTGGAGGTGCTGCCCCGGGCGGTGGCCGGGGTCCGGGAGAAGCTCGGCGTCACGCGGGAGCACCCCGTCGCCCCGGAGGCGGACGACCTCGAAGTCGACGCCCTGGGGCTGCGCTGCCCGCAGCCGGTGATCGAGCTGGCGCGGAGCATCGGCCGGGTCCCGGTCGGCGGCACCGTGACCGTCCTCTCGGACGACGAGGTCGCCCGCCTGGACGTGCCGGCCTGGTGCGCGATGCGGGGCCACGCCTACCTGGGCGAGGCCCCGCGCCCGCGCGGCACGGCCTACACGGTGCGCCGCCTCGTCTGAGGCGGCGGCCGTCGGGCGGCAGCCGTCAGGCCGAGGCCGCCGTCAGGTACGTGCGGACCTCGGCGGCGGCCGCGTCCCCGTACGCCTTGGTGAACCGCTCCATGAAGTGCGCCCGCGCCAAGGTGTACTCCTGGGTGCCCAGCGTCTCGATGACGAGGGTGGCCAGCATGCAGCCGACCTGCGCCGCCCGCTCCAGACCGACGCCCCAGCCGAGCCCGGTCAGGAAGCCCGCGCGGAACGCGTCGCCGACGCCGGTCGGGTCGACCTTCGCGGTCTCCTCCGGGCAGCCCACGACGATCGGCTCCTGGCCGGCCCGCTCGATCCGTACGCCCTGCGCGCCCAGCGTCGTCACCCGGGTGCCGACCTTGGCCAGGATCTCCGCGTCGGTCCAGCCGGACTTCGACTCGATGAGGCCCTTCTCGTACTCGTTCGAGAAGAGGTACGTCGCGCCCTCCATCAGGGTGCGGATGTTCTCGCCGTCCATCCGGGCGATCTGCTGCGAGAAGTCCGCGGCGAAGGGGATCCCGCGCGTGCGGCACTCCTCCGTGTGGCGCAGCATCGCCTCGGGGTCGTCGGCGCCGATGAGGACGAGGTCCAGCCCGCCCACCCGGTCGGCGACGGCCTTGAGCTCGATCTGGCGGGCCTCGCTCATCGCGCCCGTGTAGAAGGAGCCGATCTGGTTGTGGTCGGCGTCCGTGGTGCACACGAAGCGCGCGGTGTGCAGCACCTCGGAGATCCGCACGGACGCGGTGTCCACCCCGTGCCGCTCCAGCCAGGCGCGGTACTCGTCGAAGTCCGAGCCGGCCGCGCCGACCAGGATCGGGCGGGTGCCCAGCTGCCCCATGCCGAAGCAGATGTTCGGTCCGACGCCGCCCCGGCGCACGTCGAGGTTGTCGACGAGGAAGGAGAGGGAGACCGTGTGGAGCTGGTCGGCGACGAGCTGGTCGGCGAAGCGGCCCGGGAAGGTCATGAGGTGGTCGGTGGCGATGGAGCCGGTGACTGCGATGCGCACGGCGTGGATGCTCCTGCGGAGGACGGCGGGGGACAGTCAAAACTACCCGGTCCGCGGCCGCGGGCCGACCCGGCGAAACTACCCCGTAGTAGGACTTCCTTCGCTCGCTTCGGCGTGCCTACCGTGCCTCCATGACCTCTACCGATCGCTTCGGGCACTCCGAGTACTCCGCCGGCGCCCGTCCCGGCTTCGCCCGGCTGCTGGGCGACTGCGCCCGGATGGCTCCGCACTGGCCGGTTCCCCGGGGGCCCCGTCCGGACCGCGTGACGGCGTCCCAGATCCACGGCATCAGCGTCCCGCCCGCCTCGGCCCGCCTGATCGCCTCCACGGCGGCGTACGGGGACTGACGGCCCGGGGAGGGAACCGGTTTCGCGACCGCCGCGTCACACCCGCATCACGTACGGCGGGACCACGCGAAGGAGCGAAGCGGTGACCAGCGAAGAACCCGACACCGGTACGACACGCGCCACACGACGGCGGCCGTCTTGGGCCATCGGCTCGATCGCGGCAGCCGTCCTGCTGGCCGGCGGCGGGACGGCCTACTGGGCGTCGACGGCCTACGGGGATGCCTCGGGCAGCGGCAGCCGTACGAGTGACAGCGCGGCCGTCGCCCCGCGCCCGGCGGGATCCCCCCCGGGGCCCGGCATCGCCCCCGGCGAGCCGGACCCGTCCGGCGGCCCGGTGACCTACCGGGCCGAGGGCCCGCTCCCCCAGGCCCCGGCGGGCGGCGCGCCCGCCTTCCGCGCCTCCGGCGAGGTCTCCTCGGAGGAGGTGGCGAAGCTGGCCCACGCCCTCGGGATCTCCGGCGAGCCCCGGCTGAGCGGCGAGGAGTGGCGGGCCGGGGAGGACGCCGACGGTTCGGGACCCCGGCTGACGGTGACCCGCAAGGCTCCCGGGACCTGGAGCTTCTCCCGGTTCCAGGGGACCGCCCCGGGCGGGAACGGCGCCGGGGACGACTGCGTGCGCGGCAAGGACACCTGCGGCCCGGCCACCCTCCCGCAGGGCGGCGGCGGGGGTGCGGCGGTGGCCGGTTCGGGCGCTTCGGCCGCGCCCGTCACCGAGGAGGCGGCGAAGGCGGCCGCGGCCCCGGTGCTGGCGGCGGCCGGGCAGGGCGACGCCAAGGTGGACGCCCGGCTCACCCGGGACTCCGTACGGGTGGTGAGCGCCGACCCGGTGGTGGGCGGACTGGCCACCACCGGCTGGTCCACCAAGCTGACCGTGGCGGCCGATGCCCGGGTGGTGGCGGGCAGCGGCGAGCTGAAGGCCCCGGTCCGGGCGGCCGAGCAGCCGGTGGTCGGCGCCGACGAGGCGCTGGCCCGGCTCAACGCGGCGGCCGGGGGCGGCGACGGCAGCGGCACCGGCCCCAGCGGCTGCGCGACCTCGGTCCCGCTGACCCCGGACACCCCGACGGGCGCGACGGACACGCTGCCCTGCAACCCGGAGCCGCGCCCGGTCAAGCCGCCGCGGACCGAGACCGTACGGGGGGCCGTGCTGGGTCTGGCCCCGGGGACGGTCGACGGCGGGCGGGGCCTGGTCCCGGCCTGGCTGTTCGAGGTGGCGGCCAAGGACGGCGGGGCGGCCCGCACGGTGGCGGGCCCGGCGGCCAAGGACGACGGCGGCAACGGCGGCGGCGCCCCGGTGCCTCCGCAGGGCCGTACCGTGCCCGGGTTCTCGTACGCGCAGGCCGACCGGACCCTGACGGTGAACTTCTGGGGCAGCGTGTGCAGCACGTACGCCCTGGAGGCGCGGGAGGAGGGCGGCTCGGTGCTGGTCAAGATCACGGACACCCCGAAGCAGCCCGGGCAGGCCTGCATCATGCTGGCGCAGGAGACGTCCGTGACGGCCCGGCTCCAGCAGCCGCTCGGCGGCCGCAAGGTGGTCGACGCGACGACGGGCAAGGAGCTCCCCCGCCAGTAGTCCCGCAGCCGTAGCCGCAGCCGTGGCCCCGGTGGCGGGGAGCGGGTGCGCGCGAGGGCCCGGGTACCGGACGATTTCCGTCCGGTACCCGGGCCCTCGGTCCTGCGGGGTCAGCCGGGCCGGGGCCTAGCTGAACGAGTCGCCGCAGGCGCAGGAGCCGGTGGCGTTCGGGTTGTCGATGGTGAAGCCCTGCTTCTCGATGGTGTCGACGAAGTCGATCGAGGCACCGTGCAGGTACGGGGAGCTCATCCGGTCGGTCACGACCTTGACGCCGTCGAAGTCCTTGACGACGTCGCCGTCGAGGGAACGCTCGTCGAAGAAGAGCTGGTAGCGCAGGCCGGAGCAGCCGCCGGGCTGGACGGCGACGCGGAGCGCCAGGTCCTCGCGGCCTTCCTGCTCCAGGAGGGTCCTGACCTTCTCGGCGGCGGCGTCGGACAGGAGGATGCCGTCGCTCACGGTGGTCTTGTCGTCCTGTACGGACATCTGCATTCACTCCCGAAGTGGGCGGCTCCCCGGCGGAGGCTGGGGAAACGTCGGACTCTTGCCGTCGGTGGCAACCAGCGGGACCGCGCATTCATTCCGGGCCCGCCGCCTTGTTTCAGATATTCATGCTCGCACACCCGGGCGGAGCGGTGGACCCCGCGCGGAGGGCCGGTGGAGTGGCGGGCCCCGGCCGGGGCGAATGCGTCACATCGACACTATGGCCATCGTCAAAGTGACGTGAAGCGGTTATGATAGATAGCGTCAAATAGACGAGAAGTCGAAGCGATGTCTCCCCCGAAGTCCCTTGTCGCAGAACAGAAAGGGTGCGTGTCGTGACCACCGCCCAGCCTTTGGACGTCCAGCCGACGCCCCTCGCCCTGCTGCTGCTCGGCCGCGAGGCCGACCCCAGGAGCGAGCGCGGTGTGGAATGTCCCGGCGACCTGCCCTCGCCGTCCGACCCGAACCTGGTGGCCCGCGCCCGCGCGGCCAAGGAGAAGCTCGGGGACAAGGTCTTCATCCTCGGCCACCACTACCAGCGCGACGAGGTCATCGAGTTCGCCGACGTCACCGGTGACTCCTTCAAGCTGGCCAAGGACGCCGCGGCCAGGCCGGAGGCCGAGTACATCGTCTTCTGTGGCGTGCACTTCATGGCCGAGTCGGCGGACATCCTGACCTCGGACGACCAGAAGGTCGTCCTGCCCGACCTCGCGGCCGGCTGCTCGATGGCCGACATGGCCACCGCCGAGCAGGTCGCGGAGTGCTGGGACGTGCTGACCGAGGCCGGCGTCGCCGGTGCGACGGTGCCCGTCTCGTACATGAACTCCTCCGCCGACATCAAGGCCTTCACCGGCAAGCACGGCGGCACGATCTGCACCTCGTCCAACGCGAAGAAGGCCCTGGAGTGGGCGTTCGAGCAGGGCGAGAAGGTGCTGTTCCTCCCCGACCAGCACCTGGGCCGCAACACCGCCGTCCGCGACATGGGCATGTCCCTGGACGACTGCGTGCTCTACAACCCGCACAAGCCGGGCGGCGGTCTGACCCCGGAGCAGCTGCGGAACGCGAAGATGATCCTGTGGCGCGGCCACTGCTCGGTGCACGGCCGGTTCTCGGTCGAGTCGGTCGAGGACGTACGGGCGCGGATCCCCGGGGTGAACGTCCTGGTCCACCCGGAGTGCAAGCACGAGGTCGTGGCGGCCGCGGACCACGTCGGCTCGACGGAGTACATCATCAAGGCGCTGGAGGCGGCCCCGGCCGGCTCCAAGTGGGCGATCGGCACCGAGCTGAACCTGGTCCGGCGGCTGGCGAACCGTTTCGCCGCGGAGGACAAGGAGGTCGTCTTCCTCGACAAGACGGTCTGCTTCTGCTCGACGATGAACCGCATCGACCTCCCCCACCTGGTGTGGACCCTGGAATCCCTGGCCGAGGGCAACCTCGTCAACCAGATCCGGGTCGACAAGGAGACGGAGAGCTTCGCGAAGCTCGCTCTGGAGCGGATGCTGGCACTGCCGTAACGGTGACCGCCCGCCCCGAGGGGGCCGCCCGGCGAATGCCGGCCGGCCCCCTTCGCGTTTCCCGCTTCCTCCAGCCGGCCCGTACCGGCTGGCGCGAGCGGCCGGCCCGGGCGGAGTGCGGGGGGCGTTACCCCTGGGACCGGTGAGGCCCCCGGCCCCGCGTGAGGCGGGGGCCGGGGGCCTCGGAATGCCGGTCAGACCTTGACCGGGGTGTCCTCGTCGGTGGCCGGCTTCGGGACCGCCGTCGGGCGGGCCGCCTTCTTCGCGCGGCGGCGGTCCTTGCGGAGCTCGACCATCGTGTAGAGCGTCGGCACCAGCAGCAGGGTCAGCAGCGTGGAGCTGACCAGGCCGCCGATCACCACCACCGCGAGCGGCTGCGAGATGAAGCCGCCCTCGCCGGTGACGCCGAGCGCCATCGGCAGCAGGGCGAAGATCGTCGCCAGGGCCGTCATCAGGATCGGGCGGAGCCGGTGGCGGCCGCCCTCGATGACCGCCTCGACGACGCCCAGCCCCTGCGCCCGGTACTGGTTGACCAGGTCGATCAGGACGATCGCATTGGTCACCACGATGCCGATGAGCATCAGCATGCCGATCATCGCCGGGACACCCATCGGGGTGCCGGTGACGATCAGCAGGCCCAGCGCGCCCGTCGCCGCGAAGGGGATGGAGACCAGCAGGATCAGCGGCTGGACGAGCGAGCGGAACGTCGCGACCAGCAGCATGAACACGATCGCGATGGCCGCGAGCATGGCCAGGCCCAGCGAGCCGAAGGCGTCGGACTGGTCCTGCGAGACCCCGCCGATCGCGACGTCGGCCCCGGCCGGCAGGTGGAGCGCCTTGATCTTGTTCTGCAGGGTGACGCTGACCGCTCCCGTGTTGTCGCCGACCGGCTTGGCGGTGATGGTCGCGGCGCGGGCGCCGTCGATCCGGGTCATCGCGACCGGGCCGGGAACCACCTTGACCTCGGCGATGTCGCCGAGCTTGACGGGGCCCACGGGCAGGGCCTGGAGCTCGGCCAGGGTGGTGGCCGGGCGGGAGGAGCGGATCACGACGTCCCGCTCGGTGTCGTCCAGTACGGCCTTGGCCACCTGGCTGCCCCGGACGGCCTGGGCGACGACCGCGCCCAGCGCGGCCTGGTTCAGGCCGGCCTCGGCGGTCTTGGGCGTGGCGGTGACGGAGATCCGCGGCACCGACTGGGCCAGGTCGCTCTGGACGTCGGTGACGTCCTTGATGGTGGCCACCTCGGCGCGCACCTGCTCGGCGGCCTTGGCGAGCACGTCCGCGTCACCGGCCTTGACGACCACGCTCAGGTTCTGGCTGCCGAAGCCGCCGCCCGCCGAGAGGGAGGTGTCGCCGATGCCGTCCAGCTTGCCCAGGGCGTCCTGGATGCGCTGCTTGACGGCCCCGGAGTCCTTGGCGTCGTCCAGGGTGACCTGGTAGGAGGCCTGGTTGGTGCCGGTGCCGCCGCCGAAGGCCGCGAGGAAGCCGGAGGAACCGACGGTGACCTGGTAGTCCTTGACGCCCTCGACGGAGGCCAGGGCCTTCTCCACCTTGCGGCTCGCCTCGTCGGAGGCGGCAAGCGAGGTGCCGGGGGCCAGCTGCTGCTTGACGGTCAGGACGTCCTGGTCGCCCTGGTCGAAGAAGTTCGTCTTGAGCAGCGGGGTCATGCCGAAGGTGGCGACCAGGACGACGACCGCGAGGGCCACGCTGGTCAGGCGGCGCCGGGTGGCGAAGCCCAGGACCCGTACGTAGACCTTCTGCAGGCGGCTGCGCGCCTCCTTCTCCTCGGCGTTCCGGCGGGCCTGCTCCGGATCCAGCGAGGTGCCCTTGGGGGCGCGCAGGAACCAGTACGACAGGACCGGAACGACCGTCAGCGACACCAGCAGCGAGGCCAGCAGGGCGGCGGTGACGGTGAGCGAGAAGGAGCCGAACAGCTCGCCGATCATGCCGCCGACCAGGCCGATCGGCAGGAAGACGGCGACGGTGGTCAGCGTCGACGAGGTGACCGCGCCGGCCACCTCGCGCACGGCGGCGATGATGGCGGCCTCGCGCTCCTCGCCGTAGCCGAGGTGGCGCTTGATGTTCTCCAGGACCACGATCGAGTCGTCGACGACCCGCCCGATGGCGATGGTGAGCGCGCCCAGGGTCAGCATGTTCAGCGACAGGTCGCGGGTCCACAGCACGATCAGGGCGAGGACCACGGACAGCGGGATGGAGACCGCGGTGACCAGGGTCGAGCGGATCGAGCCCAGGAAGACCAGGATCACGATCACCGCGAAGGCGAGACCGAGGAGGCCCTCGGTGGTGAGGCCGGAGATGGACTTGGCCACGGCCGGGCCCTGGTCGCTGACGACGGTCAGGGCGGCGCCGGAGCCGAGGGTGGAGCGCAGGGCGGGGAGCTTGTCCTTGACTGCGTCGGAGATGGCGACGGCGCTGCCGTCCTTGTCCATGGTCAGGACGAGGGCGAGGCTGGGCTTGCCGTTGGTGCGGGTGATGGAGTCGGCGGCGGCCGGCTCCTGCCTGACCGCGGCGACGTCAGCGAGGCGGACGGCCGGCTTGCCGGGGCCGGGGCTCAGCCGCAGGTCCTCCAGCTGGGCGAGGGAGGTGTAACCGGAGCCGACGCGGACGGTGCGGTTCTTGCCCTCCTCGTCGAAGGAGCCGGCCGGGACGGTCGCGCCGCCCGCCTTGAGGCCCTCGCCCAGCTTCGCGGCGTCGAGGCCGGCCGCGGCGAGCTTCGCGTCGTCGGGGGTGACGGTGACCTGGAGGTCGCGGACGCCGTCCACGCTGACCTGCGCGACGCCGGGCACGTCCTCCAGGACGGGGACGACGGACTTGTTCAGCTGGTCGGCGAGGGCCTGCTGGTCCTTGTCCGAGGTGGCGGCGAGGACGACGGTGGGGATGTCGTCGGTGGAGCCGGCGACCACCTGGGGGTCGACCTCGGAAGGCAGCCGGACGCGGGCCCGGTTGACGGCCTGCTGGACGTCGGCGACGAGCTGCTTGGTGCCGCTGTCGCCGTAGTCGAAGGTGGCCCGGATGAGGGCGTTGCCCTCGCTGGCGGTGGAGGTGATGCCGGTGATGCCGTCGACGCCCTTGAGCGTCGCCTCGATCGGCTCGATGACCTGCTTCTCCACCACGTCGGGCGAGGCGCCTTGGTACGGCGCGAGCACGGACACCATGGGCAGTTCGATGGAGGGCAGCAGCTGCTGCTTGAGCTGCGGGATGGCTATGGCGCCGAAGAGCAGCGCGATGATCGACACGAGGCCGATCAGCGCTCTCTGGGCAAGGCTGAAGCGGGACAGCCATGACATGGGCGTGGGATCTCTCTGCAGTACGTAGGCGAGGGCTCCCCAGCCTCTCCCGCCGCGGCACGCCGTCGCGTCGCTCCCAGGTCCTGTCCTTATGTACGGCATACCGCGTCCGCAGTACTCCGTGGGGTGTGGCGGGACGGGCTCCGCGGGTCAGTCGGCGCGCGAACGGACCAGGCCCGATTCGTACGCGATGACCACCAACTGGGCCCGGTCGCGGGCGCCGAGCTTGGCCATCGCCCGGTTGACGTGGGTCTTCACGGTCAGCGGGCTGACCTCCAGCCGGGCGGCGATGCCGTCGTTGGACAGGCCCGCGGCGACCAGGACGAGGACCTCGCGCTCGCGGACGGTCAGCGCGGCCAGGCGTTCGGCGTGGGCCGAGCCTGCGGCGGGGGCCTCCGCGTGGCCGCCCTGGGCGAGGAAGCTGGCGATCAGGCCCTTGGTCGCGGCCGGGGAGAGCAGTGCCTCGCCGGCCGCCGCGAGGCGGATGGCGTTCAGCAGTTCGTCGGGCTCGGCGCCCTTGCCGAGGAAGCCGGAGGCTCCGGCGCGCAGGGCCTGGATGACGTACTCGTCCACCTCGAAGGTGGTGAGCATGACGATCCGGACCGTGGACAGCCCGGGGTCGGCGCTGATCATGCGGGTGGCGGCGAGCCCGTCGGTGCCGGGCATCCGGATGTCCATGAGGACGACGTCGGCCCGGCGTTCGCGCGCCAGGGCGTAGGCCTGGGCCCCGTCGGAGGCCTCCCCGACGACCTGCATGTCGGGCTCGGAGTCGACGAGCACCTTGAACGCGCTGCGCAGCAGCGCCTGGTCGTCGGCGAGCAGCACCCTGATGGGGCCGGTCTCCTGCGTCTGGGTCCCCGTGTCGTCCACCCCCCGAGGGTACGCGGGAGCGTGGCGGGCGCTCAGCCGAGTGCGAGGACCAGCAGGGCGGCGGTGGCCGCCACCTCGCACAGGGCGCCGAAGACGTCCCCGGTGACCCCGCCGAAGCGGCGGACGCAGCGGCGCAGCAGGAGTTCCGCGGCCAGCAGCCCCGCCGCGACGGCCGCCGCGTGCTGGGCGGCCCCGGGCAGGCCGGCCGGCAGCGCGGCCAGGGTCGCGGCCAGGGCGACGGCGCCGGCCACGGCGGCCGCGGCGCGGCGCGGGACCACGCCCGCGACCGCGGCGCCCAGGCCTTCGGGGCGGGCGGCGGGGACCCCGGCGCGGGAGGCCAGGGTCATCGCGAGGCGGGCGGTGGCGGCGGCGAGCACCGCGGCGAGCGCGCCGGACGCCCAGCCGTCCTCGGCGTAGACGTTCGCCAGGGCGGCCACCTGCACCAGGAACACGACGAGCAGGGAGATGACCCCGAAGGGGCCGATGTCGGACTGCTTCATGATCCGCAGGGCGTCCTCGGCGGGCTTAGCGCTGCCCAGTCCGTCGGCGGTGTCGGCGAGTCCGTCGAGGTGGAGCCCGCGGGTCAGCGCGGCCGGGACGGCGACGGTGACGGCCGCGGCGAGCAGCGGGCCGCCCCCCAGGACGAGCAGGAGGGCGCCGGCCGCCGCGGCGAGCAGGCCGAGGGCCAGGCCGACGAGCGGGGCGCAGGCCATACCGCTGCGGGCGGCGGGCCGGTCCCAGCGGGTGATCCGGGCGGGCAGGACGCTCAGCGTGCCGAACGCGAAGCGGAGTCCGTCGGCGAGGGAGGCGCGCTCGGAGGGCGGCGCCGGTGGTGGATCATCGAACGAGTCTGTCATCGGCGCGAACGCTACCCGCTCCGGGCCGGCGGTAAATATCTCAATACGCGCCAAAACGGGAGCGGGTGTCGTGGGTCACTGGTGGTACCGGAACATCGTCGAGCCGGGCAAGCTCCCGCTGCTGCTCGCCCTGCTGTCCTTCGTGCTGTCCTTCCTGGTCACCCGGGTGATCACCCGGCTGATCCGGGCCGGCCGGGGCCCGTTCAAGAACATCACCCCGGGCGGGCTGCACGTCCACCACGTGGTCCCGGGGGTGGTCCTCGTGATCATCGGCGGTTTCGGCGCGGTCGGCAGCGGCCAGCACAGCTTCGGCTCCGGCCTCTCGGCCGTGCTGTTCGGGCTGGGCGCCGGGCTGGTGCTGGACGAGTTCGCGTTGATCCTGCACCTCGACGACGTCTACTGGAGCGAGCAGGGCCGCAAGAGCGTGGAGATCGTGGTGCTGACGGCGGCGGTGGTCGCGCTGGTGCTGGGCGGGTTCCTGCCCTTCGGGGTCAACGAGCTGACCCCCGGCGAGCGGCACAGCCGGGGCCTGGTCGTCATGAACACCGCCACCAACTTCTTCCTGGCGCTGGTCGCCCTGTGGAAGGGGAAGCCGCGCACGGCGGTGTTCGGGACGGTGATCCCCTTCGCGGCCCTGATCGGCGCGGTCCGCCTCGCCCGGCCGGACTCCCCGTACGCGAAGAGGTTCTACGCGAACCGCCCGCGCGCCCGGGCCAAGGCCGCGCTGCGGGCCTTCCACCACGACCGGCGCTGGGCCCGGCCGCGCCGCAGGTTCGAGGAGTTCATCGGCGGCACCCCGGACCCCGAGCGCACCGGGCGCAGGCGGGCCGACGGGCACCGGGGGGACGGGCCCGCAGGGCGGGGATGAGCGAAGGGCCCGCCCCCGGTGCGGGGGCGGGCCCTTCGTCGTCGGTGCGGCCCGGCCCGCCGGGTGTCCTGGATGCGGCGGGCGGCGGGCGCGTCGGCCCGGGAGCGGGTCAGCCCCGGATCAGGTGAGCCGGGGATCAGGGTCAGCCCGGGATCAGGCCGTCGTCGCTGAGCATCTGCCTGACGTCGTCCAGCGAGGCGTCGGGGGCGGGCAGGATCAGCTCGGACGGCTCCAGCGCGTCGTCGGGGAGCGGCTCGCCGAGGCGGCGCACGGCGTCGAGCAGCTCACCCAGCGTGCGCCGGAAGCCCTCTTCGTCGCCGGCTTCCATCTCGGAGAGGAGCTCGTCGTCCAGCTCGTTGAGCTCGGCGAAGTGACCGTCGGCCAGCTTCACCTGGCCCTCCCCCATGATGCGGACAATCATGACGGGCCCCTGTCCTACTGCTTGTCGAACCGGTGCTGGGTCTGCGAAGGCTGGGCGGTGCCCGGGGCGCCGCCCTCGATGGCCTGCTGCTGCGCGGACGGGCCGCCCGCCAGCTCGGCCTTCATCCGCTGGAGCTCCAGCTCGACGTCGGTGCCGCCGGAGAGGCGGTCCAGCTCGGCCTGGATGTCGTCCTTGGAGCCGAGGCCGCTCTGGTCGTCGAGGGCGCCGGAGGCCAGCAGCTCGTCGATCGCGCCGGCCCGGGCCTGGAGCTGGGCGGTCTTGTCCTCGGCCCGCTGGATGGCCAGGCCGACGTCGCTCATCTCCTCCGAGATGCCGGAGAAGGACTCCGCGATCCGGGTCTGCGCCTGGGCCGCGGTGTACGTGGCCTTGATGGTCTCCTTCTTCGTGCGGAAGGCGTCCACCTTGGCCTGGAGCCGCTGCGCGGCGAGCGTCAGCTTCTCCTCCTCGCCCTGGAGGGTCTGGTGCTGCACCTCCAGGTCGCTGACCTGCTGCTGGAGGGAGGCGCGGCGGGACAGGGCCTCGCGGGCCAGGTCCTCACGGCCCAGGGCGAGGGCCTTGCGGCCCTGGTCCTCCAGCTTGGCGGACTGGCCCTGGAGCTGGTTCAGCTGCAGTTCCAGGCGCTTGCGGGAGGTCGCCACGTCGGCGACTCCGCGGCGTACCTTCTGCAGCAGCTCCAGCTGCTTCTGGTACGAGTAGTCGAGGGTCTCGCGCGGGTCCTCGGCCCGGTCAAGGGCCTTGTTCGCCTTCGCGCGGAAGATCATCCCCATACGCTTCATGACACCGCTCATGGGCTTCGCGCGCCCCCTTCTAGACGGACTGTGCTCCAGGTCACCGACAGGACCCACAGTACGGGCCCTGTCTCCATTACCGCACTGTTCGAGTACGGATGCGCTCCTCCTCCAGGACGAGTGCGCCCGCGCCGTATCAGGCGCAAGGAGTAGGTGATCCCCGAGACCGGGCGGACCCCGGCACTGGGAAGACGCCCGCCGTTGCCGGATCGTTCCCCGCCGGGGTGGGGTGCGTGCGCCCGACCACGTAGGCTTGGGTTTTGTGTTTGGTAGCCGCTCCTCCAAGGAAGAGAAGGCCGCCGCCGCCGACAAGGTGAGCGCCGACCTCTCGCAGCCCCGTAACCCGCAGGCCCCGAAGGGCCGCCCGACGCCGAAGCGTGCTGTGGCCCAGTCGCAGCGCAAGGCCGTGGTGGCCTCGACCGGCAATCGCAAGGAGGACGCCAAGCGAGCCCGTGAACGTCGCCGTGAGGAAATGGCCAAGCAGCGCGTGGCGCTGGCCAACGGCGACGAGCGGTACCTGCCCGTGCGCGACAAGGGCCCCGTCCGCAAGTTCGTCCGCGACTACGTGGACTCCCGCTTCTCCGTCGCCGAGATGTTCCTGCCGCTCGCGGTGATCATCCTGGTGCTGAGCATGGTCCGGGTGCCCTCGATCCAGAACGTCGCGCTGATGCTGTGGCTCGGCGTGATCGTCCTGATCATCCTCGACTCCATCGGCCTCTTCATCCGCCTGCGCAAGGCGCTGAACGAGCGCTTCGCGAACGAGCCGCGCCGCGGCGCCGTCGCGTACGGCCTGATGCGCACGCTCCAGATGCGCCGGCTCCGCCTGCCGAAGCCGCAGGTCAAGCGCGGGGAACGGCCCTGAACGAGGGGTTCGCGCCGGGCGCGCGGCTGTGGCTCGAAGGTCTGGGCGGACTGCGCAACGCCGTCCGCCAGGAACTCGTGGGCCGGCAGGTGGAGGAGCAGATCGCGCACCGCTTCCCGGTCGGGCAGCGGCTGCGCGTCCTCGACGTCGGCATGGGGCAGGGCACGCAGGCGCTGCGCCTGGCCCGCGCCGGGCACAAGGTCACCGGCCTGGAGCAGGACCCGGCGATGCTGGAGGCGGCCCGCGAGGCGCTGGCCGCCGAACCGGCCGGGATCCGCGACCGGGTCCAGCTGCTGGAGGGTGACGGCCGCGAGACGGGCGTGCACTTCGTCCCGGGCAGCTTCGACGTGGTGCTGTGCCACGGGGTGCTGATGTACGTGCCCGAGGCGGACGCCATGCTCGCCGGGCTGGCCCGGATGCTGGCGCCCGGCGGCCTGCTGTCCCTGCTGGTGCGCAACGGCGACGCCCTCGCGCTGCGGCCGGGACTGGCCGGGGACTGGGACAGGGCGCTGGCCGCCTTCGACACCGTCGACTACACGAACCGGCTCGGCATGGACGTACGCGCCGACCGGCTGGCGGACCTGACCTCGACCCTGTCCGGCATCGGCGCCCCGCTCGCCACCTGGTACGGCGTACGGGTCTTCACCGACGGCACCGAGGCCGGCAGCGAACTCCCGCCGGACGCCGAACTCGAAGCCCTGCTCGCCGCCGAGGAGCGCGCCGGGCGCACCGACCCCTACCGCTCGGTGGCGGCGCTGCTGCACCTGTGCGGGGTCCGCGGCTAGGCGTCCGTCCGCCCACCCGTCTGCCCAGCGCTCCCGTCCGGTCCTCCGGGCGGGAGCGCTTTCGTCCGCCCCCTCGTACCGGAGCGGCGCTCGTGTCCCCTTCCCGGAGCAGGACCCGGCCCGGACCGACCGGTGATCCAGCCCGGCCGCCCCTCGCCTGCGCCCCGGCCCCGCGCCGCCCGACGCCGGGCGGGGCCAGGGGATGTACGGCTACGCCTCGGAGGCGGCGCGCAGGCTCATCACGTAGATCTGGGTGCCGTCCTCGAAGAGGGTCACCTGCTCCGCGCCGCCGTCCAGGAGCTCCTTCCAGACCTCGCCGATCCAGGATTCCGCGTCGCCCTGGGTCGTGAACTCCTCCGGCTCCACCGCCGGGCTCGTCTCCGTGCCGTCGGCCGTCTCGAACCGCCACGTCCACACCATGTCCGCCTCCGTTGCTCGCACGCGTTCTCACACTTCTCGGCATGAGTGTGCCCGCAGAGTAACCGGGCGCGCAGCACTCCCGGCGACGCGGGAGGATCTCTGTGTGGAACTCACTCTGCTCGGCACCGGTACCCCTGAAGGACTCCCCCGCCCCGGCTGTCCCTGCGCGGCCTGCGCGGTCTCCGTGGGCGGCCTGGCCCGCGCCGCGACCTCC
Source organism: Streptomyces sp. NPDC002032 (assembly GCF_042890765.1). Classification (NCBI taxonomy): domain Bacteria; kingdom Bacillati; phylum Actinomycetota; class Actinomycetes; order Kitasatosporales; family Streptomycetaceae; genus Streptomyces; species Streptomyces sp. NPDC002032. The sequence goes on along the minus strand of NZ_JBIASM010000007.1, from coordinate 34,839 downwards.
GTGGTCGTGGACGGGGCACTGCTGCTGGACCTGACCCCCGGGGCGGTGCTCGCCGGAGCCCGCGCGGGGCACTCGCTGGCCGGTGTCCGGCAGGTGCTGCTGACGCACCCGCACGACGGGCCGGCCGTCGAGCTGCCGCCCGGGCTGCCGGCGGCGGGCCGGGTGCCGGACGGGCGGGAGCTCGCGGTGATCAGCGGGCACCGGGTGCGGGCGGTACCGATGGACGCGCCGGGCACCGGGTACGAGGTCACCGGCCCGGACGGGAGCCGGCTGCTGTACCTCCCGCCGGGCGGCGCCCCCGCGGGCACCACAGGGACGACGGCCCGGCGGGCCTACGACGTGGTCATCGCCGATGTGCTCGGCCGCCCCGAAGCCCTGGCCCGGCTGCGCGCGAGCGGCGCCGTCGGCCCGGCGACCGACGTGATCGCCGTGCACCTGGACCACGACACCCCGCCGGGCCGGGAGCTGGAGCGCCGGTGCGCGGCGGCCGGCGCACGCGCCGTCCCGGACGGCACCACGGTGGTGGCGGGCGAGTACCGCGCGGGCCCGCGGGTGCCCCGGCGCACCCTGGTGCTGGGCGGTGCCCGTTCGGGCAAGTCCGTCGAGGCGGAGCGGCGCCTGGAGGCCTACCCCGAGGTGGTCTACGCGGCCACCTCCGGCACCCGCGAGGACGACGCGGACTGGGCCCAGCGCGTCGGCCTGCACCGCGAGCGCCGCCCGGCCGGCTGGCGGACGGTGGAGACCTGCGAACTGGCGCCGCTGCTGGCGGCGTCCGGGCCCCCGCTGCTGATCGACTGCCTCGCGCTGTGGCTCACCGACGCCATGGACCGGGCCGACGCCTGGGACGACTCCGCGTGGGCGGCGCGGGGCCGCAAGGAGCTGCGCGACCGGGTGTCGGACCTGGTGGCGGCGGTCCGCGCGGCCCGCCGCACGGTGGTGCTCGTCAGCAACGAGGTGGGCGCCGGGGTGGTCCCCGCGACGGCCTCCGGGCGGCGGTTCCGCGACGAGCTGGGGCGCCTGAACAACGCGGTGGCGGGCGAGTGCGAGCACGTCCTGCTGGTGGTGGCGGGGCAGGCCCTCGTCCTGAAGGGGCAGCCGGGGTGACGGACCGCCACGGGATCGGCGGGACACCCCCTGAGGCAGGGCCTGACCGGCTGTAGTCTCTGGCAGATGACCACGCTGAATCTCGACGACTTCTCCGATCTGATCGAGCGCCCCGACGGGGGCGTCCGGCGTGACGCCGAGGATCGCCGTGAGCGGCTGGCCGTGCCGCCCGGTGCGCTGGGCCGGCTCGACGAGCTCGCCGAATGGCTGGCCGCCGCGCAGGGGCAGGTCCCGGTGAAGCCGGTCGAGCGGCCGCGCGTCGTCCTGTTCGCCGCCGACCACGGGATCGCGGCCCAGGGCGTCTCCGCCCGCCCCGCCGGCAGCGCCCACGAGCTGGTCCGCTCCGTCCTGGACGGGACCAGCCCGGTGTCCGTCCTGGCCCGGCGGCTCGGCGCGGGCGTGCGCGTCGTCGACACCGGCCTCGACTGCGATCCGTCCCTCCTGCCCGAGGACGTGACGCGCCACCGCGTGCGGCGCGGCAGCGGACGGATCGACGTGGAGGACGCGCTGACGGCGCAGGAGGCCGAGGCCGCCCTGCGGCTGGGCATCGCGATCGCCGACGAGGAGGCCGACTCCGGTACGGACCTGGTCGTCCTCGGCGACCTGAGCGTGGGCGGCACCACCGTGGCGGCCGTCCTGGTCGCCGCGCTCTGCGGGACGGACGCCTCCGTGGTGACCGGGCGCGGCGGGGTGCCGATCGACGACCTGGCCTGGATGCGCAAGTGCGCCGCGATCCGCGACGCGCTGCGACGCGCCCGGCCGGTGCTCGGCGACCAGACGGCCCTGCTGGCCGCGGTCGGCGGTACGGACGTCGCCGCGATCACCGGTTTCCTGCTCCAGTGCGCGGTGCGCCGCACGCCTGTCATCCTGGACGGGGTCGTCTCGGCGGCCGCCGGCCTGGTGGCCCAGCGGGCCGCCTTCCGGGCCCCGGACTGGTGGCTGGCCGGACAGACCAGCGGGGAACCGGGCCAGGCCAAGGCCTTGGACCGGATGGCACTCAACCCCGTGCTCGACCACGGCGTCACAGTGGGGGAAGGAACCGGGGCCTTGCTGGCACTCCCCCTGGTCCAGGCGGCCGCCGCACTCGCGGCGGAACTTCCGGAGCGGGCGGCCGTGGAACAGCCGACGGACTGAGACACCGGGCACTACGGGCCTGATCAGTCCGCAGTGCACGCACTGCCTGTGGACGGTGACGCCCCATATCATCGCTTTTCATGGGAGAGGTCCGCTTGACCAGCGCAGACACCGACCGGAGCCTCGATCAGGCCTCCGGCAAGGTTTCCAACAGCAAGAAGGACAAGAAGGAGCCGGGCGGCGAGCCCGTCCCGAAGGCGGAGACCCGCAGGGGGAGCGCCTCGTCGAGGCGCAGCGCCGCCTTCGCGGTCTGGTACCTGCGGGCCGTCACCTTCGTCAATTTCCTCAGCGCGGTGTGGCTTTCGCTCGGGCAGGACCTGCGCCGGCACAACACCGCCGACTTCTACACCCCGTACCTGCTGACGGCCGGGTTCGCCTCAGGGCTGTTCTCGCTGCTGCTGGCGGTCACGATGGGCCGCCGCAAGCGGGCCGCGTGGATCCTGAACCTGGTGGTCAGCGGCATGCTGCTGCTGGCCTTCGCGGTCGCCGCCTTCGCCCCCTGCACGAGCGGCGACTTCAACCTCTGCTACCCGGAGTTCCGCGACCACGCGCAGAACTGGGTCTCGCTCGCCCTGACGGCGGCCTTCGTCGGCGCGCTGCTGGTGGGCCGCCACGAGTTCTACGCCAAGGGCGACCGCTCGAACCCGAAGCTGGCCACCGTCGTGGCCGCCGTCGGCCTGCTGCTGACCTCGCTGGTCGCCGCCCTGCTGGTGGGGGCCACCAACACGGACCCGGACAGCGCGGACGCGACGTTCCTGGCCCGCTGGCGGTACGGCGTGATGCGGCTGATCACGCTCGCGCCCGACGACAAGGCGTACCACGCGATCACCACGCCCGCCTGGGTGGACGTGTGCATCAACGTGATGTCGATGCTGCTGCTGCTCGCGGTGCTGTTCGCGGCCTTCCGCTCGCGCCGCGCCGTCGACCCGCTCACCCCCGAGGACGAGGAGCGGCTGCGGGCGCTGCTCGCCCGGCAGGGCGACCGCGACTCGCTCGGCTACTTCGCGCTGCGCCGCGAGAAGTCCGTGATCTGGTCCCCCACCGGCAAGGCCGCCGTCACCTACCGCGTCGTCGGCGGGGTCTCGCTCGCCTCCGGCGATCCGATCGGCGACCCCGAGGCCTGGCCCGGCGCGATCGAGCCGTGGCTGGCCGAGGCCCGCGAGCACGGCTGGGTGCCGGCCGTGATGGGGGCCAGCGAGGAGGCCGGGCAGATCTACGCGCGGCACGGCCTGGACGCGCTGGAGCTCGGTGACGAGGCCATCGTGGAGACGGACGAGTTCACACTGGAGGGCCGCGCCATGCGGACCGTCCGGCAGGCCTACAACCGCGTCAAGCGGGCCGGGTACACGGTCCGCATCCGCCGCCACGCGGACATCCCGGCCGAGGAGATGGACGTCCTCCTCAAGCGGGCCGACGACTGGCGCGACGGCGCGACCGAGCGCGGCTTCTCCATGGCGCTGGGCCGGCTGGGCGATCCCGACGACGGCCAGTGCGTGATGCTGGAGTGCACCGACGGCAACGGCGACCTGCGGGCCGTGCTGTCCTTCGTGCCGTGGGGCCCCAAGGGCCTCTCGCTCGACCTGATGCGCCGTGACCGCGACTCCGAGAACGGCCTGATGGAGTTCATGGTCATCGAACTCCTGGAGCGCTCGAAGGAGATCGGCGTCACACAGGTGTCACTGAACTTCGCGATGTTCCGTTCCGTCTTCGAGCGGGGGTCCAAGCTCGGCGCGGGTCCGGTGCTGCGCATGTGGCGCTCGCTGCTGAGCTTCTTCTCCCGCTGGTGGCAGATCGAGTCCCTCTACCGGGCCAACGCCAAATACCGGCCGATCTGGGAACCGCGGTTCATGCTCTTCGAGAAGAGTTCCGACCTGTTGCGGATCGGTATCGCGGCGGGCCGGGCCGAGGGCTTCCTGGAGGCACCCGGCCTGCCGAAGTGGCTGCACCGCAGACATCTGGAGACGATTCGTTGACGTCGTGGTCGACGGCCCCACTACGGCGGTTCGCCCGCCGTGAGTGGGGCCCCATGTTCTGGACCATCCGGGACGCGCTCGTCCGCGACAAGTGGCGCGCGATCCCGATGACCATCGGCGCGGTGTGCCTGACCTCGGTCTTCCAGGTCGTGCAGAACACGTCATGGGGCTTCCAGCCCGTCCAGAACCTGGGGTCCGTCAAAGCCGTCGACCCTCTGTGGCTCGCGCTGCTGCGCACGCCGCTCTCGCTGTTCGTGCCCGCCCTCGACCTGCCGGTGTGGGGGGCCCTCGCGCAGATCCTGCTGGTCTTCGGGATCGCGGAGATCTGCATCGGCTGGTGGCGCACCCTGCTCATCGGCTACGTCGCCACCCTCGCCGGCACCACCTACGCCAGGATCGGCCTCTCGCTGGGGCCCGACCACCCCTTCGGCCTGCCGGTGACCGACCGGATCGTCAACGACACCGGGCCCTCGGCCGCCGTCGTGGGGCTCGCGATCTACGTCTGCTGGCGCTACCGGGCCTACCTGACCGGGGGCCTGGTGATCCTGGTGATGATCGGCGAGGTGCTGTTCAAGGACAACCTCGCCGGCAAGGAGCACCTGGCGGCCATCGCCGCCGTGATGGCCGTGTGCACGGTCCGCGCGAAGTGGGGGCCGGCCCGTTCCCGCGCCCCCGTGGTCCGCCGGCCCCCTCCGCCGCCGCCCGGGCCCGCCTGAGCCCCGCGGGGCGCCGGGGAACCCGTACCGTATCCGGGTGACGACAGACCCCGGGCCCTTCGCCCGCAGCCGGCGGTGGACGCGGGCGCATCCGCTCGCCACCGACGCCGTGCTCGCGCTCGGGGCGTTCGTCTTCATGGTCCTCGGGTCCTTCGCCGATCCGCACGGACCGCACGGGCCCACCTTCGGCACCCGCGCCCCCGAACCGTTCTCCCTGGTGCTGATGCTGCTCGGCGCGGCCGCCCTGGTGCTGCGGCGGCGCCGGCCCCGCGCCGTGCTGGCGGTGACCTGCGGGCTGTCGATGCTGGAGCTGAGCACCGGGGAGCCGAGGGCGCCCGTCGCGATGTGCGCGGTGATCGCCCTGTACACGGTGGCGGCCCGCACCGACCGGCCCACGACCTGGCGGACCGGGGTGCTGACGATGGCCGGGCTGACCGGGGTGGCCATGCTGGCGGGACCGCTGCCCTGGTACGCGCAGGAGAACATCGGCGTCTTCGCCTGGACCGGGATGGCCGCGGCCGCCGGGGACGCGGTGCGCAGCCGGCGGGCCTTCATCGACGCCATGCGCGAGCGGGCCGAACGGGCCGAGCGGACCCGCGAGGAGGAGGCCCGGCGGCGGGTCGCCGAGGAGCGGCTGCGGATCGCCCGGGACCTGCACGACGTGGTGGCCCACCACATCGCCCTGGTCAACGTCCAGGCGGGGGTGGCCGCGCACGTCATGGACAAGCGGCCCGACCAGGCCAAGGAGGCCCTCGCGCACGTCCGCGACGCCAGCCGGTCGGCGCTGAACGAGCTGCGCGCCACCGTCGGGCTGCTGCGGCAGTCCGGCGATCCGGAGGCGCCGACGGAGCCCGCGCCGGGGCTGGCCCTGCTGGAGGAACTGCTGGACACCTTCCGGCACGCCGGGCTGCCGGTACGGGTGCTCCTGGAGCTCGGGGCGGACACCGGACCGCTGCCGTCCGCCGTGGACCTGGCGGCGTACCGGGTGATCCAGGAGGCGCTGACCAATGTCCGCAAGCACGCCGGTCCGGGGGCGAAGGCCGAGGTCAGCGTGGTGCGGGTGGGTGCCTCGCTGGAGGTGACGGTGCTGGACGACGGGGGCGACTCGGCCGACTCGGCCCCCGGGCCGGCCGATCCGGGCGGCGGGCACGGGCTGCTGGGCATGCGGGAGCGGGCGGGCGCGCTGGGCGGCTCGTGCTTCACCGGGCCGCGGTACGGGGGCGGCTACCGGGTCCACGCGATCCTCCCGGTCGTCTGACGCCGCCCCCGTCGCTTCCGCCGTCCCCGCTAGCAGGCCTTGCGCCAGGGACCGAGTTCGAGCTTCTTCTCCAGGGAGCTGAGCTTCAGCTCCTTGGAGCGCGCGCAGAAACGGTCCGCCGACAGCTCGTACTCGACGTGGAAGACGGCCTTGTCCGCCCGGACGAACGGGGTGAGCTCGTCGCACTCGTGGTACTGGGCGCACTGCTCGTTGACCGCGAAGTCGTAGTCGCCGACCAGCTGCGGGATCTGGTCGAGGTCGTTCTTGAGGCCTACGGCCAGCCCCCGGTCGTGGGCGAGCTTGGCGATCATCCGGTTGAACTTCAGCTGGTCGTCGGCGGTGACCGGGAAGCCCGAGTCGTTGTGGTAGGCGTCCATGTTGTCGGGTTCGACGGCGTCGAAGCCCTTGTCTCGGCACATGTCGAAGCGCTTGCCCATCAGCCGTTCGAGGTCCGTCAGACGGCGGACGTCGAGCCAGCGTTCGCCCTTCCAGCCGTTGCCCTTGCCGCGCATGTCCTCGGGGAAGTCGCCGGAGTCGGGGCGGAAGTCCTCCCAGGCGCCGGTGGAGATGTAGCAGATGGTGCGGCGGCCGGCCCGCTTCAGGGCGGTGACCTGCTCCTGGCTGGTGTTGAACCCGTCGACGTCGTACACGGGCACGTCGAAGGAGGTGTCGAGCTTGCCGCTGAGCTGCCATTGCCAGGCGGTGCCGGGCTTCGGCTGCCAGCGCTGCCCGGGTGCCGGGGCCGGGGTCGATGCCCCGGTGGGTCCGGGTTCCGGCGTCCCGTCGTCATCGTCGGAATCCGACGAGCAGCCGGTGAGCATCAGCAGGGCGAGGGCGGCGAGGGCCGCCGCCGCGGTGGTGGTGGTTCTCTTCATCCGGCCGCCTCCAGGGCGTACGGGAGGGTGCCCCACGGGTGCGCGCCGGTTCCGGGGACCGCGCAGTACACCCCGGCCCCGCGTTCCGCCGCGAGCTCGGCGGCCGGCGCACCGGGCGGGACCGCGTACACGAGGTGGCAGAACGTCCGGGCGGGGTGGTCGGCGGTCCAGGCGGGCGGGGTGGCCGCCGCGTCCCGGTAGGCGTCCCAGGGTCCCTCGAAGGTGACGAGCAGGTCGGCGAACCCGGCGTACCCGGGATGCGGGTGGACACCGTGGTTCAGGACGAGCGTACGGGCTCCGGCGGCCCGGGCGGCCACGGCCAGCCGGCCGTAGTGGGGCAGCAGTTCGGGCCCGGCGGCGGCCTGGTCGAGGAAGGCCCCGTCGGTGTCGTACCAGTCGCGGTGGCGCAGCAGGTCCTGCACCACCTCCGCGTGCGGGCGGCGCCCGTAGTCGGTGTCGGCGTACCCGAGGACGGCCACGCCCGCCTCGCGCAGCCGGGCGGCGACGGCGGCGAACCGCTCGTCGGGGGCGCGGCCCGGGCCGCTGTCGGGGTTGAGCACCACGGAGTGCAGCCGGCCGGCGCAGCGGATGAGCCGCTCCCACTCCTCGGGGCGGTCGGCGGGGTGCTCGTACAGGGGTACCAGCAGCATGCGGTCGTTCTCCTCGTACGGGGACGGGCGTTGGGGGGTCACCGGTGGGCCGTCGCCCGGCCGAGCAGCAGGCAGACCAGGACGGCAAGGACCGCCGCGGCGCCGCCCGCCACCGCCAGCTGGACCAGCCGGGGCGCTCCTGCCCCGACGAGCAGGGCCACGCTCTGGGCGACGGCGGCGCCCGCGCAGACCACCGCGGCGGGCCGGACCGCGCCGAAGGACTGCAGGAGCAGCCCCGTCCACATCACCGCGCCCAGCAGCAGCAGGGTCGCGACGCGCACCCCGGACAGGGCGGGGGCGTGCGGCCACAGCAGGGTTCCGGTGACGCCGAGGGCGAGCAGCACCGTCAGGTAGCGGGCGAGGCAGCCGGCCAGGGTGGAGAGCATCCGGCGCCAGAAGGCGCCGGGCGAGCGGGCCGCCCGCAGCCCGGTGAGGCTGCCGCTGCGGAAGCGGTGCAGCAGCCATTCGGCGGGACCCATGCTGAGGGTGAGGGCCACCGCGCTGGGGGCGGCGACCGCCTCGGCGGGGCCGCCGGAGAGCACCTCCCCCAGGGCGGCGTACAGCACGAGCAGGCCGGTCCCGAGGCCGAAGACCCCGTAGGGCACCGAGTCCCCGATCCGGGGTCCGCGCCGGGTGTGGTCCTCCTCGGCGCCGCGCAGCATTCGCCAGCGCACCGGGCCGCCCTCGCCGCGGCGGTGCCGGGCCCGGTCGCGGAGCCGCCGCGCGCCGGCCCGTACGCCCGCGGCGAGCGGGAGTTCGCGCAGGGCGAGCGTGCAGGCGGCCAGCAGCGACAGGGCGAGCAGGGCCACCCGTACCGGGACGGGCAGGTCCACGGCGAGGGAGAGCACGGCGCCGCCGGCCATCGGGGCGAGGGCCGCGAGCAGCACCCGCTCGCGGCCGAGCACCAGCAGCACGGTGGCGGCCCCCACGTACAGGGCCTGGCCGGCGGCGAAGGCGTACGAGAACGGCGGCCCGCCGGGGACGGCGAGCGCGGCGGCGGTGCCCAGCAGCGCCCCGGCGGGGGCTCCGGCGAGCAGGGTGCGCCGGGCGGCGGCCCGGTCGCCGAGGCCGAGCCAGGAGTAGGCGCGGTGGGACAGGGTCTGGTCCCACACCCAGCCGATGAGGGCCCCGGCGAGCAGAGTCAGGGTGCCGGCGGGCAGTCCGAGCCGGTCCGGGGGGCCTTCGAGGAGGGGGGCGCCCAGCACGTAGGCGAGGCCGGGCAGGGCGAAGATCACCCCGCGCAGCAGGCAGGCGGTGAGGGGGACCTTCCAGGGGTCGGGGACCAGGTCGGGTTCGGGGAAGGCCCGCGGCACCCGGGCGTAGAGCTCCTCGGCGAGGGCGAAGGAGTCGTGGCGGCCGTAGGTGAGGCGGATGTACTCGTCGTTCATCCCGTCGGATTCGAGGACGGCGGCGATCTCGTCGGGGTGGACGGCCGCGGCGACGAGGGTGTCGAGGCGCTCGGCGAGTTCGTCCATGGGGTCGTCGGCGGCCGCCGCCCCCGCCCCCGTGCGCTGACGGGGGCGGGGGACGGCGGGGAGGGTGCCGGCGTCGGCTGCCGCCGGCTCCCGGCCGGCCGGCTCCCGGCCGGCGGCGGCGCGGGCGCCGGCGAGCGCGTGGCCGGTGGCGGCGGCGTGGCCGACGTGCACCCAGCCGCCTTCCGGTCCGGGGGGCCTGAGCCAGAGGGAGCCGCTCACCACAGGCTCCCGTCGGCGGCGAGTTCGCGGTACCAGGGGTCCGCGAGCCGCTGGGTCCAGTCGTCGCCCTCGCGCACGGGCAGGACGGGCTGGCCGGCGAGTTCCCGGTAGATGTGCCGGAAGCCGTCCACGGACTGGTGGAGGGTGAACTTCTCGACCACCCGCTTGCGGGACATCCGGCCCAGCTCGGCGCGGCGTCCGTCGTCGCGGAGCAGGGCGAGGGTGGCGCGGGCCATGGTCTCGGGCTCGCGGGGCGGGACGACGAGCCCGGTGTCCCCGACGGCCTCGCGCACGCCCCCGACGTCGGTGGAGACGGTGGTGCGGCCGCAGGACATGGCCTCGATGATGCTGAACGGGAAGCCCTCGCTGATGGAGGACAGCATCACGACGCTGCCCGCCGCGTAGGCGTCGGCGACCCGCTCGACGCGGCCCTCGAAGGCGATCCCGTCGCCCACGCCGAGTTCGGCGGCGAGCTTCTCCAGGCGCAGCCGGTACGCCTCGCAGCCCGCCGGGACCGGCCCGAACAGGCGCAGGCGCAGGGCGGGCAGCTCCCGGCGCATGAACGCGTAGGCCCGGATCAGGGTTTCGAGGTCCTTGATCGGGTCGATGCGGCCGCACCAGCTGAGGGTGGGCACCTCCGGTTCGGGACCGGCCTCGGGGAAGGCGTGCGGATCGACGCCGTTGTAGACGGTGCGGATCCGGGCGGAGTCGGCGCCTCCGCGCTCCTCCCAGCGGCGGTTGTAATGGTTGACCGGGGTGATCAGGTCGGCCTGCCGGTAGCCCTCGGAGTTGAGCTCCCGGTAGAAGCCCAGCATCAGGGCCTTGACGGGCCAGCGCTGGGCGGCGGTGCGGTAGCCGAGGTAGCGCTCGCGCAGGTAGATGCCGTGCTCGGTGAGGAGGAAGGGCACCTGGTCGAGGCGTTTCGCGGCGAGGGCCGGCAGGGTGGCCAGACCGCTGCTCACGGCGTGGGCGACGCTGTCGGGCGGGATCCGCACGGCCAGCGGGCGCAGGGCGTGTTCCAGCAGGTCGGTGGCGGTGAGCGCGTCGTGGATGGTGGGTGCGGCCCCGGCGGTGACCAGGCCGGGGCGGGTCCAGACGGCCATCAGCAGGCGGAGCACCGACTCGGAGCGCAGCGCCGGGGCGAGCCGGCCGGCCCGGGCCAGTGCGGCGAACTCGCCGAGGACCTCGGAGAACCCGCCGTGGGCGGGGTCGATCAGCGACAGCAGGAAGGTTTCGTAGAGGGCGTCGAACCCGCGGCGGGCCTTGCCCCGCGGGACGGAGCGGCGGGTGCGCGGGGGCGCCGGGCCCCAGAGCGGGACGGCGGTGTGCCGGTAGACGTTGCGCGGGAGTTCCCAGGTGACCGGCTCGCGTCCGGAGCCGGTCAGGGCTATGACGTTGAAGTCGACTTCCGGCATGCCGCGGACCAGCTGGTCGCACCAGGTGCTGACGCCCCCGTGTACGTGTGGATAGGTGCCTTCGGTGAGCATGGTGACATGACGCCCATGGCTCATGCGGTGTGTCCCCCCAGGACGGAAAAGGGGCCGGCGCCCGTGGGTTCGCGGAGCGCCGGCGCTAGGTGGAACGTGGTGGCCTACTGGCGGTTCGGCCCAGGGGCGTGTCCGCGAAGTGGCGCCGGCCGCCCGCAGGGCGGAGCCAGGCGGGACTTCGCGGACACGCCCCAGGGCGGTCAGGCGAGCTTCAGGGTGACCGCGGACTGGAGCAGGTCGGGAGACGACCAGGCGGAACGGGTTCCGGCGTAGGCGGAGCCGAAGTCCGTGGTGCCGAGGAGGAGCTGCTTCTTGGTCCCGTTGGGTGCGGTGACCGGGGCCAGTACGCCGGAGGGCGCCTTGACGGTGACGTCCTTGCCGATGCGGTAGGCGGTGACCTGGTTGTTGGCGACGGCCTTGTCCCAGGCGGCCCGGCGGCTGAGCTCGACGCCGGTGTCCTTCATGCTCTGGTTGACGAGGGGCGCGCTCGGCGCGTACAGCGTGCGGTAGGTGTCGAGGACGGAGTTGAGCACCGGGTACAGGGTGCGGTCCTCGGCGAGGTTGGACTGGTGGACGTAGTGCGGCTTCGGGTCGTTGGCGAGCACGTGGCGCAGGGCGGTCCGCGCCTCGGCCGGAACGATGTAGTCGAGGTACCCCGTGCCGGTGTCGAGGGGGGCCGGCAGGCAGGTGGAGGTCGCCGGGTTGTCCTCGCACAGGCCGCTGCCGCCGTCGGCGCGGCTGGTGTAGATCCAGTTGTACTCGTCGGCCATCTCGGCGTTGGTGCCCGTGTTGTAGTACACGTTCATCGGGTAGCGGGGGACGGTGAGGGCGGCGCCGACGGCCCGCTGCGCGGGCTCGCGGGAGTTGTCGCTGCCCGCCCACTTGACCCCGTTGTCGGCGAACGCGCCGGCCAGGTTGGGGTTGTCGACGGGCTGCTGCGGGAGCGTCTTGAGACCGGAGTGCTCGCCGGTGACGATCTCGGTCCGGTCGGTGGTCAGGCCGTGGGAGGCGGCCCAGTTGTTGTTGTCCCGGATCTGGGCGGAGATCTCGGAGCGGCTCATCCAGTTGGTCGCGCCCTGGGCGTTCTTGGTGCAGGTCCAGGGGCTGACGCTGGTGTCCTGGGTGCAGCCGAGGAACAGGTGGGTGTAGGTGTGGTTCATCCACCGGTACTTGGCCTTGTCCGCGAGGAGCTGCGCGGTCAGGGCGTCGGTGCCGCCGTTCTCGGTCTTCCACTCCTCCCCGGCGCCCGCGTTGAAGAGCATGTCGAGCTTGAAGTTCTGGCTCGTCTGCCACTGCGCCGCGTACTGGGCGTCGGCGGCGGTCATGCGGATGGTGCTCTCCTTGCCCTCGCCGCCCGCGCAGGCGTAGTCGCCGGGCGTGCAGTTGAGGGTCCTGTCCCAGCGGGAGTCCGGGGCGAAGACGTCGTCGACGTGGACCGCGAAGTAGCTGCGCTCCTGGCCGAGGTGGACGCCCTGGGTGAGCCATTCGACGATGCCCCGGGCCAGCAGCCGGAACTGCTGCTGGTACTGGTTGTACCCGAAGGTGACGACCAGTTCGCTGCGCCCGTCGTGGGTGTACTCGCCGACGAGCGAGGCCCGTCCGGAACCCCCCGGGACGGGGGCGTCGAGGTAGCTGGTGTAGCCGGTGCGCGGCTTGGCCATGAACCCGTAGCTCTCCGGGACCAGCGGCGAGTTGTCCTCGAAGGCGACCTGACCCCCCAGGTAGCCGAAGGGACCCGCCGTGCCGGCGGCGGTGACGGCGGCCTGCGTGCCGTCGAGGGTGCCGCCGAAGCCGCCGTTGTCCGTGTATTCCAGGCCGACCTCGGGGTGCGCCCAGGTGTAGGCGTCGACCTGGCGGATCCCGTACGTCGTCTCGTACGCGGTGAGCGCGGCGAGTTCGGCGGAGCCCGCTGGGAACGGGCTCTCGTTCGGCAGTACGACCCCCTGGAACTTGGCTCGCGGACGGCCGGAGACCGTGTCGCTGAGGAACGCCGCGTTGATCACAGGGCGGCTGGAGCTGCCCAGGTCGACGCGGGTGTACGGGACTCCGGTGTCGCGGAGCTCCGCGATGAGCGCCTGGACCGAGCTGCCGCCGTCGTCGACGACGAGCACCCTGAGGTCGATCCGCGGCGTCACGGCGGTGGCCGCTGCCTGGGCGTTCGCAGCGGGTACGGCGACGGACACCAGGGCTGCGGCCGCCATCGCGGCGGCGACCCTGTTCATCCGGTTCTTGTTGACCATTTCGGCCTTCCCCCCGCAGACCATCCCTCGGAACGGCCCATGGCGGACGGCCGGGCCGGGGAGGCTCTGTGGAAATCATGCAAAAGGACCCCGCGTCCCCTTGCGAGAGTGGCTCGAGTCTCTCGGACCTCGTCAGGTCTACGAGGCAAACCTGGAGCAGAGTCCACAGATGGGTGAACCTGATGCCCTGTTGATCGAACAACTTGACAAACCTTCGAGTGACGTACGGACGAGTACGTGCGCGTAGGCTCATTTCCGGCGGCCGCCGGGCCCGAATACGATCGCTGCGGAGCGGCCGGAGATCCCGACGTGTCCACACCGACCACAAACACAAACGGAAGCGAGACTTCACCACCGTGACTGCTCTGACTCTCAGCACTGCCGGCGCGGCGACGCTGCGCGCCGACGCCCTCGTGGTCGGCGTGGCGAAGGGCCCCAAGGGGCTCGTCGTGGCCGCCGGCGCCGAGGCCGTGGACAAGGCCTTCGACGGAAAGCTCGCCGCCGTGCTCGACGCGCTCGGTGCCTCGGGCGCCGAAGGCGAGACCACCAAGCTGCCCGCGCCGGCCGGCCTCAAGGTCCCGGTCGTGCTGGCGGTCGGCCTGGGCTCCGCCCCCGAGCAGGACGAGTCCTTCGACGAGGAGGCACTGCGCCGCGCCGCGGGCGCCGCCGCCCGCGCCCTGCACGGCGCGAAGAAGGCCGGCTTCGCCCTGCCCCTGGACGACGCCTCCGCCGTCACCGCCGTGGCCGAGGGCGCGCTGCTCGGCGCGTACGCGTTCACCGCCTACCAGGGCGGCGAGAAGAAGGCCGCCAAGGGCTCCGGCCCGAAGCTGCCGCTGGCCGAGGTGGCGCTGCTGGGCGCCAAGCCGCGCGACAAGGAGCACAAGGCCGCGGCCGACCGCGCCCAGGTCGTCGCGACCGAGGTCAACATCGCCCGTGACCTGGTCAACACCCCGCCGAACGACCTCACCCCCGAGGCCTTCGCCGCCGTCGCCTCCGCGGCCGCCAAGGAGAACGGCGTCAAGGTCCAGGTCCTGGACGAGAAGGCGCTGGTCAAGGGCGGGTACGGCGGCATCATGGGCGTCGGCAAGGGTTCCGAGAACCCGCCCCGCCTGGTGAAGCTCTCCTACACCCACGCCAAGGCGGAGAAGACCCTCGCCTTCGTCGGCAAGGGCATCACCTACGACTCCGGCGGCATCTCCCTGAAGCCGGCCGGCCACAACGAGACGATGAAGTGCGACATGGCCGGCGCCGCCGCCGTCTTCGCCGCCGTCGTCGCGGCCGCCAAGCTGGGCCTCCAGGTCAACGTCACCGGCTGGCTCGCGCTCGCCGAGAACATGCCCTCCGGCTCCGCCACCAAGCCCGGTGACGTGCTGCGCATGTACAGCGGCAAGACCGTCGAGGTCCTCAACACCGACGCCGAGGGCCGGCTGGTCCTGGGCGACGCGCTGACCAGGGCCTCCGAGGAGGCCCCGGACGCGATCGTCGACGTGGCCACCCTGACCGGCGCGATGGTGCTGGCGCTGGGCGACCGCACCTTCGGGATCATGGCGAACGACGACGCCTTCCGCACCTCGATCCACGAGATCGCGGAAGAGGTCGGCGAGTCCTCCTGGCCGATGCCGCTCCCCGAGGACCTGCGCAAGACCATGGACTCCCCCACCGCCGACATCGCCAACATGGGTGTCCGGATGGGCGGCGGCCTGGTGGCCGGCCTCTTCCTCCAGGAGTTCGTCGGCGAGGGCATCACCTGGGCCCACCTCGACATCGCCGGCCCCGCCTTCCACGAGGGCGCCCCGTACGGCTACACCCCCAAGGGCGGCACCGGCTCGGCCGTGCGCACCCTGGTCCGGCTCGCCGAGCGCACCGCGACGGGCGACCTCGGCTGACGCACGACCGACGTACCACCTGCTGAGACGCTCCTCGCGAGCCGTGCCGCGCCCCGGTATCCCGATCATGGGACCGGGGCGCGTTCGCTCTGGACGAAACCTGGAGGATCAGTAGGTTCCTACGCCGTGGTAACCCGGACTTCGGGCAGAACCACCGTCCACACCCGGGGCCCGGCGTCCCGCGTTCCCCCGACAAATGCGAAGATGGGTTCTCGGCAGGACAGGGCCCCCACCACAGGGCCGAAGAAACAAGCGGCCGATTACCAGCCGCCGCCCCGGTCACAGAGGACCGGTGCCCGGCGCACATGCATGGAGGACGTGACGTGGCGAACGACGCCAGCACCGTTTTCGACCTAGTGATCCTCGGCGGTGGCAGTGGCGGTTACGCCGCGGCGCTCCGCGCATCCCAGCTGGGTCTCGACGTTGCGCTGATCGAGAAGAACAAGCTCGGCGGCACCTGCCTGCACAACGGCTGCATCCCCACGAAGGCTCTGCTCCACGCCGGCGAGGTCGCCGACCAGGCCCGCGAAGCCGGACAGTTCGGTGTCAAGACCTCTTTCGAGGGCATCGACATCGCCGGTGTGCACAAGTACAAGGACGAGGTCATCTCCGGCCTCTACAAGGGCCTCCAGGGTCTGGTCGCCTCCCGCAAGGTGACGTACATCGAGGGTGAGGGACGCCTGTCCTCCCCGACGTCCGTCGACGTCGACGGCCGGCGCGTCCAGGGCCGCCACGTCCTGCTGGCGACCGGCTCCGTGCCGAAGTCGCTGCCGGGCCTGGAGATCGACGGCAACCGCATCATCTCCTCGGACCACGCGCTGGTCCTGGACCGCGTGCCCGAGTCCGCGATCATCCTGGGCGGCGGCGTCATCGGCGTCGAGTTCGCCTCGGCGTGGAAGTCCTTCGGCACCGACGTCACGGTGATCGAGGGCCTCAAGCACCTCGTCCCGGTCGAGGACGAGAACAGCTCCAAGATCCTGGAGCGCGCCTTCCGCAAGCGCGGCATCAAGTTCAACCTCGGCACCTTCTTCGAGAAGGCGGAGTACACCGAGACCGGCGTCCGCGTCACGCTCGCGGACGGCAAGACCTTCGAGGCCGAGGTGCTGCTGGTCGCCATCGGCCGCGGCCCGGTCTCCCAGGGTCTGGGCTACGAGGAGCAGGGCGTCGCGATGGACCGCGGCTACGTCCTGGTCGACGAGTACATGCAGACCAACGTGCCGACCATCTCGGCCGTCGGTGACCTCGTCCCGACCCTCCAGCTCGCGCACGTCGGCTTCGCCGAGGGCATCCTGGTGGCGGAGCGTCTGGCCGGCCTGAAGGCCGTCCCGATCGACTACGACGGCGTCCCGCGCGTCACGTACTGCCACCCCGAGGTCGCCTCCGTCGGCATCACCGAGGCCAAGGCCAAGGAGCTGTACGGCGCGGACAAGGTCGTGGCCCTGAAGTACAACCTGGCGGGCAACGGCAAGAGCAAGATCCTCAAGACCGCGGGCGAGATCAAGCTCGTCCAGGTCAAGGACGGTGCCGTGGTCGGCGTCCACATGGTCGGTGACCGTATGGGCGAGCAGGTCGGCGAAGCCCAGCTGATCTACAACTGGGAAGCCCTGCCCGCCGAGGTCGCGCAGCTCATCCACGCGCACCCGACCCAGAACGAGGCTCTCGGCGAGGCCCACCTGGCCCTGGCCGGCAAGCCGCTTCACGCACACGACTAATCCACAGTCACGGGCGCGACGACCACTTCCGCACTTTCGTTAGGAGCAACAGAAACCATGTCGGTTTCCGTAACCCTTCCGGCGCTCGGTGAGAGCGTCACCGAGGGCACTGTCACCCGTTGGCTGAAGGCCGAGGGCGAGCGTGTCGAGGCCGACGAGCCGTTGCTCGAGGTCTCGACCGACAAGGTCGACACCGAGATCCCCTCCCCCGTCTCCGGCATCCTGGCCTCCATCAAGGTCGCCGAGGACGAGACCGTCGAGGTCGGCGCCGAGCTGGCCGTCATCGACGACGGCTCCGGCGACGCGGCCCCGGCCGCGGCTCCGGCCGCCGAGACGGTCGTCGCCGAGACCCCGGCGGCCCCGGCCGCCGAGGCCCCCGCGGCCCCGGCCGCCGCTCCGGCCGCGGAGGCGCCCGCCGCCGCCGCTCCGGCCGCCGCGTCCGGTACCGATGTCGTGCTCCCCGCGCTGGGCGAGTCCGTCACCGAGGGCACCGTCACCCGCTGGCTGAAGCAGGTCGGCGAGTCCGTCGAGGCCGACGAGCCGCTGCTGGAGGTCTCGACCGACAAGGTCGACACGGAGATCCCCGCCCCGGTCGCCGGCACCCTGCTGGAGATCCTGGTCGGCGAGGACGAGACCGCCGAGGTCGGTGCCCGGCTGGCCGTCATCGGCGTCGCGGGTGCGGCTCCGGCCGCCGCCCCGGCTCCGGCTGCCCCGGCTGCCGCTCCGGCGGCTCCCGCTGCCCCGGCGGCTCCGGCTCCGGCTGCCCCCGCTCCGGCCGCTCCGGCTCCGGCCGCCCCGGCCGCTGCTCCGGCTCCCGCCGCCCCGGCCCCCGTGGCCGCCGCGGCTCCGGTCGCCGCTCCGGCTCCGGTCGCCCCCGCCGCCCCCGCCGCCCCGGCTTCCGCCGGTGACGAGGGCGCGTACGTGACCCCGCTGGTGCGCAAGCTCGCCTCGGAGTCCGGCGTCAACCTGTCCACGGTCTCGGGCACCGGTGTCGGTGGCCGCATCCGCAAGCAGGACGTCCTGGCCGCCGCCGAGGCCGCCAAGGCCGCCGCCGCCCCGGCCGCCGCCGCTGCCGCTCCCGCCGCCAAGGCCCCGGCCGCCGCGGTCTCCGAGCTGCGCGGTCAGACCGTCAAGATGACCCGCATGCGCAAGGTCATCGGCGACAACATGATGAAGGCCCTGCACTCGCAGGCGCAGCTCAGCTCCGTGGTCGAGGTGGACATCACCAAGATCATGAAGCTGCGCGAGAAGGCCAAGGCCGGCTTCCTCGCCCGCGAGGGCGTCAAGCTGTCCCCGATGCCGTTCTTCGTCAAGGCCGCGGCCCAGGCGCTGAAGGCCCACGCGGTCGTCAACGCCCGGATCAACGAGGACGAGGGCACCATCACCTACTTCGACTCGGAGAACATCGGCATCGCCGTGGACTCTGAGAAGGGCCTGATGACCCCGGTCATCAAGGGTGCCGGTGACCTCAACCTGGCGGGCATCTCCAAGGCGACCGCCGACCTGGCCAACAAGGTCCGCAGCAACAAGATCACGCCGGACGAGCTGTCGGGCGCGACCTTCACCATCAGCAACACCGGCTCGCGCGGTGCGCTGTTCGACACGGTCATCGTGCCCCCGAACCAGGTCGCCATCCTGGGCATCGGCGCGACGGTCAAGCGCCCGGTGGTCATCGAGACCGCCGAGGGCACGAACATCGGCATCCGCGACATGACGTACCTGACCCTGTCCTACGACCACCGCCTGGTGGACGGCGCGGACGCGGCCCGGTACCTGGGCGCCGTCAAGGCGATCCTGGAAGCCGGCGAGTTCGAGGTCGAGCTCGGCCTGTAAGGCCCCCGCGCGCAGCCCCGGCTGCCGCTCGCGGCGCCCCCGCCCGGATCCGTCCGGGCGGGGGCGCCGTCGTTGTAACGAGCCTCACCCCGCGCCCCTGACCGGGAACGCATCGCAGCAGGCCACGACGGCCGTATTGTCTAGGCATCAGGCCGCGTGTGCCCCCACAGGAGTTGAAACGCCGATGATCACCCCACCCGTCGTGCACTCGCTGCGCGAGCAGATCCGCGAGCACATCGTGGAGGGGATCGTCAGCGGCCGCTGGAAGCCCGGCGAGCGGATCGTCGAGCGGCGGATCGCGGTCGAGCTGGAGGTCAGCCAGACGCCCGTACGGGAGGCCCTGCGGGAGCTGGAGACGCTGCGGCTGATCGAGTCGGCGCCGAACAAGGGCGTGCGCGTACGGAACCTCTCCGCCGCCGACCTGGAGGAGATCTACCCGGTCCGCGCGGGCCTGGAGCAGATTGCGGCCGAGCTGGCCGCCCCCCGCCTGGCGGCCGACTGCACGGCCCTGGAGCCGCACGTGGCGGCCCTGTGGGAGGCGGACCGCACCGAGGACGGCACGGCCCAGGTGCGGCACACCGTGGGCTTCCACCGCGAGCTGGTGCGGGCGGCCGGGAACAGCGTGCTGCTGCACACCTGGGAGAGCCTGGGCATCGAGGTGTTCACGGCCCTGTCCATCCGCTGGCTGGGCACGGTCCAGAAGTCCTACGCCGAGGAGCACGAGGCCCTCGTGGCGGCGTTCCGCGCCCAGGATCCGGACATCGGCGTGCTGGTCAAAAGGCATGTGCTGGGGTGCGCTCCGCGCGCCTGAGCAGCGAAAACGCTTCGGCACCGGGTGCCTGTATTCATGGCACCCGGTGCCGACTTTTGCGTGGGTGACATTTATTCGTCACTTTTATTTGATCGATCATCGATCAGCGCTTTACAGTCAACGCGGACCCCAACCGGGTCCTTCGACCCTGTCCTGCCCGTCAGGGTGTTTGATCACCACCTCCTCTCCTTTGTCCGGAAGGCGGCGCACACCGATGTCCGACCCCGTAGGAAAGCTTCCGAGCGAGCTCGACCAGCTCCCGGACCGCGACACCGAGGAGACCGCCGAATGGGCGGCCTCCCTCGACGCCGTCGCTCAGGCCGCCGGTACGCGCCGCGCCGAATACCTGCTCCGCCGCACGCTCCAGCACGCCGAGGCCGCCGGTCTCGCACTGCCGAAGCTGCTGGAGACGGATTACGTCAACACCATCCCCACCGCCGCGGAGCCGGAGTTCCCCGGCGACGAGGCGATGGAAGCCAGGATCACCGCCTGGAACCGCTGGAACGCGGCCGCCATGGTGACCCGCGGCTCCAAGTACGGCGTCGGCGGCCACATCGCCACCTTCGCCTCCGCCGCGTGGCTGTACGAGACCGGCTTCCAGCACTTCTTCCGCGGGAAGGAGGCCGACGGATCGGGCGACCAGCTCTACATCCAGGGCCACGCCTCCCCCGGCATCTACGCCCGCGCCTTCCTCGACGGCCGGATCTCCGAGCAGCAGCTCGACAACTTCCGCCAGGAGTCCGGCGGCAACGGCCTGCCGTCCTACCCGCACCCGCGGCGCCTGCCGTGGCTGTGGGAGTTCCCGACGGTCTCCATGGGCCTCGGCCCGCTCTCCGCGATCTACCAGGCGCGCTTCAACCGCTACCTGCAGAACCGGAGCATCAAGGACACCGCCAACTCGCACGTCTGGGCCTTCCTGGGCGACGGCGAGATGGACGAGCCCGAGTCGACCGCCGCCCTGGCCCTGGCCTCGCGCGAGCAGCTCGACAACCTGACCTTCGTCATCAACTGCAACCTGCAGCGCCTCGACGGTCCGGTCCGCGCGAACTTCCGCGTCGTGCAGGAGCTGGAAGCCCAGTTCCGCGGCGCCGGCTGGAACGTCATCAAGTCCCTGTGGGGCTCCGCCTGGGACGAGCTCTTCCAGCTCGACACCACGGGCGCCCTGGTACGCCGCCTGCGCGAGGTACCGGACGCGCAGTTCCAGACGTACGCGACCCGCGGCGTGGCCTACATCCGCCAGCACTTCTTCGGCGCCAACGCCGAGCTCGTGCAGCTGGCGGGCGTCCTGTCCGACGCGAAGATCGCCGAGTGCTTCCACAGCTCCCGCGGCGGCCACGAGCCCCGCAAGGTCTACGCCGCGTACAAGGCCGCCCTGGAGCACAAGGGCGCGCCGACGGTCATCCTCGCGCAGACCGTCAAGGGCTACACGCTGGGCGCCGGGTTCGAGTCGAAGAACGCGAACCACCAGATGAAGAAGCTGACGATCGACGAGTTCAAGGACATGCGCGACCTCCTTGGCCTGCCGATCCCGGACAGCGCCTTCGCCGACGGCCAGGTCCCGTACGGCCACCCGGGCGCGAACAGCCCCGAGGTCCAGTACCTGAACGAGCGCCGCGCGGCCCTCGGCGGCCCGGCCCCGGCCCGCAAGGTCAAGCACGTGGCCCTGCCGGCGCCCGCGGACCGTTCCTTCGCCCCGCTGCTCAAGGGCTCCGGCAAGCAGGAGATGGCCACCACCATGGCCTTCGTCCGGCTCGTCAAGGACCTGATGCGGGACAAGGAGACCGGCAAGCGCTGGGTGCCGATCGTCCCCGACGAGGCCCGCACCTTCGGTATGGAGTCCCTCTTCCCCTCGGCCGGCATCTACTCGCCGCTGGGCCAGACGTACGAGCCGGTCGACCGCGACCAGCTCATGTACTACAAGGAAGCCAAGGACGGCCAGATCCTCAACGAGGGGATCACCGAGGCCGGCGCCATGGCCGACTTCATCGCCGCCTGCACGTCGTACGCGACGCACGGCGAGCCGATGATCCCCTTCTACATCTTCTACTCGATGTTCGGCTGGCAGCGCACCGCCGACCAGATGTGGCAGCTCGCCGACCAGCTCGGCAAGGGCTTCATCGTCGGCGCCACCGCGGGCCGTACGACGCTGACCGGTGAGGGCCTCCAGCACGCGGACGGCCACTCGCACCTGATCGCGTCCACGAACCCGGCGTCGCTCAACTACGACCCGGCCTTCGCGTACGAGATCGCGGTGATCGTCAAGGACGGTCTGCGCCGCATGTACGGCGAGAAGCCGGAAGACGTCTTCTACTACCTGACGGTCTACAACGAGCCGAAGGTGCAGCCCGCGATGCCCGAGGGCGTCGAGGAAGGCATCCTCAAGGGTCTGTACCGCTTCAACACCGCGGCCGACCTGGCGGAGGCGGCCCCGGCCGCCGAGGCGCCGAAGATCCAGCTGATGGCCTCGGGTACGGCCATCCACTGGGTCCTGGAGGCGCAGAAGCTGCTCGCCGCCGACTGGAACGTGGCCGCCGACGTCTGGTCCGCCACCTCGTGGGGCGAGCTGCGCCGCGACGCCCTGGAGTGCGACGAGGCGCTGCTGCGCGGCGAACTGCGCACCCCGTACGTCACCCGTGCGCTGGAGGGCGTCACCAGCCCGGTGCTCGCCGTCTCCGACTGGATGCGTCAGGTCCCGGACCAGATCAGCCAGTGGGTCGAGCAGGACTGGACCTCGCTGGGTACGGACGGCTTCGGCCTCTCCGACACCCGTGAGGGCGCCCGTCGCCACTTCGGTGTCGACGCCCCGTCGATCGTGGTGGCCGCGCTGGCCCAGCTCGCCCGCCGCGGCGAGGTGCCGGCGTCCTCCGTCAAGGAGGCCCGCGAGCGCTACGGCCTGTAGGCCGCGACGCACCGTACGACCGCCGCGAGGCGGCCCGCCCAGGGGGGACGGGCCGCCTCGCGGCGTTTTCGGCCGCGGGGAGCGCCGGGCGCTGCGCGGCGGCCGGCCGCCGCGTCCGTATGGGGCCGACCGGGGGGCGGACACCGGCCTTTGGCCGTATGAGCGGTGGCGGCGCGGGGGCCGACCCGTGATGCTGGAGCGGTGATGGACGAGACGGAGTTCTGGGAGATCGTCGACCGTACCCGCGAGGCCGCCGAGGGCGACCCCGAGGAACACGCCGAGCTGCTCGTGGAGCGGCTGGCACAGCTCGACCCGGACTCCGTGCTGGACTTCGCCCGGCACTTCGAGTCGCGGTACAACCGGGCGTACACCTGGGACCTGTGGGGTGCGGCCTGGGTGCTGCTCGACGGGGCGAGCGACGACGCGTTCGACTACTTCCGGTGCTGGCTGATCGGCCAGGGCCGGGAGGTCTTCGAGGGCGGCGTCCACGACCCGGACCAGCTGGCGGAGCTGCTGGGGGAGTTCGACGAGGACCTCGACGGGGACGGCGAGGAGCTGGGGTACGCGGCCGACGAGGCGTACGAGCAGCTGACCGGCTCGGTGGCGCCGGACCTGGGCGTGCCGCTCCAGGCGGCGGAACCGGAGGGCGCTCCACTGGACTTCGAGGACGAAGCCGTGCTGGCGGAGCGCTTCCCCCGGCTGTGGGACCGCTTCAGGGCCTGAGGCCCGGGGCGGTCAGTAGTGCGTGCCGCCGTCGATGCGGATCTCGGTGCCGGTGATGAAGGAGCCGTCCTCGGAGCCGAGCATGGCGACGACGCCGGCCACGGCCTGGGGGCCGGCGAAGCCCTGGCCGAGGGCCGGGGCGAGCTTGGTGAAGAGCGACCAGTCGGTGTCCTCGGGCAGGCCCGGGCCGTTGCCGGTGGTCATGCCGGACTCGATGGAGCCGGGGGCGACGCAGACGAAGCGCAGGCCCTGCTTGCTGTACTCGGCGGCGAGCGCGTGGGTCATCGACTGGATGCCGCCCTTGCTGGCCGCGTAGGCGGACATGTAGGGGTGGGCGAAGCTCGCCGAGGTGGAGCTGAAGTTCACGACGACCGGCTGCTCGCCCGCGAGCAGGGCGGGGAGCGCCTCGCGGATCATCAGGAAGGTGCCGGTCAGGTTGACCGCGATGACCTTGTTCCAGAAGTCGAGCGTGGTCTGGTGGGTGTGCGCGGAGCGCAGGATGCCCGCCGCGTTGACCAGGACGTCAAGGCCGCCCAGGGCGTCGGCGGAGGCGGCGACGCCCTCCTTGACCGCGGCCTCGTCGGATATGTCCAGGAGGGCGGTGGTCAGCCGGGCGGCGTGCCCGTCGGCGGCGGCCCGCTCGGCCGTGGCCCCCAGGCCGGCTTCGTTGACGTCCACGGTGTGCACGCGGCCGCCCTCGGCGAGAATGCGGTGGACGGTGGCCTGGCCGATGCCGGACCCGCCGCCGGTGATGAGGACACGACGTCCTTCGTAACGGTTCATGCGGCGAGACTACCGAGTGCATGGCACGTTTTGCCAGCATGTCATCTTGTGCATTCCGTCTCCCTGCCGGACGGTAGGCTGCACCCGTGAGATCTCCCCGTCCGTACTCCCCCCAGAGCGGCCCCGGAACCCAGTCGCTGACGGAGCGCCGCAAGGCCGCCACCCAGCTCGACATCGCCCGCGCCGCCTGCGAACTCTTCGCTCAGCACGGCCCCGACGGCACCACCGCCGAGGACATCGCCCACCGCGCCGGGGTGGCCCTGCGCACCTTCTACCGCTACTTCCGCAACAAGCAGGAGGCCGTGGCCCCGCTGCTCGCGGGCGGCGGTGACGCCTGGCGCGCGCTGCTCGCCGAGGAGGACCCCGCCACCCCCCTCGCGGAGTCCCTGGAACGCGCGGTGACCCGCTCCCTGAGCGACTCCCCCTCCGTCGAGGAAGGGCTGGAGGTCACCCGCGGCCTGCTGCGCGCCGCGGCCGGCGACGAGGCCCTGCGGGCCGTCTGGTACCGGGTGAACCAGGAGTCCGAGGAACGCCTGGTCCCGGTGGTGGCCCGGCTGGCCGGACCGGAGGCGGACCCGATGTCCGTACGCCTGGTCGCGGCGGCGGCCACCGACGCGATCCGCGTGGCCCTGGAGGTCTGGTCCGCCGGGGACGCCCCGGTCACCGGCCCCGGCTCCCCCGCCGACCTCGCGGTGCGCTGCCTGCGCGAGCTCACCGCGGCGATGCCCCTGCTGCGCTGAGAACAGCGCGGCAGGGGCATCGCCCGGGATCCGGCAGGGTCAGCGCCAGCCTCCCCGGTCACCGTCGTGGTGCCAGCTGGAGTTGTGCCAGCCGCCCCAGTCGTTGTCGTTCCAGTTGCCGTGCCCGTTCCCGCAGTCGTCGTCGTTCCAGTTGCCGTGCCTGTTCCAGCTGCCGTTCCAGCTGTCGTCCGCCCAGCGGGAGTGGGAGTAGTCCGACCGGTGGTCCCAGCCACCGCCGTGGTCGTGCGCGGACGCACTGGTGAGCGGCAGCAGACCGAGGGTCAGACCTGCGGCCCCGGCGACGACGACTCCGATGATCCTACGGCGCATTTCCATGCACCTCCGAACATGTCTCGCTTACCCGGCTTATCCGGCGTTTAGGTCCTATCCACCGTCGCCCCGCCCGCCCGGGCTGTCAAAGGCAAAAGGCCCCCCACCGCTCTCCAGGAGAGCGGTGGGGGGCCTTTGATCAGGCACGATCCCCGATTTTTTTAGAGGTCGAAATACATCTCGAACTCGTGCGGGTGCGGACGCAGGGCGATCGGGGCGATCTCGTGCGTGCGCTTGTAGTCGATCCAGGTCTCGATGAGGTCGGGGGTGAAGACACCGCCGGCCAGGAGGTATTCGTGGTCCTCCTCCAGGGCCTTGAGGACGTCCTCAAGGCTGGTCGGGACCTGCGGGACGCTCGCGTGCTCGTCGGGCGAGAGCTCGTAGAGGTCCTTGTCGATCGGCTCCATCGGCTCGATCTTGTTCTTGACGCCGTCGAGGCCCGCGAGGAGCAGCGCCGCGAAGGCGAGGTACGGGTTCGAGGACGGGTCCGGCGCGCGGAACTCGACGCGCTTGGCCTTCGGGTTCGAGCCCGTGATCGGGATGCGCATCGCGGCGGAGCGGTTGCGCTGCGAGTACACCATGTTGACCGGCGCCTCGAAGCCCGGCACCAGGCGGTGGTAGGAATTCACCGTCGGGTTGGTGAAGGCCAGCAGCGACGGGGCGTGCTTGAGGATGCCGCCGATGTAGTAGCGGGCGGTGTCCGACAGGCCCGCGTAACCGGCCTCGTCGTAGAACAGCGGCTCGCCGTTCGCCCACAGCGACTGGTGCACGTGCATGCCCGAGCCGTTGTCACCGAAGATCGGCTTCGGCATGAAGGTCGCGGTCTTGCCGTTGCGCCAGGCGACGTTCTTCACGATGTACTTGAAGAGCATCAGGTCGTCGGCCGCGGCGAGCAGCGTGTTGAACTTGTAGTTGATCTCGGCCTGGCCGCCGGTGCCGACCTCGTGGTGCTGACGCTCGACCTGGAGGCCCTGGGCGTCCAGTTCGAGGGAGATCTCGGCGCGCAGGTCCGCGAAGTGGTCGACCGGGGCCACGGGGAAGTACCCGCCCTTGTAGCGCACCTTGTAACCACGGTTGTTCTCCTCGGAGCCCGTGTTCCAGGCGCCGGCCTCGGAGTCGATGTGGTAGAAGCTCTCGTTCGCGGTGGTCGCGAAGCGCACGCTGTCGAACACGTAGAACTCGGCCTCGGGGCCGAAGTACGCCGTGTCGGCGATGCCGGTGGAGGCCAGGTACGCCTCCGCCTTCTTCGCGATGTTGCGCGGGTCACGGCTGTAGGCCTCGCCCGTGATCGGGTCGTGGATGAAGAAGTTGATGTTGAGCGTCTTGTCCTTGCGGAACGGGTCCAGGCGCGCGGTGCTGATGTCGGCGCGCAGCGCCATGTCGGACTCGTGGATCGCCTGGAAGCCGCGGATCGAGGAGCCGTCGAAGGCCAGCTCCTCGTTCGGGTCGAACGCGCGCCCCGGGATGGTGAAGTGCTGCATCACACCAGGCAGGTCGCAGAAGCGGACGTCGACGAACTTGACGTCGTTCTCCTCGATGTACTGCTTCACTTCGTCGGCGTTCTGGAACATCCAACTCCTCCTACTCCCGGCCCCGGGGCAGGGCGGGTTTTTATAGCTCATGGTGCGCCAGTGCGGTGTCGCACGCTGACCCGACCATAAGCAGACGGGATTTCCCAAGCATGACCCATTTGTTTCGCACAAGTTAACCAGGGTCCCGTCCAAGGGCCGTCCAGGCCCACCGGTACCGTGGTGGAGTGGACAACAGGCAAGCAATCGGATCCTGGCTCAACGGGCCCCGCGCGGCCGCCGAGGACATGGGCGTCGACTTCGGCTATCCGGGGCAGCGGCTGGGCCTGCCCCGTTCGGGGCCCGGGTCGGTAGCCCGTTTCGGGCGCCGGCTGGGGGCCGTCGCGATCGACTGGATCGGCTGCCAGCTGATCGCATACGGACTGATCACGCACGGAAACATGGCCGCCGCGGGCAACTGGACGCTGGCCCTCTTCGTGGCCCTGGCCGTGCTGACCGTGGGCACCGTGGGATTCACCCCCGGCAAGCGGATCCTCGGCCTCCGGGTCATCGGGCAGGACGGCGGCCGTCTCGGCGTCGGCCGGGTCGTGGTCCGCACGCTGCTGCTGGCCCTGGTCATCCCGGCGCTGGTCTGGGACCGGGACGGGCGCGGGCTGCACGACCGGCTGGCCGGCGCGGTCCAGGTCCGGATCTGACCGATCCGGCGGGCCGCCGGCCCGTACGACGCGACGCGCACGCACGCGCGCGGACACCCACGCACACACAGGGGCGCCCCCGGCCGGATGGCTTCGGGGGCGCCCCTGTGTGGTGTATACGAAAAGCGGAAGAAAGGGTCAGCGCTTTCCGCCGCGCGGCATCCGCATGCCCTTGGGCATCGGGCCCTTCGGCACGGGCATGTTGCTCATGAGGTCGCCCATGGCCCGGAGCTTGTCGTTGACCTGCGTGATCTGCGGGCCGGTCAGGACGCGCGGCAGCTTCAGCAGCGTGGTGCGGACCTTCTTGAGGGGCACCTCGCCCTCGCCGGTGCCGACGATGAAGTCGTGGACCGGGATGTCGGGCATGATCCGGGCCAGCTTCTTCTTCTCGGCCGCGAGCAGCGTCTTGACCCGGTTCGGGTTGCCCTCCGCGATCAGGACCACGCCCGCCTTGCCGACCGCCCGGTGGACGATGTCCTGGCTGCGGTTCATCGCGACGGCCGGGGTGGTGGACCAGCCCCGTCCCACGTTGTCCAGTACGGCCGCGGCAGCGCCCGGCTGGCCCTCCATCTGCCCGAAGGCAGCCCGCTCGGCCCGTCGTCCGAAGACGATCGCCATCGCGAGGAACGCCACCAGGAAGCCCAGGATGCCCAGGTAGACCGGGTGGCCGATCAGGAAGCCGATCGCAAGAAAGACACCGAAGGTGACGATTCCCACGCCCGCGACGATCAGACCGACCTTCGGGTCGGCCTTGCGCGTCATCTTGTACGTCAGGGCGATCTGCTTCAGTCGCCCGGGGTTCGCAGCAGTCTCTGCGTTTGACTTCCTCGCCATAAACCGAAGTTTACGTGGCCTGCGGGGTCCGGGTCGCCGCGGCCTCGAGTACGTGCTCGGTTTCGACCCGGTCCTTGGCCCTGCGCCGGTCCTCCAGGACCGCCGTCCAGGCGTTGCGGCGGGCGCCGCTCATGAGCAGCGACTCGATCCCGCGGAAGGCGTCGGTGAAGGACGGGATGGCGATGGCGCGGACTGGCGCGGCCTGCATGATGTCGGACCCTCTCTCGGTGCTCACATCGATGGGGTGTGCGGTACGTGGCTCCAGCGTCACTCACTGGTGTTACCAGGGCGTGACCGGTCGGTCAAATGTGATTGACGTGTTGCAAAAACGGACGCGGCCCGCCGGGCTCGGTATGAAAAAGAGCCTAGGGGCCGCGTCAGCGCGGTGTTACCGGTTGGTAAGTATGTGTGCGGGACCTCACACGCGGGACCTCACACGGCCGCGCGCTTCTCCATCGCCTGGCCGTACAGCCGGCCCGCCCGGTAGGAGGAGCGGACCAGCGGTCCGGACATCACACCGGAGAAGCCGATCTCCTCGGCCTCCTTAGCCAGCTCGACGAACTCGGCCGGCTTCACCCAGCGCTCGACGGGGTGGTGCCGCG
This sequence comes from Streptomyces sp. NPDC002032, assembly GCF_042890765.1. NCBI lineage: Bacteria > Bacillati > Actinomycetota > Actinomycetes > Kitasatosporales > Streptomycetaceae > Streptomyces > Streptomyces sp. NPDC002032. Next base: position 6,331 of record NZ_JBIASM010000007.1, on the reverse strand, counting down.
GCGAGGGGCGCAGGTACTGGGTGATCGTGATGAGCTCGCAGCCGGCCTCGTGCAGGTCCTTCAGGGCCTGCGTGACCTCTTCGCGCTCCTCGCCCATGCCGAGGATCAGGTTCGACTTGGTGACCAGGCCGTAGGCGCGGGCCTTGGTGATCACGTCGAGGGAGCGCTCGTAGCGGAAGCCGGGGCGGATCCGCTTGAAGATCCGGGGCACGGTCTCGACGTTGTGCGCGAAGACCTCGGGCCGGGAGGCGAAGACCTCCTCCAGCAGCTCCGGGACCGCGTTGAAGTCCGGGGCCAGCAGCTCGACCTTGGTGTGGCCGCCCTCGCGGGCCGCCGTCTGCTGGTGGATCTGGCGGACGGTCTCCGCGTACAGCCAGGCACCGCCGTCGGGCAGGTCGTCACGGGCGACGCCGGTGATCGTGGCGTAGTTCAGGTCCATCGTGACCACGGACTCGCCGACGCGGCGGGGCTCGTCGCGGTCCAGGGCCTCGGGCTTGCCCGTGTCGATCTGGCAGAAGTCACAGCGCCGGGTGCACTGGTCGCCACCGATGAGGAAGGTGGCCTCGCGGTCCTCCCAGCATTCGTAGATGTTCGGACAGCCCGCCTCCTGGCACACCGTGTGCAGTCCTTCGCCCTTCACCAGGGCCTGCATCTTGGTGTACTCGGGACCCATCTTCGCCCGGGTCTTGATCCACTCGGGCTTGCGCTCGATGGGCGTCTGGGCGTTACGGACCTCCAGGCGCAGCATCTTGCGTCCGTCGGGTGCGACTGCGGACACGACCGGCTCCCTGTGACTTCGATTCTTCGGCGCCCACCAGGGTACGCCCGTAATTCGTACGCTCTTACGTCCGGCCAACCAGGGGGCCGCCGGGTGCATTCCCCCGCGGCGTCAGCCGGCCGCGGGCTCGGTCTCCCGCGGCTTCAGGTCGGCGTGCTCCAGCACGTCCTTCAGGTGCCGCTCGATGACCGGCAGCACCTCGGCGATGGTGATCTCGCGGCCCAGTTCGTACGAGAGGGAGGTCACACCGGCGTCCCGGATCCCGCAGGGGATGATCCGGTCGAACCAGGTGCTGTCCGGGTTCACGTTGATCGCGAAGCCGTGCATCGTGACGCCCTTGGCGACGCGGATGCCGATGGCGGCGAGCTTGCGGTCCTCGCGGCGCTGGCCGGCGTTGGACGGGGCGTACTCGGGGCCATTGAGGCGGGCGTCGAACTCGTCGTCGCCGATCCGCGGGTCGAAGTCGAGGGAGAGGCCGCCCAGCGCGGGGCGCTCCTCGACCGGGTCGCCCAGCACCCAGACGCCGGACCGGCCCTCGATCCGGGTGGTCTCCAGGCCGAACTCGGCCGCCGTGCGGATCAGGGCGTCCTCCAGGCGCCGTACGTGGGCCACCACGTCGACGGGCCGGGGCAGCTTCATGATCGGGTAGCCGACCAGCTGGCCCGGGCCGTGCCAGGTGATCTTGCCGCCGCGGTCCACGTCGATGACCGGGGTGCCGTCCAGCGGGCGCTCGCTCGGGTCGGTGCGCCGGCCGGCGGTGTAGACCGGCGGGTGCTCCAGGAGCAGGCAGGTGTCCCCGGTCTCGTCGGCGAAGCGCGCGGCGTGGACGCGCCGCTGCTCTTCCCAGGCCTCGGTGTACTCGACGGATTCCGGCCCGAAGCCCAGATGGACAAACCGAAGCTCAGTCACCGCGGCGCCTCCTCGTTGAACCTGCTGTGTGCTGTGTGCACCCATCGCACCCCGCCAAGGGTACGGCGGCTCGCGCCGGCGCCCTCAGCCCCCCGTCGCCCCGGTCTGCGGGGGCGGCCCCGGCCGCTGCCTGGGGCGCCTGCGGCCCTTGGGCGGGCGGTCCGGGTCCTCGTCGGCCCTGGGCAGCCGGCGGTGGCCCTCGGAGTGGTCGTTGACCCAGCCGCAGACCCCGCACGCGTAGCGCCCGTCCAGCCCCGCGATGTAGGTGCCGCACCGGCGGCACTCCGCCTCCGTCAGTTCCGGGGCGGGGAGCGGAGCGGTGGACTCGGGGTACATGTCGGGGGCATGTGCCCCGTGGGGCGGGCGGGTCATGGGGCGCAGCGTACGCGGACGGAGGGGGGCGGTCCGTAAAGGGGCCTACCCATTCGGCACACGATCGGATGAATGTGGGGCAGAGAGGGCGGCTCAGGCGGAGTTGGCCGCTACATTCACGCCGTTCACAGGGCCGGGACTCCGGCCGTCACGTCAGGAAACCGTGGAGCCGATGACGGAACGACCTGCCCAGCGCGTCCCCAACCGGCAGCTCGCGGCGCTGATCGCGGAAGCCGGGTTCTCCAACGCCGGGCTCGCCCGCCGCGTCGACCAGCTGGGCCTGGAACACGGTCTGGACCTTCGCTACGACAAGACCTCCGTGACGCGCTGGCTGCGCGGCCAGCAGCCCCGCGGCACCACCCCGGCCCTGATCGCCGAGGTCTTCACCCGGCGCCTGGGGCGTCGGCTGTCGGCGCAGGACCTGGGCCTGGACGCGTGCGCGCCCGTGTACGCGGGACTGGAGTTCGCCGCCACCCCCGAGGAGGCCGTGGACATCGCGAGCGGGCTGTGGCGCAAGGACTCCGGCTCGCACGCCGAACTCCGCAAGATCGCCTTCACCCCCGCCGGACTGGTGGTGCCCAGCCGGGACTGGCTGATCGGGCGCGCCGACGAACGGGTGGGACGGGGCGCGGACCCCGCGAACCGGGTGCCGGCCCAGGGCCGCGCCTCGGTGCCCCGCCAGCGGCAGATCGACCGGGGGCCGGGCCAGCGCGTCACCAGCGGGGACATCGCGGCGCTGCGGTCGGTCGGCGACCTGTTCCGGACCCTGGACCACGCCTACGGCGGCGGCCACGCCCGGCAGGCCCTGGTGCGCTACCTGGAGCACGAGGCCGAGCCGATGCTCCGGGGCACCTACGGCGAGACCACCGGGCGCCGGCTGTTCTCCGCCGCCGCCGACCTGACCCGGCTCGCGGGCTGGACCTCGTACGACATCGCCGCGCACGGCCTGGCCCAGCGGTACTTCGTGCAGGCCCTGCGGCTCGCGCAGGCCGCCGGGGACCGGCCGTACGGGTCCTACGTGCTGGTCACGATGAGCCGGCAGGCCGTCTACCTCGGGCACGGCCGGGAGGCGGTCCAGCTGGCCCGGGTCGCCCAGCAGGGGGTGGGCTCGGGCCCGCCGCCGGTGGTGCAGGCGCTGCTGCACGCGGCCGAGGCGCGCGGGCACGCCGTGCTCGGCGAGGTGCGGGCGGCGACGGCCTCGCTGGTGCGGGCCGAGCGCTCGCTGGGCGCGGCCCGGCCGGGGGACGACGTACCGCACTGGGCGCGGGCCTTCGACGAGGCGCAGCTGGCGGACGAGTTCGGGCACTGCCACCGCGACCTCCAGCAGTACCGGGCCTCGGCGCAGCACGCGGAGCGCTCGCTCCAGCTGCGCGCGCCGGGGTACGCCCGTTCGCGGCTGTTCTGCCGGGTGGTGCTGGCGACGGCGCGGCTGGGGCTGGGCGAGCTGGACCAGGCGTGCGCGCTGGGGGCGGAGGCGGCGCAGCAGGCCGGGGAGATGCGGTCGGCGCGCGCGGTGGAGTACGTACGGGACTTCGAGCGGCGGCTGGAGCCCTACCGGGACGCCTCGGCGGTGCGGACGTACCGGGACCGGGTGGCCGCGCTGTCGTGAGCCGCGGCGGGGCCGGGCGGGGCGCGCCGGGGCTTGCCGGGGTTTGCCGGGGCGGCCTGAGCCCCCGGGACGGGGTCCCGGGGGCGGCGGGTCGGGCGGCGGGTCAGGCGGCGGCCGGGACGGGCGCTCCGTGGTGGGCCGGGAGCGGGATGCCGAAGTCGCGCAGCAGGGCGGTGGCGGCGCGGCGGGCGGAGTGCAGGGCGCCGTCGACGGTGTTGGAGTCGCGGTGGTCCCCGCAGACGTAGAGCCCGGCCAGGACCCGGACCGGGCGCCGCAGGTCGTGCGGCGGGGGCATCGCCGGGACGGCCTCCGGGGTGTGGTGGACGGCCAGGAGCTCCCAGTCCCGGGTGGAGGTGTCGTAGAGCCGGGCCAGCCGGGAGGCGACCGTCCGGGCGGGCGGGGGCGGGCCGTGCACGGTGGTGGTGACCAGGCCGCGGCCGGCCGGGGCCCGGCTGGGGTCGACCGCGCTCATCACGGTGGTGTGGGCGAGCGGCCAGGTGGGGTCCGCGTCCAGGAGCAGCGAGCCGTCCCAGGGCAGCGGGGCGGGGGTCGCGTGGTGGATGACGGTGACCTCGTGGAAGGCGGGCACCCGCAGTCCGGGCAGCAGCTCGGCCGCGGCCCGGGCGCCGGTGGCGAGGAGGACGGAGCGGCAGGCGAAGTCGCCGTGCTCCTCGGTGGTGACGAGGTTGGTGGCCACGGACCGGACGCGGACCCCGGTGCGGACGGTGCCGGGTGGCAGGGCGGCGGCGAGCAGGCCGGGCAGGGTGGCCGCGCCGCCCTCCGGCACGGCGAGCCGGCCCCGGGCGAAGGTGCGCAGGGCCAGGTCGGCGACACGGCTGGAGGTGGTGAGCTCCGGGTCGCGCAGGAGCGTGGCGAGCAGGGGCCGCAGGACCCCGTTGACGGTGCGCGGTGGCAGGCCGCGGGAGCGCAGGGCGGCCAGGGCGGTGCGCTCGGGCCGGGCGAGGAGCCGCTCCACCGGCAGGGCGGCGAGCCGGCCCAGGGCCGCGCTGAGGCGGGCCTGGTCCAGCGAGCCGCTGGCCAGGGCGCGGGCGGGGGTCAGGGCCCCGGCCCGCGCCTGCTTGCCGTCGGCGCCGTGCACCAGGACCCCGGGGGCGAAGGGGCGCAGGACCAGCGCCTCCAGGCCGGGGGTGCGGGCCGGTTCGGTGTACGTGGTGCTGAGGAGCTGGCCGATCCGGTCGAGCCGGAAACCGTCGGCCGAGTCGGTGGCCATCCGGCCTCCGGGATCGTCGGCGCCCTCCAGGACGCTGACCGTGACCCCCGCCGCGATCAGGTGGTGTGCGGCCGCGAGTCCTGAGACTCCGGCTCCTACGATGACGACGTCCGCATGGTGTGCGGCATGGTGTGCGGCTCGGTGTGCGCTGCTGAGCACGTGCCCCTCCCCGAGGTCGGCGCGGCTGTGTGGGGACCTCCTTCCCCCAACGGGCTCCAGGAGAACCCGAGTCCGGCCGGGTATTGCGAACAACTCCGGTCGCACGACGGTCGCATCCGGGTCACGAACGGTCGCACGTGATCGGTCGGTGCGCCCTACGGCAGCGCCGCCCTGATGGACTCCTCGATGCCGGGGTAGCGGAAGGCGAAGCCGGACTCCAACAGGCGGGCGGGCAGCACGCGCTGACTGCCCAGCACGTCCCCGGCGAACTCGCCGAGGGCCAGGCGCATGGCGGGCGCGGGGACGGCGCACACCGTCGGGCGGTGCAGGACGCGGCCCATGGCGGCGGTGACCTCACGGTTGGTCAGGGGCTCGGGGGCGGTGAGGTTCACGGGGCCGGTGAGGGAGGGGGTGTCGATGATGTGCCGGAGGGCGGCGACCTCGTCGTGCAGGGAGATGTACGACCAGTACTGGCGGCCGTTGCCGAGCCGGCCGCCGAGGCCCGCGCGGAAGATCGGGAACAGCTTGCCCCAGGCCCCGCCGTCGGCCGCGACCACCAGCCCGGTGCGGGCGGAGACGGTCCGGATCCCGGCGGCCCGGGCGGGGGCGGCGGCCGCCTCCCAGTCCACGCAGACGGAGGGCAGGAAGCCGCGGCCCGCCGGGGCGGACTCGTCGACGGGGCGGTCGCCGGTGTCCCCGTAGTAGCCGATGGCGGAGCCGCAGACCAGCACCGCGGGCGGCACGTCGAGGGCGGCCACGGCCCGGGCGACGGCGGCCGTGCCGAGGATCCGGCTGTCGCGGATCTCCTTCTTGTACGCGGCCGTCCAGCGGTGGTCGCCCACGCCGGCCCCGGCCAGGTGCACGACGGCGTCGCAGCCTTCGAGCCCGGCGGGGTCGAGGTACCCGGCGCGCGGGTCCCAGCGCGCCTCGTCGGGGGCGGCGGGCTCGCGGCGGACGAAGCGGACGGTGGTGTGGCCGTCGGCGTGGAGGGAGCGTACGAGGGCCTTGCCGATGAGTCCGGAGGATCCGGTGAGGGCGATACGCATCCCCCCAGTCTGCCGCTGCCCTGGCCGGGCGGCTCGGAACGCGGCCGGGGCGGGGGCGAGGCGGGGGCCGGGGCGGGGCGGGGGTGGGGCGGGGGTGGGGCGGGGACGGGGTGGGGCGGGGGGCGGGGGGGGGGGGCGGGGGCCGCCCCCCCCCCCCATTACCGCGCCCCCCCCCGGGGCGCGGCCCCGCGCCCCCGCCCCCCCCCCAACACACCAAAAAAAAGAAC